>CAVPXA010000016.1:0-37954 GCA_963709635.1 uncultured Thermoleophilia bacterium
TTATTTTTGATCCGCTCGAGAGGCCCGGTGAACCGAAAGGTTCACCGGGCCTCTCGGCGTTGTGGGCTTGTGCGGTCCAGTCCCGAGGCCGCCATTCACTCGGCCGGGAGGTACGTCCCGGAGCTCGGAAGCATCACCCGGGGAGTCCGCCGGCCACCGCCCGCAGCATCCCGTCTACAGCGGACGGCTCGCGCACCATCAGAGCCGCCGTCTCATACCAACTGCCGCTCGGCGAGGCGGCGGAAGAGACCGGGCTTGGCGATGAGCTCGTCGTAGCTGCCGCTCTGTACGACGCACCCCTGCTCGATCACGTAGATCCTGTCGGCGGCGCGCACCGTACTGAGCCGCTGGGCGATGACGACACGCGTCGCGTTCAGCTCCTCCAGGCTGCGCATCACGATGGCTTGCGTGCGGTTGTCCAGCGCGCTCGTGGCCTCGTCGAAGAACAGGATCGCGGGCCGGGAGCTCAGCGCACGGGCGATCAGCAGCCGCTGCCGCTGGCCGCCCGAGAGCGTGACGCCACCCTCGGCCACGTAGGTGAACATGCCCATCGGCATCGCCTCGATGTCCTCCGCGAGCCCGGCGGCCCGGGCCGCCTGCCAGAGCTCGTCCTGGGTGAGCTGGGCGGCGCCGGCGATGTTGAGCTGGACGGAGCCCGAGAACACGCGACCGCTCTGGAGCACGGTGCTGATCTGGCGCCGAAGTGCGGTCAGGTCGAGGGTGCGGAGGTCCTTGCCGTCGTAGTGCACCGAGCCCGAGTCCGGCGTGTCGAAGCCGAGGAGCACGCGGAAGAGGGTCGACTTGCCGGCGCCGGACGGGCCGACGATGGCGACGAACTCTCCCGGCCGCACGTCGAGGGAGAGGTCGCGGATGGTCGGCGGCCCCTCCGGGTCGTAGGAGAACGTCACGCCGTCCATCTCGATGTGGCCGAGCAGCACGCCCGGGTCCGCCTTGCTCTCGTCCACCTCCGGGACCGCCTGCAGGATGGGGCGCGTGCGCTCGTAGAGCGGCACGACCATCGTCAGGGTGACGAGCGCGAGTCCCAGTGTGACCACACCGGCCAGCAGCTGGGCGAAGGCCACGGTGTAGGCCATGAACGGAGCCGTCTGGAACGAGCCGCCGAGCACGAAGGCGAACACGGCGAAAGCGGCGGCAGAGGCCACCAGCGGGAAGGCGGCGTTGAAGACGTTGCCGGCGATCGTGACCCTGTTGGCCCTGATGGTGTGCCGCGTCATGGCGACGAAGTCGTCGCTCCAGCGCATGAAGGCGCGCTCCTCGGCCCCGGTGTCGCGCAGCTTGGCGACTGCCGAGACGAACTGGAGGACGACGCCGGAGAGGCGGCCCTGCAGGGCCATGATCCGGCGTCGCTCGCGGAGTTGCAGCCACGCGACCGCCACGGCCACCACGGTCGCCAGCGCGACGAGCGCGAGCGCGAGGAGCGCGAGCTCGGAGCTGAGGGCGCGCACGTACACGAGGTTGACGAGTGAGAACGCCGCCCCCAGCAGCAGGCCGAGCACGCCGCCGAAGAACAGGGCGCTCATCGCGTTGACGGACATCACGCGCGTCGCGAGGTCGCCGGCGGTGAAGCCGCGGAAGAAGGAGGGAGGCAGCGCCAGCAGGCGGTCCCACAGCGCTGCCTGCAGGGCGTTGTCCACGCGCGCCTGCACGCGCACGGTGACGACGCCGCGCACGAAGGTGAAGACGCCGATGGTGACGGCGATGACGACGAGGACGGCGGCGATCTCGCCCAGTCCCGTGCGGTCGCCGGAGGGCACGATGGTACTGAAGACGAAGGCGGTGAACCACGGCAGGGCCAAGCCGATGGTCGCCGCCAGGAGCGCCAGCAGGCAGGCGGCGAGGAGATCCCGCCGGTTGCCGCGGAGGGTGTAAGCGAGGACGTCGCGGCCGGTGAGGGGGCGCTCGGGGAGCGGCCGGTAGAACATGGTCGCCGAGGCGTCGATCTCCGCGGCGCTCTCGGTGCTCACTGCGACGGGCGTCCGGGCGCCGGGGAGCCACGCGCGATAGCCCCGGGAGCCCTTGGGCAGGAGCGCGACAGGGTCTCCGCCGGCCGTGAAGGCGAGGAGAGGACCGTTGTCGTGGCGCCACCACTCGCCGTCCAGCGTCACGCGCCGGTAGCGGACGTGGGACGCCCTCGCGACCGCCGCCACGGGGTCCTCGGCCCCTGTCGTCCCGGCGGACCTCGGGGGGGGCGTGAAGCGGACGCCCATGCGGCGTCCGATGACGCGGCAGGCGCCGAGCAGCGGGTCCTCCTCGGCTCCGTCCCCTCCGGGGTCCTCGGCGTCCAGCACGCCCGCCTGACGGGCGAGGGTGCGCGCGAACGCGTGGCGCAGCGTGGTCTCGCGCAGGCGCAAGCGGGCGGCCTCCCGGTCGTCCGCCGCGCGATGCCGCGCGAGGAGGCCGGCCATGAGAAGGGCGTAGAGGTGGTCGATCGGTTCCATACCCGGCTCGCCGCGCAGGGCCACCGCGAGGTGCACCGTCTCGAGGGTGACCTCGTCGTCGGCCTCGAGCCACGTGTCGCCGGTGAGCGGCACCCACCCGGTGGACGGTACGAGCGGCATCTCCGGGTCCGACACCAGGTGCGCCGTGCCGGCGCTCACCCGCACGCACGCGGCGCCGCCGCGGGCGACGAGAGCCTCGCCGGGGGCGAGCGTCTGGGTCGACCCGGGTGCGGCGGCGGTCGCCGTGAACGGCCGCCGCGTCTCCGGCAGGGCCACGCACAGGGTCTCCGCCCAGTCGGAGAGCGCGAGTGTCATGAGCAGCCGCTCGACGGGGTCGTCGAGCAGCTCGCGGACCTCGCGGCGGGTCAGCGTGACGATGCCGGCCGTGTTGGACGGGACGGCGAGGAGCGTGACCGCCCCGCCGTCATCCCCCCCACGAGCGCGCCGCCCGCGAGCAGCTGGCCGGGCCCGGCCACCGCCACGTGGCGCCGGGCTCCCGTCCCTCCGTCCTCGCCGACGCCGACGATGAAGATGTCGACGGCGCCCTCGACGACCGCCCAGCAGCGGTCCTCGTCGGCGAGCGGCCACGGCTCGTTGCCGGCGACCGTGACGAGGTCCCGCCCGGCGAGCCAGCGCTCGTCGCTGAGGATCGGGCTACTCCCGGACGAGTCCGGCATACACCCCCTCCAGGGCGATCAGTTCCTCGTGCGTCCCGCGCTCTGCGACCGCGCCGCGGTCCAGCACCACGATCTCGTCGCAGTCGCGGATGGTGCTGAGCCGGTGGGCGATGATGAGGCACGTGCAGCCGCGGCGGCGCAGGGCGCGGTCGATGCGCTCCTCGGTGACCGGGTCGAGTGCGCTCGTCGCCTCGTCGAGGATGACGACGCGCGGGTCGACCGCGAGCGCCCGGGCGATCTCCAGCCGCTGGCGCTCGCCTCCGCTGAAGTTGGCGCCGCCCTCGGCGACCTGCCCGGCGAGGCCGTCTCGCCGGCCCGCGAGCACGCTGCGCACACACGCGTCGTCCGCGGCGTGCAGGGCGCGCTCCTCTGGCAGCGTCGTGTCCCACATGGTCAGGTTGTCCATCCCGGTCCCCTCGAAGAGGTGGATGTCCTGGCTCACGCGCGACACGGAGCTGACCATGACGCCCCGGGGGATCTCCTCCCGGGTCTTGCCGTCGAACAGGATGTCCCCTTCCCACGGCTCGTAGAGCCCGCACACCAGGTTGGCGATGGTGGTCTTACCGCTGCCCGATCCGCCCACGAGCGCGACGCGCCGGCCCGGGCGGACGGTGAGGTGGAAGTCTCGGATGAGCGGGTCCTCGAGCGGGCTGTAGCCGAAGGTGAGACCGCGGATCTCGAGGTGGCCTTCCAGCTTGGGGCTGCCGTCGGCGGGGGCGCCTGCCGTGGGGGCGTGAGCGCCCGCGACCTCGCTGCCGGGTGGACCGGCCTCTGAGCCGCCGGCCTCTGAGCCGCCGGCCGCGGGCGTCATGACCGGGTCGAGCGGCGCCTTGAGGACGTCGTCCAGGCGGTTCATGTCTCCGTGGGCCTCCTGCACCGTCGCGCCGAGGGTGACCAGGGTGGCGAAGGGGGCGATGAACGCGGCGGCCAGGGCCATGAACGCGGCGAGCATGCCGACCGTGAGACTGCCGTCGATGATGAGCCAGGCGCCCCAGGTGAGCATGATCAGGGCGTTGAACTGCGTGAGGAACACGGGAACGGCGTTGAGGAACTGCGTCTTGACGCCCAGGGACTGCGTGGCGTCGACCACGGCCGCCTGGTGCCCGCCGAACCGGGCGAAGAAGTCGTCTTCCATCCCGCCGGCCTTGACCGTCTCGATCATCTGCAGGCCGGCCATGGTGGTGCCGATGAGCTTGCCGTACTCCTGGAGCAGACGCCGGTTGGCGTCGGCGCGCCGACGGGAGACCGAGCGCAGCGCCACGAGGTTGAGGGCCGCTACGACGATGCCGACCAGCGTGAGGGGAGTGGAGTACAGGGCCATCATGACGAGGTAGAAGACCAGGGTCATGATGGTGATCACGGTGGTCGCGAGCTGGCCGGAGAGCAGGGTCGCGACGAGGTCGTTGAGCGCGACGCGGCTGCCGATCTCCCCGGCGTAGCGCTGCGAGAAGAACTGCACCGGGAGCCGGAGGACGTGCCAGAGGAACCGGCTCGACGTGGTGACTGACAGCTTGACCTGCAGGCGCAACAGGTAGGTCTGCTGCAGCCAGGTGAGGAAGCCGATGAGGGCGGCGGTGAGCAGCATCGCCACCAGCAGCGGAGCGACCCACTCGGAGGCGCCCTGGACGAGGAAGCGGTCCACGAAGACCTGCGTGTAGACGGGGGAGACGAGCGCCGGGATCATCAGCGCCAGCCCGGCGAGGATGACGAAGGCGAGGCCGATGTGTGACGTGGAGAGGCGCGGGCGCAGCGCGGCCATCAGGGTGGGCGGTTTGCCGCCGCGCTCGAACTCCGGTCCGGGCTCGAACAGCAGCGCGACGCCGGTGTAGTCCTCGCCGAACTCCTGCTCGGTGACCCAGCGCGGGCCGCTCGCCGGGTCGTTGAGGTACACGCGCCCCTTGTGGAAGCCGTCGACCACGAGGAAGTGGCTGAACTTCCAGAAGGCGACGAACGGCGGCTTGCGCCGCTTGAGGTCGTCGACGTCCAGCTTCCAGCCCTCGGCCTTCATGCCGAGGGCCCGGGCGGCCTTGAGGACGCTCACCGCCTTGCTGCCGTCCCGTGAGACGCCGCAGCGCACGCGGAGCTCCTCGAGCGGGATGTAGCGGCCGTGGTAGCCGAGGATGATGCCGAGGGAGGCGGCGCCGCACTCCACCGCCTCCATCTGCAGTACCGTCGGCGTCCGCACCCTGCGGGGGACGCCGTCCTTCATTCGGCGCCGCCGAGCCGGCCGAGGGCCGGGAACGCGTAGGTGATGGGCGCCGCCGAGGAGAGCACGATCCGCGCCGAGCAGGTGGTGCCGTCGGTGATGGACCCGGGCGGGCCGTCGGAAGACGACCACGCGTAGCCCGTCGGCGTCGCCGGGTCGCCGACCAGCGACGCCTCGACTCTCAGCACCGGGCCCGCGGCCGAGAACTGCCGGACGAGGAATGCGTTCTGCAGCACGGCGTCCATGCCCTGCGGCGTGGACGCCGCCTCTGCCACGAAGGTGATCTCGGCGCGCAGGTAGCCGTACTCGTCCGTGCTCGCGGTGGCCGGCATGATCTGGACTTCCTGGCCCATCTCGACCTTCTTGCCGACGTCGACGGGGAGGAAGAGCGTGGCGACGAGCGGTTCGCCCTCGGGCACGATGGTGACGAGCGGCGCGCCCGCGACGACGAACTGGCCGGGATACGCCTGCGAGGAGCCTACGGTGCCGGCGAAGGGGGAGGTCACAACGGCCTGTGCCGCGCCCGACTGTGTCGCGGCCGACGGGCCTGCAGCCTCGACCAGCGCCACGGTCTCGCCGGCGGTCACCGTGTCGCCCGGGGCGACGAGAAGCTTCGCCAGTCGCCCGTCTTCCAGGGCGCTCACGCTCAGGGTGCGCCCGCCGGTGAGCAGGATGCCCTGGCCGGTCACCGTCGTGTCGAGCCGGCCGAACGACGCCCAGGCCAGCGCGACGATGACGAGAGCCGCGGCCGCGCCCAGCGCGAGCCACGCGCGCGGGTGAGTGACCGTGACGAGGTGGTCCAGCTCGTCGATGTCGTCGAGCCGCTCGAGGGCCTCGCGCCGGAAGAGCCGGCTCTTGTCCTGACGTGCCACCCGGTGTGCCCCTCCGGCGTCGCCCCTGACGTCCCTTCGCTCTTGCCGATACCCGCTGCGGGACTCCCTCTACCATTCGCGGCGCGTGCGGGCGAGGCCTGCCGCAGGGCGCAGACCGCGGCGCCGCAGGCCGGCGCCTCGCCGTCAGAGATGGATCATCCGCGGGGACTCCGCGCTACGAAGTCCGCAATCCTCGCCCATGACGCCACGGATTCTGCGGCAAACCTCGCACCGGGTCTTGCGGATTCGCATGCCGTTGCCGGAGGCTGTGGTAGCCTGTCCCGTAGCCCAAGGAGGTCCCACCCGTGGCCAAGGCCCGCATCACCTATCTCTCAGACGCGGAGAAGGACTTCGTCCACGCGAAGACGCTCGAGGTGCTCGAGAAAGTCGGCGTGGCCTACAACTCGCCCAAGGCGATCGAGCTGCTGGCGGCGGCCGGCGCGCGCGTGGACCGCGAAGCGCTCACGGCGCGCCTCACCTGGGACGTCATCGAGCCGGCGCTCAAGACCGTCCCGCGGACGGTCCTCCTCGCCGGCCGCGACGCCGCACGGGACTGCGTCCTCGGCGGCGACCGCCTCATCACCACGAGCGACGGCATGACCACGTACATGCTCGACGACGTCACCGGCGAGCGCCGCGACGGCACGGCCGCCGACCTCGCCGCCATCACGCGGCTGTGCGACGGCCTGGACGAGATCGACACCCTCTGGCCGTCGCCCAACCCCGGCGACGTCCCCGCCGACGTGCTGCCGCTCGTCACCCAGGCCACCATGGTGCGCAACTCGACCAAGCACATCCAGGACGAGGTGCGCACGCCGGAGATGGTCGAGCCCATCCTCGAGATCTACGAGGCCGCCTGCGGGGCGCCGCTCACCGAGCGCCCATACTTCTCGGTGACCAACTGCACCATCGCGCCGCTGCAGCACGACAGGGAGATGACCGAGGCCGGGCTCAAGCTGGTGGACCGGGGCGTGCCCATCTTCGTGCTCCCCATGCCGCAGGCCGGCACCACGGGGCCGATGACGCTGCTGGGCACCTGCATCCTCAACATGGCCGAGCTGCTCAGCGGCATCGTGCTCTACCAGCTGGCGCACCCCGGCTGCGCGCTCATCTCCGGGGTGGGCTCCGCCGTCGCCGACATGCGCTCCGGCGGCTACATCGCCTCGAGCCCGGAGATCGGGCTCATCAACCTGATCTGTCTGGAGATGAGCCGCTTCTACGGGCTGCCGACGCAGGCCACCGGCATGTCGGCCGACGCCAAGGCGGCGGACTTCCAGGCCGGTTCCGAGGGCGGCATGACGGCGCTGGTGGCCGCCCTCGCCGGCGCCGACTCGCTCATCTCGGCAGGAGGGCTCGACGGCGTGCAGATCTCGAGCCTCGCCAAGTACGTGCTCGACAACGACCAGGTCGGCGCGCTGCGCCGCTACCTGCGCGAGGACCCCATCGACGAGACCTCGGCGCTCATGGACGACATCTTCGAGGTAGGCATCGGCGGGCACTTCCTCGGGCGCCGGAGCACGCGGCAGCACTCGCGCACCGAGGTGTGGCGCCCGCGCGCGTTCCGCAAGGGGACGTTCGAGGAGTTCGCGGGGCGCACGCTCGCGGGCGAGGCCTCCGAGCGGGCGCGCGAGATCATCGCGACCCACGAGGTGCCGCCGCTGCCCGAGGACGTCGAGCGGCACATCGACGACGTCATCGCGCGTTGCGCCGGCCGAGCGGCGACGGCGTGACCGGTCCCGCGGAGGTCTGATGACAGGTCCGGGAGCACACGGTATGACGCGACCGCGCCTCACGTACCTCTCCCAGGAGGAGCGGGAGTTCGTCCACGAGCAGGCGGTGCGCGTGCTCGAGGAGGTCGGCATCGGCTACAACACGCCGGAGGCGATCGACCTGCTGGCCGAGGCCGGCGCGCCGGTCGACCGCGACGCGCTCACGGCGAAGGTGCCGTGGGAGCTGGTGGAGCGGTGCCTCGCCACCTGCCCCTCGGAGGTGCGGCTGGCGGGACGCGACCCGCGGCACGACGTCGTCGTGGGCGACGGGTCGCTCACCTTCTGCGCCGACGGCACGGCGACCTACATGCTCGACGAGGTCACCGGACGCCGGGAGGAGGGCTCCGCCGAGTGGCTGCGCCGCACCATGCGCCTCTACGACGCGCTGCCCGAGGTGGACTACGCCTGGCCGACCATCTCGGCCCGCGACCTCGACCCGCTCACCGCGGGCCTCGAGATCGAGGCGATCTCTCTGGCGAACCTCACCAAGCACGTGCAGGACGAGGTGCGCGACCCGGCGCACGCGGCGCCGCTCATCGAGATCTTCGAGGCGGTGGCCGGCGGCTCCCTGTGGGACCGGCCCGTCTTCTCGACCATCGACTGCACGGTGGCGCCGCTCCAGCACGAGCGCGAGATGACCGAGGCCACCTTGGCCATGGTCCGCGCCGGCGTGCCGGTGCTGGTGCTGCCGATGCCGCTCAGCGGCACGACCGCGCCGATGACCGTGCTCGGGACCATGGTCGTCAACGTCGCCGAATTGCTCAGCGCGGTCGTCCTCTTCCAGCTGGCCCAGCCCGGCTGCGGCATCATCTCGGGCATGGGCGCCGGCGTCGCCGACATGCGCAGCGGGCTGTACCTTTGCGGCACGCCGGAGTGCGCGCTGATGAACGTCATCGGCGTGGAGATGAGCCGGTTCTACGGCCTGCCGTGCACGGCCAGCGCCATCACCTGCGACGCCAAGGCCGCCAACCTGCAGGCCGGCGCCGAGGGCATGCTCACCGGTGTGAGCAGCGCGCTCGCCGGCGCCGACACGATCCTCGCCTTCGGCTGCTCCGACGGCGCGCAGTCGCTCAGCTTCGCCAAGGTGCTCCTGGACTGCGACTCGGTCGGCGCGCTCCGCCGCCTGGTGCGCGACGACCCCATCGACGCGTCGCGTGTGCTGCTCGACGACATCGCGGCCGTGGGCCTCGGCGGGCACTATCTGGGGCGCCGCAGCACGCGGCGAGTTCCACCGCGCCGGCGAGGTGTGGCAGCCGGGTCTGTGGCAGCGCGGGCCGTTCGAGGCGTACAAGAGGGGCGGCCGCTCGTGGAGGAGGCCGCAGCCAGGGCGGACGAAGTGCTGCGCACCCACGAGGTGCAGCCGCTGCCGGACGACGTGGCGGCGGAGGTCGACGCCGTCATCGAGCGGTTCGCGCGGAGCGTCGGAGCGCCCGCCGCGCGCGTGCGCTGGCGCGGGGATGCCGGATGAGCGAGCAGCAGCAGAGGAGCGACGGCATCACGATCCGCCCGCTCGACGACCTCGCCGCCATGCGGCGGCTGGGCGTGGCGTGCGGGCTCGAGGACGAGGGCCGCGACGACGAGGGCATCCTCGCGGCCTGGGGAGCGTGGGACGGCGAGAGGCTGGTCGGCGCCATCTGCCTCGAGCGTCAGTCGGACCTGGACACGGTCAACTGGATGTCCGTGGACGAGGAGTACCGGCGCCGCGGCATCGCCGCGGCGCTCTACGCGGAGCTCGAGCGGGAAGCGCTCGCGCGCGTGGCATGCGCCGGCTGTGGGTCACGGCGCGGGCTCCGGGGTTCTTCCTCTCCCAGGGCTTCGAGCCCGTCTCCGGCGGCCCCGAGCGCGACGCCCTGCTCGGCGGCTGCCTCACTTGCGCCCAGTTCGGCCGCGAGTGCCGGCCGGAGGCGCTGACCAAGACACTGCAAGCGACGAGCGGCGTGCGCCGCCCGTGACGACCGGAGGGATCGCCGTGGCGCGACCGAGGTTCGAGTACCTGAGCGAGGCCGAGAAGCAGTTCGTGCACGAGCAGACCGTGCGGCTGCTCGAGGAGGTCGGCATCGCCTACAACACCCCGGCGCTGACCGGACTGCTCCGAGAGGCCGGCGCGACCGTCGACGAGGGCAAGCTGCAGGCGAGGCTGCCCTGGGAGCTCGTGGAGCGCTGTCTCCGCCAGGTCCCGCGAGAGATCCTGCTGGCCGGCCGCGACCCGGCCTACGACTGCACGGTGGGCGCCGACGGCATGCTCTACACCAGCGACGGCGCCGCCACCTACATGCTCGACGACCTCACCGGCGAGCGGCACGAGGGCACCGAGGCCGACCTCGCCGCAGATGATGACCCTGTACGACGCGGTGCCCGAGATCGACTTCACCTGGGCCACCATCACTCCGGGCGACGTCGACTCGCGCGCCGGCAACCTCGAGATGGCGCGCATCACGTTCGAGCACTCGCGCAAACACCTGCAGGACGAGGTGCGCACGCCCGGACCAGGCGCCGGTGATGATCGAGATCCTCGAGGCCATCGCCGGCGCGTCGCTGCGGGAGCGTCCGATCTGGTCGGCGACCAACTGCACCATCGCGCCGCTGCAGCACGACGGGGAGATGACCGAGGCGCACATCCTCATGGCGAAGGCGGGCTGCCCCATCTTCGTCCTCCCGATGCCGCAGATGGGCACCACCGGGCCGATGAGCGTGCTCGGCACCTCCATCCTCAACATGGCGGAACTGCTGAGCGCGGTGGTGCTCTTCCAGCTCGCCGTGCCGGGGTGCGCCATGGTGTCCGCCGTCGGGTCGGCCGTCGCCGAGATGCGCAGCGGCCTGTACCTCGCGGGTGCGCCGGAGGATGGCCTGATCAACGTGGTGTGCATCGAGATGAGCCGCTTCTACGGCCTGCGCACGCAGGGCAGCGCCGTGAGCTGCGACGCCAAGGCGTGCGACCTGCAGGCCGGCGCCGAGGGCATGCTGACCGGCATGGCCAGCGCACTGGCCGGGGCCGACGTCATGCTCGCCTTCGGCCTCATGGACGGCGCGCAGACGGCGAGCCTCGCGAAGACGGTGCTGGACGCCGACACGGTGAACGCGATCGAGCGCTTCCTGCGTGAGGACCCGGTCGACGAGACCAGAGCACTGATGGACGACCTCGTGGAGGTCGGCATCGGCGGTCACTTCCTGGCGCGCAGGAGCACTCGGCGGAACTACCGTGCCGGCGAGCTCTGGCAGCCCACCCTGTGGCACCGGGGCACGTTCGACCAGCACGTGGGGACTCCGCTGGTCAAGGACGCGTGGGACCGGGCACAGACGCTGATCGCGGAGAGCGACGTGCCGCCGCTGCCGGACGAGGTCCGGCGGCACGTGCGCACCACTATCGACACGTACTTGAGCGGCCGGGGCTGAGGTGCGGGCGCCCGCCCGCCATCGCCGACGATGACGACGTGAGCTTCAGCGAGGAGATCGAACGCGCCGAGGGCGTGAGCGGCGAGCTCGTGCTGCGCCGCGGCGCGGCCGGGCTCGAGGTGATCGCCGGCGGGGTCTTTCTCGTCTCGGCCGCCAACGCGGCCAGCAGCCGGGCGCTCGTCACGGCCGCCTGGCCGCACCTGCCGGGCGGCGGCCTGCACGTGCTCATCGGCGGCCTCGGCATCGGCGACGCGCTGGACGAGGCGCTGGCCTGCGAGCGCGTCGCCTCCGTCACCGTGGCCGAGCTCGAGCCCGTGATCGTGCGCTGGTTCCGCGAGCACGGGGGAGATGCGGCGCGCCGCGCGGCAGAGGCGGAGCGCGCCGGCCGGGCGCGCATCGTCGTCGGCGACGTCGCGGGGGTGATCGAGGCGGCGTCCGCCTCCTGGGACCTCATCGCCCTCGACACCGACAACGGCCCGGAGTGGCTCGTGCGCGGTGAGAACGCCGGCCTCTACGCGCCGGGCGGGCTCCGCCGCGTGCACGCCGCGCTCCGGCCCGCCGGCGCGGCCGTGTTCTGGTCGCCCGAGCGGTACCCGCTCTTCGAGGGCGACCTGGCCGACGTGTTCGACGAGGTCGAGCGCGTCGCGGCCGTCGACGTCGTCGACGGACGGCCGCACGAGTACACCATGTACGTGGCCGGTCGCGGTGACGGCGGCGCCACGCCTGCCGGAGTAGACTGAGAGCGTCCGCCCGTGAGGCGGCACGGCGACCAGGAGGCTTGACGTGGGCGACGCTGACGACCGGCTGCTCGGGCTGTTCCCGCTCGGCCTCGTGCTGCTGCCGGGAGAAGTCGTACCGCTGCACATCTTCGAGGAGCGCTACAAGAAGCTCATCGGCGAGCGCCTCGAGGCAGGGCGAGTTCGGCATCGTGCTGGCGGACGAGGACTCCGTCCGGGAGTGCGGCACCGCGGCGCGCGTCGCCCAGCTCATCGAGGAGACGGACGAGGGCCTCATGAACATCCTCGTGGAGGGTGTGAGGCGGTTCCGGATCGTGGAAGTGATCACTCCGGACGATCCGGAGGCGGAGTACCTGAGCGCCGAGGTGGAGTACTACCGTGACGCCGAGCCCGAGGGATCGGAGACGCTGCGCGAAGCGGTGCTCGAGCTGTACGCCAGGATGCTGGTGCTCATGGACGTGGACGACCCGCAGGAGCCGGACGGCGAAGGCCCGCTCTCGTTCCGGATCGCCTCCACCGTGGACTTCGGAGCGCCGCTCAAGCAGGAGCTCCTGGAGTCGCTCAGCGAGGAGCAGCGCCTGGAGACGCTGCTCACCGTGATGGCCTCGCTGCTGCCGCGTCTGGAGCTGCGCAAGGAGCGCGAAGACGCCATCCGCGGCAACGGCAAGGGCTACTGAGGCAGCAGCACGATCTTGCCCAGGTGGTCCTGGGCCAGCAGTTCGTGAGCCTTGCGCGCCTCGGCCAGGGGTAGACGCGTGCCGATCACCGGCCTGACCTTGCCGGCCGCGGCCATCGCGGCGATCTCGGAGGCGATCGCCGCCACGCCGGCGCGGCCGGCGTTGTTCAGGTTCATGAACAGCACGGAGACGTCTTTGCCGAGCGCCTCGCCGATCGGCGCCACGGCATCGGGGCCGGGGCCCTGGCCGGTGCCGACGATGCGCCCTCCCTTGGCGACGAGCTTCACGTCGGTCGGCAGGTTCACGCTGAGCACGAGCTCGTGCACCAGGTCGACGCCCTTGCCCTCGGTGAGCTCGAGCACTCGGGCCGCGACGTCCTCAGTGCGGAAGTCGATCACGGCCTCCGCGCCGAGGCTAAGGACGAGCTCTGCGGCGCCGGGGCCGCTCGCGGTGCCGAACACACGTGCTCCGAGCGCCCTGGCCAGCTGTACGGACGCCGAGCCCACACCGCCGGAGGCGCCCTGGACGAGCACCGTCTCGCCCTCGCGGAGCGCTCCGCGCGTGACGAGGGCGTAGTAGGCGGCGGGGAACGTCATGCCGATCGCCGCCGCCTCCTCGAACGAGAGTCCGTCCGGCACGTGCACGACCTGCGTGTCGGCGATCAGGGCGTACTCCGCATAACTGCCCTCGCTGCCGATGCCGAGGCCGCTGAAGGCGACGCGGTCGCCCGGCTTGGCCGTGGTGATCTCGGCGCCGACGCTCTCGACCACGCCGGCGCCGTCGGAGCCGAGCGTCTTGGGTGGCTGCTTCGGGGTCGGGAAGCGGTCCTCGCGCACCGCCACGTCGATGGGGTTGACCGTGGCGGCTGCGACCTTGACGAGGACCTGTCTGGGGCCGGGCTCGGGAACCGGGACGTCTTCGTAGACCAGGACCTCGGGTCCGCCGTATCCGTGGATGCGTACCGCCTTCACCGTCTGCCTCCTGCCGTCGGTCGTAGGACTCCTACGGGACAGTACCCATGAGGAGGCCGGGGCTCACCGAGGACGGAGTCCTCTCGGTGAGCCCCGGCCGGGGAAGGGTCGGGGACGGAGCCGGCGGCCGGCCGGGCCGGCCGCGCCTGCGGTCAGGCCGGCTGCGCCGGCGCCGCCGCCTGCCGGCGGCTCCGGCGCACGCGGCGCACGACGTACCAGACGAGCGCGCCGATGAGGCCGAAGACGACGAGGAACGGCAGGAGCGCGGTCAGCACGAGGCCGGTGACGCGCGCGCCGCTGCCGAGCAGCTCGATGGAGTTCCAGAAGGTGCCACCGAAGGTGTTGCTGGCGTTGATCGCGGCCGGACGTGCGGTCCTTCTCGCTGACGTACACCGAGAGCGTGCCGTAGGTGGTGGTCTCGCGCATCGACTTGAGCTGCGCGCTGAGCTCCTCGATGGTCAGCTGGACCTGGTCGATGCGGTCCTGCACGGCGAGCATCTGGCTGACCGTGGTGGTCTCGTCGAGGAACCCGAGGAGCCGGCGCTCGACGGCGCGGTAGTGCCGCAGCCGGGCCTGCAGGTCGACGAACTGCGACGTGACGTCCTCGGCGGAGGTCGAGGCGCTGCGGACCTCACCGAGCTTGGAGAAGCGCTTGATGGCGGTGTCGAACTGCTGCTCGGGCACGCGGACGACGAGGCTGGCGTAGGGGTCACCGTCAACGTACTGCGTCCCGGCGACCTCCGAGCCCTGCAGCGAGCCGTCGGACGACACGGCCGTGTCGAGCGGCATCGGCTCGGGCATGCCCATGCCCGTCTGGGTGCCGAGCGAGCTCGACATGACGTACCCGCTCAGGGCCGCCGTCATGGCCTTGATGCGGTCGACGGTGGGCAGCAGCTGGCCGCGCGCCACCAGCAGCGAGAGGTCGCCGTTGCGCAGCAGGTAGTGGGCGGACGGTGCGGACGCCGGCGGCACGGCCGCGGCGAAGTCCTCCCCGACGGCCCCGCCGCCGGACATGCTCTTGGAGGCCGCCCCGTCCTCCGAACTCACGACCGCCTCGTCGGCGGCGATGTCGCCCTGTCGTGCCGGCTCCATCGCCCCCGATCAAGTCGGCGGTGCTCCCCCCGTCGCTTCCGGCGCCGCCTCCCGCCAGCAGTCCCACACCCACGAGCAGTGCCAGTACGGCGAGGACGGCGAGCGGAACGGCGATCACGATCTTGACCCTGCGAGTCATGGCTTCCTCCTCCTTTGGCCGCGCCCCGCGGCCGGATGAGCAGTTCTGGGCGGGGGACGCGGGGGGGAGGCGCGGGGTTCAGTGAGCCCTCAGGAAGTGCGCGGCTCAGAGACCCTGGTCCAGCAGGTCGTCCGGGGGTGCGAACCCGCGGCGCAGCGTGTTCTCGGTGATCACACGCGGCTCGAGGAACTGCAGCAGGTAGTCTGGTCCTCCGGCCTTGGAGCCGACCCCACTCATCTTGAAGCCGCCGAACGCCTGCCGCTCCACGAGCGCGCCCGTGGTGCCGCGGTTGATGTAGAGGTTGCCGACGCGGAACTCCCGGCGCACCCGGGCGATGGTGGCCGGGCTGCGGCTGATGAGCCCGCCGGTGAGCGCGTAGCGGACGCCGCCGGCGATGGCGAGCGCCTCGTCGAGGTCGGCGGCCTTCATGACGGCGACGACGGGGCCGAAGATCTCCTCCTGGGCGATCACCGCGTCGGGCCGCACCTCGGTGAAGACGCGCGGGACGACGTAGAAGCCGCCGGAGCCGCCGCCCGCTGGCGGCTCGCCTGCGGCGGCGAGCGTCGCCTCCCGCTCGCCCTCGCGGACGAAGCCCTCGATCTTGTCGCGCGCCTCGGCGCTGATCACCGGCGGCACGCGCGTGGCCGGGTCCTCGGCCGGGCCGACGCGCAGGCTGCGCGTGGCCTCCACCAGACGCCGCACGAAGTCGTCGTGGGCCGCCTCGAGCACGATCACCCGCGAGGCGGCCGAGCACTTCTGCCCGGCGTAGTGGAACGCCGAGACCACCGTCTCGGCGACCGCCACGTCGAGGTCGGCGTCGGTGTCCACGATGATCGCGTTCTTGCCGCCCATCTCGGCGATGACCTTCTTGACGCCGTCCTCGGCCGGGTGCTGCGCGGCCTGGCTGATGATGTGCAGGCCGACGTCCATGGAGCCGGTGAAGGCGATGAGGTCCACGCCCGGGTGGCGCACGAGGAAGTCGCCGACCTCGCCGCCCGGGCTGGGCAGGAAGGCGACGGTGCCGGGCGGCGCGCCGGCGGCCTCGAGGATGCGGACCATCTGGGCGGCGATGACCGGAGTGGGTCCGGCGGGCTTCACGATGACCGGGTTCGCCGGCGACGAGCGCCGCGCTCGTCATGCCCGTGAGGATCGCGAGCGGGAAGTTCCAGGGCGCGATCACCAGAGCGACGCCGCGCGGCTGGTAGAAGTAGAGGTTGTGCTCGCCGGGCACGTGGCCCATCCGCCGGGGCGCGCCCAGACGGAGCATCTCGCGCCCGTAGTACTCGAGGAAGTCGATGGCCTCGTCCACGTCGCCGCCGGCCTCCCGCCAGGGCTTGCCGGCCTCCAGCGTCATCAGCGCCGAGAGCTCCGTCGCCTCGGCGCGCATGAGCTCGGCGGCGCGGAACAGCACCGCCGCGCGCTCCGCCGGCGCGGCGTCGCGCCAGGCCGGCAGCGCGGCGCGGGCGGCGGCGACGGCGGCTTCGGCCTCGGCGCGGCCGCCGTAGGCGACCGTGCCGATCACCTCGTCCGGCGCCGAGGGGTTCACCGACGCGAGCGTCCGCGCCGTCTCGACGTCGCGGCCGCCGATGCGCAGCGGGTAGAGGCGGCCGGCCCGGCCGCGCACCGTGCGCAGCGCGGCCGCATACGCCGTCGCGGTTCTCCTCGCGCGAGAAGTCGGCGTGCGGCTGGTTGCGGAACGTGCCCGGGGGCGAGGGCGTCCGTGGGCTCCACGGCGGGCAGCCGCCGCGGCTCGGCGCCGAAGTCGGCGGAGGTCATGGGCGGCCGGACCAGCTCGTCGACGGCCGCCCCCTCCACGAACGTCTGCCGCAGGAACGAGTCGTTCGCGGTGTTCTCGAGCAGGCGGCGCACCAGGTAGGCCATGCCGGGGATCAGCTCGCCCACCGGCGCGTACTCGCGCACGCGGAGGCCGAGCCCGCTTACCGCCTTCTTGATGGGGTCGCCCATGCCGTGCAGCATCTGCACCTCGAACCCGCTCTGGGGGATCCCGAGCTCGCGCGCCGTCTCGACGGCCACCGCGAGCGAGCGCACGTTGTGGCTGGCGAAGGCGGGCCGGACGACGTCCGCCGCCTCGAGCATCCGCCGCGTCAGCAGCTCGTACATCGCGTCGGTGTCGGGCTTGTGCGTGAACACCGGCACCGGCCAGCCCTCCTGGGCGGCGATCACCGTCTCGTAGTCCCAGTAGGCGCCCTTGACCAGGCGCAGGGAGAACGGGCGTGCCTCGGTCACGCGCCCATGCGACGAGGCGCTCCAGGTCCCGGTCCGCGTCGCGGAGGTAGGCCTGCAGCACGACGCCCGGGTCCCGGTAGTCCCGGAACTCCTCCTCGTCGAGGAGGGAGGTGAACACGGCGAGCGTGAGATCGCGGTAGCGGAACTGCTCCAGGTCGAGCGTGAGCGCTGCTCCAGTGGCGATGCCCTTGCGGAAGATGGGACGCAGGAGGTCCTTGACCGCCGCCACGCTGCCGTCGAAGTCGAGCGGGTCGATCTGCGAGTACAGCGAGGTGATCTTGAGGCTCAGGTTCACGCGGGGGAGAGGCCCCCACGAGGCGTCGTCGACCACCGGGACGGACGGCCACGAGGCCGCCTCGGCGGCGAGGCCGTCCAGCAGGTCGAGGTAGGTGCGCCGATAGGCGAGGCCCTCAGCTTCGCTGACGGTGGCCTCGCCGAGCACGTCCAGTGTGAACCCGACGCCCTGGCCGCGCAGGGCGCGGAGGGCCGGGACGGCGTCGCGGGCGTCCCGGCCCACGATGAACCGCTGCGCGAACCCCTTCATCTGGCCACGGATGACGGCGCTCGCCAGCGGCGCCATGGGCGAGCGCTGCCCGGTGAGGCTGATCCCCCAGCGCAGCGCCGCGGGAGCCGCCACGCCCTCGTGGGCGAAGTACTCGCGCAGGTGGCGGGCGATCTCGCCGCGACTGCGGAGCGCGGGGAAGACGTCGACGAAGCGCAGCATCTCCACCTTGAGACGCTCGTCCGCCATCGCCCACTCCATCATCTCGCCCTGCAGGCGCTCGCGGCTCAGCCTGCCGGGCTTGTCGTCGGCGATGGCGGCGAAGATGGCGCGGGCCGTGGTCTGGACGCGGTCTTCGAAGCTGGGGACGGTGCTCACCGGCGGCCCTCCTTCCTCCCGTGGGCTCGGGCGTAGTGTACCGCCGCTCGAGCCCGGCCAATCCGTGAGCGCTGCTGGGCGATCAGGGGGACGAGCGGCGCCCGCGCACGTCGCGAGGACCGGCGCGCAGGCGGTACAATCCGGGCCGCAGATCCCCGAGCAGCCGGAGCGCCCCATGTCCGAGCCCACCACGCCGCAGTCGCCGGCCACGGCACCCGAAGCACGGCCCGCCGTGACCATCGCGGAGTTCAGCATGGACGACTACGCCGTCGTCCACGTGCTGTGGCAGCGCGGCGACCTCTGGATGCGGCCGTCGGACGGCCCGGAGGCGACGCTGCTCAAGCTGACGCGCGACCCCGGGCTCTTCCTGGTCGCGCGCTCGGAGGACGGGCGCGTCGTCGGCACCGTGATGGGCGGCTGGGACGGCCGCCGCGCCTACGTCTATCACCTGGCGGTGGCGCCGGAGAGTCGCCGCCAGGGCATCGCCGACGCGCTCATGGACGAGCTCGAGTCGCGGTTCCGCGCGCTCGGCGCGCTCAAGGCCAAACTGCAGATCCTCGTCGACAACGAGACGTCCAGGCGGTTCTTCGCCCACCGCGGCTACCTGCTCGAGACCGACTGCGAGCCGTGGGGCAAGGAACTGGTGGAGGGCGGCGCGCCGCCCTGCAGGTGATGAGCGCCGGCCTCCCCGTGCGGGAGGCGAGGATCCGGACCGTCAGCCGCGCGGCTGCTGCTGCGTGATGCAGTGCACGTTGCCGCCGCCCAGCACGATCTCGCGGCCGGGCACGGTGACGACCTCGCGGTCGGGGAACGCCCCGGCGATGATCTCGTGCGCCACGTCGTCGTTGGGGTCGTCGAACGTCGGCAGGACGATGCCGCCGTTGACGATGAGGAAGTTGAGGTAGGACGCGGCGGTCTTGTCGCCGGGCCGCCGCGGGATCGAGCCCTCGGCGCTGTCGACGCCCCAGGCCTCGTCCTCGGTGATCTCCATGATGGCCGGCATCGGCACGGTGATGACCTCGAGCTGCCGGCCCTTCGCGTCGCTTGGTCTCGCGCAGCACGCGCAGGTTGTCCTGCAGGAGCTCGTAGCGCCAGTCGTCCTCGTCCTCGGTGACGGCGGCCAGCACCACGCCGGGCCGCGCGAAGCAGGCGACGTCGTCCACGTGCCCGTTGGTCTCGTCGGGGTCGATGCCCTTGCCCAGCCAGACGACCTTCTCGACGCCCAGGTAGTCGCGCAGGTGCTGCTCGATCTGCTCGCGCGTCAGGTCGGGGTTGCGGCCCGGGCTGAGCAGGCACTCCTCGGTCGTGATGACGGTGCCCTCGCCGTCGACGTGGAAGGAGCCGCCCTCCATGACGAGCGGCGCCTTGTAGCGGTCCACGCCCTCGAGCTGGGCGACCTTCTGCGGGACCAGCTGGTCCTTCTCCCAGGGGAAGTACAGGCCGTCGTAGAGGCCGCCCCAGGCGTTGAAGTCCCAGTCGACGAGGCGGACGTCACCCTTGTCGTTGACGACGAAGGTGGGGCCGCAGTCGCGCATCCAGGCGTCGTTGCTCGAGAGCTCGATCACGCGGACCGAGGCCGGCAGGAGGTTGACGGCGTTCTCGTACTGGTCGTTGTTGACGCCGACGGTGACGGGCTCGAAGCGCGAGATGGCCGTCGCCACGTCCACCCAGGAGCGCTGGGCGGGCTTGGCGCCGAGGCGCCAGTTGTCCGGGCGCTGCGGCCAGAGCATCCAGATCTGCCTGTGAGGCTCGAACTCTCCCGGCATGCGGAACCCGTCCGCGCGGGGCGTGCTGTCGATGAGCTTGCTCATGTGGACTGCGGTCTCCATCGGGCCTGATGCGTCGCTCGACCGCAGGTCGCGGGGAGCCGCCGAGGGTGGCGACCGTCGCGGCGTTGGTCGTGTGCTCGCGGCCCTTCGGGCGTCGCCGGCCCGCCGGGTCGCCTCAGTCCGGCAGCACCTGCGTGCCGGCGCGTCCGGCGACGATCTGCTCGATGTCCTTGAGTGCGCCGATGGCGGCGCGACCGCCGGTGGTGTCGACGAAGTGACGGGCGGCCTCGACCTTGGGACCCATGGATCCGGCCGGGAACGAGTAGCCCGCGAGCTCGGAGGGGGTGGTCCGCTCGATCCTGCGCTCCTCGGGCGTACCCCAGTCGAGGTAGACGCCGTCGGTGTCGGTCGCGATGACGAAGACGTCGGCCTGCAGCTCCCGGGCCAGCAGCTCGCTGGCCCAGTCCTTGTCGATCACCGCCTCGACGCCGAGCAGCGTGCGCGTGCCGTCGGGAGTGTAGGCGGTGGGGATCCCGCCTCCGCCGGAACAGATCACGACGGTGTTCTTCTCGAGCAGCCACTTGATGGGGTCCAGCGCGAAGATCTGCTTGGGCATGGGGGACGCGACCACACGGCGCCAGGCGTCGCCGTCCTGCTTGAAGACCCAGCCCTTCTGGGCGGCGAGCTTGTCGGCCGCCTCCTTGTCGTAGACCGGGCCGACGAACTTGGTGGGGTCGTCGAAGGCTGGATCGTCCGGGTCGACCTCGATCATCGTGAGGAGCGTGGCGAACGGGCGTTCGAAGGGCAGCAGGTTCCCGAGCTCCTGCTCGATCATGTAGCCGATCATGCCCTCCGTCTGGGCGTCGAGGACGTCGAGAGGATACGGGTCGACCGCGGCATAGGCCTGGCCCTGCAGCGCCAGCAGGCCCACCTGCGGGCCGTTGCCATGGCTGAGCACAAGCTGGTGGTCCTGAGCTACCGGGGCCAGCTGCTCGCAGGCCAGGCGGATGTTCGCCCGCTGTACCTCGGCGGTCATGGGCTCTCCGCGCTTGAGGAGCGCGTTGCCGCCCAGCGCGACCACGACCCTCATCGTGGGGGGCGTTGCCTCCAACTCGGTACCTCCTGTCGAGGGTTGTCGGGGCGGCGGCGGACTGCCGTCGGCCGCGAGTACGTCATTCGGCGGCCGCTCGCCGCCGACCGGTGGAGATGTCGATGACTTCCGCGCCGCTGCGCCCGGCGCGCCCTTGCGCGGCTTCTTCGCTTGCGGGTCGCCGCCTTCTTCGCCTGAGGCTCCGGTAGCCGTGTTCGCCGGCGCGTCCGGCACGATGTGCGTGCCGGCCTAGTCCGGCCATCGCCGGGCCGACCTCGGTGAGGCTGGCGATCACCGATCTCGCCGCCGGCGTCGACGAACCGCAGGCAGGCCTCGACCTTGGGGCCCATGGAGCCGGCCTTGAAGTGGCCCTCGGCGGCGTAGGCGCGCATCTGGCTCGCGGTCACGGTGTCGAGAGCCGTCTGCTCCGGCGTGCCGTAGTGGACGTAGGCCTTGGGCACGTCGGTGAGGATGAGGAGCGCGTCGGCGCCGAGCTCCTTGGCCAGCAGCGCCGCGGCGAGGTCCTTGTCGATCACCGCGTCGATGCCGCTGAGCGCGCCGCGGCTGCGCACCACGGGCACGCCGCCGCCGCCACTGCAGACGACGAGGCAGCCGGCTCTGACGAGGCCGCGCACGGCCTCGAGCTCGACGATCTCGCTGGGCTCGGGGCTGGGCACGACGCGGCGCCAGCCGCGGCCGGCGTCCTCCTTCATCGCGAGGCCCTCCTCGAGCATCATCTTCTTCGCCACGGCCTCGGAGTAGAAGGGGCCGACCGGCTTGGAGGGGGCCGCGAACGCCTTGTCCTTGCGGGTCGACCGCCACCTGCGTGACGACGCAGACCACGGGGGCCTCGAGCCGGCGCTTCCTCAGGTGGTTGGCCAGGGTCTGCGCCGCCATGTAGCCGATCTGGCCCTGGCTCTCGGCGCCGCAGACGTCCATCGGCATCGGCGCCACCGTCTTTGCGGCGAGCGCGTTCTGGATCAGGAGGTTGCCGACCTGCGGGCCGTTGCCGTGCGTGAGCACGACTCGCCAGCCGTCCTCGGCGAGCTGCGCGATGCGGCGCATGGCGCCGTCGATGTTGAAGAGCTGCTCCTCGAAGGTGCCGACCTGGCCGGGCTGGAGGATGGCGTTGCCGCCGAGGGCGACGACGACCGTCTTGCCGTTCTTCTTGCCGGTTGCTGCCATCGCTGTCCTTCTATCCTCGAACGTCATTCACGCGGCAGGCTTCGCGCCGCCGGCCCGGCGGCTGGAGTTCCAGTAGAGCCACCAGCCTATGAGGAGCGAGATCACGGTGCCACCGCCGGTGATGATCCAGAAGGTGGCCTTCGAGACGCCCTCCGCCGGGAAGTAGAAGAAGAGGAAGAGGGTGAGCACGATGCCGGCCTCGCAGAGGATCGTCGCGATCCACGCGCCGGCCTTGCCGCCGGGGATCACGTACGGCCGCGGCTGGTCGGGGTACTTGTGCCGCAGCACGAGCAGCGCCGGGAACATCAGCAGGTACGGGATCAGGAACACGATCGACGAGAGCGCGAACAGCGTCCAGAACACGCTCGTCTGGTTGGGGTCGAGCACGTAGGCGAGGATCGTGATCCCCGTCGCGATGACGCCCATGAGCACGAACGCGTAGTCCGGCGTGCCGAAGCGCTTGTTGACGTGGCCGAACACGCCCGGGGCGGTGTCGTCGAGGCCCGTGGCGCTGATCGTCTGGTTGGCGCCGATGGACCACGTGACCATGTTGCCGAAGAACGTGAAGAGGAGCGCGACGACGGCGATGTTGAACAGCCACGACGCCCCACCGAGCATCTCGTCGAACATCAGCTTGAGCGCGTCGACGATGCCGGTGACGATGCTGACGTCCTCGGTCTTGATCGCGGCGAGGATGCCGAACGTCGCGAACATGTACACGGCGAGGATCGCGGCGCCGGCGAGGATGATCATCTTGGGTACGTCACGCTTGGGGTTCTTGATGTTCCCGCCGGCCGAGCTCATGAGCTCGAAGCCCATGTACGAGTAGATGATGATGGGCAGGAACGAGAGGCTGTCCGTGTTCCACTGCGGGATCCAGTCGCCGAGCGCGAACGAGTTGGCGGCGCCGTTCTTGACGACGTAGGCGATGCCGAGCGCGCCCAGGCCGACGAGCACGATGACCTTGAGCGCGGCGCTGAGGTTGGGCACGAACTTGCTCCACTCCAGCGGCAGGATGCCGACGAGCACGATCGCCCACACCATGGCGATGACGATGACGGCCTCCCAGAGGGGCGCGATGTCGACGCCCCAGGCGACCTCGATCGCGCCGAGGAACAGCACGAACACCGAGGGCGCCCAGAGGGCGACGTTGACCCAGTACATCCAGGAGGTCACCGTGCCCCAGCCGGGGCCGAAGGCGGTCTTGACCCACACGTAGATGCCGCCCTCGTCCGGCCAGGCGCTGCCCAGCTCGGCGGTGACGAACCCGTACGGGATGAAGAAGAGCAGGCCGAGGATGATCCAGAAGCCGAGGCCCTGGACCCCCATCGCCGCCGAGCTGCCCACGGTGTCGGCGACGAGGATCGCCGACACGCTGAACAGCACCATGCTGAACAGGCCGAACACCTTCGGCTTCTCCGCGAGCGCTCCCCCGGGCGCTCCTGGCTGGAGATCGGTAGCCATGGCGGTGGTTCCTTTCGCTGAGAGCGGGTGGTCGCGCTGCTGCTAGCTGAGCAGGGCCTTGCCGATGGGCTGCAGGTCGGGGTCGGCGGGCAGTGCGTCGATGCCGATCACGGCGAGCATGAGGGCCTTCTGGAAGTGCATCCGGTTCTGGGCCTGCGGGAAGATGAGGCTCATCGGGCCGTCGGCGATCTCGTCCACGACCTCTTCGCCGCGCATCGCCGGCAGGCAGTGCATGAACTTCGTCTCCGGCTTGGCGTGGCTCCACAGCTCGGGGTTGACCTGGAAGGCCTTGAACGCGTCGATGCGGTCCTTGTACTCGTCCTCCTGGCCGGTCCACCACCAGCAGTCGGTGTAGATGAAGTCGGCGCCGGCGATGGCCTCGAGCGGGTCGTTGGTGAGCAGGAACGACCCGCCGCTCTCGGCGGCGAACTTGCGCGGCGAGCTCCTGGAGCTCGGGCGCCATCTCGTAGCCGGCGGCGTTGCCGACGCGGACGTTCAGCCCGAGCTTGGTCAGCGTGGTCGAGAGCGAGTTGCACGGGTGGGCGGCGTCGCCGACGTAGGCGAACGTGACGCCGGCCAGCGTGCCGGCGCTCTCCAGGATCGTGAGCGCGTCGCTCATGCTCTGGCAGGGGTGCCGGTCGTGGTCCATGCCGTTGATGACCGGCACGGTCGACCACTCGGCGAGCTCGTTCACGGTCTCGTTCTTCTTGCTGCGGATCTCGATGGCGGCGTTGTACTGGCTCAGCGTGCGGGCGGTGTCGGCGATGCTCTCGCGGCCGGGGAGGTGGATCTCGCCGGGGCGCAGGTAGAGCGCGTTGCCGCCGAGCTCGGCGAAGCCGTTCTCGAAGCTGACGCGCGTGCGCGTGGAGGCCGCCTCGAAGATCATCGCCAGGTGCTTGCCGGGGAGGAACGGGCGTGAGCGGACGCTTCTTCCACAGCGCCTTGAGGTTCACGGCGAGCCTGAGCAGGTCCTCGAGCTCCTCGCGCGTGTAGTCGAGGTCGGTCAGGAAGTGACGGCCGCGGTACTTCTTGAGGGCGGGGAGCGTGGTGTCCAACTCTTCCTCCTGTCGTGGTCGCGAGAGGCCGGGAGCGGTGTCGCGGAAAGTTTGTTTGTCCGGACGGACAAATGTACACTACACTGGCATGCAGAGCATGGCAAGCGCCCGTTTCCCCGGAGTGACGAGCCGATGAGGGACTCATGACACCGATCGACGAGAGACGCAGGAGCCTGGCTCGCGGGCAGGGGTTGCCGGAGCCGCTGCTGCTGGAGGACCCCATGGAGGCGCTGCCGCCGACGGCGCAGCGGATCCTGGCGGCGGCGCAGCGGTTGCTGGCGGAGGGCGGGTTCGAGGCGCTCAAGCTGTCGGCCATCGCTCGCGAGGCCGGCGAGTCCAAGGCCAGCATCGGCTACCACTTCGGCAACAAGTCCGGCCTCGTCACCGCCCTGGTCGACTCGCTGATGCACGACTCCAACCGCAGCCTCATCGAGGAGACGGCCGACGGTGCCCGCCGGCGAGGCGCGCGTGCGGGCGCTCATCGACGGCGAGACCCGCATCGCCGCCGACGCCGAGAGCTTCCAGGCCTTCTTCGACATGCTCCCGCACGCGCTCCGCGACCCCGACATCCGCGGAGCGGGTCGCGGCGCTCTACGACGGCTACCGCGAGACGGTGCTGCGCTGCCTCGACGCGGCCGGTCCGGACGCGCCGCGGAGATGCGCCCGTTCGCGATGCTCATGATCGCCATCGTCGACGGCCTGGCGATCCAGCACGGCGCTCGACCCGGACGGCGCCGACGTGCGCGCCGCCACCGAGCTCTGGGAGCGGCTGGCGCGGCCGTTCCTCATCGGGCGGCGCGAGGGCGACTGACCCGCCGGCGCGGACGCGCTTCGCGCGCCGGCGTGCCTCGCCGCGCGCCGGCCCTTCGGGTATCCTTGGCCGTATGGATGCCGCCATCATCTGGGACGAGGCGTACGCCGAGCACGACACGGGGGAGCACCCCGAAGGCGCCGACCGCATCACGGCCATGGTGGCGCACCTCGAGCGGACGGACCTCTGGCCGCGCCTCGAGGTGTTCACCGGGCCGGACCCGGCGACGGAGGACGACATCCTCCGCGTGCACACCTCGGCGCATCTCAGGATGATCCAGCGCGCCGCACAGGGCAAGGGCGCCTGGCTCGACCCCGACACGCACGTCTCGCCGCGCAGCTACGAGATCGCGCTTCTCTCCGCGGGCGGCGCGCTGCTGGCCACCGACCTGTGGGACCGCGGCCTCGTGCCGTTCGCGCTCATCCGGCCGCCCGGGCACCACGCCACGCCCGACAGAGCCATGGGCTTCTGCCTGTTCAACAACATCGCCATCGCCGCCGCGCGGCTGCTGGAGCAGGGGTACGAGCGCGTCGCGATCCTGGACTGGGACGTGCACCACGGCAACGGCACCCAGGCGGCGTTCTACGCCGAGCCTCGCGTGCTGTTCGGCTCGGCGCACGAGTGGCCCCACTACCCCGGCAGCGGCTTCTTCACCGAGTGCGGGGAGGGGGCGGGCGAGGGCTTCACCGTCAACGTCCCGCTGCCGGCCGGCAGCGGCGACGGCGACTACGCCCGCGTGTTCGACGACCTCTTCGACCCCATCGTGCGCCGGTTCGCGCCGCAGGCCCTCCTCGTCTCGGCCGGTCAGGACATCCACCGCGTGGACCCGCTGGGCGACATGCGCGTGGACGAGGCGGGGTTCGCGCAGATGGCCCTGCGCTGCGTGCGTCTCGCGCAGGAGCTCTGCGGCGGCAAGCTGGCGTTCGTGCTCGAGGGCGGCTACGACCGCACGGCCACCTCGCTCTCGGTGGAGGCCGTGCTCAGAGCGGTGCTCGACGAGACGGCTCCGGAGATCCCGGCGGGCGCCGCGAGCGGTACGGAGAAGGCGGCCGCCGCCATCGCGCGGGCGCGCGAGGTGCAGTCCGCGTACTGGGAGCTCTGACGGCCCGGCGCCGGCACGCCGGCCGGGCCGCCCGCCGGCTCAGACGACCGTCTGCCTGATCCCCAGCCGCTCCAGCTCGTCGCGGACGTCCTGGTCCACGGCGTCGTCCGTGATGATGCTGTCGACCTTGTCGAGCGTGCAGATGGCGACGTCGCCGATCACTCCGAACTTGCTCGCGTCCACGAGCACCGTCACTTCTCCGCGCGTCTGGCGGATCATCGCGCGCTCCACGCCGGCGAGGCCGATGCTCGGGGTGGTGACGCCCTCCTCGAGGCTCACGCCGTCGGCGCCGAGGATGAAGCGGCTGGCGTGGAACGTGCTCGTGGCCTCGATGGCCAGCGGCCCCTCCAGCGTGTTGGACGGCTGCCGGTAGGAGCCGCCGAGCAGGACGATGTCGAGGGCGCTGTGCTGGGCGGTGGAGATCGCCCCGACGTTGTGGGTGACGATGCGCGCCTTGAGCTGCGGGTCCACGTGGCTGAGCACCTGAGCGGCGGTGGTGCCGGAGCTCAGGAACACCGTCTCGCCCGGGAGGATGGTCTCCGCCGCCGCCCGGGCGATGCGCCGCTTCTCCTCGGAGTGGGCGCGGACGTTGGCCGCGTACAGCGGCTCTTCGATCATCCTCCGCTTGAGGATCGCGCCGCCGTGCATGCGCGAGAGCAGGCCCGCCTGCTCGAGCTGCTCGAGGTCGCGGCGGATGGTCATCTCCGAGACGCCGAGCGTCTCGCTGAGCACGGAGACGCGCACCGCGCGCCTCTCCTCGAGGAGCTCCACGATGCGCTCGCGGCGCTCCGCAGGGATCATCTCGTGGACTTCGGATGGTACGTCTGGCGCCATGGCCCGCCCCTCGGGTCGCCTTTCAGAGTGCGACACGTTCGCACACAGTCGCACACATTCTAGGCTCCGGCTCGGGTCGGGCACAAGCACGCGCCGGCCGGGCGACGGCGAGTACAGCGGCGGACCCGGGAACGACGATGGCCGCCCCGCGAGCGGGGCGGCCATCGTGCGTGGTCCGGAGCGTGGCGCCGGGCGCCACGCGGTGTGCGTGACTAGGCGAGCAGGGCCTTGGCCTGCGCGTAGACGTTGTCGGCGGTGAAGCCGAACTGCTCGAACAGCGTGCCGGCCGGGGCCGACGCGCCGAAGCGGTCGAGACCGATGATCACGCCGCCGTCGCCGGCGTAGCGCTCCCACCCGAAGGTGACGCCGGCCTCGACCGCGACGCGGCTGCTGCACGACGGCGGCAGCACGCTCTGCTTGTAGTCGTTGTCCTGCTGCTCGAAGAGCCGCATGGAGGCCATGTTGACGAGCCGCGAGCGCACGCCCTCGGCGCACAGGCGCTCGTGCGCCTCCATCGCGAGAGCGACTTCACTGCCGCTCGCGATGAGGATCACGTCCGGCACGCCGCCGCCGGAGTTGTCGTGGAGCACGTAGGCGCCGCGGGCGATGCCGCCGGCCGGCGCGTACTTCTCGCGGTCGATCGTCGGCAGGTTCTGACGCGTGAGCATGAGGCCCGTGGGCGCGTCCGTGGTCTGCAGGGCGATCTTCCAGGCCTCGACCGTCTCGTTGGCGTCGGCCGGGCGCAGGTCGATGAACCCTGGCGTGGCGCGCAGCATGGCGAGGTGCTCGACCGGCTGGTGCGTGGGGCCGTCCTCGCCGACGCCGATGCTGTCGTGCGTGAGCACGTAGACGACCGGCAGCTTCATGAGCGCGGAGAGGCGCATGGCCGGGCGCATGTAGTCGACGAACACGAAGAACGTGGCCACGTAGGGGCGGATGCCGCCGTGCGTGGAGAGCCCGTTGGCCATGGCGGCCATGGCGAGCTCGCGCACGCCCCAGCGGACGTTGCGCCCGGCGGGCGTGGCGGCCTGCTGGTCGGGCGAGTCCTTGATCAGCGTGTTGTTGGACGGCGCGAGGTCGGCCGAGCCGCCCATGAGCGTCGGCACGTGCGGCGCCAGGGCGTTGATGACCTTGCCGGAGGCGGCGCGGGTCGCGACCTTGTCCTCGGTGGTGAACACGGGGAGGTCGGCGTCCCAGCCCTCGGGCAGGGTGTTGCCCCAGGCGTCGTCCCAGGCCTTGGCGCGGGCGGCGTCGGCCGCGCGCCACGCCTCGTACTTCGGCGTCCACTCGGCGTGCGCCTCGGCCGCCTTCTTGCCGGCGGCGAGGAACGCCTCGCGCACGGCGTCGGGCACGAGGAACTCGGGGTCGAGCGGCCAGGCGCAGGCCTCTTTGGTCAGCTTGACCTCGTCGGCGCCGAGCGGGGCGCCGTGCGCCGCGGCCTTGTCCTGCTTGTTGGGCGAGCCGCAGCCGATGTGCGTGCGCACGGCGATGATGCTCGGCTTGCCCGTCTCGGCCTTGGCGGCCGTGATGGCGGCGTCGATGGCGTCCACGTCGTTGCCGTCGGCGACCTTCTGCACGTGCCAGCCGTAGGCCTCGTAGCGCTTGCAGACGTCCTCGGTGAAGGCGAGGTCGGTGGAGCCGTCGATGGTGATGTGGTTGTCGTCGTAGAACATGATCAGCTTGCCGAGCTGCTGGTGGCCGGCGAACGAGGCGGCCTCGCTGCTGATGCCCTCCATCATGCAGCCGTCACCGGCGAGCACGTAGGTGTAGTGGTCCATCACGTCGCCGAAGGTGGCGGCGAGGAACCGCTCCGCCACTGCCATGCCGACGGCGTTGGCCACGCCCTGGCCGAGCGGCCCGGTGGTGGTCTCCACGCCGGGCGTGTGTCCGAACTCGGGGTGGCCCGGCGTCTTGCTGTCCCACTGGCGGAACGCCTTGAGGTCGTCCATCGTGACGTCGTAGCCGGTCAGGTGGAGCATGCTGTAGAGCAGCATGCTGGCGTGACCGGCCGAGAGTACGAAGCGGTCGCGGTTCTGCCAAGCCGGGGTCGGCCGGGTCGTAGCGCAGGTGGCGCGTGAAGAGCGTGTAGGCGACCGCCGCGGCGCCCATCGGCATGCCCGGGTGGCCGGAGTTGGCCTTCTGGACGCCGTCGACGGCGAGGAAGCGGATGGTCTCGATGCACTTCTGCTCGAGCGTTGGATCGCTCACCACTGTGCTCATGCGTGTCCTCTCGCTTGCGCGGGCTGCTCCGCCTTGCGCATCGCGCAACGCCGTGAGCTACGCCCGCTCGTTTCTCGAAGGGCCGTCAGCCCCCGCCCTCCCGGGCGTACTGGGGAGGGCGGGGGCTGCGGGCGAACGTCAGACGAGCGTCTGTCGGCTCAGAAGTACGCCTCGATGAACGCCATGAAGCGCTCGCACTCCTCGGGCGTGCCGGGGGTGACGCGGAAGTAGCCTTCCTTGCCGTTGATCGGCTTGATCGTCTTGATGATGACCTGCTGCATGTCCTGCGCGGCCTGGACGATCTCGGCGCTGGTCTTGCCGCTCTGCGAGGCGTCGACCAGCATGTAGTTGCCGTGCGCCTCGAACGGCGTGCAGCCCTTGGCGGCGAGCGCGTCGGAGAACTTCTTCATCCAGTCGTTGTTGTAGGCGACCTTCTCGTGCACCTCGCCGGTCTCCAGGATGGCCTCGCCCGCGGCGATCGCCATGAGGCTGAGGTTCCAGGGCAGGTACATGAGGTTGAAGGCGTCGACGACGGTCGGGCTGCCGACCATGTAGCCGAGGCGGATGCCGGCGAGGCCGAAGGCCTTGGAGAACGTGTGCGAGAGGAACACGTGCGGGTACTTCTTGACGAAGTCGATCTTCGCGTCCACCTGCGGGTGATAGTCGAGGTAGGCCTCGTCGATGCACATCGGGATGCCGAGCTCGGCGAAGCGGGTGAGGTCGGCGTCGTCGATGAAGATGCCCGTCGGGTTGTTCGGGTTGATGATGAGGATGAGCTTGGTCTTGTCGTTGACGGCCGCGAGCATGGCGTCGACGTCGTACTGCAGGTTGTCCTCACGCAGCGGGATCTGCACCGTCTTGGCGTTGCAGTAGCCGGCGCGCGACGGGAACATCTCGAACGTCGGGTTGGAGCAGAGGAACTCGTCGCCCGGCTGCAGGAAGATGCGCATCATGGCGTCGATGGTCTCGGACGAGCCGTTGGCGAGGGCGATGTTCTCCGCCGGGAGGCCGTGCAGCTTGCCCAGCTTCTCACGCAGGCGATACGCGCGGTCCGGGTAGCGGTTGCCCTTCTGCGCCATGTCGGTGATCGCCGCGACGACTGCGTCCGACGGCGGGATGGGGTTCTCGTTGAGCATCATGCGGCCGAGCTCGGGGTGCGCCCAGGCCTTGTCGAGCACGGAGGTGTTGTACTCCGGCGCCGTCCAGACGTACGGGTTGATGAGATCCTTGATATCCGTCATTCCCACTGTCCTTTCGTCAATCAGTGATCGTCTGGAAGCTCAGGCCTTGCAGTTGCCCTTGAGGCAACCGTCGGCGAACGCGACCATCTCGTTGGTGGCCTTGGAGAAGGCCTCATGCGTCTTCACCAGCGCCGGATGTGTGTTGTACTCCTCGCGCGTGTAGCCGTCTTCGTCGTAGGCGCGGGCGAAGTACGGGACCTTGAGCAGCTTCTCCATGACGTCGGCCGGCGGGTCGACGTCGATCTGGTTGGGCTTGAACTTGACCTCGCCCGCGCGCGGGAAGTTGATGACCTCGTCGATGAACGACGGCGGGCAGGTGACGACGATGTCGGCGCCGGCCTTCTCCTCGAGGTGCCACAGGTGCTGGACGCCGTCGATCGTCGGGCCCAGGCGCAGCGAGCAGGAGAGCATCTTGCTCTGGTAGTTGCGCTCCTTGAGCGTCCGATACGCCTTCTTGAAGATGGCGAGCTCGGCGTAGCGCACGTCCGCCTCGCTGATCTCCAGGCCGACCTCCGCGCCGGCCTCACGCAGGCCGCCGAGGTCGCCGTAGCGGGCTTCCATGTGCGTGATGACCGAGCGCCACTTGCTGAGGTCCACGCCGTTGGCCTTGGCCTTCTCCAGGCCGCGCATGACCGACTTGGCGCAGTCGAGCAGCTGCGAGAGGACGAAGGTGAGGGTGTTGTTGGTGGCGATGCCGCGGGAGGTGAGCTCCTCGATGATCTCATAGCCCTGCGCCGTGCCGGGCACCTTGACCATGACGTTCGGGTTCACGGCGTGGATCTCGAGCGCCTGGGCCAGCATGGCCTCGCCGTCGAACGCGCTGCGCGGGTCGACCTGGCCGGAGAGGAAGCCCTCCTTGTAGCCGGACGCCTCGAACAGCGGGAGGAACATGTCCGAGCCCTGCTTGACGACTTCCTTGTAGAGGACCCAGAAGAGGCCCTCGGTGTCCAGGCCCTGGTTGTCGGCGAGGACCTTCTGCGGCGACCTTCTCCCAGCGCGGCGGGTCGTCCTTGAACGCGGCGAGAGAGAGCGGCGGGTTGGTGGTGACCCCGCGGAAGAGCTGGCTCATCGGGTCGCCGGTGTTGTACATGCGCATCGAACTGGCGCCTGCAGCACGGGCTTGTCGGCGTCGTCCGCCTTGGCCAGCATCTTGGCGTACCAGTTGCCAAGATGACACGGCGACGAATCCCACCAGATCTCCATGCCGGGGCTGACCGCTACCAGGTCTTCAAAGAGATTGGGGTCTTTCATTGCTCCTCCTCGAGGATCGATTCCAAGCAGTGTGAAAAAGTGAACAAGGAGTCACTCATCTGCACATATTCTCCCCATCGTGCGCATCGTAGTGGAACGGCTCCCGGCTGTCCAGCACGCTGCCGGGCTCCTCGTGGCGGAGGCCGGTGGTGCAGCCGATCGTCCGTCGCCGGGAGTGGCCTCCGAGCGCCTGAAGGATCCTCCGCGCGGCGTCTCGCGCGCGTGCGCCAGACCATCACCAGCCTACCTCGGCGCAACGGCGGCCGCACAGAAGAGAACGGGGCGGGCCGTGAGGCCCGCCCCGTTCGGGAGCGCGAGAGATGTGACGCGACTCAGATGACGTTGAGGTCGGCCTCGATCTCGGCGAGCTCTTCGGCGGTACCCTGGACCTTCGGGCCCTTGAACCACTTGCGGGCCGAGAGCGGCGTACCAGAGACCGGCGCCGCCGACGACGACGAGCACGGCGATCGGCGCGTAGTTGAAGGCCGTCCACGTGAAGTCGGGGCTCCACGGCACGGCGGTGTTGTACTGCGGGAGCATCAGCAGGATGACGATGAAGACGACCCAGATGATCGCGATCCAGTTGATGATCGGGCCCCAGGTCTTGCTGAGCACCCACGGTCCGGGCGTTGAACGCGCCCGGGTTGATGCGGCGCAGGAAGACCGGCGTCAGGTAGGAGATGTAGAGGCCGATGACGGCGATCGACGTGACGGCCGCGTAGGCGGCGATGTTGTACAGGTACGGCAGCGCGAGGATGAACGCGCCGATGGCGCCGAACCAGGCGGTGCGCACGGGCACGTGGGCGCCCTTGCTGACGTGGTGCCAGAAGTCCGAGAACGGCACCGCGCCGTCGCGCGAGAACGCGTAGACCATGCGCGAGTTCGCCGTGATCGACGACATGCCGCAGAAGAACTGCGCCACGATGACGATCGAGGATCAGCAGCAGGCCGATGGTGTTGCCGGCGGCGAAGATCGAAGATCGTCGCCCACGGCACGAGGTCGACGGCGATGGAGTCGTAGCCGGTGTACTCGATGCCGTTGATGGTGACCGGGAACGTCGTGCGGGATCGCCATAGCTCACGCCAAGCAGCAGGATGAAGCCGGCGATCATCGAGATCCAGATCGAGTTGACGATGCCCTTCGGGGCAGAGATGCGCGCCTGGATGGTCTCTTCGGAGACGTGCGCGGAGGCGTCATAGCCGGTGAACGTGTACTGCGCGTTCAAGAGGCCGATGAGGAAGACGTACAGCGGGATGGTGAAGCCGGAGAGGCCCTCGAACGCCTTCCAGCCCTCGCTGCCGAACAGGAAGCTGACCGACTGGTGCGTGCCGGACTCCGGCGCCCAGAAGAGCAGCACGAAGATGATCGCCACGCCGATGAGGTGCCAGTACACCGACACGTCGTTGAGCAGGGCGACGAGGCGCACGCTGAAGGTGTTGAGCAGGCCCTGGATGAAGAGCACCACGGCGAGGATGAGGATCGTCGCGTAGGGCTCGAGCCAGGTGCTGCTGCCGGTGAGGATCGACATGAAGGCGGAGATGGAGAAGGCGCAGCCGAAGCTGATGCCGGCGGTGACGGCGACCTGGCCGAGCAGGTTGAACCAGCCGGTGAACCAGGACCAGATCGGGGCCGCTGTCGCCCGGCGCCAGTTTGGCTGCCCAGTAGTACAGGCCGCCGGCGGTCGGGAAGGCCGAGCAGATCTCGCCGAGCGACATGCCGGCGAAGATGACGAGCGTGCCGACGAGCAGCCAGCCCCAGAGCATGACCGGCGGGCCGCCGTGCAGGAGCCCGTAGCCGTACAGCGTGAGGCAGCCCGAGAGGATGGAGATGATGGTGAAGGACACCGCGAAGTTCGAGAACTTGCTCATGGAGCGGTCGAGCTCCTGAGCGTACCCCATCTCGTGCAGGTCTTTGGTGTCCTGGTCTAGCTCTTCTCTTACCGGCGGTGAAGCGGACATTTCGTCTGGCACGAGAACCCCCCTTGGTCGCCCAACTGGCCTACGCTGGCGCGTATTGAAAGCCATTCAGTACCAAGCAGGGAGAACTGTCAAGGTCGCCGTGCGTACCTGTGCGATTCATGTGAGAGAGTGGGAGAAAAGGAGGCGGCGGGCCGAGCGGCCCGCCGCCCCTTCACAATCGAGCGCTGTGTGAATCAGTTCACACTGTCCCGGCTCAGTAGTCGGCGTCGCCCGCCTTGGTCTTGCCCCAGAAGGTCTTGTAGATCAGGGCCGTGTAGATGAGGACGACAGGCACGAAGATCACGGCCAGGATGAGCATGACCGTGAGCGTCAGGTCCTCCGACGCGGCGCGCTCGACGGTGAGGCTCGTCGCCGCCGGCGTGCCGCGCGCCGGCACCATGTCCGGGAAGTTGCCCACGGCGGCGATGCCGGCCAGGCCGATGATGATGATCGCCGAGCCGACGAACGACTGGAGCTCGCCGCCCTTGTACATCTGCCAGATCGTGTAGAGCACCCCGAGGAGGAAGACGACCAGGAACAGCCAGCCGACGACGCTGCCGAACACGTTGTCCGAGGCCCGCGAGACCGTGAGGATCGTCGCCAGCGACGTCGCGACCGCGAGCACCGCGCAGACCCAGAACGACACCTTGCGGTAGCGCCACGCGCGGTCGTGCAGCTCGCCGTCCGCCTTGACGGAGATCCAGGCGGCGCCGTGCTGGACGAGCAGGGCCAGCCCGGTGACGCCCACCAGGAGCGAGTACGGATTGAGCAGGTCCAGGAACGTCCCGATGTAGTTGCCCTGCGCGTCCATGGGCACGCCGCGGATGACGTTGCCGAGGGCGACGCCCACCAGCAGCGACGGCACCAGGCTGCCGACGAAGAAGGCGCCGTCCCACACGGCCTTCCAGCTGTTGTCGCGGTGGCGGAACTCGAGCGAGACCGCGCGCAGGATCAGCCCGAACAGCACGAGCATGATGGCGAGGTAGAAGCCGCTGAAGGTCATGGCGTACACCATCGGGAACGCGGCGAAGATCGCGCCGGCGCCCGTGAGGAGCCAGACCTCGTTGCCGTCCCAGACGGGACCGATGGAGGCGCGGACCACGCTCTTCTCGTCCTCGCCCCTGGCGATGAACGGGTAGAGCACGCCGGCGCCGAGGTCGAAGCCGTCGAGGATCACGTAGATGGTGAGGAGCACGGCGACGAGGACGAACCAGATGTTGGCCAGGGTCATCTCGTCACCTCCCCGCGCCCGCGGGAGCGGGACCGGTCGTCTCGGGGGTGATCGGGTCGACGCCGGCCTTCTCGGCCTCGAGCATCTCCGCCGTGTCCTCGGGACCCTTCTTGATGATGCCGAGGAAGATCCGCAGCCAGGCGATGAAGAGCACGAGGTAGATCAGGACGAAGAGTCCGATGGTCGTCCAGATCTGGCCTGCCGAGACCAGCGGCGACACGCCGTCGGTCGTGCGCATCAGGCCCTGCACCACCCACGGCTGCCGGCCCACCTCCGCGGCCGTCCAGCCCATGTTGATGGCGATGATCGAGAGCGGGATGCACGCGATGAGTACCCAGAGGAACCAGCGCGCGTGCTCCAGGCGCCCCGCCTTGTGCATGATAGAGCGCCACGAGGAACACGAGGATGAACAGGAACCCGAGGGCGATCATGAGGTGGTAGCTCTGGAACGTCAGCTGCAGCCGGCGGCCTGTCGGCCGGGGCCACGCTGTTGAGCCCCGTGACCTCGTGGTCGGGGCTCAGGCCGAGCATGAGACTGAGGCCGTTCGGGATGGCGATGCCGGTGGTCTCGCCGTCGCTGTTGACCCAGCCGAAGAGGTACAGGGGGGCGTTCTTCTGCGTGTCGCCGATGTTCTCGAAGGCGGCCATCTTGATCGGCTGGTACTCGGCGACGACGAGGGCGCCCCAGTGGCCGAGGAACGGCATGGCGATCGCAAGCACGAGGCCGACCGAGGCCGCCCAGATCATGGCCTGGCGCGCGAACTGCGCGTGCCGCTTCTTGAGCATGTAGTAGGCGCAGACGCCCGCGACCACGAAGCAGCCGGTGAGCAGCGCCGCGGCCACCGTGTGGAAGTAGCGCGGCCCGATGGACGGGTTGAGCGCCGCGCCCCAGAAGCTCGTGAGCACGGCCTTGCCGTCCTTGATCTCGTAGCCGGCCGGCGTCTGCATCCACGAGTTGGCGATGAGGATCCAGAGGGCGGAGAGGAGCGAGCCGATCCAGACCATCAGGCGGAGATGTAGTAGAAGCGCCTGGAGACCCTCTTGCGGCCGAACAGCAGGATGCCGAGGAAGGTCGACTCGAGGAAGAAGGCGATCAGGCCCTCGGCCGCCAGCGGCGCGCCGAAGATGTTGCCGACGAAGCGCGAGTACTCGGCCCAGTTGGTGCCGAACGCGAACTCCATCGTGATGCCGGTGGCCACGCCGATCGCGAAGGTGGCCGTGAACAGCTTGATCCAGAAGTTGGAGGCAGCCCTGTCGGCGGGAATCCGGACTTGTAGTGTCGACGCTCCGAGAGCACGACCATCATCCCCACGCCGATGCTGATGGGCACGAAGATGAAGTGATAGCCGACGGTTAACGCGAACTGGATGCGTGCGAGCAGTACGGCGTCCATTGCGTGTCCGCCACCTCCTTTGGCAAGCGAGTGAGCCGGCGCCTTCCCCAGTCGGCGACGGCAGAACGTGACTATTTTCACTATCTCGGATGGTGCTTTGTCAATGAGAAGTTGTGCGATGGGCACAATGACTCGTGGCGCGCAGCCGCGATTCCTCCGTTTGCGAAGTGTTAAGCGGACGTTAAGAGACCTGTTCAGGCTTGAGGGCGCGTGCTACCATGCTCGCGGGCCGGCACCGAACGCCGGCCGTTGTGCTGTCTAGGAGGCTGATCCGTTTGTCTGAAGAGCAGCTTGAATGTCAGGAATGCTCAGCCCAGTGTGAGAAGGTCGTCTACCCGGCTGCCTGCCTCGCCATGAACTGCCGCTTCCTGTACGCGTTCAAGGAAGACGGCAACACGTTCTTCGGCTGCATCGAGAAGGTGTTCCCACACGAGATCGACCTGAGGATGTTCCAGGAGATCGAGCGCGGCAAGGGTGGTTTCGGCGTGGTCAAGGTCGCGCAGCAGCCGCTGCCGCAGTGCTCCATCGCGGTGCAGAGCTGCTACGCCACCGGCGAGGGTCCGCTGTGCCGCAACATGTACTTCCGGCGGCGTGACCGTCGCGAGGTGCAGACCGTAGAAGACTGACCCGAGTCGCGGTGAGGAAGCGCACTCACACCGCACCAGTCTGTGCGGCGAAACCGCGGCAGAGCCGCGGCTTCTCCGTCTCAGGGGCTGGTATACTCAGTACAGCGGCCACCAGGGCCGCCCCGTTGGGGGAGAACAGGTCTCGACATGGGCTGTACCGAGGCGGGGACAGCAGGCCGAGGTCCGGTGGCCTCGTTAAACTGCCGGAACACACTACTTGCCGACATAAACTCTCTCGCACTCGCCGCCTAAGTAATTAGGTGAACGCATCGCACCCGGCTCGTCCGCGGCCGGGACTCGCGGTGTCATCAAGCGGACTGGAGTGTGGTCGCGCTGCTCCGAGCGAGCGCACTCGAGACTGACCGGGGCTGGCGGACGGCACCCGGCCGACGCGGGGGCCGCGAGCGAGACCAAAAGCGACGGCTAAGCCTGTAGAGAGACTCCGCTCGAGGCGTCCGCTGGATGCGGTTCGATGGCCGCTTCCTCACCAATCTCGCTTGCCTTCCTCGGCGACTTCCCTGGAAGACCGCCTGCCGGGGAGGAGAGCCGGAGGAGCCGGTTCCTTGCCCGCCACCGAGACGGGCCTCGCCGTCACGCCCACCCG
>CAVPXA010000017.1:0-45795 GCA_963709635.1 uncultured Thermoleophilia bacterium
CAGGAGACGTGCGGCCGCGGCGTTCACGGCGATCACCCGCTCGTCGATGTCCACCGCAAGCACGCCCTCGACCATGCTCGAGAGCACCGCCTCGCGCTCGTTGCGCTCGTGGGTGAGCGTGCGCAGCTTGTCGTCGAGCTCCTCCGCCATACGGTTGATGCTCTCGGCCACGGACGGCGAACTCCTCGACCTGCGGCACGAAGAGCTTGTGCGAGAAGTCGCCGGCCGCGAGCCGCTCGGCCCCCGCCTTGATCGCTCGCATCTGGCCGCTGATGCGCCGGGAGACCCAGAAGCCGATGACGGCGGCGATCACCGCTACCACCAGGGCGCTGACGGCGATGCTGCCGTACAGGACGCCGAGGGCGTCGTTCATGCGAGTGAGCGGCATGGCCGTCCGCAGGACCGTCGTGATGCGGCCGTCCTCCCGGACGGGGATGGCCACGTACATCATGTTCTCGCCGAGCGTGTCGCTGAAGTGGATCGTGCGCGCGGGGCGACCGAGCAGGGCGTTCTGGAACTCCGTCCGGTCGCGTGGTTCTCCATCGTGGCGGGATCGGAGTCGGAGTCGGCGAGCACCTCGCCCCGCGCCGACCCGGGCCGGTCGGCCGCGATGAGGGTGATGCGCGTGCCGGACGCCTCTCCGAGGCGGCGCACGAGGTCCTCGAGCTGCTGCGGCGAGTCGGCGTCCATGGCGGCGACGAGCTGCTCGCGGATGAGCGCACCCCGTGCCTGCAGCTCCCGCTCCGTCTGGTCGTAGTAGAAGTCGCGCACCGACCGGACCGCGTAGAACCCCACCGCCGCCGTGCACAGGACGACGATGATGAGATAGGTGGCGTAGAGACGCCAGAACAGCCGCGGCCTACGCACAGGTCACTGGTCCTGCAGGCGGTACCCCACGCCGCGCACCGTCTCGATGTACGCCCCGCAGCATCCGAGCTTGCGGCGGAGCGAGACGATGTGCACGTCGACCGAGCGATCGGTCACGAAGCGGTCGTTGACGAATGAGTCGTCTCCTTGGGCGGCATCGACGATCTGCTGTCTAGTGAACACCCATCCCGGCCGCTTGGCCAGATACAGGAGGATGCGGAACTCGGTGGCCGTGAGCTCGACGGGCTTGTCGCACACGAGCACCTGGTGCCTGCCGGGGTGGATGGTGAGCTCCTTGATGTGCACCGTCGCCTCGTCGTCGGCGGCGTCGTCGCCGCGGCGCAGCACGGCGCGGATGCGCGCCGTGAGGACCCGCGGGCTGAAGGGCTTGGTCACGTAGTCGGAGGCTCCGAGCTCCAGCCCGGCGACGACGTCGGCCTCACTGCCCTTGGCGGTGAGCATCACGATGGGGATGCCCCGCGTCTTGGAGTCGGACTTGAGCCGGCGGCAGACCTCGAGGCCGTCCACGCCCGGGAGCATCAGGTCGAGCACGATGAGGTCGGGCATCCTGGCGCGCGTGGCCGCCAGGGCGTCTTCGCCGCTGGCCACGACCGTCACGCGGTAGCCCTCCTTGTCGAGGTTGTACTTGACGAGCTCGAGGATGTCCCTCTCGTCGTCGACGACGAGCACGTTCTCTCTGGCCAAGGTCACATCCGTTCCGTCGGGTGCGCTGCAGGGGACGCAGTCCCGAATCTCGGCGGTCCTGTGCAGCCTAGTGCCGCGATGTTAGTTCTTCGTTAGCATAAGCGGCACACCGGCGACCGCCGATGGCCGCCCAGGAGGTGAGTACCCTGAACGACCCCGGGGACATCATCGTCGTAGGGGGAGGACCCGTCGGCGCCTGCTGCGCACTCGAGCTGGCGCGGGCCGGAGCCGCCGTCACCCTGCTCGAGAGAGAGCTCGAGATCTGCCCCCCGGCGAGCGGGGCGCACGCCAACTGCGGGCTGCTGGTGCCCAGCGACGCGACGCCCCTGGCGGCGCCCGGCGTGCTCGGCCAGGGTCTGCGCTGGATGCTCGACGCCTCCAGCCCGTTCTACATCGCGCCGCGGCCGAGTCCGGCGCTCGCGCGCTGGCTCCTCGCGTTCCGGGCGGCCTGCTCCGCGGAGCGGGCGCTGGCGGCCGCGCCGGTGCTGCGCGGCCTGCACCTGCTGAGCGCGCGCCTGCACGACGAGTACGCCGACGGGCGTGGCGACGAATGGCGGTTCCATCACACCGGCGAGCTGCAGCTCTACGAGACGCCGGCCGGGCTGGCGGCGGCCGGCGAAGAGGTGGAGCAGTCGCGGGCCATGGGCGTGCGCGTGGACGACGTGACGGAGGCAGAGGCCCGGCGGCTCTTCCCCGGCCTGCGCTGCGCCGTGGCCGGGGCATACTTCTTCCCGGAGGACGGCCATCTCGACCCCATGCTCTTCACGCGTGCGGCCGCGCGCATGGCCGAGGAGGCCGGGGCGGCCGTGGTCACCGGCGCCGAGGTGCTGGCGCTGGAGCCGGCGCCTGACGCGGTGCGCGCCGTCACCACTCGACGGGTCGTTCGCGGCCGGCCAGGTGGTGCTGGCGGCCGGCGCCTGGTCGCCCTTCCTCGCCCGCGATCTGGGCCTGCGCCTGCCCATCGAGCCCGCCAAGGGCTACAGCGTCGACGTGGACCGCCCGCCGGACTTCCCGGAGCTGCCGCTGTACCTGGGAGACGCCCACGTGGTGCTCACGCCGCTCGGCGACTCGCTGCGGCTGGGCAGCACGCTCGAGCTCTCCGGGTGGGACATGCGCGTGCGACCCAAGCGCGTCGCGTACCTGCGCGCCGGCGGCGAGCGTGCCATCGGCGTGCCCGCGGACGGTCCCGTCCGGCAGCTCTGGCGCGGGCCCCGGCCGGTGACTCCGGACGGCCTGCCGGTCATCGGCCGCGTCCCCGGCCGCGACCGCGTGATCCTCGCGACGGGCCACTGCATGCTCGGCCTGTCGCTCGGCCCGGCCACCGGCCGCCTCGTCGCGCAGGTGGCGAGCGGCGAGCGGCCGGAGATCGACCTCGCGCCGCTCTCGGTGCGGCGATTCTCTTAGGGCCGACCCGCTCGACGCCGGGTGTGAGGTGCGGGCGAGCGCCGCGTCAGCCGATGATGGCGTCGTAGGCGGAGCGCCAGTCGGAGAGGTCCGCGAAGAGGTGGTCCGGCGCGTGAGGCGGCGAGCTCGTCCACGCTGTGGCGGCCCGTGGCGACGGCGACGGCGGTGACGCCCAGCGACGCGCCGCACTCGACGTCGGCCGGCGTGTCGCCGATGACGACCACGTCCTTGCCGGCGTAGCGCCGGCCGGTGAGCGCCTCGGCGCGGGCCACGGCGACCGCCGGCAGCTCGGCGCGCAGCGCGGAGTCCGAGCCGTAGGCGCCGACCTTGAACAGCGAGAGCAGGCCCGTCGGCTCGAGCTTGAGACGGGCCCCCTCCTCGACGTTGCCGGTAAGCAGGCCGACCAGGGCGCGGCGGTCGGCCGCGAGCGCCGTGACCAGCTCGCGGATGCCCGGCAGGGTCTCGACCTCCCCGCCGTCGATCTCGCCGCGCAGCAGCTCCAGGTAGCGCGCGATGCAGGCGTCGACGTCACCGCGACCGTCCGCGCCCCAGAGAGTGGCGAGGTCGCTGATGATGCCGGGGTCGGTGCGCCCGTGGAACGAGTAGTCGCCGAGCTCGCCCTCGACCCCGTACACGTCCTTGATGGCGCGCAGGATCGCGCGCCCGCCGGCGCCGTGGGCGTCGACGAGCGTGCAGTCGATGTCGAAGAGGACGAGGCGGTCGGGCATCGCCGGCAAGTATAGCGGCGCGCGGCCGCGGCCTCAGAGGGCGGGCCGCTCTCCGTGGCGTGCGGCCGCCGGCTCAGCGCCGCCGGGCGCTCCGCTCAGCCGCCGCCCCTGAGCAGGAGCAGCGGCACGGCGCTGTTGTGGCGCACGTGGTCGGCCACGCTGCCGAGCACCATCCGCTTCGCCCAGCCGTGCCCGTGCGTGGCCATGGCGATCAGGTCCGGGCGCAGCTTGGCCGCCTGCTGGACGATCACGTCCCGCGGCTCGCCGGAGACGATCTCCGTGCACACGGTGATGCCGCGGCCGCGCAGCTGCTCCGCGGCGCGCGCCAGGTCGCCCTCGGCGTCCTCGAGCTCGCACGCACGCTGGTCGCGCGTGTGGAAGTGGGCCACGCGCAGGAGCGTGACGTCCGCGCCGCAGGACTCGGCGAGCCGGCCGACGTGCTCCAGCACGACAGCGTCGGTCTCCCCGCCCTCGAGTGGCACCAGGATGTGGTCGTAAACGCCCATGCTTCAGCCTCCGAAGAAGATCTGGTAGAGGAGGAACGCGTTCAGTCCGATGATGATCGCGGCCAGCAGCACGCCCACGCCGAGCTGGATCGGTGTTCATGCGGTCGGCACCCATCACGCGGCGGCTGCGCGAGAGCCAGAGCAGCGGGATGACCGTGAACGGCAGCTGGATGCTCAGCAGCACCTGGCTCACGATCAGAGCCTTGAAGGAGTCGACCCCCAGGGCGATGACCAGCATCGCGGGAAGCGAAGTGACGACAAGGCCGACCTTGTAGGCGCGTGTGCGCGGATCCTCGGGCTTGCCGAGGTAGCCCGTGACGACGTTGGCCTCGGCGAGCGAGGAGGTGATCGACGAGGCGATCCCCGCCACCAGCAGCGCCATCCCGAACAGGAACTGCGACAGCGACCCGACCAGCGGCTCGAGCGTCTCGCGACGCCTGCTCGATGCTGGTGACCGTGATGCCGGCGGTGAAGAACACCGCCGCCGCGACGATGATCATCGCCGAGTTGACGAGCCAGCCCACGCCCATCGCCAGGCTCGTGTCGATGAGCTCGAAGTTCATCAGGCGGCGGCGGCGGTCGGGGGCGAGATCCCAGTCGCGGGAGAGGATCACGTTGGAGTGCACGTAGATGTTGTGCGGCATGACGATGGCTCCGAGCATGCCGAGCGCGACGAGGATGCTGGCGCCGTCCACGGAGGGGATCACCCATCTGCGGCGCCGCCGCCGCCCAGTCGGGCTTCACGAGGAAGAGCTCGACGATGTAGCAGCCGGCGATGATCGGCGAGGAACACGACGATCATGCGCTCGAGCCGGTGGTACTGCTGCCCGAGGATCGCGACGAAGACGATGCCGACGGTGAGCGGGGCGCCGATCCAGAGCGGCAGGCCGAAGAGAAGGTAGAAGCCGAGTGCGGCGCCGAGGTACTCCGCGAGGTCGGTCGCCATGCAGGCGAGCACGATGGTGACGCCGGCGAGCCACACCACCGGCTTGGGCAGCTGCTTGCGGATGTTGGCGGCCAGCGAGTGGCCGGTGACGATACCGAGCTTGGCCGAGAGGTGCTGCAGGAAGATCAGCATGAGCGTGCTCAGCGAGACGACCCAGAGCAGCGTGTAGCCGAACTCCGAGCCGCCGGCGATGTTGGTCGCCCAGTTGCCCGGGTCGATGAAGCCGATGGTGACGATGAACCCGGGGCCGAGGTAGCGCAGCAATTCGCGCGAGAAGAGGTCGCGGACGAAGTCGGCCGCGCCGCGCGGCTGCGAGTCGTCCTCGAGCTCGGCCGGCGGCTCCAGCGTCAGCTCGGGTGGACGCACGCCTGGAGGCGTGGCGGTCGGTTCGTGGCTCATGGTGACCCGACTCTACTCCGCGCAGGGGACACGCTCCTGCACGCGCCGTACGCCGCCGGCCCGACGCGGCGCCGGCGGCTCTCCCTGCGCGGCGCCGTCAGGCCGGCGTCGTCTCGTCGCCGGCCGGCTCGGCGAACGGCCACTGCTCGGCGATGAAGCTCAGCGCGCCCTGCAGCAGCAGTTCGACCACGATGGCCAGGATGATGCCCAGCCACGACGAGGCGACCAGGGCGAGGACGATCAGTCCGACCACCAGCAGGCCCCAGCGCACGGGGACGACGTGGTTGACGACCCACGTCGTCACGGGCCAGTCGGGCAGGTCGACCTCCGCCGCCTGGCCGGCGACGCGCTTGCCGGCCGCGACCACTCCGGCGCGGATGTCGCGGCGCCCGAGCGCCCACACGAGCACGGCGACGATCACGCCGACCACGCAGACCCAGATGGTGATCGTCGTGAGCGGACCGAGCGAGGCGTTCACGACCTGCTTCACGATGTCTGGCCGGTGCCCTCCTTGACCTGCGTCGTGAGGTACTCGGACGCGCGCAGGACGATCACGCGGGTGACGAAGATCGCGACCGCGGCGCCGATGCCGACGGCGATCGCCGTCCGCCCGCGGCGCCGCGAGAGCCAGATGGTCAGAGCGATGAGCGCCGCGGTGATGAGCGGCAGGATCCACATGAGCCGGTCGAACCACTTGATGGCGGCCTGCGCCGGTCCGAGCGCGTCCGACTGCAGCAGGGTGATCTGGCCGAAGTCCGACGGCAGCGGCCTGCCGGACCAGTTGGCGACCTCCTGGATGCCCTGTTCAGGGTCGGCGTCGGGCGCGATGACGGGCGGGTTGAACTTGCTCGAGAGCCCGCCCGGCAGCTTCTCGTCCAGCCACACGAGCGCCTGGCTGATGAGCGGCAGCAGGTTCAGCCGCACGTCGCTGCCCTGGACGTAGACGTTGCTCGTCTCTCCGCGCAGCAGAGCGACGATCTTCTCGTGGCCGATCTCGTTGATCCGGAGCCACAGCTCGTACGCCTTCTCCGAGCTCAGCACCTTCTCGGCGCCCTTGGTGATGAAGTCCTCGACGTAGGCGGTGATGGGGCCCGAGAGGATCTGCACCTGAGCGGGGAGCGCGCCGGAGATGCGGGTCTGCAAGTCGGTCGTCTTGACCACCTGCGAACTGACGTACTCGCTGAGGTTCTGGATCGCGCCGGGGTCCTTGCCGATGGGGCCCACGATCGCCATGTAGCCGTCGGTGTTCATGACCGTGTAGTGGGCCCACCAGGTGACGCCGGTGATGACGACGGCGAGGCAGCTCAGGACCACGAGGAGGCCGATGAGCACGCTGCGCAGACGGCTGGGCCGGCGCCCCGGTACCAGGACGGCGGTGGCCTCCTCCGGCGGAGCCGGAGGCGAGACCGCCGTGACCTCCTCGCCGGCCTCGGTCATGACGGCCGTGGACTCCTCGTCCCGGTGCCCGGAGCGTCCTCGGCATCTGCCCTCCGCGGAGCCCGCCTGCGTGACCGCGGTCACCTCGTCCGGCTCGGGAGAGCCGGACTCACCGTTCTTGTGCTGCTTCTCGGCCACGGCCGCTCCCTCCTCCGCTGTCCGCATGACCACTCGGTCACTCATTCCCCGTCACGCCGGGAAAGCCTACGCGCTCGCCAATGCGCCGGCGCGGGGCGGCGCGGCCCGGGCGACAGGGCCCACGCCGGACTCGCGGCGCTCAGGCGACCGTGAACGCCTGCTCGAGGTCGGCGATCAGGTCGCCGGCGTCCTCGATGCCGACGGAGTAGCGCACGAGCCCCTCCGGGATGCCCATCGCCGCGCGCTCTTCGGCGGTGCACTCGACGTGGCTCGTGGTCGCCGGCACGCCGGCGAGCGTCTCCACCGCGCCGAGGTTGGCGGCGAGATGCGCGAGCCGCAGGCGCGGCAGCACCCGCTTGACGGCGTCGAACCCGCCGCGCAGCGAGAAGCTCATCATGCCGCCGTAGCCACGCATCTGACGCGCGGCGACGTCGTGGTGCAGGTGCGTCTCGAGGCCGGGGTAGTTGACCGCCTCGACCTGCGGCTGCTCCGCGAGCCAGCGCGCGATGATCAGCGCGTTCTCGTTCTGCCGCTGCACGCGGATGGCGAGCGTCTTGAGGCTGCGCACCATGAGGAAGGCGGCCATGGGGTCCATGGAGGCGCCGGTGATCTCGCGGTAGTGGTAGACCTTCTTGATCAGCCCGGCGGGGCCGCAGAGCACGCCGCCGAGCGCGTCCGCGTGGCCGCCGAGGAACTTGGTGGCGCTGTGCAGCACGAGGTCCGTGCCCAGCGCCAGCGGGTTCTGGTTGATGGGCGTCGCGAACGTGTTGTCGGCGACGACGATCGCGCCCGCCTCGTGCGCCGCCTTCGAGAGGCGGGCGATGTCCATCACCTTGAGCGTCGGGTTGGTCGGCGTCTCGAGGTAGACGAGGCGGCAGCCCCTGGCGATGGCCGCCTCGATCTGCTCGAAGTCGCTGGTGTCGCAGAGCTCGACCTCCACGCCCCAGCGCGGCAGGAAGTCGACGAACATCTGGTTGGTGCCGCCGTACGTGTCCTTGACGCTCACCACGCGGTCGCCCGGCGCGAGCAGCGCGAAGAGGGTGTTGCTGACGGCGGCCATGCCCGTGGAGAAGCTCGTGGCCGCCTCCGCGCCCTCGAGGATGCGGACCTTCTCCTCGAACGCGGCCACCGTAGGGTTGGTGTTGCGCGTGTAGATGTGGCCCTCGGTGCGCCCGAGCGCCGCGTCGACCCAGCTCTCCACGTCCGGGTAGCCGAACGCGGCGCTGTAGACGATGGGGACCTGCGTCGCGCGGTGCGCCAGCGCCGCATCCTCGCCGGCGCGCACCGCGAGCGTCGCCGGCTTGAGGTCCTCGAGGCCGTCCGGCCGCGCTGCGTCGTCGCTCATGTGACCCTCCACTCCTCAGCGGCGCCACGGGACCTCCCGAGCGCCGGCGTCGTCGTTCGCCCGCCATTCTAGGTCACCCGGCCGCTGAGACGCCGTAAGCACGAGCCCTCGGCCGTCGCCGCCGGGTACAGTTAGAGCGACGGCGCCGCCGGCGCCGGACGGACGCGGAGGTGCGTGTGGGGCCCTGGAAGCTGCCGCCGAGGGCCAAGGTGTTCGAGGCGTTCAGCGCGGTCGCCGACGGCCGGGTCCGGCTCGCCGGACCAGGGTCGGCCACCGTCACCTCGTCGGGCGGCGAGAAGGTCTACGACGTCGAGTGGTCGGACGACGCACGGACGATCGCCGCCAACGACAACGCCTCCTACTGGCAGGGCTACCTCGGGTATCCGGCCGTGGCCGTCCTGCTCGCGCGTGGCGAGCTGCAGGCCGGCGAGGACGTCGTCCGCGCGCTCGCCGGCGTCCCTTGGCACGACCTGAACGCGCGCCTCAAGCGCGACTACGACGCGGCCGTCGCGCACGTGCTCGCCGCCCTGCCGGACGGCGCACCGGACGCGGGGACCATCGAACGCGCCGTGGACGACGTCCTGGCGCAGCTCGCCGCGCTCGACCTGCAGCGCGCAGGGCGCGGCAAGCGGCCGCCGCGCAAGGGCAGCGACGCCTGACGCCCCGCATGCGTCGGCAGGCCACGGCTTTGCGACGCAATCGCAATCGGCGATGCTGCGCAGCAACGCGGAGGTGACGTTCGATCGTCACTCTGTAGCCCAGCCGCAATGCCATATAGCGTGCGCGCATGCACCCGCCGTCCCGAGCCCTGCGACCGACAGTCGCCTTTGCGCGTCCACACAGCGACGCGCTGTTCGTCTACGTTGATGAGGCTGGCAACTTCGACTTCAGTGCGGGCGGAACAAGGTACTTCGTGGTGTCCTGTCTGGTCGTGTCTCCGCCGTTCTCCTGTCACCACGCCCTTCTGGACGCAAAGTACGAGTTCCTGAGACAGGGCTTCAACCTCGAGTACTTTCATGCCTCCGAGAACAAGCAGATCGTTCGTGATGCCGTGTTTTCTGCGCTCGCACCGCACCTCGAATCCCTGGGCGTCTACTCGATCATCCTCCAGAAGAACAAGGCGCATCCGAGACTCCACGACCCCAGGCGCTTCTACCCGCTCGCCGTGGGATGGCTCATGAAGCACGCCTTGCCACGCAGTCTGAACGATGCGACCAGGTCGCTGGTGGTCGTCACCGACTCGATACCGCTGAGCAAGAGGCGTCGGGAGGCGGAGAAGTCGTTGAAGGCATCCATTGCCGCCAGCGTCCCTGACTCCACCTCGTACCACATCTTCCACCACCAGTCCCGCTCGGACCTCAACCTGCAGATCGTCGATTACGTGAACTGGGCCATCTTTCGAAAGTGGGAGCGAGAAGACGCAAGGGCCTATCAGTACATCCGGGCGGCGATCCGCAGCGAAGGAGACCTCTTCAGAGCCGGGACGGTCGAGTACTACTAGAACCTGGAGACGCGACCACCCCGGCTACCCTCGCGGGAGAGCTCCCAGAGCTCTTGTCACCGGGGTGGGACCTTTGCAATGGCGGCACTCCAAGGGGGCCGCTGGTCCAAGGTACCACCCGTCGGACCGCGAGTAAACGGTCCGTGGAAGCGTCAACCGCCCGGAGGCGCGGACGATCCCGGTCGCTGATGCACGTGCTGCCACCCCGATCGCCGTCGTCGACGCCCGCAGGGGCGGCGGCGCTGAGGCATGCGGTCAGCCGGCGTCCTTCGTAGGCGCCTTCCGCTGGACGACGACGAACAGGCGGCGTGGCAGGTCGCCCTCCTCGACCTCCCGGACCTCGCGGAGCTCGTACCCGGCCGCGAGCCGCTCCACGAGGCCGCGGCTCGAAGAAGTGGACGATGAACCCGTTGGCCTCGAACCGGTCGTCCCCGTGAGCCGGTCCGCGGCCATAGTCCGGGTCGGTCGTCGTCCGTGCCGTGTAGATCTGGAGGCCGCCGGGCCGCAGCACACGCCGCACCTCGCGGCTCAACTCCTCCAGTTGCGGCGTCGTGAACGCCATGCAGTAGAGCATGTGCGAGTAGCAGGCGTCGAACGACTCGTCGGGGAACGGGAGCGGCTCGCAACAGTCATGCACCAGCGGGTCGACGGCGTCGGCCAGACCCTCGGCCTGGGCCCTGTCCCGGATGGCCGCCGCCCCGGACGACGTGAAGTCGAGGGCCGCGACCCGGAGCCCGCCGCGGGCGAAGAAGAGGCTGTCGCGGCCCTGGCCGGCGCCGAGCTCCAGGACGCTCACGGCGCCGGCCTCGGCGAAGCGCGCCGCAGCCTCTCGCGCAGGCGTGCTGGGCGCGACCCCGTAGCGGTCGACGCGGTCGGCCAGAACCTTGCTCCAGTGGTCGCGCTGGCCCTCGGGACCGGAGGGCGCGGGAGACGAGGCGGCGGCGCGAAGAGCCGCACGGAGCATCTCGTCGGAGGGCGCGCCGCCGGATCCACCGGGGCCGGAGTAGAGCCGTCAGCCCAGACCGAAATCGTCCCGAGACTCGGCGCCGGGCTCCACATCGCGGCCCGCGACCCGGACGGTCGGCGAGCCCGGCATCCGCAGCGCGCGAGCCTCGTCCTGCGTCTCGACGACACGCTCGGCAAGCTCGACGGTCACGCCGGCCTCCTCGGCCGCCCGCAGGACGGCGGCAGCAGTCGCCGCCCGCGACGGGCACGCTTCCGACACCAGCAGTTCCACCTCGACACGTCGCATGCTCCACTCCTCTCCGGGCAAGGATACCGCGCGGGCGCGGCAAGCGGCCGCCAGCGGACCACGACGCGGCGAGCGTCCTCGATTGACCAACGTCATGTTGACGTCGTTTTCCGACATGGCTATCCTTTCATCTGTGATTAGGACTGCCTAATAAGCTCGCATCGGATTCCCTCCCAAAGGACGGCGCATGACCCTGCTCGACGCCCGGCCGGACACGCCGGTACGCATCCTCAAGATCGACGACGACAGGGCGCGCGCCCAGTGCGTGCGCTTCGGCATCGGCGAGGGGACGGTCGTCGAGTCGGCCGAGAAGCTGCCCTTCGGCCCGGTGCTCGTGCGCCACTGCCGGCAGGAGATCTGCATGGGCCGCAAGCTGGCGCGGCGGGTCCTCGTCGAGAACGTGGTCGCCACGTGACGCCCGCCGCCGCGCCCGCCTGCTGCGCCCCGGTCACCACCGAGGCGCCGGAGGCGGCTCGCAGGGTCGTCCTGGTCGGCAATCCCAACGTCGGCAAGTCGCTGTTCTTCAACGCCTTCACAGGCCTGTACGTCGACGTCTCCAACTACCCCGGCACGACCGTGGCCGTCTCCAGCGGCCGCATGGGCGACGACGTCGTGCTCGACACACCGGGGATCTACGGCGTCTCGAGCTTCAACGACGAGGAGACTGTGGCGCGCGACATCGTGCTCGAGGCGGACGTGATCCTCAACGTGGTCGACGCCGTGCACCTGGAGCGCGACCTCTTCCTCACCCAGCAGGTCATCGACCTGGGCATCCCCGTGGTCGTCGCGCTCAACATGGTGGACGAGGCGGAGGCCAGGGGGGTGGAGATCGACGTCGAGGAGCTCGCGCGACAGCTCGACGTCCCCGTCGTACCCACCGTCGCCGTGCGGCGTGAGGGCTTCGACGAGGTCCGGGCGGCGCTGGCGGACGCCCGGCCGGGGCGCTCCGACGCGCAGCTGCAGGAGCGCCTCACCGCCCTCCTCGAGCACGTGCCCACGCGCCCCGAGGCGCTGCTGGTGCTCGAGGGCGACCCCTACGTCTCCGAGCGCGCCGGCTGGCGCGTCGACGGCGAGCGGGACGCGCGTCTACCAGGACCGGCGGCGGCGTGTAGACGACGTCGTCGCCGCCGCCGTGCGGCAGCCCAAGGGCCGGGCCGGCTTCGGCGCCCGGCTCGGCCGGGCGCTCGTCCGGCCGCTGATCGGCGTGCCGGTGCTGGCGCTCACGCTCTACCTCCTCTACGAGGTCATCGGCGTGTTCGTCGCCGGCACCGTCGTCGGCTTCACCGAGGGCACCGTGATGCAGGGCTACGTGGAGCCCTTCCTGCGCGGCGCGATCGAGCAGGTCACAGGCCCCTCCGGTCCCGCGCGCGACATCCTCGTCGGCGAGTTCGGCGTGGTGACGATGTCCATCACCTACATCTTCGGCCTCCTCCTGCCGCTGGTGGTCGCCTTCTACCTGCTGATGTCCATCCTCGAGGACTCCGGCTACCTGCCGCGCATCGCCGCGCTCTCGGACCGGCTGATGTCCGCCATCGGCCTCAACGGACGCGCCATCATCCCGATGATCCTGGGATTCGGCTGCATCACCATGGCGACGATGACCACGCGCATCCTCGGCAACGAGCGTGAGCGGCGCATCGCCACCGCGCTGATGGCGTTCGCGATCCCCTGCTCGGCCCAGCTCGGCGTGGTGGTCGCACTGCTCGCGGCGGCCGGCGGCGGAACGATCGCCCTGGCCTACGCCGGCATCATGGTGCTCGTGTTCGGCGTCATCGGGCTGGCGCTCGACCGCGTGCTGCCCGGCAGCGCCACCGACCTGCTCATCGACCTGCCGCCGCTGCGCCTGCCGCGCCCGCGCAACGTGCTGACCAAGACGCTCCGCAAGACGTGGATGTTCCTCAAGGAGGTCACCCTGTACTTCGTCGCCGGCGCGCTGCTGCTGAGCGTGCTGCAGGTGACCGGCGCGCTGGTGGCCCTGCAGGGCCTGCTCGCGCCGCTCACCACCTGGTGGCTCGGCCTCCCCGCGGCGGCGTCCGACGCCTTCATCATGGGCTTCGTGCGCCGCGACTTCGGCGCCGCCGGCCTGTACGACCTCGGCCTGAGCAGCACGCAGATCCTCGTGGCGCTGGTGACGATCACGCTGTTCGTGCCGTGCATCGCCTCCGTGCTGATCATCATGAAGGAGCGCGGCAAGCTCTTCACCGCCGGCGTGTGGTTCGCCAGCGTCGCGCTCGCGTTCTTCGTCGGCGGCCTGGTCGCCCGCGCCGCCGGACTGGTCTGATGCGCGGGGTGCTGAAGAGGCGCGGGCGGGCGCTGCCGGCGACGCCGACCGCCGCAGAGCCCGCCGCCGCTGCGGCCCGAGCTGCGACCCGACCCCCGTGGCCGCCCCGGGTGCGGCGGCCGCAGCGGGAGCCGCACCCTCGAAGTGCGGCCTGCTCACCTGCCCGCACTGCGCTCTCAGACTCGAGACCCTCACCCTGCGCTGCCCGCGCTGCCGCGCGGAGATCCCGCTCGGCTGCGGTGGCAACTGCAGCACGTGCGGCAAGGCCTAGCGGCAGACCGCCGCGAATAGAGCGGCATGGACCCGCTCGCCGTGCTTCCCGTCGGCGCCGTCACAGCGCCGCCGCTGGCCATCAGCCTCACCGCCGTGTTCCTCGGCGGCCTCAGCGGCGCCATCTTCGCCGTCCAGCGCAAGTTCGCCATCACCGGTGTGCTGGCGATCGCCATCGCCACCGGCCTCGGCGGCGGCATCATCCGCGACCTTCTGCTCGGCCGCGTCCCGGTCGCGCTCACCGACCCGACGTACCTGCCGCTCGTAGTGGCGGCGGCGCTCATCGGCTTCTTCTTCGCCTCCCTCGTCCACCGCGGACGGCTCCTCCTGGACATCCTCGACCCGATCTGGATGGGCCTGTTCGCCGTCATCGGCGCCCAGCAGACGCTCAACGCGCTCGATCAGTCCGGCCAGGCCAGCAGCAGCTTCGCCGCCATCCTCGTCGGCTGCATCTCGGCGTTCGGGGGGGCCGTACTGCGCGATCTGCTGGCCGGGGAGACGCCCCAGCTCGTGCTCCCCGGCCCGATCAACTACCTCGCCGCGATCCTCGGCGCCGTCATCTACGTCGGGCTGGTGGAGTGGGCCGGCGCCGACAAGGTCGTGTCCGAGTGGGTCGCGATCGCCATCGTGTTCGGCCTGCGCATGATCGCCCTCAAGTACGGCATCCGGGCGCCGGAGCCCGTCGACGTCTCCCGGCACCTCAAGAAGCGCGTCCTCGGTGGACGCCGGGTGCGGCGCCGGCCGGGCATGCGCGTCTACCGCACGAGCCCGGCCGGGCCGACGGCCCAGGGTCCCGAAAGGCCAGCGGCTCCCTCTGCCCCCACGACCAGGCCGCCCGACTCAGGCATCTGAGCCACGCGTCACCCGGCGCTCGAGCCGCGCCACGGCCCCGCTCGGTCGGAGGGAACCAAGGTCACGTGTGCCGACCCTCTTCATCGCGACCTCACTCCTCGGGGAGGTGTGACCACAAGTCGCCCTGAGGTGGGCCGCGAGGCCTGCCGGCCCGGCGGGTCGCTCCGCGAAGCGGGGTACCGCGACCACATCCCGGCCACTCGGTGCGACCACACTCAGAGTGCACCGACGCCCCTTGCCGGAACGTCGCCAATCCGGGTATCATATGAACGTCTGTTCATATGTTCAGAGAAAGGCGGCGACGGTGACGGAGCACTCCGCTCAGACCCTCCCCGGCGAACCGGTGATCTGCGGCAAGGACGACGAGGACCTGCTCGACCACTGCGACGTGCACGTCGTCGACCCCGAGCGTGTCGCGGCGGTGCGCGAGCGGTTGGTGTCTCCCGTCATCGCCGGGCAGATGGCCGCCGTGTTCAAGGTGCTCGCCGACCAGAGTCGCTGTCGGCTCACCGCGGCGATCATCGAGGCGGGGGAGCTCTGCGTGTGCGACCTCGCGGCCACCGTCGGCATGAGCGAGAGCAGTGTCAGCCACCACCTGCGCGTGCTGCGCGCCAACGGGCTCGTGCGCGCCCGCCGGGCCGGCAAGATGGTCTTCTACTCTCCAGACGACGCGCACATCCGGCTGCTGCTCGACCTGACCAGGGAGCACGTGGAGCACGGCCCGGAGGATCTCTCCGGCGGCGGGGCTTGACGGCGCGGGAGACGCTGACGTGACCGATCACACCCTGGAGCTGGCGCTGCTGCTGCCGCGCGCGGCCGAGTGCGGCGGCTGCGTGGACGAGGTCGGGCGCGAGCTGCACCGGCTCGACGGGATCCACGGGATCGAGCCTGACGTGTCTCGCGGCCTCCTCCGCGTGGCCTTCGACGAGCAGCGGCTGTCCGGCGGCGACGTGGAGACCTTCGCCCGCCGCGCCGGCGCGCTGGCGCACTGCGAGGAGCACTGCCCGCTGGCGGTGCACGAACACGGGCCGCTCGACCTCTCTCGCCCGCTTGCGGGCGAGAACGGCCACGAGCGGCGCGTGCTGCACGTCACCGGCATGGACTGCGCCGACTGCGCCGTCAAGCTGCAGGGGGCGCTGCGGCGGGAGCGCGGCGTGCGCAGCGCCGACGTCAACTTCGGCGCCGCCACGCTGGCCGTCGCCATCGATCCACACGAGACGGCTCTGCCTGAGGTGTACCGCGCCGTCCGCCGGCTGGGCTACGACACGGTCGAGCGGCGCGAGACTGAAGCCGGGAGGTCCGGCGCGCCGGCGGCAGCGGCGCGCGCCGGGCGCGGGTTCTGGCTCTCGGAGCCGCGTGCCGTCGCCACGCTCGTCTCCGGCGCGTTCACCGTCGCGGGCTTCGTCGCGCTGGCGGCAGCCCCGGAGGCGGCGCCCTGGATCTTCGGCGCCGCCGTGGTCAGCGGCGGCGTGTACGTCGCCCGCGCCGCCCTCTTCAGCCTGCGCGGCCGGCAGGTCGACATGAACGTGCTGATGACTCTCGCCATGGTCGGCGCGGCCGCCATCGGCGAGTGGTCCGAGGCCGCGCTGGTCGCCTTCCTCTTCAGTCTCGGCACGGTGCTGCAGGCGGCCACGCTGGAGCGCACGCGCCGCGCCATCAGCGGCCTCATGAAGCTGGCGCCGACAACGGCGACCGTGCTGCGGCCGCGCACGTCCGGCGGCGGAGCTCGAGGAGACCAGTGTGGACGTCGCCGAGATCGTGGTGGGCGACGTCGTCGTGGTCCGCCCCGGCGAGCGCGCCGCCGTCGACGGCGTGGTGGTCGAGGGCTCGGCGGCGGCCGACCAGGCGCCCGTGACCGGTGAGTCCATACCCGTGGGCAAGGGCCCCGGCGACCAGGTGTTCGCCGGGTCCATCATCGAGGGCGGCACGCTGCGCGTGCGCGCCACCGCCGCCGCGTCCGACACGACCATCGCCAAGATCGTGCACATGGTGGAGGAGGCGCAGGCGCAGCGCGCCCCGGCCGAGACGATCGTCGACCGGTTCGCGAGCAAGTACACCCCGGTGGTCGTGGCGCTGGCGGCGGCGGTCGCCTTCGTCCCGCCGCTCCTCGGAGCCTCGTTCGACACCTGGTTCTACCGCGGCCTCGCGCTGCTCATCATCAGCTGTCCGTGCGCGCTGGTCATCTCGACCCCGGTGAGCATCCTCGCCGCCCTCGCGCGCGCGACGAGGAACGGCGTGCTGATCAAGGGCGGCGCCTACCTCGAGCAGATGGCGGGCATCAAGGCGGTCGCGTTCGACAAGACGGGCACGCTCACGCTCGGGCGCCCGCAGGTCACGGACGTCGTACCGCTGAGCGGCGCGTCGGCGGAGCAGGTGCTGACCGTGGCCGCCGCGCTCGAGCGCTACAGCGAGCACCCGCTGGCTCGCGCCATCACCGAGCGGGCGGCGCTGAACGGATCGGCTGCCGGCCCGGCTGCCGCGCGGAGCCGGCCCGCGCCGTCGCTGCTCCCGCCGCCTGCGCCTGCTCGACCCCGGACTGCTGCTCGAGCGTGGCCGTGGAGGAGGCGCCCGCGGGCCACGCGGCGCACGAGGACGAGCACGGGTACGAGGACCACGCCGCCCGCCACCACGCAGCGCCGGAGCTCGCCGTGGAGCGCTTCCGCGCCATCCCCGGACGCGGCGTGCGCGCCGAGCTGGACGGCCGGCTGCACTTCGTCGGCCGGCCGGACCTCCTCGGCGCCCACGGCGCCGACCCGGCGCTGCTGGCCGTCGTCGAGCGCCTCGAGCGCGAGGGCAAGACCGCCGTCGTGGTCGGCGACGAGGACGGAGCGCTCGGCGTCGTCGCCGTCAGCGACCCGTTGCGTCCCGGCGCACGCGAGGCGGTCGCCGAACTGCGCGAGCTCGGCGTGACCGAGATCGCGATGCTCACCGGCGACAACCCGGAGACGGCCCGCGCCGTGGCCGCTCAGGCCGGCGTCACCGACGTCCGCGCCGGCCTCCTGCCGGCGCAGAAGGTGGCCGCCGTCGCCGAGCTGCGCGACCGCGCCGGCGCGGTCGCCATGGTCGGCGACGGCGTCAACGACGCGCCGGCGCTGGCGGCGGCGTCCCTCGGCGTCGCCATGGGCGCCGCCGGCACCGACGCCGCCCTCGAGACCGCCGACATCGCCCTCATGGGCGACGACCTCTCGGCCGTCCCCGAGACGATCCGCCTGGCCCGCCGTACCACCCGGGTCATCTGGCAGAACATCGTGTTCTCCATCGCCGTGAAGGCGATCTTCCTGGTGCTCGCCCCTCTCGGTCTCGTGAGCCTCTGGCTCGCCGTCTTCGCCGACATGGGCACCTCACTGCTCGTCACGGCCAACGGGCTGCGCCTGTATCGGCGCTGAGTCCCGGCGACGTCCCGCCGCTGGGGCGACACCCTATTTGCTCGGGAGCCGGGAGGCGCAGTATGGGGAGACGCCGCCCGACGAAGGGATGCGGCAGGTGACTCGAGTGGACCACCGGAGCGTGGGAACCACAGCGGCTGCGTGCGCGCCGGCGGAAGTCGACGCCTTCGCCGCGGCGAGTCGGGCGCCTGTCCGTCCACGACCACTGCTGCCTGATCCACGAGACGTAGCTGAACGAGCAGCTGGCCGCCGTGCTGTCCGTTCGTCCGGCACGGCCTCGCCGCGGGCGATCGCTGCGCTTCTACATCGCCGACCGACACCACCGTGGACGCCGTGCTCTGACGCGCTCCGCGCCGCCGGCGTGGACGCCACTGCCGAGTGCATCGCGCGGAGCACTCCAGGTCGTCACCGCGCGCGCGACGCCATCCTCCGCGACGTGGCTGGCTTCGACCTGCGACGCCGATGCTCGCCGTTCCTTGGCGACGCGACGGCGTCCGCCGAGGCTCGCCGACGGATTCAGCGCGTTGCGCGCGTGGACCGGCGAGCATGACCGCGGGCGCTCGTGGCGATGCCCCCGGCGCTGGCAGCGCCTCCTGGAGTACGACGCTCGCACGGTTGAACGAGTTCGTGTCCGCGGACCACGAGGCGCTGGCAAGTCTGTGCAGTACGACCGAGGTCGCGCTTCGCCCCAGACCTCCTCCTGACGCCGTCCGACGCCCCACCGTGTCGCCGGCTACACCGTCGTGCGACAGGCCCGTACTTCGTACGCGTCGGAAGGGTTCCTCCACGTCGGAGGCGCGAAGGAGCGATGAGCTCGAACCGCGGCTGAGCTCAAGGACGCTCGTCGCGCTCGACGTCGCGCCGGGCGGGATGATCGCCGCAGCGTCCCGCGCCTGGTCGAGCGAGTCTCGACGCGAATCAGCGGACCTGGTCGGCCTGCTCGATCGCGACGGCGACCGTGCTGCGCTGCAACGGTGCGCATGGCCGAGATGCTCGGCTTCGCCAACTCGGCGACCGTGGCCGGCCGGGAAGTGCTACGAGCATCATGCATCGGAGAGAGCGACTTCTTCGAGAACTGCCCCTATGTCGAGATGCTCCGGACCGGCAGGCGTGAGAGCCTCGACCTGCTCTTGGGGGACCGCTGGTTCCACGTCACAGCCGACCCACCTGCGCAATCGCCAACGGCCGACGTCACCGGCGCGGTCGCACATCGTCCGCGACGTCACGGAGAGCAGGCTCGCGAGCGAGCGCATCCGCACCATGAACGCGGAGCTCGAGCGTCGGGTGGAGGAGCGCACGCGCGAGCTCTCGACGGCGAACCGCAGGCTGCAGGAGTTCGTCTACGCCGTCTCCCACGACCTGCGCACTCCGCTGCGCGCCATCGACGGGTTCAGTCTCACCGTGCTCGAGAGCGAGGCGAGGTCCTCAGCGAGGCCGGCAAGGACGACCTCCACCGCGTTCGCGCCGCCGCGCAACGCCTCGGGCGCGTGATCGACGGCGTGGTCTCCCTGGCGAGCGTCGGCCGCGGGCAGTTGGTGCTCGAGCGCGTCGACCTCTCGAGGATGGCCGCACAGATCGTCGCCGAGCTTCGCGCCGCCCAGCCGGAGCGACGGTCGAGGTCGCCATCGAGCAGGGCCTGGTCGTCACGACGGACGCGCTCCTCGGCCGAGGTCGTTCTCGCGAACCTCCTCGGCAACGCCTGGAAGTTCACCTCCCTCAGGCCCGACGCCCACATCGCCGTCGGGGCCGTCGAGAGGGATGAACGGCAGGCCTTCTAGTGCGCGACGACGGGGTCGGCTTCGACCCCGCGTACGCACACAAGCTGTTCGTCCCGTTCGAGACACTTCACGGAACCGGCGGAGTTCCCGGGCGCCGGGGTGGGACTCGCCACCGTGGCTCGCACCCTGGAGCGTCTCGGGGGAACCTGCTGGGCGGAGAGCTCCCCGGGAGAGGGCGCGGCGTTCCACTTCCTGCTGGGCGACGCCGCCGAGGACCGGGTAGACTGCAGCCATGAGCACCATCATCTACACCAAGCCCGGCTGCCCCTACTGCGCCGCAGCCAAGCAGGACCTGGAGGCCCGCGGCATCGACTACCTGGAGATCGACGTCTACACGTCGCCGGGCGCGCGCGAGGACCTCGCCGAGCTCACCGGCGGCATGAACGTCGTACCCGTCGTCATCGAGGAGGACGGGACGATCCGCATCGCCGCGGGCGGTGGCTGAGGCATCTGACGGGCGCGCGTGACGCGCCCTCGCCGCTCCCGGGCGCCGGGCCGCTACCGCTTGACCGGCAGCCCGGCCTTCTTCCAGGCGTGCAGGCCGCCTTGCACGTTGGTCACCTTCGTGTAGCCCATCTCGGCCAGCTTCCTGGCCTGCCGCGGGCTGCGGTGGCCGCTCAGGCAGATGACGAGGATGTCGTCGTCGCGGTCCAGTCCGGTCTGGTCCTTCTTGATGAGTCCGGGCGGGAGGCTGAGGGCGCCCTTGGGGTGCCCTGTCTTGAACTCCCCGCCGGAGCGCACGTCGACGAGCCTGGCGCCGCGCTTGGAGCGCGCGAACGCCTGCTTCACGTCGATGGTCGGTACGTCGGCGACTGTCGCGGTCCCTGCGGACCGCTTGCTGAATGGCCACATGTGGGTGCGGTCCTCCGGTCAGACCTTGGCGCCGTCGTGCTGTGGCTCTTCCACGACGGCGTCGTAGAGGACCTCGAACGGGCCGCTGGTCAGGATCGACTGCAGCGTCCCGTAGATGCGCTGCACGGTCGGTGATCTGTAGAAGTCGTCGTGCGTCTCCAGCGAGTCCCACTCGGTCTCGAACACGAAGTGGAGGTCGCCGAGCTTCTCTTCGCGTACCCTCGTCGCGGAGGGCGCTGCCGAGCGGCGACATGCCGAAGGAGCGCAGGACGCGGTGGTTGACGTGTCCCGCCGACGCCTGGAGCAGGCCGGCGAGCTCCTGGAGCGCGCGCTCGGCACGGTGCTCCGTACCGTGGCGGACGCTGAACATGGTCTGGCCGATCAACATGGTGACTCACTCCTTCACGGAGACTGCAGAGACAGTTGTACCCGTGTTGGCCGTGAAGGAACGAGACCCGTCAGCGGACGATCTGGCGGAACGCCGCGAGCAGCGCCGGAGCGGTGAGCGCGGCGGCGCCCGTCGCCCGTCCAGACGATCTTGCCGGAGCGGTCGATGATGAACGCCATGGGGCGCGCGGTGCCGTCCTTGCGGAGCGCGCCGTACATCTGCGCGACACGGCCGTCGTCCGGCAGCAGCGGGAACGCCAGGCCGGGCACCCGGCCGGCCAGCGCCTTGCAGTCGTCGCGGCCGGCGTCGCAGAGGCCGATGATCTGGCCGCGCAGACCCCAGAGCGAGTCGGCGGCCTTGCTCAGCTGCTCCAGCAGCTCTGCCGCGCCCGGCGACCGCGTGGGGATGAACGCCAGTACCGGGAACCAGTCGCCGCGGTACTGGTTGAGATTGATCTCACTGCCGTCGACGGCGGTGAGCGTGAAGGTCGGCGCTGCACGGCCGACGCCGAAGTCGTAGCCCACGTGTAGGACCTCCTGACGATGCCGCGGGCCGAGCCCGCGCGTGTCACGCGGCAGTGTAGCAAAGATACGAGCGCGAGGCCCCCGTTACGAGAGCCTCGCGCCGCCGGACGCGCTCGCCTGTCGGCCGAAGGCCGGTGGCGCCCGCGCGCCGAAGGTGACGCGGGCGGACTGCCGGACTCCGTCCTGCGCGGCAGTCAGGGGCGAGCTCGCGGACATCGCCGGCGCCGTCCCCGGGGACGGCGGCGTGGCGGCGTCGGTCGCTCGCGGCCGCTTGCCGCGGTGCGACGTCGTGGGCAGGGCCGCGGGACGCGCCTTGCGCGTCGCATCGGCCTGCACGGTGGGAGGCGGGGCGCCGGAGGGGGGCGGCGAGGCGGGCCGCCCGGCCGCCGGCGTCCCCGGCGGCGGCGACGGTGAGGAGGGCGGCCGGCACCGCGATCGCGACCACGAAGGCGAGCTCTTCTCACCGGGTCCCTCCACTCGCTCGCCGACACTGACTGGTGGCAGTCTGCACCGCAGTCTGCACTCGGGCTGAGGCCGGGCTGAGGCCGAGGCTGTGAGTCGCGCCGCCCGGCCGGCGGCCCTTCTCACGATGTCCTCAGGTTGCTCTCAAGCGTGGCTCAGGCCACACTCAACATGGTCGAGTACCGTCGCCTGACTGCCGCGCGCGTGCGGCGGCGCGACTTGTGTTGAACACCCTGCAGAGAGGATCCACGAATGAGACGTGTCACCACCGTCCTGCTCGCCGCCGTGGCCCTTGCCGGCCTCGCCGCCGCCGGCCTGCTCGCCGCCGGGTGCGGCAGCGACAGCAGCACGGCAGCGTGCCCAGCGACGCCGTCGCCACCATCGGCGACGTCTCGGTGTCCCAGACCGACTTCGAGCAGCTCATGACGCAGGCCAGGACGCAGATGGAGGCGTCGGGCATGACCGTCCCGGAGAAGGGCCGTCCTCGTACGACCACTACGTGGCCCAGATCGTCCAGTACATGGTGCAGGAGCAGGTCATCGCGCAGAGCGCCGAGGACCTCGGCGTGACAGGTGACCGACAAGGACGTCGCCGACCAGGTCAAGCAGCTCGAAGCAGGCCTACGGCGGCGAGGACAAGGTCCTCACGCTGCTCAAGGAGCAGGGGATGACGATGGAGCTGCTCAAGCGCTCCATCCAGGGCCAGACGCTCTCGCAGCGCGCCATCGAGGTCGTCACCAAGAGCGCCACGGTGAGCGACGCCGACGTCAAGGCCTACTGGGACGCGCACAAGAGCGAACTCGAGAAGGACAAGAAGACGCAACACCTTCGCAAAGGCCAAGGCGACCATCAAGGAGACGCTGCTCAGCGCCAAGCAGCAGCAGCTCTGGAACGCATGGCTGGACAAGCGCGTCGAACGAGATCGGCGTGGTCTACGCCGCGGGCTACGACCCCACCGAGCTGAACGCCTCATCCTCTGCTTCGCCGGCCGCCGGCGGCTGACGGGGCGGCCGGGCCGGGACTGACCCGGGCGGCGGGCGGAGGCGCAGAGCCTCCGCCCGCCGCCCCTTCTGCGTACGCGGACGGGGCCGGCCCGCCGTAGCGGTGGCCGGCCCCGTCCGGGCGTGTGGCGGGCGCGTTCGCCGTGAGGCGCCCGCGCCCAGCCGCTTCCGACGCTCAGAAGGTCCTGTAGAGGTCCTTCGTCGCGCCGCAGTACGGGCACTTGTCCGGCGCGTCGCCGATGATGGTGTGGCCGCAGGCGAGGCACACGTTGACCGGCGCCTCGGCGATGTCCTTGCCGGCCAGGACGGCCTCGCGGGCGTCGGTGTACTGGCCCTTGTGGTCCACCTCGGACCTGAGCGCGTAGTTGATGCTGCGCACGGCCTGGTTGTTGCCCTGGAGCTTGGCGATCTCGTGGTAGGCCGGGTACATCTCGTCGACCTCGAAGCTCTCGCCGCCGAAGGCCGCGAGGAGATTCTCGGCGGTGCTGTTGACGCCGCCCATCACACGCAGGTGGTTGCGCGCGTGGCGCGACTCGGCGAACGAGATGGCGCGGAACAGCTTGCCGACGTTGGGATACCCCTCGTCCTCGGCCTGCTCGGCCCAGACGAGGTACTTCTCGGCCGCCTGGCTCTCGCCGGCGAAGGCAGCCGCGAGGCTCTCCTTCGTCATCGCATTGAGATCTTCCGGCTTGGGGAGGCGCTTCTCGAGTGCTTCGTCCATCTCAGAACTCCTTGAAGTACGAGCCGGCGGTGCCGCACGCGGGGCACTCGTCCGGGGCGTCGCCGATGACGGTGTGGCCGCAGATGGGGCAGACGCGCACGGCGTCGGTGCCGCAATCCTGCTTGTTCGCGACGCCCTTGCCGACGGCGTCGTAGATGGCCTGGTGGTCCTTCTCCGCCGCGTCGGCGTAGCGGATGGAGGTCTGCGCGGACTTGTTCTCCTGCAGCTTGGCGACCGCCATGTACGCGGCGTACATCTCGTCGATCTCGAAGGTCTCGCCGCCCCAGGCAGCCTTGAGGTTCTCCTCCGTCGTCCCGATGGCGCCGAGCACGCTGAGGTGGTTGCGGGCGTGCGTGCTCTCGGCGTAGGCCACGGCGCGGAAGAGCCGCGCGACGTTGGGGTAGCCCTCGGCCTCGGCCACGTCGGCGAACGCGAGGTACTTCTGCGAGGCCTGGCTCTCGCCGGCGAGCGCGGCGGCGATGTTGGCGGCAGTCATCTCGCCCTTGCTCTCGGGGGCGGGCGGCGTGTTCTTGAAGGGTTCGGCCATCTTGTCGTGCTCCTCCTTTGACGGAGGGCGCTGCCCCGGCGGGTGCGGCGCCCGGTTCTCTGAGGTCCGGTCGAGCGGACCCCTATGCTAACAGTGCGAACGGCGGTCGCCGTTAAGCGACCGTGAGCGCCCGGACTGGCCGGGCGACAAGCGAGCGGCGGCCGCGCGCCCGAGGTGATCGGGGCGCGGCCGCCGGGCTGCCGGAAGGCAGGTCGAAAGCTCTGTGGCCGGAGCGTTGGTCACGGTCGACGCCTGCGGCTCAGGCGGCGGCCACGTGCGGCTCCAGGGCAGGCACGAGCCGGTGCAGGGCGTCGTGGATCCGGCGCCGGCTCGCGTGATCGAACAGGACGTAGTAGACGTCCGGGCGGGACTGGCTGCGCGTGAACTGGGAGAGGTCGACGGTGAGGCCCGCCGCCGTAGCGGAGCGGGCCTGCTCGCCGTCGATGGCGAGCAAGCCGGCCGTCGCCGGTACCGCCGCGTCGCCGCAGATCTCGGCGATGTCCTGCGGCAGCGTCCAGAGCGAGAACGCCAGCGGCCTGCTGCCGGCCTCGCTGAGCACGAGCCGGACGCCGAGCTCCACCTCGCCGGTGAAGTCGAAGTGGCGGCGCTCGGCGCCCTGCGCGACCTCGACGGCCTGCTGGACGCGGTGGTATTTCTCGCCGAAGGTGACGGGATCGGGACGTGCCATGATGCCCTCCTCGCACATTCCCCGTAAGCCTTCCGGAGCCCTGGGGACGTTGCTCTCTTCGGCTGGGTCATTTCCCGGACGCGATGTCAGGTAAACACTACGCGAAGGATGAAAACGTCCGTCGAGGCAGCATCTCCGAGGCCGACGCCGTGGAGGGCGGCAGCGTCAGCCGGCGCCGAAACCGCCGCCGCCTCCGCCGCCGCCGCCTCCGCCGGAGAAGCCTCCGCCGCCGCCCGAGCCGGACGACGAGGACGAGGTAGCGACGGAGACGGCCTGGCTGAGAAGCTCTGGTGGATCTCGCTGAAGGCGGAGAGACCGGCTGCGTCACCCGGCATCCCCCACCACAGCAGATACGGGGTGCGGAACGCCGGATCGTTCACGACGTCGGGCACCTTGACCGTCATCGCCTTGGTCACCTCGTCGGCGATGCCGAACACCACCGCGTAGATGAGGAACTGCTCCCACAGCACCACCGCGTCGGGCGGCTTCTCGTCCAACCGGCCGAAGTCCTTGAGGTACCGCTCGAGCGCCGCGTACTGGGCGTGCAGCTCCGCGGCCTCCTACCGAACGCCGCTTGACCGCCCTGGCCACGAAGATGAGCACGATGCCGACCGGGATGCCGAGGAAGAACCACCAGAACCCGCTGAAGATGGCCGCCGCGCCTGCCGCGACGATGGCGACGAACGCCCAGGCCGACGCGACGAAGGCCATGCGGTCGGCCTTCGGGTCGAGGAACCCGCGCTTCTCTCCCTCCTTCTCCACCTTGTTCTTCCAGGTCTGGAAGCCCTTGGCGAACGACGTGCGGTGGGTCTTGGCGATCTCCTTGAGCTCGCTGAGCACCAGCTCGTTGCCGTCGGCCATCTGGTGGAAGAGGAACTTGCAGAGCTGCCGCTCGTAGTCGAGCAGCTCCTCGAGCCGGTCGTCGTGCAGCGTGAGCTTGTAGGTGACCTTCTCGCTGTCCTTGAAGAACCCGTCCTCGACGCACCACCACGCGCTCGAGGTCGATGACCTTGCGGTTGACAAGGTCGAGCAGCGTGGCGGTCACGTCGTCGCTGCCCACCGAACCCATGCTCCAGATGAACGCCGCCAGCGCCGGGGGCAGGTGCGGCTGGGGCAGGTCGCGCAGGTACTGCGCCTGGAACTGGGGCTTCGGCTCGCGGCCGTAGCGGAAGTACAGCACGAGGATGAGGACGATCGCGGCCAGCGGGAACCCGGCGCCGAGGACGGTCCAGAGGACGATCTTGACGCGCGCCCACAGGCGGTCGCGGTTGGCCTCGTCCGCCCACTGCTGCTCCTCTGCGAGCGCCTCGTCGAGCTTGGCTCCGGGCTGCTGCTCGCGCCTCGGCGAGCGCCTCGGCGGGGAAGAGGATGCGGCCCTCCACGAAGGTGTTCGCGGGCAGCGGGTCGACCGTCATGAGCACGCTCGCGTCCGGCTCGATGGTCGACCGTGCCCCAGAGCGGCCCATGCGCCCAGGCTTTGACCTGGTCCTTGGTCACCCCGTCGGGGAGGTGGACGGTGACGCTCACGTCGCGCGACTCGACGGCCGTGTCCTCGCCGATGAACTGCCAGTACAGCTGCGCCGTGTCGGTGAACCTCTTGGCGGCGCCCTTGGCGACGTACTCCACGGTGAAGACGGCGGTGGCGTCGGTGACGTCGAAGTTGAGCTGCACGGTGACCACGCCGGCGCCCGGGTCGACCGCGAAGGTGCCGACTTCGCCGCTGGCCATGCCGACGACGGCGTACTCCGAAAGCTCGTATGGGACCGTGGTCGCAGGGTCGCCGGCAGCCGGCCCGGACGCGCCACGCACGATGATCTCGTCGGAGCCCTCGGTGGCGAGGTCCCAGTAGACGAAGTGGAAGTTGCCGGAGAAGTCGAGGGTGCGGCTGTCGGTGACGCGCAGGTCGCCGTTGGGCATGACCTGCGCGTCGACCCTCACGCTGGTGATGGAGAAGCTCTTGGCCGCCGCGGGGCCGGCCGCCAGGCCGGCCGCTCCGGCGGCCAGCGCCAGGAGCACGAGAAGAGGAGGACCAGCAGGCGCGCGCTCGCGCCGCGCGCGCGGCGTGCCGCTACCGGGACGATGTGACGACGGTGGCCCTCCACGCGCCGACTCTACCACCGGTGCGAGCCGTGTTGCCGGGCCGGGCGACGGAAATCCGGCGCGAGGGCTCATGGCTCGCGCGCCACGGCCGTTCTAAGCTCATACGACCCGCCGACAGGAGGTACACCCATGCGCTCGCGGCTGCTGCTGCTCACCGGCCTCGTCTGTGCCCTGTTGCTCGCGGCGGCGATCGCCCGTCCGCCGGCGGGCGGCGGCGGTGAACACGACTCCGCCGCCCTCGCCGGTCAAACTCGTCTTCATCCACCACTCCACCGGAGAAGCCTGGCTGAGCGACGGCCACGGCCGCCTGGGGCTCGAGCTGCGCGACAACAACTACTTCGTCAGCGACACCAACTACGGCTGGGGCCCGGACGGGATCGGCAACGACACCGACATCGGCCACTGGTGGACCTGGTTCCGCGGACCCTCGGCGTCCGCCTACCTCGCCGCGCTGTACGCGGAGAGCGATCAGCACAGCGGCTACTCGCGACTCGCGACCGACCCCGGCGGCGAGAACGAGATCGTGCTGTTCAAGAGCTGCTTCCCCAACTCCCAGCTGGGCACCCCGTACTCGCCCATCCCGGCGATCGCCGACAACCCCCTCAAGGGACAGTCCGTCGGCGGCGGCGACTTCACCGTCGCCAACGCCAAGGGCATCTACCGGGACCTGCTCCCGTACTTCGGCGCGCACACCGACAAGCTGTTCGTCGCCGTCGTCGCGCCGCCGGTCACGTCTCCAGACACGCCCGGCGGGCGGGCACTCGCCGACTGGCTCGTCGACCACTGGCTCCAGGACTCGGGCTACACGGCCGGCAACGTGCTGGTGTTCGACTTCTACACCGTGCTGAGCAGCAAGACAGGCGACGGCACGAGCGACGTCGGGATCGCGCGCGGCAACCACCACCGCATCTGGAACAACGCCGTCCAGCACAAGACGGACGACGGCGCCGACCGCCTCGCCTACCCCAGCGCCGGCGGCGACAGTCACCCCAACGCCGCCGGCGACCAGAAGGCCACGGCCGAGTTCGTCCCGCTGCTCAACGCCGCCTACAACGCGTGGCAGGGCAACGGCGGCGGCGATACCACGGGTCCCAGGACCTTCGCGCCGCGCCGGGCCGTCGTGAAGCAGGGGCAGCGCGCGGCGCTGTACTACCGCGTCACGGACGACCTCTCGGCCAAGGCGACCGTGACCATCCGCATCCGCACCCGCGCCGGGGCGCTCAAGAAGACGCTGGCGCTCGGGCTCAGGGGCACCGGTGAGCTGCGGCACTGCCACTTCACCTGCAACCTCGCGCGCGGCGTCTACCGGTTCACCGTGGAGGCGCGGGACCTCAGCGGCAACGCGGCGCGGAAGCCGCTCGGGAGCAACCGGCTGACGGTGCGCTGACGCGGCGGCCGGCGCAGCCGGGCGGCCGGCGCAGCCAAGCCGCCTGCGCAGCCAGCCCGCCTACGCGCCCGGCCTGACCGGCGCCGATCAGGCCGGGCGGCTCAAGCCCAGCCGGGCGAGCTCGGCGTCTGCCAGGGCGCGATGGTCCCCGCGGTCGATCGCGCCCCACGGGTCGGGCGTCGCCGCCCGCAGCTCGTCCCAGGAGAGCGCGGCGAGGGCGCGGCGCGCCAGGTACTCCTGGAACGCCGGGTCTTCCGCGGACGCCGGCAACGCGGTCGCGATCGCCCGCACGTCCCGCCGCCAGCGCAGTCGCGCCGGCAGGTAGAGCGCGAGGACGAGGACGGCCGGCAGCACGGCGATTCCCAGGCCGGCCGCCACCGCGGACCTCCGCACTGCGTCGCGGCTGCTGATGCCGCTGCCCTCCACCTCGGCGCCCATGCCCTGGATGCGTTCGGCGAACTCCCCGATCTGGCCGCCGACGAGCGGCAGGCCGCCGACGACGCCGAGCGCCTTGCCCGTGTCCTTCACCGCCGTCCCGACCTTGATCACGTCGGTCGCCAGCTGGGCCTGTGCGCCGATGTCGTGCCACACGACCAGGCCGAGGACCACCCAGACGGCGATCCACACGCCCACGATGATGTCGAGCCGGCGCACCGCGCGCGCGCCGGAGAAGAACTGTGATCCCACGTCGTCCACCTCTCTGCAGACCACCGCTACTCTACCCGCGATATGCTGCGCGCGACCTGACGGGCGCCGCTGCACGAGGAGGAGAGGTGACGACACCGGCCGACGCGGGCTTCCGCATGCCCCCCGAGTGGGGGCCGCACGCCTGCTGCTGGATGGCGTGGCCCTGCCGTCCGGAGAACTGGGACGACCTCGAGGCGGCGCGCGCCACGTACGTGGAGGTCGCGCGCGCCGTCGCCCGCTTCGAGCCCGTCACGATGACCGCCAACGCGGAGGACGAGCGGGCGGTCCGGCGCGCCTTCGCCGGCGTCCCGGACGTGGTCGTGGTCGTCGTGCCCAGCGACGACTCCTGGACGCGGGACACCGCGCCGACCTTCGTCGTCGACGGGCGCGGCGGGCTCGCCGGCGTGGACTGGGGCTTCAACGCCTACGGCGGCATCTACGAGGAGTACGGGCGCACGCGCGGCATGGCGCGGCGGATCCTCGACCTGCTCGGGGCGAGGCGCTTCGCCGCGCCGCTCGTCCTCGAGGGCGGCGCCGTGCACGTGGACGGCGAGGGCACCGTGCTCACCACGGCGGAGGTCGTGCTCGACCCGCGCCGCAACCCCGGGCTGGAGCGCCACGATGCCGAGCGGCTGCTGTGCGCGTACCTCGGCGCCGAGAAGGTGATCTGGCTCACCTCGGCGCTCGACCACGACAACACGGGCGGCCACGTCGACAACCTCGCCTGCTTCGTCGCGCCGGGGGTCGTCGCGGCGCTCGGCTGCGCCGACCGCGACGACCCGCAGCACGCCGCCGTCCACGAGAACCTCGCCCGCCTGCGCGCGGCGACCGACGCACGCGGCCGCGCTCTCGAGGTCGTGGAGCTGCCGATGCCGGCGCGCCCGGAGTTCCGCGGCCGCCGGCTCTCACCCAGCTACGTCAACTTCTACCTCGCCAACGGCGGGGTCGTGGTGCCGGCCTTCGGCGACCCCGCCGACGAAGAGGCGCGGGCCATCCTCGCGCGCCTGTTCCCGCGCCGCGCCGTCGTGCAGGTGCCCACCCTCGAGCTGGCGAAGGCCGACGGCAACATCCACTGCATCACGCAGCAGCAGCCCATCGCCTGAGGAGTCGCGGTGCCCGACCAGCAGCCGCCGGACTGGGCGCCGGAACCGCCGCCGGACTGGCCCCCGCCGGCGCCCGACGGGTTCGACGCGCCGGCGGCGGGGTCAGCGCCATCACCGCCGGCCCCGACCGACACACCCCTGCCGCGCCGCGCGACGTCCCCGCGCGGCCCGGAGCACGACAGGCCGCAGGAGCGTCCCGTCGAGTCGCCCGTCGGGTCGCTCACCGGACCGTACGTACCGCCTCCGCCGCCCGGCGCGGCGTCCCGGCGGCGGCGCAGACACGGGTGCCTCATCGCCATCCTCGCACTCACAGGGGTCCTGGTCCTCGGCGTCGGCGGGTGCTTCCTCACCTGCGGCGACCTGTTCGAGGACTCGTACAAGATCGGGGTCTGGGGCTGGCAGGACGGCGAGGGTCCCGACCTGGCTCCCGGGTCCACCACCCAGTTCGGCACCGCGCCACAGCCCCAGGACAGCGCTGCCCCCGACCCGGTGAAGGACGCGGAGGCCCAGGAGGGGCTCGTCGCCATCCGCCGCGGGCTGCTCGCGTTCGAGAAGGCCGAGGACCGGTCGTACGACTCCTCCCGGGACGGGAGCTGGGAACTCGCCCTCCAGCCGTACGTCGATCCCTGGCCGGCCAACCCCTGGACCGGCGAGCCGATGCACGAAGGCGTCCACCGGGGCGACGTGCAGTTCCCCGGCTGGTCGGACGAGTTCGACCTGACCGTGTACATCTCGCCCTGACCAGCCTGAAGCACCGTATCGCGCGACTCCCTCAGCGTCGTCGCCAGCCGAGTCGCGCGGCCCATTCCGGTGCGCACCCGCGAAAGGTTCCGGCGGCAGCATCGTAGTGAGATACCTGATCCGGAGTCAGGGGGGATCTCTGGCGAGTCCCTGAGAGGTGGAGGTCGGAAGAGCCGGCGGCAGGCCGCCGGCTCTTCCGCGTACGGGCGACCCCTCGCAAGCGCACCGACCCGAGGGAGCCGGCCGGCGCCACACCCTGCCCCGGCTCAGACCGTCAGGGGGCTCGTCCAGACCCCGCGGTAGTACTCGCCGATGAGCCGGATCTTGCCCTCCGTCGCCCGTGTCTCGATGAGGCCGGCGGCGGCCAGGAGCCTGCGCGCCTGCGCCGCCGGCATCCCGTGCTTGGCGCTGGTCGGCTCGCGCGTGAACAGGCGCCCTCCGGGGCGCAGCAGACGCGCGAGCTCCGCCAGGATCGACGGCCGGTCCCAGGGCGGGACGTCGTGCAGCATCCAGTGGACGAGCACGACGTCGAAGCTCCCCTCCGGCAGCCCCATCGTGCGCACGTCGCCGCAGCGGTACTCGACGTTGGCGTAGCCGCGCAGGTCCTTGCGGATGGCCGCCTGCCAGCGCGTCGAGACGTCCATGCAGGTGAGGCGGCCGCCGCCCGCCTCGAGGCGCTTCGCGAGGTGCCGGGCGGCCGCCCCGCTCCCGCTGCCGTAGTCGAGCACGCGCTCGTCGCCGCGCAGACCCATCTGGTCCACGTAGCGGCCGTACAGCGGCCGGAGCAGCGGGTTGGCCAGGAACCGCTGGCCGAGCACCTCCAGCCGGCCCGGCTCGGGCGGAGGCGCCGCGACCACGCGCCGCTCCCCCGCGGCTACCTGATGACGACGGTCTTCCACTTCGATGTCGCGGCCTTGTAGGCGGACGAGGACGCGGTCGAGGCCCGCAGCCGGTAGGTGGCGGCGCCGAGCTTCTTCTTGTACGTCCACACACCGGTCGCCTTGGTCGAGACGCTTGGCCGTGGTGAACGCCTTCCAGGCGCCGCCCTTCTTGCGCTGGAAGGTGAGCGTGACCTTGGCCACGCGCTTCGGGCTGAGCGTGCCGCTGTAGGTCACAGCGACCGTGTGCTTGAGCGCTCCGGAGGTCTTCGGCGTCGAGAGCGTGCAGGCTGCGGCGCGGAGCCGCCGGCGAAGGCGTAGAGGAAGCCGTCCTCGGCGGCCGACGTAGAGGGTGCCGTCTGCGCCGATCGCCGGCGATGACTGACTGCGTTGTTGGTGCCTGTACGACCACTTGAGCGCCCGTCGTCGCCGTCCAGCGCGTACACCTTGTAGTCGTCGCTGCCGATGTAGACGGTGCCGTCTTCACCGATCGCCGGCGAGGAGTGCACCGGACCGCCGGTGGGGTACGACCACTTGACGTCCCCGCCGGGCCCCTCAGGGCGTAGACCTTGCCGTCGGCGCCGCCCACGTAGATCGTGCCGTCGGCGCCGACGGCCGGGGAGGACGTGCGCATGCACGGCGGTACGGGGCCGAGCGGATCGCTGTCCACTTGACCGCGCCGTCGGCGCTGGCCAGCGCGTAGACCGTGCCGCCGTCGTCGACGAAGTAGACGGTGGCCTGTCGTTGCTGAGCGCCGGAGAGGACTCCACGTGGTAGCCCGTCTCCGTCACGGGGGTGGACCAGCGCTCACCGCCGGGTGACACGGTCTGGAGCGACACCATCCGTCCGGAGCCGCCGACGTACAGCGCACCGTTCCGCCGAGCGCCGGCGAGGACTCCACGGCATCCGTGCCGTTGATCATAGCTCCACAGTTGAGGTGGTCGCCGGGCGGGCTCAGACTGTCGAGCTTGCCGTCGTCGCAGCCGATGTAGATGTTGCCGACGGCGAGCGTCGGGCTCGAGTCGAACGAGGGTGCCACGTGAGTGAAGTGCCACGGGCGGGTCGCCGCCGGTGGAGGCGTACGCGCAGACCTTGCTCCGCTGGTTGAAGGCGCCGACAGCAGAGCGCTGCCCACGTAGATGGTAGCCGTCGCTCGCCACCGCCGGCGAGGAGCCGTGGACGTCGCCGGCGTCGACCTGCCAGACCACGTTGCCGTTGGACGGGTTCAGCGCGTAGAACTGCAGGTGATCGTACGTCGTCCGAGTAGTCGTCCGCGGTGAGGTAGACGGTACCGTCCGGCGCCGAGCGCGGGCGAGGCCGATGACCCAGCCCTGCCGGTCGCCGAGCGAGGAGATCTGGTCGGACCACTTGAGCGTCGCCTTCTGGGCGGCCGAGGTAGGGACTGCGCCGCGAGTGCGCGGCGTCGTGGCCGAACATGGGCCACGCGCTCGCCGGCGTACGCGGCCACGGGGCCGATCAGCAGGATAAGGAGGATGGCGACGGTCGTGCATGCAAGGCGTAGACAGCGGCCCATGACAGCTCCTCTCGCGTCGACGAGCCCCTCCGCACCTGCGTCCCCCAGCGCAGAGTACCGCAAGTCATCCAGCCTCGGCCAGCGCCTCGCCGGCCTGCGGGATCGGCGCCGGCAACGTGGCGTCTGAGCGGCGACGGCGTAGACTTGGCCCATGCTGATCGTCTTCCTGGGAGACAGCCTGACCGAGGGGTGGCCCGGCGCCGCCTACTTCCCGCTGCTCGACCGGCGGCTCTCGCGAGCACGGGCTGCTCAACCGGGGGCGCGCCGGCGACACGGTGGCGGACCTCCTCTCCCGGCATGCGCTACGAGGGGCTCGAGCCGGTCGACTGCGCCTTCATCTGGGTCGGCGCCAACGACGCCGTCATGGGCGCCTGGGACGCATCCGAGATCGGCAGCGGCTGGAGCTGGCCGGAGCGGCTCATGCGCCTGGCCGGCGACTACGAGGAACTGCTCGAGTGGACCGAGGCGCGGGCGCCGCGGATCGTCGTGGTGCGCCCGCTCGTCCTCGAGTCGGAGGGCTCCGTCTGGGAGGAGCGGGCGGCCGAGGTGGCCGAGGCGATCGCGCGGATCGCGGCCGAGCCGAGAGCTCTGCCGCGTGCTCGACCTGCAGCCGGCGTTCGCGGCCGCGGCCGAGGACGGAGACGGCCCGTTCACCACCGACGGCGTGCACTTCACGGACGCCGGCGCCGAGGTGGTGGCCGGCGCCTTCGCCGCGGTCATCGCCGAGCTCGAGCCCGAGGACGCGAGCGCCGACGGACCGGGCGCCGAACCGAGGCGCATGAGGCGGCTCCACAAGGTCGCCCTGGCGGCGGTGGCGCTGGAGGCGCTCGGCGCGGCCTACTCGTTCGCGCTCCTGCCGCGACTGCGGCGCTGGGGCGCGACGGCCGACGAGGTGTCGCGCCCGCTCCCCGGCGACGATCTGGTCCCCGACCCGCTGTACACGACGACGCACGCCATCACCGTGCGCGCTCCGCCGAAGGCGGTCTGGCCGTGGCTGGTCCAGATCGGCCAGAACCGCGGCGGCTTCTACACCTACGACGCGCTCGAGAACCTCGCCGGGCTCAACGTCCGCAGCGCCGACCGCGTCCACCCGGAGTGGCAGGGCCTGCGCGCCGGTGAGGACTACCTGACGCTCGACCCCGACGAGACCATGAAGATGACCGTGCCGTGATCGAGCGCCCGCGGGCCTTCGTCGTCCGCAGCGGCGCGCCCCGGAGAGCCGCCGCAGGAGGCGGGAGTCTGTTCCGCGGGGAGATGGCGTGGACCTGGGGGTTCTACCTCGAGCCGGCCGGGCCGGCGGAGACCCGGCTCATCATCCGCTCCCGCGCCTGCTGGCGGCGCACCGTGCCGGCCGCGTTCGCCCGGGCGTTCGGCCTCGAGCCGGCCCACTTCATCATGGAAGAGGGCATGCTGCGCGGCATCCGCGACCGGGCCGAGCGAGCCGGGTCCGGCGGCTGACCGGCGGCGCTCCTCGCGCGCACGCGCGCCCGGCTTTCGCCGGCTCGCCGCCTCGTTGTACACTCGGTCTCCCTCCCCGTTCGCGGAGGGGGGACCGTCCGTAGAGGCGGCGACGCGCACTCCTGACCGCGCGGCGCCGCAGTGGAGGCTCGGGCCGCGGTGGGTGCGGCCCATCACGCAGCAGTGGAGCAAGCGAACGGAGGCGGCATGACCGGACCTGCAGGCGCAGAGACGGCGACCATCCAGGCGACCATCGACGGCCGCGAGGTCGCGGTGCCCGCGGGCACCAGCATCCTCGACGCCGCACGCGACCTCGGCATCGACATCCCGACCCTGTGTCACCACGAGACGCTCAGCCCGGCCGCGTCCTGCCGGCTCTGCGTCGTCGAGGTGGAGGGCCGGCCCAACCTCATGCCGGCGTGCGCCACGGAGCTCCTCGACGGCATGGTCCTGCAGACCGAGTCCGATGCGGTGGTCGAGGCGCGCAAGCTCATCCTCGACCTGCTCCTCTCGGACCACCCCATGGCCTGCATCACCTGCGAGCAGTCCGGCGGGTGCACGCTGCAGGACTACTGCTACCGCTACGGCATCGAGCACAGCAGCTTCGAGGGCGAGCGCCACGAGCTCCCCATCGAGAGCGACAACCCGATGATCGAGCGCGACATGAACAAGTGCATCCTCTGCGGCAAGTGCGTGCGCGTGTGCCATGAGGTGCAGGTCACCGACGCCATCGACTTCACCGAGCGCGGCTTCGACTCCCAAGTCGCCGCCTCGTTCGACAAGCCGCTCGACACCGACTTCTGCCGCTTCTGCGGCCAGTGCATCGACATCTGCCCCACCGGCGCCATCGCCAACAAGCAGATCAAGGGCGTGCGCACCTGGGACCGCAAGAAGGTGCGCACCACCTGCCCCTTCTGCGGCGTCGGCTGCAACTTCGACCTCAACGTGGCCGGCGACAAGGTCATCGGCGTCACCGCCGCCTACGACGCGCCGGCCAACCAGGGCTCGCTCTGCGTCAAGGGCCGCTTCCACACCGACCTCATCTACAGCCCGGACCGCATCACCACGCCGCTGATCAAGAAGGACGGCGAGTGGGAGAAGGCGACCTGGGACGAGGCCCTCGACCTGGTCGCCGAGCGGCTGCTCGAGATCCGCGGCGAGGGCAACCTCGCCGTCGGCGTGCTCAGCTCGGCGCGCTGCACCAACGAGGAGAACTACCTGCTGCAGCGCCTCACGCGGGCGGGCCTCAACACGAACTCCATAGACCACTGCGCCCGTACCTGACACGCTCCCACGGTCGCCGGTCTGGCGACCACGTTGGGTTCAGGCGCGATGACCAACTCGATCGGCGAGATCGTCGGCAACGACGTCCTGTTCATCATCGGGTCCAACGCCACCGAGGCGCACCCGATCATCGGCAACAAGATGAAGCAGGCGCACCTGCGCGGCGCCAAGCTCATCGTCGTCGACCCGCGGCGCACCGAGCTCGCCGAGCACGCCCACCTGTGGCTGCAGCTCAAGCCGGGCACGGACAACGCGCTCGTCAACGGCCTGCTGCACACCATCATCAGCAACGGCTGGCACGACAAGGAGTACATCGAGACCCGCACTGAGGGCTTCGACGCGCTCTGGGAGACGGTCAAGGACTACCCGGCCGAGGTGCGCGTCGGAGATCTGCGGCGTGCCGGCCGAGACCATCGTCGAGGCGGCGCGGCTGTACGCGACGACGCGCAAGGCCGGCATCTTCTACACGCTGGGCATCACCGAGCACACGGTCGGCACGGCCAACGTGATGAACCTCGCCAACCTCGGCATGGTCACCGGCCACATCGGCTTCCCCAACGCCGGCGTGAACCCCATGCGCGGCCAGAACAACGTGCAGGGCTCGTGCGACATGGGCGCGCTGCCCAACTCGTTCCCGGGCTACCCGAGCGTGCTCGACGACGAGGCGAAGGAGAAGTTCCACAAGGCCTACGGCGTGCGCATGCCCGAGGACATGGGCCTGCGCATCCCGGAGATGCTCGAGCTCGCCGTGCACGGCACGCTCAAGGCCATGTACATCATGGGCGAGGACCCGGCGCTCACCGACGCCGACGCCAACCACGTGCGCAAGGCGCTCGAGAGCCTCGACTTCCTCGTGGTCCAGAACATCTTCATGACCGAGACGGCCAAGTACGCCGACGTGTTCCTGCCGGCCGCGCTCTACGCGGAGAAGGACGGCACGTTCACCAACACCGAGCGCCGCGTGCAGCGCGTGCGCAAGGCCGTGGAGCCGCCGGGCGAGACGCGCCCCGACTGGGAGATCCTCCAGGACCTCGGCAAGCGCATGGGCATCCCGTGGCACTACGACTCCCCGAGGACATCTTCGAGGAGATCCGCACGGTGGTGCCGCAGTACGCCGGCATGACCTACGACCGCCTGGGGACGACCGGCCTGCAGTGGCCGTGCCCCACCGAGGACCACCCGGGATCGCCGTACCTGCACAAGGGCCAGTTCACGCGCGGCAGGGGCCTGCTGCAGGGCATCCCGTTCCAGGCGCCGGCCGAGCTGACCGACGAGGAGTACCCGATGCTCCTCACCACCGGCCGCATGCTGTACCACTACAACATCTCCACCCGCCTCTCGCAGAACCTGGAGTGGCTGCGGCCGCACGAGCTGGCCGAGGTCAACCCGGAGGACGCGGCGCGCTGGGCGTCGGGGAGGGCGGACGTGGTGCGGGTGACCTCGCGCCGCGGATCCATCACCACGCGCGTGAAGGTCACCGACAAGGTGCCGCCGGGGACCGTGTTCATGACGTTCCACTACGCGGAGTCGCCGGTCAACGAGCTCACCAACGCCGAGGGCGACCCGGTGACCATGACGGCGGAGTTCAAGGTCTGCGCCGTCAAGATGGCGAAGGAGCCGGCCGGCATGGAGTCGCGCGGGGCGGCGGCGAAGTAGCGGGCCGCCGCGGTCGCGCGGCGTGAAGAGCAGAGAGGCGAAGGGCCGGGGCGCTGCGCGCCCCGGCCCTTCGCCGTTCGCGAGCCTCTCCTCAGAAGCTGACGACCTTGTCGCTGGCGCGCGAGACGCGGGCGAAGTCGTGGATCGTGCCGACCGTCACCGCCCTCGATAAGGTCCGCCTCCTGCAGCCCGCGCGTCTGGCAGCAGGTACCGCAGAGCGTGACGGCGGCGCCCTTCTCGACCAGCTCGGCCAACAGCGGCTCGAGGGAAGTGTGAGCGGCGCGTGGGATCCTGCCCGCGCCGGCGGTGTTGACGCCGTCGCCCATGAGCAGGAATTCGACCTGCTGGCCGCCAAGCTCGAGGGCGGCGGCTACCCGCAGGGCGTTGTAGGGCAGACTCGCTGCCGTACGGAGAAGCGTTGATGAGCACCGCGACTGACATGTGTTCTCCCCTCGGAGCGCGGCGCGCGACGGCGCGCGGCGATGGCGGCGGCGCACAGGGAGCCGAGAGCGAAGAGACCCGCCCGTCAGGCGGGAACGGGATGCGCGGGGGACCCGGGTGACGCCTATGACGTGAGGCCCGGACCGGGCCTCTGCCACGGGCGCCGAGTGACGGCGGCCGTGGCGACGGGCGCGACTCAGGTGCAGCTCTGCGCTGCGCGATAGAGAGGGGCGTCGTGCCACGGCTCACCTCCTCTGCGAGTCTGGGGTCATCGGGAGCCGTGTCAGTCGCCGTCGTCCGGCTCGGCCGGCGGGTCCGCCGGCTGCGCGAACGAGGCGTCGCCGAAGTACTTCTGGTAGAGGCGGGCGAGGTCGGCGTCCGCCTCGTCGAGGAAGGCGCGGAAGCGCTCCATGAGGCGGTGACGCCGTCCTCCGTGAGCACCGAGCCGCCGCCGTCCGACCCGCCGGTGCGGCGCGTCATGAGCTTGAGGCCGAGGTGGTCCTCGGCCTGGCGCATCGCGCGCCACGCCTTGTTGTACGACATGCCCATGAGCTTGGCGGCCTGGTGCAGCGACCCGGTCTCGTCGACCAGCACCAGCAGGTCGAAGGTGCCGGGGCCGAACAGCGGCTCGCCCTGCTCGTGGAAGAAGACGCGGTGGCCGGCGCGGATGCGCGGCGGCGGCTGGATCTCACTCACCCGCTTGCCGCGACCGCGGTGCCGCCGCCCGTCCGGCTTGACGTGGTCCTGCGCCTGCCGGGCGGCGTCGGCTTCGTCGTCTGCTGCGCTCACTCGACTCATGCCGAGAGCATATCTCGCTCCGCCCGTGCCGGCACCGGTCGCGCGGAACGGGCTGCGGGACCTCCGCACCCGAGGAGCCGGGCCGGCAAGCTACCTCGCAAGGGGTACGGCGCACAAGCCGGGCGCAGGCTCGCGGCCGCGCGCGCCGGCCGGGGGACGCACCGGCCGCTACCCCGACAGGGTGACGAGCTGGGGTATGCGAGTAGTCGTAGCGTCCCTCCCGGGTGGCCTGCGGCGGCACCGGAATATCCCTCCGCCGCGCTCACACACTCACCACCACCGGGCGATTCGCCGCTCACGACGTGGCCGTAGCCTCTCCCCAGGCAAGTCACTCAGGAGGAGAGATCATGCGGACCACCACCATCTCAGAGCGCGAACGACACGAGCAGGCGAGTGAGACCCTCGCCCGCCTCGAGCGCGAGTTCACCGGCGAGTCCCTCTTCGCGCAGCCGGACACCGGCCGCCGCGAGGTCGTCGTGGCGCGCGGCCTCACCCGCGTCTACGGCAAGGGCGACGCCGCCGTGCACGCCCTCGCCGGCGTCGACATCGACATCACCGAGGGCCGGCTCACGGCGATCATGGGCCCGTCCGGCTCCGGCAAGAGCACGCTCATGCACATCCTCGCCGGCCTCGACCAGCCCACCGGCGGCCGGGTCAGCATCGACGGCGTCGAGATCACCCGGCTCAAGGAGAAGAAGCTGACGCAACTGCGCCGCGACAAGATCGGCTTCATCTTCCAGAGCTTCAACCTGCTCGCGACCCTGACGGCGGACGAGAACATCGTGCTGCCGCTCTCGCTCGCCCGCCGCCGTGCCGACGAGTCCTGGCGGCGCACCGTCATCGAGGCCGTCGGCCTGCAGGACCGCCTCACGCATCGTCCGGCCGAGCTCTCCGGCGGTCAGCAGCAGCGCGTGGCCGTCGCCCGGGCGCTCATCACCCGGCCGGCCGTGCTGTTCGCCGACGAGCCGACCGGCAACCTCGACTCCCGCACCGGCGGCGAGGTGCTCGACCTGCTGCGCCGCAGCGTCGACGAGTTCGGCCAGACCGTGATCATGGTCACGCACGACGCCAACGCCGCCAGCATCGCCGACCGCGTCGTCTTCCTCAAGGACGGCCGCATCGAGCTGGACGAGGACCGCATGACCCGCGACGCCATCTACGACACCATCAAGAACCTCGAGGTGCCCCGATGACCCGCCTCGCCTTCCGCAACCTGGCCAGCCGGCCACTCCGGACCGTCCTCACGCTCCTCGCGATCCTGCTGGGCGTGGCGATGATCACCGGCACGTACGTGCTGACCGACCAGATCGACAACGGGTTCGCCAACATCTTCGAGACCTCGTTCAAGGGCACGGCCGTGCAGGTCGAGCCGAAGACCTCGTTCACCAGCATGGAGGGCGACGCGCCCCAGACGCTGAGCGACGGCCTCGTCGCCGAGGTGCTCGCCGTCCCCGGCGTCGACAAGGCCGCCGGCGTGTACGAGACGATGGGCGCCGCGATCGTCGACGGCAAGCCCGTCGAGACCGGCGGCGCCCCGACCCTGCTGACGACCAGCACGGGTGAGCCCTTCAACCAGGCGACCCTCGTCGCCGGCGGCGAGATCCAGGGTCGCAACGAGGTCGCGATCATCAAGAGCTTCGCCGATAAGGCCGGCCTCAAGCCCGGCGACTCCTTCACCGTCGCCGGCCCGGCCGGCCTCGAAGAGGTCAAGGTCGCCGGCGTGTTCGGTGGGGCGAGTCCGGCTCCATGGGCGGCACCATCGTCGTCGCCGGCCGTCTGCAGGACGTGCAGCGCTGGGGCGGCGAGCCCGGCAGGATCAGCGGCATCTCCGTGTCCGCCGATCCGGGCGTGACGCCCAAGGAGCTCGCCGCGGACGTCAAGGCCGCCATGCCGGCCGGCGTCAGCGTCAAGACCGGCGAGCAGGCCGCCGCCGACGCGACCGCCGAGACGGCCGACGCGATCGGCTCGTTCCTGACGCCGGTGCTCCTGGCGTTCGCCGGCGTCTCCGTCTTCGTCGGCGCGTTCATCATCTTCAACGCCTTCAGCATCACCGTCGCCCAGCGGCGCCGCGAGTTCGCGATGCTGCGCGCCCTCGGCGCCAGCCGCCGCCAGGTGCTGACGTCTCAGTGGTCGCCGAGGCGCTCACGCTCGGCGTGCTGGCATCGGCCCATCGGTATCGCCGCCGGCCTCGGCGTCGCCAAGGGCGTCAACGCGCTCTTCAAGGCCGTCGGCGCCAACATCGCCACGGCGGGCATGGCGCTGGAGCCCGCCGGACCATCCTCATCGCCGTGCTCGTCGGTGTGGGCGTCACGCTGCTCTCAGCGCTGGCCCCGGCCCTGCGCGGTACGCGCGTGCCGGCGTGGCGGCCCTTCAGGAGGGCTCGGCCCTGCCCGCCGACGCGCTCGACCAGGTCCGGCGCGTCGCCGCCCTGGCCGTCACAGCCCTCGGCGCCAGCTGGCTCGCCTTCGGCATCTTCGTCGACGGCGGGACCAACGGGCGCCTGCTCTTCATGGTCCTCGGGGCGCTGCTGCTCTTCGTCGCCATCGCCATGCTCCCCGAGCTCGTCGTCCGGCCAGCGAGCCGGTCGTCGGCTGGCCGATCGAGAGGCTCGCGCCCACCAGCGGCCGCCTGGCCCGCGACAACGCCGGCCGCAACCCGAGCCGCACGGCCGCCACGGCCACCACGCTCATGATCGGCCTCGGCAGGGTCGTCTTCGTCGCCGTGTTCGCCCAGGCCATGAAGGGCTCGTTCGGCGACGCCATCAGCGAGTGCACGCGCGCCGACCTCGTCGCGCAGAACCAGAGCGCGTCCTCACCGTGCCCCAGAAGCGGTGCGCGGCCTCGAGCAGGTGCCCGGCGTCGAGTCCGCCGCCGGCGTCGCGTTCGCGGCCCTCAAGGTCAAGGCGGCGGCGTCCTCCCGCCAACGCCGTGGAGCCCGCCGTGTGGACCGAGGTCGGGGCCGCGAGTGGCGCAGCAGCGGGGGTCGATGATCTGTTCGCCCAGCTTGAGCGCAGGCGGCGTGATCCTCGAGGGCGGCTGGCCATGGCCGCAAGGTCGAGGCCAGCGACACGATCTCCGTCACCGCCCGATCGGCGAGAGGCCAAGCTCACGGTGCTCGGCTTCTGCCGCGGCCAGATCGCCTACTCCGGCATGATGGTCAGCCTCGAGCGCGCTCGAGAAGCTGAACGTGCCGACGGCGGCCGGCATGATGCTGGTGCGCACGACGGCAGCAGGGGGCCCAGGCCGCGGTCCAGAAGGCCCTGGCGGAGTTCCCGACGCAGAAGGTCCAGACCAAGAGCCAGGACCTCGACGCGATCGACAAGCAGGTCGACCAAATCCTGATGATGTTCTTCGGCCTGCTGGCCATCAGCGTGATCATCCAGATCTTCGGTGGGCGTCTTGACGTAGTTGCTGTGCGTGCGCGGGCGCGCGCGCGGGTCGGCGTGCTGGGCGCCGTCGGCGGCACCCAGGCGGACCGGCTGCGGCCAGATCGTCCACTACAGAGAGCATGATGACCACCGTCATCAGCGAGCATGCTCGGGCGATTCGCACTGAGGGACCCCGCCGTAGCCTCTCCACCAGCGAGTCACCCAGGAGGAGAGACCATGCAGACCACCACCGTTCAGGAGCGCGAACAGTTGAGAACGAGTAGACGTCGACCGCCTCGAGCATGAGTTTACCAGCGAACGCTCTTCAACCAGCGGGGGCCAGGCCGCGCCGTCGTCAGGCACGCGACGTCTCGCGCGCCTACGGCAAAGGCGATGCTGCTGTACGCCCTCGCCGGCGTCGGCACCGACATCACCGAGGGCCGCCTCACCGCGATCATGGCCCGTCGGGCTCCGGCAAGAGCACCCTCATGCACATCCTCGCCGGCCTCGACCAGCCGACCGGCGGCCGGGTCAGCATCGACGGCGTCGAGATCACCCGGCTCAAGGAGAAGAAGCTCACGCAACTGCGCCGCGACAAGATCGGCTTCATCTTCCAGAGCTTCAACCTGCTCGCCACGCTGACCGCGGACGAGAACATCGTGCTGCCGCTCTCGCTCGCCCGCCGCCGTGCCGACGAAGCTTGGCGGCGCGCGGTCATCGAGGCGGTGGCCCTGGAGGACCGCCGACCGACCGCCCGGCCGAGCCCTCCGGCGGCGAGCAGCAGCGGGCGGCCGTCGCCCCCGCGCTCATCACCCGGCCGGCCGTGCTGTTCGCCGACGAGCCCATGGCAACTTCGACTCCCGACCGGCGGCGAGGTGCTCGAACTTCCCCGCCGCAGCGTCGACGAGTTCGGCGAGACCATCATCATGGTCACGACGACGCCGGGGCGCGAGCATCGCCGACCGGGTCGTGTTCCTCAAGGACGGCCGCATCGAGCTCGACAAGGACCGCATGACCTGCGACGAGATCGACGACACGATCGAGAACCTCGAGGTGAACCGATGACCCGCCTCGCCTTCCGCAGCCTGGCCAGCCGGCGACTCCGGACCGTCCTCACGCCTCCTGGCGATCCTGCTGGGCGTGGCGATCGCCACCGGCATGAACGTGCTGACCGACCAGATCGACAACGAGTTCGCCAACATCTTCGAGACCTCGTTCAAGGGCACGGCCGCGCAGGTCGAGCCGAACACCTCGTCACCAGATGGAGGGCGACGCGCCCCAGAAGCTAGCGACGGCCTCGTCGCCGAAGCTCGGCGTTCCCGGCGTCGACAAGGCCGCCGGCGTGTACGAGACGGTGGGCGCCGCGATCGTCGACGGCAGAGCCGTCGAGACCGGCGGCGCTCCACCCTGCCGACGACCAGCAGGGCGAACCCTTCGACCGGCGACCCTCATTGCCGGCGGCGAGATCGAGGCCGCAACGAGGTCGCGATCATCAAGAGCTTCGCCGACAAGGCCGGCCTCCAGCCGGGCGAGACCTTCACTGTCGCCGGCCCCGCCGGCCTGGAAGAGGTCAAGGTGGCCGGCGTTTCGAGTGGGGCGAGTCCGCTCCACGGGCGGCACCATCGTCGTCGCCGGCCGCCTGCAGGACGTGCAGCGCTGGGGCGGGGAGCCCGGCAGGATCAGCGGCATCTCCGTGTCCGCCGACCGGGCGCGACGCCCAAGGAGCTCCTGCGGACGTCAAGGCCGCCATGCCGGCCGGCGTCAGCGTCAACACCGGCGAGCAGGCCGCCGCTGATGCGACCGCCGAGATGGCCGACGCGATCGGCTCGTTCCTCACGCCGGTGCTCCTGGCGTTCGCCGGCGTCTCCGTCTTCGTCGGCGCGTTCATCATCTTCAACGCTTTCAGCATCACCGTCGCCCAGAGGCGCCGCGAGTTCGCGATGCCGCGCGCCCTCGGCGCCAGCCGCCGCCAGGTACTCACCTCGGGGGTCGCCGAGGCGCTCTCGCTCGGCGACCACCCTCGGCGATCGGTATCGCCGCCGGCCTCGGCGTCGCCAAGGGCATCAACGCTGCTCTTCAAGGCCGTCGGCGCCGACATCCCAACGGCGGGCATCGCGCTCGAGCCGCGGACCATCCTCATCGCCGTGCTCGTCGGCGTGGGCGTCACGCTCCTCTCGGCGCTGGCCCCGGCCCTGCGCGCCACGCGCGCGCCGCCGGTGGCGGCCCTCCAGGAGGGCGCGGCCCTGCCGCCGACACGCTTCACCAGGTTCAGCACCGTCATCGCCGTGGCCTTCACGGCCCTCGGCGCGGGCGCGCTCGCCTTCGGCATCTTCAGCGACGGCGGGACCAGCGGCCGCCTGCTCTTCATGGGCCTCGGCGCCCTGCTGCTCTTCGTCGCCATCGCCATGCTGGCCAAGTTCATCGTCCGGCCGGCGAGCCGGATCATCGGCTGGCCGATGGAGAAGCTGGCGCCCACCAGCGGCCGTCTGGCCCGCGACAACGCCGGCCGTAACCCGAGCCGCACAGCCGCCACGGCCGCGGCACTCATGATCGCCTCGCCATGGTCTGTTCGTCGCCGTGTTCGCCCAGCGATGAAGGGTTCGTCGGCGACGCCATCAGCAAGTCCACGCGCGCCGACCTCGTCGCGCAGGACCAGAGCGTTTCCTCGCCGTGCTCCAGAAGACGGTGCGAGGCCTCAAAGCGTGCCGGGCGTCAGTCCGCCGCCGGCGTCGCCTCCGCGGCCCTCAAGGTCAAGGGCGGCGGCATCCTCACCGCCAACGCCGTGGATGCCGCGGTGTGGACGAGGTCTGGGGCGACGAGTGGCGGCGCGGCGGCAGCGACGACCTGTTCGCGGAGCCCGACGCAGGCGGCGTGATCCTCGAGGACGGCTCGCCGATCGCCGCCAGGGTCAAGGCCGGCGACACGATTCCGTCACCAGCCAGAGCGGCGAGAAGGCAAGCTACCGTCCTCGGCTTCTACCGCGACCAATGGCCTACACCGGCATGATGGTCAGCCTCGATACGCTCGAGAAGCTGAAGGTCCCGACGGCGGCCGGCATGATGCTGGTGCGCACGACGGCAGCGAAGGGCACCCAGGCGGCCATCCAGAAGGCCTCGCCGAGTCCCAACGCAGAAGGTCGAACAAGACCGAATACCTCGACGCCATCAACAAGCAAGGTGGACCAGATCCTGATGATGTTCTCGGCCTGCTGGCCATGAGCGTGATCATCTCTATCTTCCGCAATCGCCACACATGCTCGGCGCTGGAGCGCGTACGAGCGCACCCGCGAGATCGGCATGCCGCGCGCCATCGGCGCCACCCTGCGGCAGCTCGGCGAGATGGTACGCTACGAGAGCGCTACGACCGCCCGCCACCGGCGGCGTG
>CAVPXA010000018.1:0-159660 GCA_963709635.1 uncultured Thermoleophilia bacterium
GCTCCGCCGCCCGCTCGTAGGTCAGGCGGACGCCAATTCGTCAAAGCCATCGAACAGCAGAGCCACGCGGCCTTCGCCAAATCTACCGAAGGCCTCGGTGTCGAACCGCGACTCGCCCGCCGCGACCATGTGCATCGAGACCAGCACGTCCAGCGGATGGCCCCTTTCCAACGAACGCATTTCGACCAGCACGGGCGTCAGCGGCGGCAGCCGTTGGGGCATCTGCCGGGCGATCTCGTGCAACAAAAACGTCTTGCCGGTGCCGAAATCGCCCAGCACCAAGACAAATCGTCCGTCGGGTTCGCCGAGCCACCGGAAGACCTGATCCAAAACGTTCTCGCCAGGACGCGTGTCGGCCCCGACGAATTGGACGAATCGCTGGGAAATGTACACGCGGTGGATAAATCGGATCGGCTCCGAGCCGGTCGGTTTGACGACCGACGTAGCGGCCGAAATCGATCAAGCCCTGATACTCGACAAAGCTGCGGACCCAAACGCCCGCCGCGCTGGCCTGTTCGACCAACTGCGGATCCGGCATGGCGCCGCCGCACACGATCTGGGAACGAACGCCGAGGTCCGTTTCGCGGTACGACCGGTGACCTGTTCCAGAAAGTGCTGCAGATCCTCGGCCGCCAGTCCATGCTCGTAAGCCGCCAACGGGTACTGCGACGTGAACGGCCCTTCGCGGGCCGTGACGTGCAGGAAAGCGACCTTGCCCTCCTCCGACCGCCGCCGCCGCAATTGGACGTTGGGCGTACGGAGCCGGCATATTCCGCGACACGGGCCAAAAAGTCGTCCCGCATCCCCACCGCCGCCAACGACCGAAGGTTTTTCTTCCAACCTCAACCGGTCACGCGTGGCTTCTTCGTCATCCGCAGGAACCTGGTTCTGAGCGTCGCCGGGCGTCTCGACCGCCTTCAGGATCTGGGCTGCAATCTCGGTCAAGGCCGCGTCCCGGTTGGCGCGTTGCAGCTTGACCAGCGGCCGCGCCGGGTTGTAGGCGGCCTGCAGTTTCACCAGCGGCGTGCGGTCAAACGCACAGGCGATCAGCAGCACCCACAGCAACTTCACGCCGCGTGACTCCGCCGCCTCCAGCAGGTGCGGCAATTCGTGCTTCATGATGAAGTCTGAAGCGAGGAAATCCCGCGAGACGAGCAACACGGCGACACGAGCCGAGCCCAACGCCTGGTCGATCTCTTCGCTCCAACGGTCTCCCGGCTTGATCTCGCGGTCGCACCAAGCGGCGATCCGCTCTTCGCGAATCAGCGGCTTCAGATTCGTCATCAACTCGTCCAGCCAGCGGCATCCTTGCGGCTGTAGCTGATGAAAACGTTTATATAGGCGATTCAGACATGGTGGCCAGCCGATCTGATCTCGTGGTGGCATTGTGGGGGCACAGGATGGGAGCATTGTAGCAGAAACCCGCAATCGTTGCGGAAAGAGCAGGGCGTCGCCTCGAAACCCGAACGGTCTGGAACGATTACAGCCCCTTCCGCCTTCTAGCACGAAACGGGAAATGGGCACGAATGCTGCTGTTCATCATGGCACGCTCGCACGACATGGGTCAGTTGCATACTCGCTTGACCGATCATCCGCCCGGCGGTGGCGGCGGGGTGGGGCCTTTTGCGTAGCGGCGCTGACGAATTTGGGGATGTCGGGCTCGGGATATCCTTCAGCAAGCGGCGGATCAGGTCGTCGGTGCCCAGGCCTTCGGCTGGGCCTGGAAATTCGTGCTGATGCGGTGCCGCAGGACGGGGATGGCGATTTTCCGGAACGTCGTCCACGGACACCGAGAAGCGGCCGTCCATGGCGGCCAGGGCTTTGCCGCCGTTGATCAGGAACTGGCCGGCGCGGGGGCCGGCGCCCCAGTCGACCAGGTCGCGGACGTCCCCTCGGCGCGGGTCGATGCGCGCGACCCCGGCCGTGGCCGCCCTGGCGCGCGCCGAGGACGTGGACATCGTCTGCAACCTCTGCCCGGTATCGATGAACGTCACCCTCATGGAGGCGGCGCTCGAGGCGGAACGCACTATCTGGACACCGGCATGTCGCCGTCCGTGTACGATCCGCCGAGCGCGCGGCGCAAACCGGGCGACCCGCTGCCCAAGCCTGTCAAACTCATCGGCGACGACCAGTTCGCCCTCAATGACCGCTTCTCCGCCGCGGACAAGCTCGCACTGATCAGCTTCGGCGTGGAACCCGGCATGGCCGACTTCTACGCTCGGTACGCCGCCGACCACCTCTTCGACGAGGTCGACGAGATGGGCGTGCGCGACGGCGACAATCTCGCCATACCCGGCTTTGAGGGCGTGGCCTTCGCCTTCTCCCCGTGGACGACGATCGAGGAGTGCACCGCACCGGCCCTGGTCTGGGAGGCTGACAAGGGCTTCTTCCCGGTCGAGGCGTTCTCGGAGCCGGAGGAATTCGCGATGCCCGGCGACGTGGGCCGCGTGATCAGCGCCAATGTCGAGCACGACGAAGTGGTCTGCATGGGTCGCAACGCCGACAAGCTCAAGGGCATCAAGCGCGCCACCTTCAAGTACGCGCTCGACCCCGCGTTCATGGAGGCCATCCATACGCTGCAATGGCTCAACCTCGACGATCCGAACCCGATCCGGATCGGTGACGTGATGGTGGCGCCGCGCGACGTCGTCGCCGCCGCGGCGCCCGACCCCCGCGACTTGGGCACCAGGCTCGTGGGCCAGTGTTCGACCGGCCTCTGGGTGAAGGGCCGTCGCGGCGGGCTGGAGCGCCAGGTCTACCTCTACCAACTCAGCGACGCCGAGGAGTGCGTGGCCCGTTACGGCACGCCTATCATCACCGCGCAGACGGCCTTCACGCCGGTGATCGTGCTCGAGATGCTCGCCACCGGCAAGCTCGCAGGATACCGGGACAACCCCACGTCCGGGACGCGGGTCGCCGAGGAGTTCTGCGCCGACCCGTTCGTCGCGCTGATGCCCGAGTACGGCTTCCCCGGGGGTGTCATGGAGATGGACTCGGAGTACCGCCGTGCCGGCGAGCGCTCCGGAATCAACGCGCTCGCCTCCGCCTGAGCCATGAAGGGCAGCCGTCACGCAGGCCGTCGCATCTCCCGATCGCGAAGCCTCCTCCCGAACGCGAGCGAGAGAGGAGAAGTGCTTGCATCCCGCCATTGAGCGGCCCTACGACAAGCCAGGCATCCCACGAGTGGAGGGGACCTGCACAGGTCTTCGGCCGCGCCGTCCGCCCAAAGGAATCCCAGAATGTCAGCAGCCGCCGACCCCGGCACCGGCGCGTCCCCTAACGACCCGTCCTCCCTCGGCTTCCGCATGCCCGCCGAGTGGGAGCCGCACGAGCGCTGCCTCATGGGCTGGCCCACGCAGATCCGCATCGGCTCCGTCTGGAACGAGCACTACCTGCTCGCGATGGCCAGCTACGCGGCCGTCGCCCACGCGATCGCCCGGTTCGAGCCGGTACTGATGCTCGCGGCCCCCGGCGAGGGCGCGGTCGCGCGCAGCTACCTCGGCCGCGACATCGAGGTCGTCGAGATGCCCATCGACGACTCCTGGCTGCGCGACAGCGGGCCCATCTTCCTCACGCGTCCGGACGGCACGCTCGCGATGAGCGACTTCACCTTCAACTCCTGGGGCGAGAAGTACCTCCCCTACGACAACGACGCCGCCATCGGCAAGAGCCTGGCCGAGCACTTCGGCATGGAGCGGTTCGCCGCCCCGATGGTCCTCGAGGGGGGCGGCATCACCGTCGACGGCGAGGGCACGCTGATCACCACCGAGAGCTGCCTGCTGCACCCGTCACGCAATCCGGGCCTCACCAAGGACGAGATGACGCAGGTCCTCAAGGACTACCTCGGCGTGGAGAAGGTCATCTGGCTCATCTCCGGGCTGGGGCTGGACGAGGACCCCGACACCGACGGGCACGTGGACGGCGTCGGTGCGTTCGTCGGGCCGGGCCGGGTGCTGCTCCACAGGGTGCGCGACCCGCGGCACCCGGACTACGAGAACCTGCTCGAGAACCGCCGCCGCCTTCAGACCACTGACGCGCGCGGCCGCGAGCTCGAGGTCGTCGAGTTCGACGCGCGCAGCCGGCCGGTGGTGATCGGCGAGACGCCCATCGTCGAGACCTACGTCAACTCCTACTTCGCCAACGGCGCGCTGATCGTGCCGACCGGCGGCACGGCGGACGACGAGGCGGCGCTCGAGCAGTTGCAGGGTATCGTGCCCGGGCACGAGGTCGTCGGCGTGCCGTGCCCGGTCATCGGCTACGGCGGCGGCGGCATCCACTGCATCACGCAGCAGGTGCCGGCGACGTAGGCTTACCAGGACCTCCGCTCCTCCGGCCACGACTTGCGATGCCGAAGTCGGGAATGTCGATCTTCGGAGGCGACGAGGTTGCCGGGTGGCAGTGCGCCGCGTGACGCGCGAGCCGGTGCAACGCGACGGCGGGAGCCCCTGCGGACCCCCGCCGTCGCGGTTTCCTCAAGCCCTGACGGGCTCAGGCGAACGTGCCGCCGAACTCCTCGTACACCAGCGGCAGCAGCGACTTGAGCCGCGTGTACTCGTAGATGTTGTGGTTGGCGAGGCCGAACACGGCCGGCTCCGGCACGCGGATGCCCGGCGGCAGCAGGGGCACCGGGTGGCCGTTCAGGATCGTGTAGCCCATCCAGAAGCGCGTGCGCCACTCGACGCCGCCGTCCATCTCGCGGATGAAGTGGACCATGATCGCCGGCGCAGCCGGGATCTCCGGCGGCTGGTGCTCGTTGAGGCTCCAGCCGAACCCGCCCACGAAGGTGCCCACGTTGGGCTTGTGCCAGCGGCTCATGTCGAAGCCCATCTGCTCCGGCGTGAGGAAGTGGATGTCGATGTGCTCGGTGCCCATCCCCGTGTCTTCGGTGACGTGGTGGACGACCTTCTCGCACTTGTCACGCACGGGGACGGCAGGGTCGAGCAGGCGCGGCTGCGCCCAGTCGTCGACGTGCACGCCGAGGTGGTACGGCGGGTACCAGATGCGGTAGCGCAGGCCCTCGATGGGGTGCCAGGCGAACCACCAGTCGACCATGTCGACGGTCACGCCGGGCATCTCGTGGCGCATGGCGATGTAGCCGGCGCCGTTGTCCATCATGCCCCAGCCGACCTCGGTCTCGAAGTTGCCGGGGTCGAGCAGCCGGTTCATCTCCTCCGGCCGGCAGCATCTGGTCCTGCGGGATCGGCCGGTCCGGGGACATCAGGGCCACGGTCGCGGGATCCGGACCCGGGAACTCCATCGTGTAGAACTTGGCGTACGGCCTGGCCTGCTCCTCGGGAGTGAGCGGCGCGGGCTGGCGCTCCATCGTGGCGGCCATGGTCAGCTCCTCTCGGCGGTCGGCTGGAACGGGTAGTCGGCGACCGGGACGTCCTCGGTCCAGATGCGCATGCCGTCGCCGTCGGGCTCGGCGCAGACCCACTTGAGCCAGTCCGCGTCGTCGCGCTCCGGGTAGTCCTCGCGGATGAACCAGCCGCGCGACTCCTTGCGCGTGAGCGCCGTGCGGTAGAAGAGCTCGGCGCTCAGCGCCATGTTGCGCGCGTCGTGGGCGGCCACCAGGTAGTGCGGGTCCTTGGCCGCCACCTGCGGCAGGCGCTCCTTGACGTCCAGCACCATGCCGAGCGCCTCGGTCATGCGCTCCTCGCTCTTGTAGATCGAGTAGCCGACCGGGTTCACGGCGTCCTGGATGCCGCGGACGAGGTCCATGGCGGGCACGCCGTCGCGGCTCGAGCGGAGCGAGCGCGTCGCGCACGAGCGCCTCGGCCTGCGCGGCGTCGGGCTCGGCGGCGGCGGCCGCGGCGGACGCCGCCGACTCGCCGGCGCGGATGCCCATGAAGGTGGCGCCGTAGAGGCCCGCCCCGCGCATGCGCCCGGGCGAGGCCGGCACGGCGCCCGGCAGGCCGGAGCCGTTGTAGCAGGCGTTGCCGCAGGCGTAGAGGCCGGGCACCGACGTCGCCATCTGGTGGTCGACGCGGATGGGGGAGAGCTCGCCGAGCACGGCCGGGTAGACCTCGAGAAAGGCGCCCGGCGCGTCGGCCGCGCGCACCCGGCTGATCAGCGTGGTCCAGAACTTCACGGCCTCGGGCCGGTCCCACACGGTGCCGCCCTCCACGTCCTCGGTGGTGTTGGCGAGCATCCAGTTCTCGGGGTGGAACGTCATCAGCGGCCCGTTGCCGGCCACCATCTGCTGGTACCAGACCGCGCTGGTCATGCCGCAGACGTCGGCCTCGTACTCGCCGCGGAAGGTCGGCGAGAGCTTCTCGTGCCAGGCGTTGTAGAGCGCGTCCTCGGCGCCGATGAGCGGCTCCTTGCCGCGCTTGCCGGCGAGCTGGGCGAAGGGGCCCCACTCGGCGTTGCGCATCTGCGCGCCGGCGCGCCAGGCCATGCCCAGGCCATCGCCGCGCTGGCAGCTCCACATGCCCATGATGCGGTAGCTCTGGCCGCCGGTGGCGATGATCGCCGCCGGCGCCTTGACGACGATCGGCGTGCCGTCGAGCAGGCTGAAGCCGACGGCGCCGGCGACGCGCCCGCCGTCGGTGAGCAGGTCGGTGAGCGACGTCTTGTCGATGAAGCGCACGCCGAGCTTGCGTGCCGTGCGCTTGAGCGCGCGCATGAAGTCGAGGTCCATGCCGGTGAGGCTCCAGGGCAGGAACGGCTTGAAGCGCTTGTGGATGAATCTCGTCCGTCGCGGCGCTGGAGCTTGCCCGTCCAGCCGCCCATGCGCTCGAGCATCCCGAGGCTCTCGCGGCCGAAGTCGGCGAGCAGGTCCTGGTCCTCGATGTAGTGGCCGATGTGCTCGACGTGGAACTTGCACGAAGCGCGTCCACGTCGTCCTCGGGCGCGAGGTACCACCAGATGCCGGCCCCCTTGTTGGCCTGGCCGGCCCAGCCCGTCGACGCCTTCTCGACGACGAGCACGTCGGCGTCCGGGTTCTTCTCCTTCGCGGCGGTGGCGGCGGCGAGGCCGCCGATGCCGCCGCCGATCACCAGGATGTCGGCGGACTCCACGCGGCCGAGCTCCTCGAGCGACGTCATCGCTTGCCTCCCACGGTGTAGGGGAAGCCCCGCTCGATGACCGGCGGGTAGTCCATGTCCCAATCGGCGTGGACCTTGATGGCCTCGTCCTTGCAGCTGATCTCGCAGAGGTTGCAGTGCACGCAGTCCTCCGGGTACTGGACGAGGGGCCGCTTGGCCTCCGCGTCCCAGCGGATCACGTCCGCGAAGCACGCCAGGTAGCAGGTCTTGCACCCGGTGCAGGCGTCGAAATCGATCACAACGGAGTTCATTCCGGACCGGACCTCCCCCTCGCTCGAGCGTCTTTGCTTCGGCCCGTTCGAGCGGTCGACGTTCATCGTGCTATAGGACTTAAGAATTGTACTATGAATCCTAGAGTCGGGTTCGAATGCTGTCAATCAGTCGCGCCGGCGCTCGGCATGGGGTCTCGCGAGAAGAAAGGGGCTCCGGGAGGGTGCGGATGCACCCTCCCGGAGCCCGGTGCACTACGACAGTCTCAGTTGACGGCCGCGTCGCCCTGGAGGACGTACTCGCCGTTCTTGATCTGGAACAGCCACATCTGGCCGTGGATGCCCACGTGATCCTCGGCGGAGTAGCTGTACACGCCGGAGAAGCCCTGGAAGTCCGTGATCGACTCGAAGGCGGACGGACGGCCGCCTTGTCGGTGCTGCCGGCCTGCTTGACGGCCTCGGCCATCAGGTTGACGGCGTCGGCAGCCCAGCCGGCGAAGGTGTCCGGCGGGGCCTTGGTCTCGGCCATGACGGCCTCGTACATGCCGGCGATCATCGGCTTGCCGGGGTAGCTGTCCGGAAGCTGAGGTCCGGCCGTGACGGCGGTGGCGATGAAGTACATGCCGTCGACGTTCTTCGTGCCCTGCGCGAAGAGCGGGATGGCCGACGCCAGCGGCGGACCACCGATGACCGGGATGTCCAGACCGGCGCCCTTGAGAGCCTTCATGAACGCGTCCGCCTGCGGCGCGGTCACCATCAGGCAGAGCGCGTCCGCATTGGCCTCGTCACAGGCTGCGACGACCTTGGACGCGACGCCGCTGAAGTCGGTCTGGTCGAGCGGCCACTGGTCCTTGAGCCTGGTGAACGTGATGCCGGCGTCGGGGGCCATCTCCGTCGACGTAGTCGAGCGTCTCCTGCTGGATGGTGAGCACGTCGGCGGCGCCGACCACGTTCTTCCAGCCCTTGTCGGCGAACACCTTGACCAGCGCGTCCCCGTTGTCCTTGGCGCCCTGAGCGTTGGCGAAGGTCCACTTGAACGCCTCGGTCTCCTTCCCCTTCTGAGGAGAGTAGGAGAGCACGCCCGGCATACCGGCCTTCTCCTCGATCCCGCGCGCGACGGGGGCGATGAAGTCGACCCACGGCTGCAGGATGAAGTCCACCTTGTCCTGCTGGATCAACTGGGTGACGGCGGCGGAAGCCTTGGCCACGTCCGAGCCGTCGTCCTTGCTGATGATCTCGATCATGATCTTGCCGTCGATGCCGCCGGCCCCATTGATCTCGTCGACAGCACCCATCGTCGAACCGACGATCGACTGGTTGGGCGCCGCGCTGACGCCGGTCGCGGAGTTGACGAAGCCGACCTTCATCGTGGTCGCTCCGCCGGCCGCCGGCGATGCCGAGCTGTCCGTACCGTCGTCCGAGCCGCCGCAACCGCCGAGGACGATCGCCGCCCCGACGATGACGGTCAACGCCAACAGCGCCACCGCCATCCATTTACGCTTACTCATAGCTCCCCCTTCGCTTGGTTCCGTGCTCTCTGACAGAAGCCGCGGGTCAGGCTTGACCCAGGTAGCACTCCCTCACGCGCTCGTCCTGGCGCAGATCGGAGGCGAGCCCGGTGAGGGCCACCGATCCGGTCTGCAGCACGACGGCACGGTCGGCCACTGAAAACGCCATCTCTGCGTTCTGCTCCACCATCAACATGGTGAGGCCGTTGTCGTTCAGGGACTTGAGCGCCTCGAAGATCCGCTCGACGGCCAGCGGCGCGAGCCCCATGGACGGTTCGTCCAGCAGGAGGAGGTCGGGCTTGCCCATGAGGGCCCTCCCGATGGCGACCATCTGCTGCTCACCGCCCGACAGCGTCCCGGCCGGCTGCGAGCGACGCTCCGCGAGCACCGGGAACAGGTCGTACACGTAGGCGAGGTCGTCGGGCAGGCTCTCTCGCGAGCGCCGTCCAGAGGCGCCCAGCAGCAGATTGTCCTCCACGGAGAGCGACGGGAAGAGCCGCCGTCCCTCCGGCACCTGGCAGACGCCGCGGCCGACGATCTTCGAGGGGGCGAGCTTGGTGATGCCCTCCCCCCCGTAGGTGATCGAGCCGGTGCTGGGGCGCAGCACCCCGGAGATGGTGTGGAGCAAGGTGGTCTTGCCGGCGCCGTTGGCGCCGAGGACCGCCACGATCTCGCCCTTGGGCACTGCCAGCGTCACGTCGCGCAGGGCGTGGATGGCGCCGTAGCGGGTGGAGAGGCCGCTGACGACCAGCAGATCCTCGGCAGCGGCGGTGCCGGCCGCCGCGGAGGCGGCGACCTGCGCTGCGCTGAGGTCGCCGCACTCGTCGCCGGCGCCCTCGTGGCCCACGCCGAGATAGGCCTCGATGACGGCCGGGTCCTTCTTGACGTCGTCCGGCACTCCGGACGCGATCAGCTTGCCGTAGTCGAGCACCGTGACCCAGTCGCACAGGCCCATCACCAGCTCGATGTCGTGCTCGACCAGCAGGACGGTGACGCCGGCATCGCGGATGCGGCGGATGCGGTCGACCAGGTACTCGCGTTCGGCCGCGTTCATGCCGGCGGCCGGCTCGTCCAGCAGGAGCAGGCGCGGCTCCGACGCCAGCGCGCGAGCGATCTCGACCAGCCGCTGCTGCCCGTAGGGGAGACTCGCCGCGGGCTGATGCGCGAAGGCGTCGAGGCCGACGAGTCGCAGCGCGTCCATGGCGCGCGCCCGGGACGCCTTCTCCTCGCGGCGCTGCTTCGGCAAGCCGAGGCCGCCCGCGATGAGTCCCGCCTTCTCGTGCCGGTGACACCCCACGAGGACGTTCTCGAGCACGTCCATGTTCTCGAAGATGCGCAGGTTCTGGAAGGTGCGCGCCATGCCGAGGCGGGCGCTCGCCGCCGGCGACAGATCGGTGATCTCCTCGCCGGCGAGCCAGACCTGCCCGCCGGAGGCACGCTGCAGCCTGCTGACCACGTTGAACAGGGTCGTCTTGCCGGCGCCGTTCGGCCCGATGAGGGCGACGATCTGACCCGCGTGCACCTCCAGGGAGACCTCGTTCACCGCCCGCAGCCCACCGAAGTCGACGGAGACGCCCTGGATCTTGAGCAGTTCGTCTCCCTTGGTCCCCGACTCCTGGCGCCGCAGATCGGCGAAGAGGGCGCCCGGCTCGCCGTCGTCGAGCGCGGGGCTGCCGTGCTCCGGCACGTAGGACGGCAGCGCCACCTGCGTGGCGCACGCCTCGGTGGAGCCGTCGGCCTCCGCCACTGTGGCGCACTCGAGCGTCTCGGCCCGGCTCTGTCGCCTGAAGGCGGTCTTCACGCTCACCAGGCGGCGCTTGGTGAACAGCCCGGTGATGCCCATCGGCAGGAAGAGGAGCAGGAGGATCATGATGGTTGCGTAGATGACGCCGCTCCACTGCTGGGTGCCGGAGAGCGAGTTGGAGAGCCACGTCATCAGCACGGCTCCCACCAGGCCTCCCCAGATGGAGCCGCCTCCGCCGATCAGCATCATGATGATGGGCAGGATGGCGGCGCCGAACGCGAACGCCCCAGGTGTGATCGCCGCCAGCGTGAAGGAGTACAGCGCACCCGCGATGGCGCAGAAGATGGCGCTGGCGACGAAGGCGACGAGCTTCCAGTTGGCGGTGCGGACTCCGAGGGTCTGCGCCGCGATCTCACTCGTTGCGACCGCGCGCAGGGCGCGGCCCACACGCGTGCGGAGGGCGCGCTCCGTGAACAGCAGGATGAGCAAGGCGACGATCCACACCACGTAGTACTGGCGCATGTAGGTGTCCACCTTGAACCCGAAGAGGTCGAGCGGCGGCACCGGCGCGAGCCCCAGGGTGCCGCCGGTCACGCCGCGCGCTTCGACGATGAGGGCGCTGAAGATGATGCCGAGGCCGATCGTCGCCAGCGCCAGGTAGAAGTAGCGCAGGCGCAGCACCGGGCGCCCGATGACGACCGCGATCACGCCGGCAAGCGCCGCGCCGGCCAGGAGCGCGACGAGGGTGGGGACGTTGTACTTCATCGAGAGGATCGCCGCCGTGTAGGCGCCGACCCCGTAGAAGGCGGCATGACCGAACGAGAGCTGACCGGCCTGCGCGATGATGAGGTAGACGCTGACCACGACCATCAGGGACAGGCCGGCGAAGGTCATCCAGCTGAGTGTGTACAGGTCCTGGTAGAAGAAGGGCCACACGGCCAGCACCGCGATGATGGCGAGCTTTGCCACCAGGGCTGCGGACACGAAGCGGTTCTCCCGGCGCGGCGGAGCCTGCGCGGCGGGCTGTTCGACCCGGGCGCTCATCCGTCGGCCTCCGCAGCTCCCGTGCCCAGGATGCCCGAGGGCCGGAAGTACAGGATGATGATCAGGAGCAAGTACGCGACGGCGCTGCGATACCCGCCGGGCAGGAAGCCGGATGCGAGCGACTCGGCGATCCCCACCGTCAACCCGCCGACGATGGCCCCGCTGCTCTTGCCCCAGCCGCCGACGATGGCGGCGATGAAGCCGGCCAGCCCGAGGACGCCGCCCGAGGCGTAGCTCATCGCGCTGATGGAGCCCACGCAGATGCCGCCGATGGCGCCGATGGCGGCGCTGATCGCGAACGCCAGCGTGACCATCCTCGTCGTGGAGATTCCGGAGAGGCTGGCGGAGAGCGGGTCGCTGGCCGTCGCCGTCATCTGCTTGCCCACCCGCGTGCGGTTGGACAGCAGGTAGAGACCCAGGAACAGCAGCAGCGCCACCCCGATGACCCAGATGCTCTGCACCTCGAAGGTGAGCTTCCAGAAGTGGAGCGTGCGATCACCCGGAAACGCCGGGATCCCGAGTCCGTAGCCGCCCCACTTGACCAGGGCGAGGTTCTCGAGCAGAAGGCTCACGCCGATGGTCACGAGGATCATCGAGACCAGCGAGACCTTCATGATGGGGGCGATGACCAGGAAGTACATCGCCACCGCGATCGCCACGACGGCGACGACGGACACGATGCCGGCCAGCCAGAACGGCAGGCCCTGCTCCTTCAGCAAGGAGTAGGTGATCAGCGCGCCGAGCATGACGAACGAGCCCTGGGCGAAGTTCACGACCCGGGAGGTGCGGTAGATGGTCACGTAGCCGAGTCCCACGAGCGCGTAGATCGAACCGGCTACGATGCCCGAGATCAGCAACTGCAACCACTGGCTGAGATTCATCCCGCCCCTCCAAGACGACACCGGCAGGCGCCGTGACGACGCCGTGCCACTACGGAACTATAGAACTGTGAATCGTGGTGTAGAATAGTAGAGTCAGCGCCATGTCCTGTCAACGCCGTGCTTGACGAGAGACGGGCCCGTGTGAGTCCATGTCCAGCGTGACGAGTCGAACCGACAGAAGCGCCGAACCGGAGATCCGCTCGCTGACGATCTCCGAGCTGGAGCGAGCCACCTCCACCCCCCGGAGCACGATCTACTACTACGTGCGCGACGGCCTGCTCCCGGCGGCGCAGAAGGCGGCGGCGAGCCGCGGCGTCTACAGCGGCGTGCACGTCGAGATCCTGCGGGAGATCCGCCGGCTCAAGCTGGACGGCGTCCCGCTCGACGAGATCCGGGAGCGCGTCCGGCCGCTGGCAGAGCGGCGACAGGCGAACGAGCCGGACCTCGTCGCCCTGCGCGCCCAGCAGACGCGGGACGCGATCCTGCAGGCCGCGGCGCTGCAGTTCGCACGCAAGGGGTACAAGCGTGCGCGCATCGGCGACATCATCAAGGCGGCCGGCGTGACGCCGCCGATGTTCTACGCGCGGTTCGCGACGAAGCGCCAGGTGTTCATCGAGTCGTTCAGCGTGTTCGTGCGCTGGATGAGCGAGCTCATCGAGCCCCCGCTGGCCGACGAGCCCGACCCGGCCGTCCGCCTGATCATGCGCATGTACGCGTACTGGGGCCTGCAGCGCCTGAGTCCCGACCTTCTCGGCCTGGCTCGCGCGGAAGCCCTCCAGGAGGACGCGGAGACGCGCACCGCCGTGCAGGACGCGCTGAGCCTCATCACCACCGGGCCGAGCCGCGACTTCGCGGCGCTGCGCCGCGGTCCCGACAGCCCGCACGTCTCCGACGAGCTGATGGCCTACGGCATGTTCGGCGCGTTCGAGGAGATCGTCATGCGCGCCTCCTGGGACGAGACCTACTCCTGGCGCGACGTCATGGTCGCGCACCTCTTCGCGTTCCTCTCGGTCGAGGCCGCGTACACGGGCAGCAGCGACGCGCCGGAGCGACTCGAGACCTACCTCCCGCTCATCGAGCGGCTGGTCGAAGCCGGCCCACCGGTGCCGAGGCCGCAGCAGCCGTCCACGTAGGCGGGTCCGCGTCACGCGGACTCCTCCTCGCGGCGTTCCCCGCCCCGTACGTTCCAGCCGCGGTAGCTTTGGCCGTCGATCGCGGCCTCGAGACTGTGCGGATCCAGCACCGCCGGCAGCGGGCTCTTCCCCGACCCGCGGGCGTAGTCGTAGACGACCCGCTCGGTCACGACCAGCGAGAAGCTACCCGACTGGATCCACCGGCCCGTCCTCGGAGAGAACGGCCGCGCGCACGCCGGCGTCCCGGGTGAACTCCAGGAGAGCATCGAGGTCCTCGAACCACAACTCCTCGATGCCCGCGTACCCGCCCACGCCGGCGAACTCGAACAGGGTGCCCTTGAAGGTCTCCTTGTCGACCTCCGCGTGGAGGTTCTGCACGAGGCGGCCGGGCCGCGTGGCGCCGGCGGCGAGGAGCGCCGCCGCGTGCCGCTCGCGCCAGGCGGCGGCAAACTCGCTTGCGCTCAGGCCCGGCCGGCTCTTGACGACGTGGATGAGCTTCACGCCTCCGGGCTCGAAGCCCGGCTCCTCGTCCAGAAACGACTCTGTCAGGTACTCGATGACGAAGTTGGAGTCGCCGAAGTCGTGGGGGTGCATGCGCTGCATGTAGTCGTCGGACTCAAAGGGCACGAGGTTGTCCTCCGGGCGCTCCAGCCAGTGATCGGCGAAGTTGTCCCAGGCCATGTCCGACAGTGGGTACAGGAGTCGCGCGCCGTCCACCCCGTTGACCGTGAAGTGCTGCGCGTAGCGCCTGAAGGTACGCATCACCGACGGCGTGGTGATCATCAGCGCGACGTGGATGATGCCCCACTCGTAGAAGAACTTCTCCTGCGTGTCGCCCGGCTTGCGCCGCGAGATGAGCTGGAACTTGATCACGCGTCGACCTCGCTACCCTCGGGCTGCAGCGGGTAGCTCCCGACCGGCACGTCCTCGAACGAGAGCGTCATCTCGCCGCCCTCATCCTTGAGCTCGATCCACTTGAGGAAGTTGGCGTCGTCGCGCTCGGGGAAGTCCTCGCGCAGGTGCCAGCCGCGCGACTCCTCGCGGGCGAGCGAGGCGCGGTAGAACATCTCCGCGCCGAGCACCATGCTCTCGGCGACGTGGCAGGCGGCCAGGTAGTGCGGGTCCTTGGCCGCCAACTCGGGAACGCGCTCCTTCAGCGCGAGCACCTTGGCGAGCGCCTCGTTCATCCTGTCGGCGCTCTTGTAGATGCTGTAGCCGACCGGAGCCATCACGTCCTGCACGGCACGCACCATCTCCGGGGCCTCCATGCCGCTCCGCCCGAGCGGCGCGATCACGCGCGCCTTGAGCGTCTCCGCCCGGGCGGCGTCCGGACGGCCGGAGGCGGCCCGGGCCGCGGCCACCGCCGCCGGTGCGCAGCGGGCACCGGAGTACGTGGCGAAGCCGAGGCCCGAGCCGCGCATACGGCCGGGGGGAGCCGGCACCGCGCCGGCAAGACAGGTCCCCGCGTAGCATGTGTCGCCGATGGCGAACAGGCCGGGGACCGTAGTCGCCATCTGGTGGTCCACCTTGACCGGAGCGAGCTCGGCGTTGAGGCCGGGCATGACCGGCTGCATGGGACCCTTGACCGTCGAGGCCGCCATCGCCTTGCCGATGGTGAGGCCCCAGAACTTCATCGAGACCGGACGGACGGCGAGCGCGTCCTCGTGGAAGGCCGGGACGATCTCGTTGTTCACGTAGTTCTCGATCATGTTGGCGACGATGGGGCCGTTGCCGGCCTTCATCTCGCGCCACCACTCCACGACCTCCTTGGAGTGGACGTCCGACTCGAGCGCCGGCCGGACGCGCTTGGAGATGTTCTCGCCCTTGGCGTTGTACATGCAGTCCTCGGCGCCCTGGCAGACCTCTTTGGTGTCGGCGAAGACCCAGTTGATGAAGTTGCCGAACTCCGCGCCGCGCATCGCCGCTCCCGCCCTGTAGGCGGCGGCGATACCCTCGCCCCCGGCGCTCGCCCAGCGCGGCATGAGCTTGAAGCACTGGTTGCCGTTGGCGAGCACCACGGCGCCGGCCTCCACGAGCACGCAGGCGCCGTCGATCATGCCGAAGCCGATGGCGCCGCAGACGCGGTCGCCGTCCTTGAGAAGGTCAACGATCTCGATGCGGTCCTGGATGCGGACGCCGAGCCTGCGCGCGTGCTTGGCCATGTTGAGCGTGAGGTCCTGGTCGAGCACGGCCAGGCGCCACGGGTGCTCCGGGAGCCAGCGCACGTACTTGGGCTCGCCGGCGTCGTCGCGGTAGATGTGGACGCCCCAGCTCTCGAGCTTCTCGAGGTTGGGCCGGGTCGCCGCGGCGAAGTCCAGCAGCAGATCCTGGTCCTCGAGGAAGTCGCCCACGTTGTGGACGTGGAAGTCGAGGACGTTGCCGAGCTCATCCGGGTCGACGAACACGATGTTGCCGCCGCCCTTGTTGGCCTTGCCGCCCCAGCCGGTGACGACTTTGTCGACGACGAGCACGTCGACCTCGGGATCGGTCTCCTTGGCGCTGATGGCGCAGGCCAGGCCGGCCATGCCGCCGCCGACGATGAGGAGGTCGGCCTTCAGGACGGTGCCGAGGCTCTCGAGGGAGGTCATCTCACACCACCTCCGGCCAGTAGATGCCGGCGAAGTCGATGACGACCTTGATGCACTCGGCGGGGCACTCGAGCTCGCACTTGTTGCAGCCCACGCAGTCTTCCGGATACGCGACGACCGGCTGGTCTTCGTCCTCGTCCCAGCGGTACACGTCGACGAAGCAGGAGTCGTAGCAGGTCTGGCACGACGTGCAGGCGTCGCGGTCGATCTCGATCCGGTTCATTCGCGCTCCTCTCCCGGAGGCAAGGACGATTCCAGGGCAAACACATCCGGCGGGTCGATGGCTGCCAGCTCATCGATGAGACCCCCGTACTTCTCCTTGAACGCGGCCACGTCGACACTGCCGTCGTACAACCCGCGGACGGCGATGTTCAGGAGGATGTTGGTCCACATCACCTCGCCGCGGGAGAAGCGGCCGTCCCAAGACGCGCGCAGGCGCATGGTCTGGAACGCCCCGTACAACGCGTAGTTGACGAGCTCGTCCGAGAACGGGGGGCCGTCGAGACCCTGACGCAGGGCCGCCAGCTCCTCCCCCTGGCCACTCAGCACGTGCTCGTGCGCCTGTCTCAGCTCGCGCGTGGTCTCGGGGTCGTCGTAGGCGGCCTCGCGCGACAAGTACAGGAGATCAGGGTTGAGGCCGCGCAGCGCGTAGTCGCCGACCATCCGCCAGAGAAGGTGCACCGCCAGGTCGTCCTCTTCCGCCAGCCGCGGCTCGATCACGCTCATGGAGACTCCCAAAGACTCGTGGTAGGCGGCGGCGAACAGGTCGCGCTTGGTAGGGAAGTTGGCATAGAGCACCTGCGGCGTGATGCCGAGCTCGGCGATGATGTCGGCGATGCGCGTCTGGCGGTAGCCATTGCGGGCGAACTCGCGAGCCGCCGTCCGGAGGATCGCGCGGCGCGTCTCTTCGCCCTGCCGCGCGACGAGATCCTCGCCGTTCTCGCTCGCGGAGTGCACTCGGGGCCCGAGCTGCTCGCGAATGGCCCTGATGTCCAGGCCGTCCTGCTTGAGCCGCCGGACCTCGTCGAGCAGCTCCACGTGGTCGTCGGTGTAGATGGCGCGCGTCGGGCTGGACTTCTGGGCCGGCGGCAGCAGCCCCGCGCGCACGTAGTAGTAGATCGTGCTGCGGGACACCCCTGATTCGGTCTCGAGCTCCCCGATGGTCAGTGCTCGCATCCGCCCCCCTGGCAGATTGGCCGACCTTACTCAACTCAACTACTTTGCATCTCTAGTTGATGTGTCAGAAACTATAGCGCCGCTCCGCAGAAAATGCAAGAGGGTCGATTCCGCTAGGAGAGCGCAACGTGTCGGGCTCGAGAGGGTGAAGTCCGCAGGTGTCCACGCAGACCGGGCGCCTCGCCGCTCGTCGTCAGAGATGTGCGATGACGTCGTCGGACGTCGTCACGAGGCTTATCACCGGCATGATCCCGCTCATGATCGCCTCGTGGAGCTGGCGGTTGCCGTCGGTGACGCAGTCTGACGGCACGATCAGGCTGAACAGCCTGTCCGCCAGCTGGTAGGCAGCGATGTTGATGGCCATGCCGGTCGCGACCCCGACGAGGACGACGGTCTCGACGTCGCGGTCGCGCAGCCACTGCTCCACGTCGGTGCGACGGAAGATGTCGAACGGCCAGTTGCGGACCACCGGTTCGCCGTCCAGCGGAGCGAGCTCGTCCACGACCTCCACGTCGCGCGTGCCCAGCTGGTTGACCTCCAGCTCTGGAAAGCCCTGCCAGAACGCGCCGTACGCCGGGACCTCGGGCTTCTCCGGGTGGACCGCCACGACGTAGATCACCGGGAGGTACCTGCTCCGGAAGGCGGCAAGCAGGTCCGCGATGTGCGGGATGATGCCGTCCTCCGCGGTCGCCCGCTGGTGCCCCATGAAGTCCAGCGGGCTGGGAGACTTGCAGATGGCGTTCTGCATGTGGACGACGACCAGCGCCGTCCTGCCGCTCAACGTCCAGTCAGTCACGTCGCCGCCCTCCCCTCTCGGTCGTCAGAGCTCCGCGTACCTGGCGTCCCGGCCCGTGCCCTCGACGCGGAACGAGTAGTACGGGCAGATCTCCGGGTCGGTGATCACGCGGTAGAGGCGCATGAGGGTCGGCAGGAAGACCTCCCAGTTGCCGACCTCCTCGTTGGCGTGCGCCGCCCAGATGAGGCCGTCGTCGGCGGCGTTCTCCCTGGCCTCGATCGCCGACGACATGCCGACCACGCCGTTGTCGCTCTTCTGCCACTGGTGGCAGCGATAGCCGAGCACCGGATCATCGGGCTTCACGTCGTCACCCATGATGCTGATCGCGCCGGCGAACACCACATGGTCGTACTTGATGAGGTCCCGGTACTCGGCGGGCACGTCCTCGAGCCGGGGGAACTTGATGTACGGGCGGATCTTGACGCCGTCGTTCCAGGTCTGCGGCGCGATGTGCACGCTGCCGAGCGGGCCGCCGGCCTCCTCGAGGCTGATCCACCACTCGAAGCCCTTGTGCTGGTTGGGGTGCCAGAGGTAGTCGCCCTTCTCCATGTTGCACCAGAACCAGTTGAGCTGGTACGGCGTGACGTCATCGAGCTCCCAGTCGATGTGCGTCCAGGGATGATCGTCCTGCCAGGTGGTGCTCTTCATGCCTCGGTCCTTTCGATCGTCAGTCGGCAGCCATGGCTTCGACCAGCTCGACGAGATTGGCGGCGCTGTGTGTCAGGCCGGCACCGCCGCGACCTCGCGGCCGAGGCGGAAGGCCTCGAGATTCACGTCCAGGGTCTTCGGTGGAACCGAGCGGCGGATGACACTCTCCAGCATCCCGGGGGTGAAGGGCAAGGCGCTCGCCATCGCGCCGAGCATGACGACGTTGGCCGCCTTGACGGTCCCCGCCTTGGCGGCCAGGGCGCTCGCGTCGACCGCGCGGACGTTGGGCCAGGCTGCGGCGATCCGCTCCTCGATGCCCTCCGGGTACTCCTCGGCGCCGGACGAGACGGTGCTCGGCGTCACGCGAGTGGCGTTGTAGACGAGCAGGCCGCCGGGCTTGAGCCAGTGCACGTAGCGCATGGCCTCGACCGACTCGAACGAGAGGAGCACGTCGACGGTGCCGGGAGTGATGAGCGACGAGTAGACCTGTCGCCGAACCGCAGGTGGCTGGTCACGCAGCCGCCGCGCTGGGCCATGCCGTGGACCTCGCTCTGCTTGACGTCGTAGCCCTCGGCCAGTGCGACCCGGCTGAGCACGTAGCTGGCCAGCACCACGCCCTGGCCGCCGACGCCCGAGATGAGGATGTTGAAGGTCGGGCGCTCGGTCATGACGCGTCCTTTCCGTCGTCGGTCATGGGAGCGACGATCGACTCATACCGGCAGAGCTGCGCGCAGACACCGCAGCCGGTGCACGAGACGGGGTCGATCTCGACCCGCGGCTCGCCGTCCTTGTTCTTGTACAGGCTGAGGGAGGTGCAGCCGGCGCGCAGGCAGACCTTGCAGCCGGTGCAGAGGTCGGGGTCGACCGTGTAGGCCTCGCCGTTGATCCGGTACTGGAGCACGCACGGGTAGGTGGCGATGACGACGGACGGCTCGTCTGCCGCGATCTCCTCCTTGAGCACGGCCTGGCACTCCGCGACGTTGAAGGGGTCGATCTCGCGCACCCGCGTGATGCCCAGAGCGCGGACGAGAGCCGGGATGTCGATCAGCGGCGCGTCCTTGCCCTGCAGCGTCTTGCCCATGCTCGGGTTCTCCTGACCACCGGTCATGGCCGTGGTCCGGTTGTCGAGGATGACGGTGACGACGTTGCTCTGGTTGTAGGCGATGTCGAGCAGCGAGTTGATGCCGGTGTGGAAGAACGTGCTGTCGCCGATGATCGCCACCGGGCGGTTCTTCTGGTCGGCGCCCTCGTCCATGACCTTGGACATGCCGTGCGCCATGCTGATGCCGGCGCCCATGCAGGTGCTGCAGTGCATGGCCTGGAAGGGCGGCAGCGCGGCGAGGCTGTAGCAGCCGATGTCGCCGCTCACGAAGGCGCGCAGGCGGCGCAGCGCGACGAACACACCGCGGTGCGAGCAGCCGGGGCAGAGTGTCGGCGGTCGGTCGGGCAGGTCGGCGACGGCATCCGGGACCTCCACGAGCAGGCCCTCGTCGACGCCGGGCACCCCGGCGTCGGAGAGCAGCCGCGCGACGAGGCCCGGGTTGAACTCGCCGCACAGCGGCAGGATGTCCTTGCCGCCGTCGATCTGCACGCCCTGCAGGCGGATGTTCTCCTCGAGGAACGGGTCGAGCTCCTCGACCACGTACAGCTTGTCGACCTTGGCGCGGAACTCGGCGATGAGCCGCCTGGGCAGCGGCCAGCTCATGCCTATCTTCAGGAAGCTCGCCTGCGGGAACGCCTCCTTGGCCGAGCCGTAAGCCGCGCCCGAAGAGACGATGCCGACGCGGGTGTCGCCCATCTCGAACGCTTGTTGAGCTCCGTGGTCTCCGCGTACTCCGCGAGCTCGAGCAGGCGCTGCTCCACGGCAGCGTGCCGCGGGATGGCGTTGTGCGGCATCATCAGCTGCTCGGTCGGGTCGCGCTGGAGCTGGAGCAGCGGGCCTGCCGGCGTCACACGCTCGCCGAGCCGCGCGACACCCTGCGCGTGCGAGGTGCGGGTGGTCGTGCGATACAGCACCGCCGTGCCGAAGCGCTCGCTCACCTCGTACGCGGTCTTGACGAAGCGCAGCGCCTCGTCGGCGTCCGCGGGCTCGATCATCGGCATCTTCGCGAACTTGGCGTAGTTGCGGTTGTCCTGCTCGTCCTGCGAGCTGTGCATCGCCGGGTCGTCGGCGGACACGATCACGAGGCCGCCGGTCATGTGGATCATCGACGACGAGAAGAACGGGTCGGCGGCGACGTTGAGGCCCACGTGCTTCATCGTGGAGAGCGCGCGGGCGCCGGCAAGCGCGGCGCCGGTCGCGGCCTCGACGGCCACCTTCTCGTTGGGCGCCCACTCCGCGTAGACGTCGTCGTACTTGGCGAGCGCCTCCATGATCTCGGTGCTGGGGGTGCCGGGATAGGCGGAGGCGAAGCGCACGCCGGCCTCCCAGCAGCCGCGGGCGATGGCCTCGTTGCCGGACAGGATCTCGAGCTGGGCGGGCTGCGTCGGCCTTGGCCTCGGCCGCGGCCACGTCGGGAGGTGTCATGCGTCGTCCTTCGGTAGAGAGTCGGAACTGTGGCGAGCGCGCCAGTCCGCGTAGCGCACCATCCGGTCGATCACGAACGCCGCGGCGCGCGGGGTGGAGAGCACGACGGGCGAGTAGGGATGGTCGCCGTCGTACACAGCGCGGCGGATCGGGAGGTCGGGGACGTTGATGATCGGCTTGCCGGTCTCCGCCATGAGAGCGGCGACGCCATCGAGGAAGCGCTGCTCCCACCGGCTGAAGTCGTCGTAGTCGCCGGTGGAGCTCTGGGAGCGGACCTCGTCCCCGGTGTTGGGCACGCCCAGCACGGAGAGGACGATCACGGCGTCGACCTCGGGGCAGCGCGCGACCGCGGCGATCACGCGCGGGCCGATGTCGCCGCCGGCGGTCGCGACCATGTCGAACGGGTTCCGGCGGCTCCAGAACGGCGGCAGGATCTCGTCCAGCTCGGCGAGCAGTTCGGCCGGCGGCTCGACGAGGCTGAGCTCCTGCCGCCCCATCTCGTCGGCGGCGAGCACGCCTGCGCCGCCGCCGTTGGTGACCACGGCGATACGGCGGCCACGCGGGAGAGGCAGGTTGGCGAGCACCGTCGTCAGATCCAGCGCCTCCTGCACGGACGTGCAGGTGACGAGGCCCGTCTGCCGGGCGGCCGCCTCGTAGACCGCGGCCGACCCAGCCATGGCGCCGGTGTGCGACGCCGCGGCCTTGCCGCCGACGTCGGTGAGGCCACCGCGCAGCACCACGACCGGCTTCTTGCGGCTGGTCGCCGCGGCGACGTCGAACAGGCGCCGGCCGTCGTCGATGCCCTCGACGTAAGCGAGGACGCAGGATGCCCCGTCGTCGTCGGCCAGGTACTCGAGCACGTCCACCGCACTCACCTGCGCCTCGTTGCCGACGCCGATGAAGCAGCGCACGCCGAGGTCGCGGCGGTCGGCGAGGGCAGAGAGCTGCACGCCGAGGTTGCCGGATTGGGAGACGATCGCCACCTTGCCGGGACGCGGGTGCAGTGCGATGAACCCGGTGGCGTGAAGCTGCGTGGCGTTCGCGATCAGCCCCATGCAGTTGGGGCCGATGAGGGTGACGCCTGCGTCGGCCGCGGAGCGCGCGAGCGCCGCCTCGGCCTCCTTGCCGGCTTCGCCGGTCTCAGAGAAGCCGGCGGCGATGGCGACGGCGGCGCGCACGCCCGCCGCGCCGCACTGCGCGATGATCTCCGGCAACTGCCGCGCGCCCACGGCAAGGAGCGCCAGGTCGGGCGCGGCCGGGAGGTCGTCAAGGCCCGTCGAGACGGGCAGGCCGAAGAACTCGCCGCCCTTGGGGTTCACCGGGTAGATGTCGCCCGTGAACCCGCCGGCGAGGATGTTCTGGACGGCGGACCCTCCCCAGCGCGTGACGTCGCCGGACGCGCCGACGACGGCGACGGAGCGCGGGGCCAGCACCGCCTCGAGATCCGGGGTGAATGACCGCTCAGGCGGCGTCTGTGCGGGCTCCGCCGAGAGGATCATCAGGGCGTCGGCGGCGACCGGGTCGGAGCCGCGGACAAGGATCGGGTTCAGGTCGATCTCGGCGATCCGCGGGTGATCGGCCGCGATACGCGCGACCGCCTCGATGATCGCCGTCAGCTTGTCGTGGTCCACGGCGGGCTGGCCGCGAAACGGCCCCAGCAGAGCCCTGCCACGGATCAGGCCGGGGAGCTCGGCGAGATCGCCCTCAGAGCCGGGGGTGACGGCGAGGGCGATGTCGCGGAACACCTCGGTCATGGTGCCGCCGAGGCCGAAGGCCACGACGGGGCCGAACGCCGCGTCCCGGTTCATGCCGACCATGAATTCGCGGCTGCCGGCCACCATCTCCTCGACCAGCACCGCCTCGAGCTCGTCGCCGGCGCGCTCCGCCAGCGCGGCATAGGTCTCGGCCGCTTCGTCCGGCGTGCGCACGCCCAGCACGACCAGCCGCTTTTCGGTCTTGTGCTGGATGAGCGCACCGGTCGCCTTCATGGCGACGGGCGCGCCGAGAGAAGCTGCAAGGCCGGCAGCCTCGGCGGCGGATCGCACGAGGCCGCCCCGGGGCACGGGCACGCCGTAGGCGGCGAGGACCTGTTTGGAGGCGGCCTCGTCCAGCGCCGGGCGCCCGGCCGCGAGTGCCTTGTCGACGATCTCCGCCGCCAGGGCGAGCGCGTCGTGAGCCGGTACGGGCATCGCCGCTCCTCTCTTCGCCGGCGACGCCGAGACGCCGCTCCTACGGTAATTGTATAGATGGTAGCCATTTAGATATTATTGTCAAGACTGGTAGAGTCGGTCGCACACGACGAGAGCCGGAACATGCACCAGCAAGGGTTCGACGAGATGTCCCTCACGCCGGGGACGGCGAGCGAGAGCGCGGAGCGCTACGTCCGCGCGCTCATCTTCTGGGGCGAGCTGGGGCCCGGCGACAAGCTGCCGCCGGCCACGGAGCTCGCCGCTCACCTCGGCATCTCCCGTATGACGCTGCGCATCGCACTCCACTCCCTCGAGACGGCCGGCTACCTGGTCACCACGCGTGGCGCGCATGGCGGCTCGCGCGTCAGCGACCTGCAGACGCTGCAGAACTGCTGGGAGCAGTGGATGACCCAGCACAGCAGCGAGCTCGACGACATCTTCGAGTTCCGAACCACCGTCGAGCGGCGGCTCGCGCAGCTCGCGGCAGAGCGCCGCACCGAGAGCGACCTGGAGGCTATGGAGCGAGCGCTCGAGAAGGAGCGTGGGCGCGGGCGGCGCGCCTCCCTGTTCCAGGCCGACGCCGGGATCCACCGCAGCATCGCCGCGGCAGCGCACAGCCCCAGGCTCGCGCTGGCGATGAACGCCGTACGCGCCGACCTCTTCCTGCCCGTCGACGAGGAGATCCTCGACAGCACCGAGGACGAGGTGTTCGCCACTCACGAGCACATCGTCGCGGCGATCGCCGAGGGCTCCCCGGAGCGCGCCTCGGCAGCGGCCGAGACGCACGTGCTCCGCGTGCGCGACCTTGTCGCGCGCGCGCTCGAGGCCTCCGGGATCTCCGCTCGAGCCTGACGCAGGCTCGCGCCCCGCTGACGCTCATCCGGGCTCGTCCGCACATCGACCGGCGCGATCACCCACCCTCGCTCACCGGCTCCGTACGTGGACCGGCCCGCGGCGTCCGGGGGGTCCGCCGCGGGCCGGATATCGGCAAGGTGCTCAGAGCTCGTCGAACGTGGGCACCGTGCCGTAACTGTCGTTCATGAACACACCGTCTGCGAGGTCCTCCTCCGTCGTCGCGTAGACCTTGCAGATGAGGCACGTCATGTCGGGTGACCCGTACATGGGGTCGAGGTGGTCGTTGCTGGTCAGCACGTTGGGATTCGAGATGAACACGCCGTGGTACCCCTTCGCCGGCTCCTCGGGATAGAACCAGTTGGCGGTGGCCATGACCATGCCCTTCTTGATCCCGGCGAACTCGTGCAGCTTCTGGCGGATCCGCCCGCGCTTGGTCTCGATCCAGATGATGTCGCCGTCCTCGACGCCGTACTCCTTGGCCGTCTCGGGGTGCATCTGGCACTGCGGGAACTCCATGTAGCTGCGCAGCCACGGGATGTTGCGATACTGGCCGAGGAAGTAGAAGGGCTGGCGGAAGCCGGTGCTCAGGAGGAGCGGGTAGTCCTTGTAGAGCTCCGGCGTGCTCACCGGGCTCTCGCCCGGCTCGCTGAACACCGGCAGACCGTCGTAGCCCAGCGACTCGAGGTGCTGCGACTTGAACTCGAACTTCTTGCTCGGGGTCGGGAACCCGCCGCCCTCGTGCCAGTAGTCGGTCTTGTACTTGTAGTACACCTGGTCGGGCCCGTAGCAGCCGCTGACGAGGTTCTCGCTGAAGTCATCCCACGTCATCTTGCCGTTCTTGCCCTTGCGGACCTCGTGGTCGAGCATCTCGCGGACGGTGGGGAACCACTTCTCCGGATACACGCGCCGGCCGACCTCGTTGAAGATCCAGGCGTCGGCCTGCGCCTCTCCCGGCGGGTCGACGACCTTGTTGTGCGCCTCGATCATGAATCGCGGGTGCATGTCGTACACGTCGTCGAGCTCGAGCCAGTGGGCCGCCGGCAGCACGATGTCGGCGGCCTCGGCCATCGGGCCCATGAAGAGGTCGGTGTGGCTCATGAACTCGACCTTCTCGATGGCCTCCACGACCTCTTTGGTGTTGGCCATGTGCACGATCTGCTGCCCGCCGACGCTGAACCACACGCGGATGGGGCTGTTGCCGGAGTTGATGGCCTTGACCATCGTGTCCGGGTTGCAGGTGCGGGCGGCGCCCATCTTGTACTTGTCGCCGCCGATGATCTTGCTCTTCATGTCGTCGGTGATGGGATACTCGAAGATGAAGTCCTCGATGAGCCCCGTCTCCGGCAGCACCCAGGTGATCATGCTGCCCGGTGCCTCGATGTTGCCCGTCAGCCCCATGAGGCAGGTGATCGCGCGCAGCGTGTGGCCGCAGTTGGCCTGACGCTCCAGCGAGCTGCCCAGCTGGATGCAGCCCGGCGTGTCGACGGCCCACATCTCGGCCGCCGTCGTCACGTGCTCCTTGGGGATCCAGCAGATGTCCGAGACCTTCTCCGGGGTGAAGTCCCGCACGCGCTCGCGGAGCTCGTCGAACCCGTAGGTCCACTTCTCCACGAACTCCTTGTCCCACAGCTCGTTCTCGATGATGTGGTTCATCATGCCCATGGCCAGGGCGCAGTCGGTGCCGACCCGCGGCTGGATCCAGAGCGAGGCCCGCGAGGCATACGCCGTCGCTCGCGGGTCGATGATGATGAGGTTCTTGCAGTAGTCCAGCGAGTTCAGGAACCAGTACGCCATCTCGGAGTCGGCGCTGCTGATCTCCAGCTGCTTGGCCCACATGATCTGCGTCTTGGGGAACTCGCCGCCCCAGCCGTGGTAGTCACAGTAGAGGCGGCCGTAGCCCGTGACCAGGCCGTACAGGCCGAGCCGGGGGCTGTGGCACACGTAGCCGGGGGTGATGGCGTTGCCCGTCTCGAGCGTGCGCGCCATGCGCATCGTGTAGCGGTTGTAGCCGCGGCCCGTGCCCTGCGAGATGGCGATCGACTGCGGGCCGGGGTCGGCGATCGCCTCCTTCATCTTGTCGGCGATCGTGTCGAGCGCCTCGTCCCAGGTGATGCGCTTCCACTTGCCGCTGCCCTTGGGCCCCATGCGCTTCATCGGGTGCTTGATGCGGTACGGGTTGTCGATGTGCTGGATGCTCGAGAGCCCCTTGGAGCACATCGTTCCCTTGGTCAGCGAGTCGGGATTGCCCTGGATGTGGACGATGACCCCGTCCTCGACGGTGGCGATGACGCCGCACCCGCCGTGACAGCTCTTACACGTGGTCAGTACCTGATGGCGTTCACCCATTGTCTCTCCCTTCACGCGGTCCGGTGGCCGCCATCACGCGACACCAGGAAGGACGGACCGGTAGATCCCGACCTTCAGGACCGAGTACTTGAGAGCGAACGCGCCGATGGTGTGGCAGACGATCGCGATGACGAGGAGCGGCTCGGTGTTGGAGTCCATGAACGCCGTGACGACCGAGAGGACGAAGGGCGTGACGATGCCCAGGGCAACGAGCAGGATCCAGAAGACCCAGGCCGTGCTGCCCTTGATGAGGTCCTGGGCAGCCACCTCGGCCGCCGCGTGCCGCCGGTACGCGCGGATGAGGTAGCCCGCGATGAGCAGCGCATTGACGATAAGGAGGATCCTCGTCCACGTTTCCAGCGTGCCGATGGTCTCCTCGCTGGCGCCGCCCGTCGCGAGGATCACGCCCATCGTGAGCGCGAGGCCGTCGGCCAGGCCCATGAGGACGAAGACCAGCGGCAGCAGCCCCGTGTTCCAGAACTGCACGCCCTTGCAGTAGCTCATGGCGAAGCCGCAGTACATGCCCACGAGGAGGATGAACACGCCGGCGACGATCCCGACGATCCATGCGAGCATCGTCAGGACCTCGCCGGTGGAAGCGCTCAGAGTGACCCAGCGGGATTGAGGAAGTACCACAGCACGATCTGCACGAAGCCGACGGCGGTGAACACGATCGAGAAGAACATGCCGCGCGCGAACCACGACGTCTTCCACGCGTTGGTGAACGGTGGGATGGCGCGCCAGAAGTTGCGCTTTCTGCCGAGGTACAGGAAGTGCAGCGGCAGCTTGAAGATCACGATGAGGATCCACCCGACCAGCGTCGTCCACCAGGCCCAGGTCGTGACGCCCCAGATCCCGGCGACGAGGCCGACCAGGTAGGTGCCCATCCCGAGGGCGGAGAAGACCTCGGCGAGCCACACGAGGATGCCCTGACCGGAGATCCACTCGGTCTGGCGCATGGGCTTGACCATCCACTCGTGCGTGGTGATCCACTGGCGGCGGGTCTCGGCCTTCATGACTTCACCTCCGCCTCTTCTGGCTCGCGGCCGTAGATGCGACGGTACGCGTCACGGTCGACGGAGCTGAGATGCTGCATGTGGCTCCCGGTCTGCGCCTCACGCGGGGCCTTGTTGTCCCGGCCGCCGTGACGGTAGTCGATGTACCAGACCGACGGGTCGGTGCCGTACTCGGTCCGCAACTGGAAGCCGTTGTACTTGCGGATCAGCTGGTTGACCTCGCTGTCCGGATCGTCGAGATCGCCGAAGGTGAGCGCCCGGGCCTGGCAGGTGTTGACGCAGGCCGGCGTGGCGTCCCGGTCCACACCGGGCTTGAGGCCGCGGCCCATGCCGTCGTCGACGCGCTCGGCGCAGAAGTTGCACTTCTCCGTGGTGCCCCGCGTGTGCGGGTACAGCTTCTCGCCCATCTTCTCGAAGCGCGTGCGCTCGTAGCCCGGGAAGTACCCGGGGTCCTTGTCCTTGGAGAAGAAGGTGCGGTTCTGGTAGGGGCAGGCGATGACGCAGTACCGGCAGCCGATGCACTTGTTGGCGTCGATGACCACGATGCCGTCCTCACGCTGGTTCGTCGCCTCGGTGGGGCAGACGTGCACGCACGGGGCGTCCGAGCACTGGTTGCAGCGCACCGGGTAGGTCGTGACGTCGACCGCGCCGCCCTCGTCGACCTCGTAGGCGATGAGCTTCACCCACGTGATGTGGAGCGGGAGGAAGTGCTCGATCCTGCAGGCGGCGACGCATCCGTGACAGCGCATGCACTTCGCCAGGTTGATGACCATTCCCCATCTCATGGGCGGACTCCTGTCATAGGGGACCGGTCGGGGTCCCGGCCGTTCTGTGTGGCGCTGCCGGGGCCCGTCCCACTTCACGGATGGGCGGGCCGGTCAGCCGACCGGCCCGCCCGATCCTGGTTCTCCGTGCGTTACTTCTCGAGGGCGACGTCGCCCAGGTTCACGTCGGTCGCGGCGTCGACGTCGCACGCCAGCGTCTTGAAGCCGCCGGCGGCGATGCTCACCGCATACTCTCCCGCGGCCAGGTCCTCGACCCAGAAGTCGCCGAACCCGTCCGTCACGGCCGTGTACGCCGTGCCGTCGGCCGCCGTGGCGGTGACGGTCGCGCCGATCACGACCTCCTTCTCGGCCGGGTCGTAGACCGTACCGGCGATGAACTTCCTCGGGATGTTGAGGTAGTACACCCGGGGCTTCGTGCCGGCCTCGGGCTTGAGCACCTCAGCCTTGGCGATCAGGTCGGCGAGCTCGCTCTCCTCGGCGAACATGATCGCCTTGGTGGGGCAGGAGTCGACGCAGCGCGGGTAGTCCCACTCGTCGTCGTCGAGGAGATGGGCGCACCCGGTGCATTTCTGCGCCAGGTTGAGGTCGTCGTTGAAGTAGATCGAGCCGTAGGGGCAGGCGTCCACACAGGCCTTGCAGCCGGTGCACTTGTCGGTGTCGATGACGACCATGCCGTCGTCGCGCTTGTAGATCGCGCCCTCGACCTTGCACGCCTCCATGCACCCCGCGTTGTCGCAGTGCATGCAGAGGTTGGGGACGTAGTGCATGCGGACCTTGGGCACGGTGCCGCAGATGTGCTCGTCGAGCCGCATCCAGAACTGGCCGTAGTCGGGCTGCGGCTTCGCGATGGGAGCCCAGTCGTTGCCGACGTGCTCGTCCTTGCAGACGAACTGGCAGCCGAAGCAGCCGTTGCAGCGGCCGACGTCGATGACGAACGCTTTCATCAGTTGCCTCCCTCGACGACCCAGGCGTTGAAGCGCAGACCGGCTCCGGGGTCGTACTCTCGCTCGAACGCGTCGGGATAGTCCCGGCGCCACGTCTCCCACTCCTCCGGCCGGACCTTCTGGACGTCCACCAGGAACCCGCTGGTGGCCTGGCCGCAGCACTGCTTCGAGGTCAGACCGTGCGGGGCGATGGTGTTGATGGCGCCGCCGCGGTCGACCTTGCCGGCGATGATCGGGTCGTGGCGTGCGCCGTGGTCGACGTAGACGACACCCGGCATCAGCCGCTCCCACACGCAGGCGCCGCAGAGCACGATGCCGCGCTCGTTGTAGACCTTGACGATGTCGCCGTGCTTGATGTCGCGCGCCGCGGCGTCGACCGGGTTGAGCCACACGGGCTCGTAGTTGTAGTTGTCGGGCCCGAGGACCTTGCCGGTCGGGGTCTCGCGCGCCCAGGTGCAGTCGTCGCCCTGGGCGTGCGTGCGCCAGCGTGGGTGGTTGCTCATGATCATGAGCGGGAACATGTCGGCGCGCTCGCTGGAGAGCCGCTCGTCGTGGGTCAGCCCGCGCTCGATCCACTTCGGGATCGGGGGCCGCTCCATGTCGTGCGGGAAGTGCGTGGCGAGACGCTCGGAGTAGAACTCGAGGAGCCCGGACGGGGTCTTGAGCGGGGTCTTCTGCGGGTCCTCATAGAACTCGCGCAGCCCGGGCGGGTCCTGCTCCCAGTCTTCCGCCGTCGGGTAGACGACGTACTTCTTCTCCTTGAACTCCTCCCAGCTCATGTACTTGGGGCCGTACATGCACTCGAAGACTTCCTTCTGCAGGTCCTCGATGCTCTTGCCCAGGGTGAGCTTCTCCTTCAGGCCGAGCTTGTCGGCGATGGCGAGGACGATCTCGTAGTCGCTCATGGACTCGCCGACCGGCTCGATCGCCTTGTCCTGCAGCATGCACGTCTGGTAGGGCGGGCCCTGACGGACGTTGGTGAGGCAGTCGTCCACTTCCATCGTCGTGTTCGCCGGCAGGATGATGTCGGCGTAGAGGCAGTCGTTCTCCAGCCACGGGTGCTGGGCGACGCAGAACTCGATGCTCGCGTCGCGGTGCGCCTCGATGGTCCAGTTGCCGTGGTTCCAGCAGGTGATGCGGCAGGGCGTGTCGGTCCAGATCATGTGGATGCGGCTGCCGCCCTCTTCCTCCGGCTCCGGGAACTGGTAGTCGATGAACTGGTCCTCGGTCTCCGCGTTCTGCGCCCCGGTGCCGGTGAAGTGGATCGTCTCGGGGTTGAGGATGGCCTCCTGGATGAGCGTCTTGGGGATGTTCTGCGTGCCCCAGGCGTCGACGCTGCTGCGCACCGGGGTGCGCAGGTGGTCGCTCAGGGTGGGGTTGAAGTAGCGGAAGTTGTCGAGCGACTCCGCGCGCGGCATGCCGAAGTACGACATCTGCCACTGGTGCACGCCGGGGCCGCCGAGTCCCTGCATGCCGAGCAGGACGCACTCGAGGCGCGCCGGCTCGTGCGAGTACGGGCCGCGGACCATCGAGCCGCCGAAGTAGTGGACGATGGACGTGCACTTGGCGGCGAACTCACGCGCCAGCGCCTTGATGGTCCACTCGGGGACGCCGCACTTGGGCGAGGCCCAGGCCGGCGTCTTGGGCACGCCGTCCTCCTCGCCGAGCACGTAGGCGGCGACCTTGTCCATGCCGACGGCGTGGGTCTCGATGTACTCCTTGTCCCACGTGTCTTCCTTGAGCCACGTATAGATGATCGCCAGCTGGAGCGCGGCGTCGCTGTTGGGGAGCACCGGGATCCACTTGTCGGCGTGGACGGCGGCGCCGAAGTTGAGGTCCGGGCAGATGTAGACCTGCTTGATGCCGGCGTCCGTCCAGAAGTAGGAGATGTTGGTGGCGTTCTGGCCGGTGAACCCCCACGGGGTGGTCTCGTCGTCACAGCCCCATTTGAGGACCATGTCGCAGTGCTCGGTGATGTCCTTGAAGATGTTCAGCTGGGGAGCCTGCATGCCCTGGAACCCGTGGCCCCAGACGTGCTTGGAACCCCAGTACCAGCCCTCCCAGCTGTCCGGCTGGCGCACCTGCAGGGTGAACCCGCCCATCACGTCCATCAGGCGGCCGTTGTGGCCGTGCGGCGTGTGGATGGTCTTGCTCTCACCGTGGCCGTCCGCCTGGAGCAGGATGGCGTTGAGGCCATAGGTCTCCTGCACACGCAGGATCTCGGCGGCGATGATGTCCGTCGCCTCGTCCCACGAGATGCGCTCGTACTTGCTGATGCCGCGGTTCTGCGGGTTGCGCTCACCGCTCGGGTCCCAGTCGACGCGCTTGATCGGATACAGGATCCGGTTGGGGGAGTACGTGCGCTTCTTGTATGCGGTGGCATACGGCGCCGGACGGGACTTGAGACCGGGCTCGATAGAGTAGCCGTTGCGCTCGATCTTCCACGGCCGGAACTCCGATGGATCGTCGTAGTGCCAGTCGTAATGGAACGGGCGGATGCGCAGGATCTTGCCATCCTTGACGTCGACCATGACCTCGCCGGTCCCCCCCAGCAGGCCGCCCTGGGACAGGGCCTTGATGACGGTCTTGTCAGGCTTCACGTCGACTCTCTTGCGTGCGTCCTCACTCATCTCAATCGCTGTCCTTTCGGCTTCATCGAGATCCCCTGGCTGAGGTGGCTGACGGATCGGGAGACGGCCGGGATGCGTTCCAGCCGAGATAGGCGGAGAAGGAGGCCGCGACCTCCTTGACGGCACGCACGCAGAGGTCGCGCTCGTCCGGGCTGAAGCGCCCGGCCGGCATGACCACCGAGAGCGCGGCGACGACGTTGCCGAGTTGATCGCGCACCGGAGCGCCCACCGAGCAGATGCCGAGGTACAGGCCCTCCTCGTCGAAGGCGACGTCGTCCTCGACGACGCGCTCCAGCTCCCGCGTGAGGAGCTCCGGGTCGGTGACCGTTCGCGGCGTGTGCGTGCGACGCTTCTGCGCCAGCACGGCGGCGCGACGGTCGGATGACGCGAAGGCGGTGAAGACCTTCGTGTGGACGGCGGCCAGATCGCCAATGATCCGGCCGGGCGCGGCCTGCCGCTGGAAGGGCCTGGTGGAATCCAAGATGCTGACGCAGACCGGCAGGCCGTCGACCGGGACGGCGAGCGTGACCGACTCACCCGTCTTCGCGACCAGCTCCTCGAGATACGGCCGCGCGTGCTCCACGAAGTCCGAGTAATCCTCGGCCACGTAGGCCATCGAGATGGCGGCGGGGCCGAGATGATACTGGTTGGTGGTCGTGTCGCGCACGAGGAAGTCCGCGCTCTCGAGCGTGCGCACCATGCGGTAGGCGGTCATGCGAAGAAGGCCCGTCCGTACCGCGATCTCGTCAATGGTCCACTCGCGGTGGTCGATGTCGAACAGCGAGAGGATGGAGAGGCCGCGCGCAAGGGCGCGCACGGTGAGCGGATCGGACTCGGTCCGGTCCTGCCTCGCTCCGGCATGGCCGTTGGTGGCTTCGCGCTGCGTGGTCGACATGCTGTCCCCCCGGACACTGGACCTTGCTTGGCGCTGCTCCACAGGAGTAGCATATGGGTAGGTAACGCGGTATCTACGTTACTATCAGACGATATCAGCGTTTGTACGAGATGCAAGAGTCTGGACCAAACTGCCATCGGAATCAAGTGTCCGTTGCGCGACGGACCAGGGGAGCCGTGGGAGGTCGCCCTATGAGCGAGCAGGTCTTCACCAATCTGACGAACTGCGGACCGGTGTCCGTGTACGTCAACGACGGCGTCGTGACCCGGATCCGTCCGCTGGTCGCCGACGACGAGGCTGAGTTCCGGCCCTGGGTGATCGAGGCGGACGGCAAGAAGTACTCGCCGCCGAAGAAGTTCAACCTGGCGCCGATGGTGCACGCCGAGCGCCGGCGCCTGTACTCCGACGAGCGCATCAAGTACCCGATGAAGCGCGTCGACTTCGATCCCAACGGTGAGCGCAACCCGCAGAACCGCGGCAAGTCGGCCTACGAACGGATCTCCTGGGACGAGGCGCTCGACATCGTCTCGAGCGAGATCGCGCGCGTGAGGAAGACGTACGGCAACTCGGCCATCAGTGGCATGACCTCGTCGCACCACAACTGGGGCATCGTCGGCTACAAGATGGGCCCGTTCATGCGCTTCATGAACTGCCTCGAGGCCACTCCCGTGTTCGACAACCCGGACAGCTGGGAGGGCTGGCACTGGGGCGCCACGCACACGTACGGCTTCTACTGGCGCCTCGGCATGCCCGAGCCGTTCGACAACCTGCAAGACGTGATGAAGAACTCCGAGTTCGCCGTCTTCTGGTCAAACGACCCCGACACCACGCGCGGGACGTACTCCGGTCAGGAGTCGGCCATCTGGCGCACCTGGCTCAAGGAGAAGGGCATCCCGGCGGTCTTCATCGACCCCTTCCACAACTACACGAACGCGATCTTCGATCAGGCCAAGTGGATAGCGCCGCGCATGGGCACGGACACGGCGCTGGCGATGGCGATCGCCTACGTGTGGATCACCGAGGACACGTACGACAAGGCGTACGTCGCCGACCGCACCATCGGCTTCGACGAGTTCAAGCCCTACGTGCTCGGCGAGACGGACGGCGTGCCCAAGACGCCGGAGTGGGCGGCCGAGGAGAGCGGCGTCGAGGCGCGCGTCATCCGCACGCTGGCGCGCGAGTGGGCGAGCAAGCGCACGGTCGCTCACGGCCGGCGCCCGCGGCGGCGAGGGCAGCGCTTGCCGCACCGCCTACGGCACCGAGTGGGCGCGCATGATGGTGCTCCTCCAGGCCATGCAGGGCCTGGGCAAGCCGGGCGTCACCATCGGCGGCATCAGCATGGGCGCTCCGGCGGACTTCGAGACCTGGTTCCCCGCCTACGCCGAGCCCCAGGGCCGCATGTCCCACTCGACGAAGGCGGCCGACTACATCCCGAAGAACTCCACCAAGCAGCGGCTGTGGCGGCTCACCGTGCCCGAGGCCATCTTGAGCCCGCCCGTGGAGTGGGACGGCGCCGGCTTCTGCGGCCAGTCGCTCGAGCAGCAGTTCGAGCACTTCGTGTACCCGGCCGAGGGCTGCTCCGAGATCAAGCTCTGGTACCGCTACGGCGGTTCCTTCATGGGCACCATGTCCGACACCACGAAGTGGGTGCGGATGTACCAGAGCCCCAAGCTCGAGTTCGTCGTCAACCAGGACGTCTGGTACAACAGCGAGACCCGCATGGCCGACATCATCCTGCCGGCCTGCACCAACTTCGAGCGCGACGACGTCGGCGAGTTCGCCGCCTGCGGCGGGTACACCACGAACTCGCACGTGGGCAACAACTACCGCCTGATCGTCCGTGAGAAGAAGTGCATCGAGCCCCTCTGGGAGTCCAAGTCCGACTACCAGATCCTCGCCGATCTGTCCGCGAAGCTCGGCATCTTCGACGAGTTCACCGACGGCGGCAAGACCGAGATCGACTGGGCCAAGGCGTTCTACAACTGCTCCGACCTGGCCAAGACGCTCGACTGGGAGACCTTCGACAAGAAGGGCTACCACATCATCAACGCCCCCGAGGACTACAAGCCGACGCCGAGCCTGCGCTGGTTCGCCGAGGGCCGCGCCTGCGACACGCCCGACACCGGCAACCCCAAGCGCGGCACCGACAAGGCGCACGAGCTCGGCACCTACAGCGGCAAGATCGAGTTCTCGTCCGAGAGCCTCAAGGCTCACTTCCCGGACGACGAGGAGCGCCCCGTCTCCCCGCGGTACATCGAGAGCTGGGAGGGCCACCACACGACCGAGCTCTTCGAGAAGTACCCGCTGCAGCTCATGTCGCCGCATCCGCGCTTCTCGTTCCACTGCCACTACGACAAGCACACCGACTGGCTCGACGACATCCCGGTCCACCGCATCAAGAAGGACGGCTACGCATGGTGGCCGGTGCGCTTGAATCCGGTGGACGCGGACGCGCGCGGCATCCGCAACGGCGACATCGTCCGCCTGTACAACGACCGCGGGTCCGTGCTGTGCTGCGCGGTCGTCACCGAGCGTGTCCGGCCGGGCATCGCGCACAGTTACGCGTCGTCGGCCAAGTACGACCCGCTCGAGCCGGGAAAGGCCGACTCGGTCGACAAGGGAGGCTGCGTGAACATGCTGACGCCGTCGCGCATGGTCAGCAAGCACGCACCGGGCATGACGCCCAACTCGTGTCTCATCGACATCGCGAAGTGGGAGGGCTGATCAGATGCGCCTCGGCATGCTCATAGACGTCACCAGGTGCAGCGGCTGCTACAACTGCTTCCTGGCCTGTCGTGACGAACACTACGGCAACGAGTACCCCGGCTACTCGGCGGCTCAGCCGCTGGACGGCCAGTTCTGGATGCAGATGAAGGAGATCGAGGGCGGCAAGTACCCGCGCCCCCGGCTCAACTACATCGCCATCCCCTGCCAGCACTGCCAGAACGCGCCGTGCATCGACGCCGCCAAGGACGGCGCAGTGTATCGGCGCGACGACGGCATCGTGATGATCGATCCCGAGAAGGCCAAGGGCCAGGACCAGATCGTGGCCTCCTGCCCGTACCGCGTCATCTACTGGAACGCGGAGCTTCAGTTGCCGCAGAAGTGCGGCCTCTGCGCCCAGCGCCTCGACACCGGCGACAAGCAGCCGCGCTGCGTCGAGGCCTGCCCGACGGGGGCGATGGCCTACGGCGACCTCGACGATCCCGAGTCCGAGATCTCGAAGCGCCTCAAGGAGGTATCGCCAGAGGTGTTCCATCCCGAGTACGGGACGAATCCTCTGGTGAGCTACGCCGGCCTCCCCGGCCGCATGGTCGCCGGCGAGGTCGTGCTCGAGGGCAGCGACGTCTGCGCAGCGGGCGTCAAGGTGACGCTCGAGGGTGACGGCGTCTCCCTGGAGACGGCGTCCAAGACGTTCGGCGACTTCGAGTTCGAGCGCCTGCCGCAGAACAAGGCGTTCAAGGTGACGGTGGCCGCCGACGGCTACAGCGCCGCAGGTGTTCGACGTGAAGACCCACACCGACGTCGACCTGGGCGAGGTCGTGCTGACGAAGTAGTCGCGCGCGAGGACCCGCGCCGGACGGGGGCGCGGCGGGCGGCCGGAAGTGCCGCCCGCCGCGCCCCCTCTCGTCTCCGGCGAGGGCTCCGGCCGCTCGGCGGGGCCTCTTCGGCGGTGCTCGGCCGGCTCCCCATATCGGTCCGCGATATGGAAACGTTATTCCGTGCAACGGACCGACCGTTCCGCTAGGATGCTGCCCGTCAGGGAACGTCTGGACGGAGATCCGAGCATGGACGCGACGCAGCAGGGAGTCCGGCGACTCACCAACCTCACCACCGGCGGTCCGGTGCACGTGGACGTCGAAGACGGCCGCATCAGGCGCATCGTCCCGCTGCAACTCGACGAGACGGACGCCCCGTCCTGGAGCATCAGCGCGCGCGGCCGCTCGTTCACGCCGCCGCGCAAGACCACGCTCTCGCCCTGGACGGTCGCGCACCGCTCCACCATCTACGCGCCCAACCGCATCCTCACGCCGCTCAAGCGGGTGGACTGGGACCCCGACGGCGCGCGCAACATCGACAAGCGCGGCGAGTCCGGCTACGAGCCCATCAGCTGGGACGAGGCGCTCGACATCGTCGCCGCCGAGATCGTCCGCATCAAGCGGGAGTTCGGCCCGGCCGGCATGCTCACCACGCCGGGCTCGCACCACCTGTGGGGCAACGTCGGCTATCGCTTCAGCGCCTACAACCGGTTCATGAACCTCGTCGGCTTCACGTACGGCGAGCACAACCCGGACAGCTGGGAGGGCTGGCAGTGGGGCGGGGCGCACATGTGGGGCTTCGCGCACCGCCTCGGCATCCCCGAGCAGTACGACCTCCTGGAGGACGCGCTGAAGAACACCGAGATGATGGTGTTCTGGTCTTCCGACCCCGAGACCACGGGCGGCGTGTACGGCTCGTTCGAGAGCACCTCACGCCGCTTCTGGCTCAAGGAGCTCGGGATCAAGATGTACTTCATCGACCCCTACCACAGCCCCACGTCGCAGCTGTTCGCCGACAAGTGGCTGGCGCCGCGCCCGGGCACCGACGTGGCGCTGGGGCTGGCGATCGCGCACACGTGGCTGGCCGAGGGCACCTACGACAAGCAGTACGTCGCGGAGCGCACGCACGGGTTCGACGAGTGGCGGGACTACGTGCTCGGCAAGAGCGACAACGTGCCCAAGACGCCGGAGTGGGCGGAGCTCGAGTCCGGCGTCCCCGCGCGCCAGATCCGCGCCCTGGCGCGCGAGTGGGGCGCCAAGCGCACCATGCTCGCCGCCGGCGGCATGGGCGGCTGGGGCGGCGCCTGTCGCGCCAGCAGCGGCAACGAGTGGGCGCGCATGATGATCGCCCTGGCCGCCATGCAGGGCCTGGGCAAGCCGGGGAGCAACATCTGGTCGACCACGAGCGGCGTGCCGTTCGACCCGGACTTCTTCTTCCCCGGCTACGCCGAGGGCGGCATCTCCGGCGACACCGCCGGTACGGCCGCCGGCAAGAAGCTCGCCGCCCGCATGTGGCCCGAGGGCGGCACGTTCAGCAATCCGCAGCACTCGCCCGAGGGCCAGACGGTGCCCCGCCTGCGCATCCCCGAGGCCATGAACCACGAGCGCCTCGAGTGGCACGGCAAGGGCTTCTGCGGCTCGTCGATCGAGTCCCAGTTCCGCGAGTACCAGTACCCCGCCACCGGCTACCCCCACGTGCAGATGTACTACCGCTACGGCGGCTCGTTCATCGGCACCATGACCGAGACCAACCGGTACGTACGCGCGTACCGCGAGGGCAAGATCCCGTTCGTGGTCAACCAGTCGATCTGGATGGAGGGCGAGACGCGGTTCGCCGACATCGTCCTGCCGGCCTGCACCAACTTCGAGCGCTGGGACATCGGCGACTGGGCGCACGCCTCGGGCTACGGCATGCACAAGTTCGAGCAGGTCAACCACCGGCTGATCGTGCTGGAGCAGAAGTGCATCGAGCCGCTCGGCGAGAGCAAGTCGGACTACGAGATCTTCGCCGCGCTCGCGGGCAAGCTCGGCATCGGCGACCTCTACACCGAGGGCGGCCACACCGAGCTCGACTGGGTCAAGCGCATGTTCCACGCGAGCGACCTGCCCAAGCACGTGTGCTGGGAGGAGTTCGCGGACAAGGGCTACTACCTCGTCCCGGTCAAGGACGACCACGCCTCCACGCCGGCCCTGCGCTGGTTCGCCGAGGGCCGCAGCAAGGACACGCCGGACTGGGGCCCGCCGCCGTGGGACCAGGTCGGCGGGCACGGCCTCGCCACGCAGTCCGGCAAGATCGAGTTCGTCAGCTCGAGCCTCAAGCGCTTCTACGAGTCGGGCGACGTGGTGGACGAGGAGCGCCCGGTGCTCGGCCCGCAGTACATCGAGAGCTGGGAGGGCCACCACACCGAGGAGCTCACGGCGCAGCTACCCGCTGCAGCTCATCTCGCCGCACCCGCGCTTCAGCTTCCACACCATGGGCGACGGCAAGGACGCCTGGGCCGCGGACATCGAGGACCACCGGGAGCTCAAAGACGACGGCTGGTACTACTGGCTCATCCGCCTCAACCCCGAGGACGCGGAGGCGCGCGGCATCGCCGAGGGCGACCTCGTGCGCGCCTTCAACGACCGCGGCTCCGTGATCCTGTGCGCGCGCGTGACCGGCAAGATCAGGCCGGGCACCGTGCACTCGTTCGAGTCGTGCGCCGACTACACGCCGACCGGCGAGCAGGGCTACTCGCCCGACCGCGCCGGCTGCATCAACATCCTGACGTCCAAGCGCTTCATCACCCCCACCTCGCCGGGGCAGGCGTGCAACACCTGCCTCATCGAGGTGGAGCGGCTGGACGCCTGAGCTGACGGGCGCGGGCGGCGGCCCCTCGGGCGGACGCCCAGGCCGCCGCCCGCGCCCTTCACGCCTAAGTGCTCATCAACTCCTTCGCCTTGTCCACGGCGAGCACGGCGTTGGCGCCCATGCCGTCGGCGCCGATCTCCGCCGTGTACTGCTCGGTGATCGGCGCACCGCCGACGATCACCTTGACCTTGTCGCGCAGGCCGGCGGCGGCCAGCGCGTCGATCGTGTCCTTCATGCGCGGCATCGTCGTCGTGAGCAGTGCGCTCATGCCGACGATGTCGGCGTCGTGCTCCTGCGCGGCCTTGACGAAGTCCGCGGCGGTGATGCCGGTGCCGAGGTTGTGCACCTCGAATCCGGCGCCCTCGAGCAGCATCGCGACCAGGTTCTTGCCGATGTCGTGCACGTCGCCCTCTACGGTGCCGATGACGATGACGCCCGAGCGAGCAGGACTCCCCGGCGGCGAGGTGCGGCTTGAGGACGTTGAGACAGCTCTGCATGGTGCGCGCGCTGAGCAGCACCTCGGGGATGAAGCAGTCGCCGGCCTTCATGCGCCGGCCGACCTCGTCCATGCCGGGCAGCAGCCCGTTGTCGAGGATCTCGCGGGCGGGCGCGCCCTCGGCGAGGGCGGCGTTCGTCAGCGCCAGGGCGATGTCGGCGTTGCCGTCGATGATCGCGTTCTGCATGGCTTCGTATGCGGGCATCGGCTTCCTTTCACTCTGCGGGGGGCTCAGTGACCGCTCGCCGCCGGCGCCGCTTGCTCGCAGCGGGCGACGATCGCGGAGAGTTCCTCGGCAACCTCGGTGGGCAACGGCTCGGGCTGATGACCGGCGAGGATCTCCTTCGCCTTGGTCGTAGCCCGGTCACGCATCTCCAGTCTGCCGTCGGCCTCCCACTCCATGCGCACGCGACGGTCGAGCAGGTTGGAGATGCTGAGCTCGCGCATGTGCTGATAGGTGAAGTCGGTGGAGAGGTAGTCGTTGAACGGGGCGATGGCGCAGATCTCGTCCACCGCCATCGTCACGTCGTCGACCTTCACGCCGCCGACGAACTTGCGGATCATGCGCGCGATCTCGTCGTCGACGACCATCATCGCGTAGTCCAAGGTGTTGCCTGAGTCGAGCATCCCGGAGCCGTAGATCAGGTTGGTCCCTGCCAACGCTGCAGCGAGTCCGGTGAGGGTCTTCTCGTGCCCGGCTTGAGCATCCACCGTCTTGGAATCCGTCTACAACCCGGCCATCCAGCAGGGCAGGTCGTAGCGGTGGGCGAGCAACGGCAGGCAGGCGCTCATCAGGCTCATCTCCGGCGTGCCCACGCAGTCCTGGCCGAAGCGCATGTCCATCGCCGCCGAGAACGAGCTGTAGAAGACCTTGGTGCCGCGCTCGCAGAGCTGGATCCAGCTGATCGCGGCGAGCATCTCGGCGTTGTGCTGCACCAGCGAGCCGGCGAGCGTGACCGGCGAGGTGGCGCCGGCGATCACGCCGCTCATGATGATGGTCGGCAGGCCGGCGCGGGCCCAGACGCTGCTCACGTCGCTGAACTGCTTCGTGAGCCGCAGCGGGCTGACGATGGCGCAGCCCCCGCTGACCAGCGGCCGGTCGCGGAGCGCGTCGTCGCCGCCGGCCACGACGCGGGCCATTTCGACAGCGGCCTCTGCCTCGTGCTTCGTCATCATCGGCAGGTGCACGTGCTTGGTGGTGTTGTTGAACATCGCCTCGAGACCGTGCACGGTGGGGGCCTTCTCGCCGGCGTCGCGCGCTCCGACCGGCGATGCGACCGCGTCGATGTCCTGGAGCGCGTCCACGAGGCGGGTGATGTCGGCGACGTCCTGCTTGGTCGAGGGCCGGTTCTCGCCGGTCTCGATGTCGTTCATGAGGATGCCCTCACAGAACGTCACGAAGCCCACCCGGTTCGACCCCATCATGAAGTCGTGCATGGGATCCCGGCCGCAGAACGCGTAAGTCGGCGGGCAGGCGGCCAGCGCGTCCATGACGACGTGCGCGCGGGATCTTCGCGACGTTCTTCTCCTTGTCGATGCGGCAGCCCGCATCGGCGAACAACGCGAGCGCCTGGTCGTCCTCGACGTAGACGCCGGCCCGCTCCAGCACCTCGAGCGAGGCGTGGTGGATGGCGTCGAGGTCTGCCTCGGAGAGTGCGCTGATCCCGACTCCATCGGACACGAGCCGGCCGGCGTGCTGGTTTCTTTTCATGCGACCTCCCTGTCTGACGAGCTCCGGTTGGTCGAAGGGGTACGCGGCGCCCTGGCCTCAGTGCCAAGGCACCCTGGCATCCGCGCGTACGGCGCGTGATTTGGTCTTCGACCAATTACGGCTTTTCTACCTCTGTGCACGTTCTTTGTCAAGCAGCTTGCCCGTAGTATTGGTTGATAGGCAATTTCGTGCATGAGGCAGAAGAGCAGGCTGTGTCCATCACGTGCAGCTTGGTCCGAGGCCAACATGATGGTCTCTACTGATAGAGTCCACGTGCCAGCGAGATCGGAGAGATGGACAGTGAGCGCCAAACCGAAGAGGGAGAAGCGCTCGGCCGGGCGGCAGGGGCCAGTCGAGACGCAGCATGACCAGGTCGGTGTGCCGAGCGCCCAGGCGGCGCTCTCCCCGACGGCAAGACGGCTACTCGAAGCAGCGCGGCGCCTTCTGGAGAGGCAAGGCTACGAAGCCCTCACTCTCGATGCGATCGGCCGCGAGGCCGGCGAGAACAAGTCGCTCATCTGGTACCACTTCGGGGGCAAGCCGGGGCTGCTGGTGGCCCTCTCCGACTGGATCCTCTATGACCAGCTGCGCGAGTTGCATGATCAGATCGACGTACTGCCTCCGAGTGAGCAGCGGCAGCGGTTCCCCATCGCAAATGCGCGACGACTGGCAAGCGACTCGCAGGCGTACCGCCTGTTCTTCGCCATGTTCCCGCACCTGGAGAGCGACAGGAAGACGCATCGGCGACTCGCCGGCCTCTACAGCGACTATCGGAGGCTGAACGCGCAGGGACTTTCGCTCGACGACAACGGCTCGCACGACGCCGATACCCTTGCCGCTATGCTCGTGGCGCTCTCTGACGGCCTCGCACTGCAACTGCTCCTCGATCCGGGCAGCATCGACATGGACCGCGTCGTCTCCCTCTGGGAGACGCTCGTCGAAGCGACGCTGAACCGGGATGGCGCCACGGACGCCGGCGGCGGATGAGACTCCGAGCGTAGCCAGGCCGCGGGCGCGGCCGGGAGTCCTTCGTCGCGACGCAGCCGCCGGTCGCGTCGGGTCCTAGACGTACTCGCCCGTCTTGAGGCCGATCACGATGTTGAGGATCGGCCGGTCCACGCGCTCGTAGACGAGCGGGCCGTGAGACAGCCCCGCCGGCACGTAGATCGCCGTCGTGTGCGTCAGCGTGAACCGCTCGGCGTCTTCTCCTGCACCCATGCCCCACGAGACCTCGCCGCCCAGGTCGCGCAAGTCGCGCGGGTTCGAGCCCACCAGCAGCACGATCTCGGGGAACGGGTGCTCGTGCAGCCCCGGGAGCTCCTCCGGCACGGTCTTCTCCCAGACCCAGACGATGTCGAGCCAGGCCTCCGCCTCGGGGCAGAGCTCCTCGTCCAGATAGACCGGATCCGGGTAGCTGAAGCCGCTGACCGCGCTGAAGTCGTGGTGCGCGAGGTCCCGGACGAGCTTGGGGTCGTCGATGATGTACTTGTCGTAGCGACCGGCGATGGCCGTCTCCTCCTTCACTGAAGAGCGGCGGGGGCCTCACGGTGCTGCGCCGTGAGACCCCCGCGAAGTCACGCGTCGTGCAAGGCGAGCCTTGCCGCGAGCATGCTCACTCGCCCAGCTCGACCTGCTCGAAGGTGTACACGGGCACCCAGGCGACGCGGTCGCCCACCTGCTGCACCTTCAGCATGTAGAAGTCGCGCACCGGGATGAACGCGTCCTGGTATGGCTTGAGCGTGACCTTGCCCGTCGGGCCCTCCCACGTGAGTGTGGCCATGGCCCCGGTCAGCGCAGCCGGAGAGGAGTCGCCGTTCGTGGCCTTGAGCGCCTGGAGGAAGACATCGACTGCCTGCGCACCACCGAATGCCTGCTCCGACGGGTATTCGCCGGGGTAGAGCTGCATGTATGCGTCGACGAACTCCTGGTTGGCCTGGGTGTCGAGCTCAGCAGCGTAGAAGTCGCAGCCCACCATGTTGACGCCAAGCTGGCCGAGGTCCGCCAGCTGAGGCTCGCTGAAGTTGCCGGCCATGGGCGTGATCAGCGGAGCCGTCAGGCCGTAGTCGTTGTACTGCTTCACGAACGGGGCGGCGCCGTTGCCGAACACCCAGAAGTACGTGGCGTCGGCGTCCTTGAGCGTCGTCAGATAGGAGCTGAAGTCGACGGTGTCGATCGGCACGTACTTGGTGTCCAGGACCTTGCCGCCGCTCTCCGCGAAGCCCTTCTCGAAGCCGGCCTGGAGCTGGCGCGCGGCAGTGTCTTCGTAGTTGATGCAGTTGACCGTCTTGTAGCCGAGCTGCTCACCCGCGTACTTGCCGAAGTAGTAGCCCTGAGAGCCGTAGAGGCCGTTCGGCATGACCGCGAGGCCGTTCGCGGTCTTCAGGTTGTCGCTCGGCTGCCCGATGATCGAGCACTGCGGGATGCCGCCGGCCTTGGCCAGGTAGTCGGTGACCGCCGCGGCGGAGGGCGAGAAGATCGGGCCGGCCATGAACTGGATGCCGTCGCTCTCCACGAGCTGGCGCGCCTTGTCCACGGCGACGACCGGGTCGGAGGCGTTGTCGGCCTTCTTGTACTCGACCGGCCGGCCCATCCACTGGTTCTGGATCATGGCCAGCTTGGTCAGGATGCCCTTCTCGGCAAGCTCCACATCCATGGCCATGAAGCCGGTGAACCCGCCGTCGAAGCCGAAGATGTACGGCTCGCCTGAGGCTGCCGGCATCGGCGACGCCTCGCCCGAGTCGTCGCGGGCGCCGGTGTCGCCGGTCTCCCCGCAGGCCCCCAGCGCCGCCACCATGGCGACGAGAAGCAGTGCTGTGAGCACGGCAAAGCCAACCTTACGGTACGTCATACGATCCCCCTTGTCCCACCAGTGGAGCGCCACTCCCGCGGCGCATCGAGTCCTGCGTCAGGGTCTTCTCAGACCTCGTCTCCCCCCACCCCGAGGTGCTTGGACTTCACGGCCTCGTTGTCGATGAGGTCCTTGGGCTCGGAGCCGTACACGATCTCGCCCTTGGTCATGATGTAGGCGTAGTCGGCCACGCTCATGGCCATGCCGAAGTCCTGCTCCACGAGCAGGATGGACTGGCCGGCCTCCTTGAGGCGCTCGATGATGCGGTAGACCTCCTGGACCACGATGGGCGCAAGCCCCTCCGAGGGCTCGTCGAGCATGACGAGGTCCGGGTTGGTCATGAGCGCGCGGGCGATGGTGAGCATCTGCTGCTCGCCGCCACTCAGGAGATTGCCCTTGTTCTTGTTGCGCTCCTTGAGGCGCGGGAAGGTCTCGTAGACCTTGTCCAGCGTCCACGGGTCCTTCTTGCCTCCGGTCCGGGCAGCCATGGTGAGGTTCTCCGTGACCGAGAGCGACGGGAAGATCATGCGCCCCTGCGGCACCAGGCCGATGCCGGTGCGGGCGATCTTCTCGGGCGTCATGCCGACCAGTTCGGTGCCGTTGAACTTGATGCTGCCCTTGCGCGGCGGAGTGAGGCCGATGATGGAGCGGATCGTGGTGGTCTTGCCCATGCCGTTACGGCCGAGCAGGGCGACCACGGTGCCATCCCTGACCTCCATGTCGACGCCGTACAGCACGTGGCTTTCGCCGTAGATACGTGTGGATGTCGTGGATCTCAAGCATCGGCGATCACTGACCTGCGGTGCTCGCCTTGTGCGAGCCCATGTAGATGTCCTTGACGGTCTGGTTGGCGCGGATCTCGTCGGGAGTGCCCTCGGCGGAGATGGCGCCGAAGTGCAGCAGGATGATGCGCTCCGCGACCCCGAACACGAGATCCATGTCGTGGGCGATCATGAGCACTGTGATCTTCTTTCCGAGCGCGCGGATGCGTTCGGTGATGTCCGCGCTCTCCGTCGGCGTCAGCCCGCAGCTCGGCTCGTCCAGCATGAGCAGATCGGGAGAGCTGGCGAGACTGAGCCCCATCTCGAGCTTGCGCTGCTCGCCGTAGGCCAGCGAAACCACGGTCTCTTGCATGCTTGGTCCAGAGGTCGATGGCCTCGAGCAGCCCCTGGGCCTCCTTGCGCAGCGCTTTGTCACGGACGAACGTCCCCCAGACGCGGAAGCGGCCCGCGCGCGTGCCCTGCAGCCCGATGAGCGCGTTGGTGAGCACGGTCTCGTTGGGGAACAGACTGGTGATCTGGAACGATCGCGCCATGCCGAGCTGCGTGCGCGCGATAGACCGGCTTGTGCGTGATGTCCTGGCCCTTGAAGAGCACCTTGCCGCCGGACGGCTTGAGCTGTCCGGTGAGCAGGTTGAAGAGCGTGGTCTTGCCGGCGCCGTTGGGGCCGATCATGACCAGGCGCTCGCCCTCCTCGATGGTGAACGTGACGTTCTTGACGGCGGCAAGGCCGCCGAAGTGCACGGAGAGGTCCTGGACCTCAAGTAGCGCGGCCACGGAACACCCTCCTCCCCAGGTCGAGAAGCAGTACGCCGACACCCTGCGGGATCACCATGATGACCACCACGATGATGATGGCCATGATCAGCGGCCACCGCTCGGGGACGTACACGCTGGCGAGGTACTCGACGCCGACGACCAGGACGGCGCCGATGACCGGGCCAAAGTACACGGACGCGCTCCCGAGGATGACGATGAGGAAGACGATGTCCGTCATCGCCATGCCCATGTTGCCGGGCACCATGACACCGCCGAAGTAGGCGAAGAGGCAGCCGGCGACTCCGCCGAACATGCCGGCGATGATGTACGACGTGTACTTGTAGAGCCAGGTGTTGTAGCCCAGCGCCTGCATGCGCCGTTCGTTGTCGTGGATGCCGCGCAGCGCGTAGCCGTAGTGCGAGTTGACGAGCCTGTGGATCACGATCAGGCAGACGACGACCACGAGCAGCACGAGGAAGTAGAAGCTGTACGAGTTGATGGTGATCGGCAACCCCAGGTCCGGATAGGGGATGCCGGACATGCCCGTGGATCCGCCCGTGAGCCCCCTGGCCGAGATGGCCACGCGCACCAGAAGCTCCCCGAACGCGAGCGTCACCAGCAGGAAGTAGATCGGGTTGTCGGAGGCGCCGACGCCGTACACGCGGAACGCCGGGACGCCGAGCCCGGCGCCGAGCAGAGCGGTGAACACCATCACCAGGACGAGGTTGAGCCAGAAGTTGGCGACGCCGCCGTGGATGATGAGGATGCCGCAGACGTACCCGCCGAAGCCGAAGAACGCGGCGTGGCCGAACGTCGGGATGCCGCCGTAGCCCCAGAGGATGTTCATGCTCACCCCGAAGAGGGCGAAGATCATCATCTTGGTGACGAGGCTCTGGATGTACGACGGGATGATCGACGGCAGCACCAGGAGCAGCAGCAGGATGACGATCGCCGGCAGCCAGGTCTTGATGAGCGCCGCCGCGCTGCGCCGCTCCGCGGCGACCGGCGGCGCCGCGGCCGTCTTGCGCATCAGACGACCGAGCAGCAGTTCGGCCGGCCTCGTGGACATCAGAAGACCTTCCTTCCGATGAGGCCGCTCGGCCGGACCAGCAGTACGACGATGAAGATCACGTAGGCGGTGAAGAGAGCGACGGAAGGGACGTAGGCCTTCCCGAAGGTGTCGAGCAGCCCGATGATGAGCGCGCCGAGCATCGTGCCCTGGATGAAGCCGGTGCCGCCGACGACCACGACCATGAGGGTGAGCAGCAGAAGCGCGTCACCCATGGACGGGAACGCCCCGAGGATCGGCGTGCCGAGGACTCCCGCGAAGCCGGCGAGCGCCGCGCCGAACAGGAACACCAGCGTGCTGACCAGGCCGTAGTTGATGCCGAGGCTGCGCGTCATCTCCTTGTTGTCCATGCCCGCGCGGATGATGGCGCCGATGCGGGTCTTGTCCTGCATCCACCAGAGGAAGGCGAGGACGATGATACCGATGGCGATGATGACGAGCCGGTAGATCGGGAAGGCGAGGTCGCCGACGCGCACGACGCCCGTGAACGCCGACGGCGTCATGCCCATCTTCGCGAACGGTCCCCAGATCCACAGGATGATGTTCGCGAAGGCGTAGCCCAACCCGATCGTGAGCACCGCCTGCTCGGGGACCTTGCCGTAGAGATGGCGCAGGAAGAAGTAGTAGATGCCGAGGCCGACGAGGCCGGTCCCGGCGGCGGCGACCACGACCCCCAGCCAGAACTGGTCGAGCTGGCTGATGACCGCGAGGCCGAAGTAGGCGCCGAGCACGTAGAGGGCGCCGTGCGCCAGGTTCAGGACGCCCATGACGCCGAACGTCAGAGAGAACCCGGCAGCGAGTAGGAAGAGGATGAACGCATATGAGACGCCGTTCAGCGCCGTGATGGTGAATGTACTCACACGCCCCCCTGGCGTCGAGAGAAGTACTTCGTCGGCGTTCCGGCTACGAGCCGGCCGGTACGATCACATCTTCGCTGCTGGTCACCTCCTGGGAGTTGTTCGAGAATGATATACCGATATCACCATTTGACAAGAGCGTTTGCGACGTGAACCCGGCCCACGAGATCTGCCGCCGCACGCGATGCCCCGCACACAGCCTCAGTCTCGCCAGATGCAGAACGGCGCGAGTCCCTGATATCGGGATTACCCAAGTGCGCAGGAGCGGCTCAGTAGGCATCCCGCAGGATGCTCTCGACGTCCTCTCGCCCGAACGGCCGCGCGTTCGACTCGAGGAAGTCACTCGATCTGACCCCAGGAGAGATCCGCGACGCGGGGGATCTGGTCGGTCCGGATCCCGTAGTCCCGGAGCCGGTGAGCCGCGCCCACGCGGTCCAGGAGTCCCTCTACGGCGGCGACCGAGAGCGCGGCGGCGGCATCGTCGGATGCACCGGTCGTGGGCGCTCCGAGGAGCTCGGCCACGCGGCGGAACGCCGCGGGGGCGGCCGGCAGGTTGTAGCGCATCACCGCCGGCAGGATCGCCGCCATGGAGCGTCCGTGAGTGAGGTCGCAGGTGGCGGCCACGCCGTAGGAGACGCCGTGCACGGCGCCGATGAACGAGCTCATGTACGCCCAGCCGCCCATGCTGGCCGCGAGCGCGAGGTTGGAGCGGGCCTCGCGGTCCTTGCCGTCCGCCATCACCGCGGGGAGATAGCGGGCGCAGCTGCGGATGATGCTCTCGCTGTAGAGGTCGGAGAGCGGGTTCGCCTGGCGGCCCGTGAGGCACTCGATGCCCGTCACCAGCGTGTCGAGGCAGGTGTCGAGCGTGGCCTCGGGGGACATCGTGAGCGTGAGCCCGGGGTCGTTGAGGACGACGTCGGCGAGCAGGTAGGGGCTGTCCACGACCCCGTGCTCGTGGGTGCCTGCATCGATCTGCAGGACGGCCGCCGATCCCGTGTCGGCGCCGGCGACGTGCGTCGTGGAGACGACGATGGACGGGAGTCCGGGCCGCGGCACCTGCCCATGCCCGAGCATGTCCCGCACGGGCACGTCGTTGGTGGCCGCCACGGCGACACACTTGGCGATGTCCATCGCGCTGCCCCCGCCGAGGCCGATGACGAGGTCGCAGCCAGACGACCTGAGGAGTTCGAGCGCCTCGTCGACGAGGTGGATGGGAGCGTCGGGGAGGATGCCGTCGTAGACGACGTAGTCGATGCCGGCGTCGTCCAGCGAGCGGAGCGCGGGCGCCACGTCGCCGCGCTCCACCATCGAGCGCTTGGTGACGACCAGCGGCCGTCGCCCGCCGAGCGCCTCGACCTCGGCTGCGAGCCGCGAGGCGACGCCGAACCCGAACACGAACCTCGCCGGCGACTGGAACTGGAGCCCGCGCAGGGCATCGCTCATCGACCCTCTCCTCTCCGGCGCCACGCGCGCCTCTCCCGCGTCGTGTGGCGCTCATGCTACTCCCACGCACGCAAAGAGGGAGGCTCACGGCGCGGCGCCGTGAGCCTCCCCGGGAGTACGACGTTACTTCTGCTCGTGCAGCATGCCGTCGTAGGAGAAGACGGGCACCCAGGCGATGCGGTCGCCCACCATCTTCGTCTCCATCATGAAGTAGCTGCCCGTGCCGACGAACATGTCCTGGTACTGGCTCATCTTGTACGGGCCGGCGGGGGTGTCGATGGTCACGCTCGACATCGCCTCGATCAGCTTGGCCGGGGTCGTGTCGCCGCCGTTCTGCTCCACGGCGCCGGCGAACAGGTTGACGGCCAGCCACGCGCCGAAGCTCTGCATGGTCGGGTACTCGCCGTCGTACATCTCGTTGTAGGCGGCGACGAACTCCTTGTTGAGCGGGTTGTCCACCTCGGGCGTGTAGAACTCGCCGCCGATGAGGCCGATGGCGTTGTCGCCGAGGTCCGCCAGCTGCGGCTCCGTGAGGTTGCTCGCCATGGCGGTGATGAGCGGGGCGGTGAGGCCGTAGTCCTTGTACTGCTTGACGAAGGGCGCCGCGCCGTTGCCGAAGATCCACCAGTAGGTGCAGTCGGCGTCTTTGAGGCTCGTGAGGTAGGAGCTGAAGTCGACCGCGTCGATGGGCACGAACTGCGTGCTCAGGATCTTGCCGCCGGCCTCCTCGAACCCGTTGTTGAAGCCTTCCTGGAGCTGGCGTCCGGCGGTGTCCTCGTAGTTGATGCAGTTCGCCGTCTTCCAGCCCATCTCCTCGGCGGCGTACTTGCCGGTCAGGTAGCCGGCGAACGAGAAGAGGCCGGCAGGCACGAACGAGAGCCCGTTCGCCGTCTTCATGTTGTCGATCGGCTGGCCGTAGATGGAGATGGACGGGATGCCGCCGTTCCTGGCCAGGTAGTCGGTGACCGCCGCGTTCGCCGGCGAGAAGATCGGGCCGATCATGACGTCGATCTTGTCGCTCTCCACGAGCTGGCGTGCCTTGTCCACCGCCTGCACCGGGTCGGAGCCGTTGTCGGCCTTGATGTACTCGACGGGCCGGCCGGCGATCTGCCCGCCGAGCTGCTCGATGGCGAGCTTGATGCCCTTGTCGGTCATGTCGGCGTCGACGGCCATGAAGCCGGTGAAGCCCTCGTTGAAGCCGATCTTGATGGGCTCGCCCGTCGCGGCCGCCGCCGGCGCGGAGGATTCATCGCGCGCTCCCGTGTCTCCGGTGTCGGAGCCGCACGCGGTGAGGATGAGGGAGCCGAACGCTCCCAGGACGAGCACGAGCGCCAGAATGGCGATCACGACTTTCCTCTGCATTGGTCTCAGTCCCCCTGCGATGATGAGTGGAAAGAAGTCGCTGCGCTTCTCTTGCCGTGGAGCCACGAGCCGGCACCCGCCTCGAGGCTGTGGATACTGCGGTCCCTGCTCCTTTCCTCCGTGTGGCTCCCGCTCCGGCAGGCCCCCCTGTGAGCCCGGTGTCCAAAGCGGACAATTCCATGCATCCCTGTAGTGAAAAGGATAGGGCTGGACGGTACCGCACCTGACGGAGGCTGACAAGCACCTCACGCAAGAGGGCGGCCGGGTCAAGGACCCGGCCGCCCTGTCGCCGCGATGCTCGCCGGCGCGAGCTCAGACCTAGCGCGGTGACGTTGAGCAGCGTGGCGACTGAGGCGATCGGGGTCGTCGAGAGGGCGCCGAAGTCGCTGCTCTCATACCCGAACAGCTTGCCGTTGGAGCGCTTGGCGGCCCAGTCGACGAGCACGACGCCGAGCGTGGGGATGACCTTCTCGCGCCACACGAAGAGGTAGAGCTCGTCGGCGATCCGCCGGTAGTGGCAGCGGTCGGTGTCGGCGAGCCCCTGCTCGCTGCCGCGCAGGCACTGCCACGTGTACAGGTTCTCGTTCAGGTAGATGTGCTCGTAGGCCTCGGTCTGGCTGTAGACGTACTGCACCCGCTTGCCCACGAGCTCGTCGGTCGGGACGTGCGGGTGCTCTCCCGCGGCCCACGGGCCGTCGATGAAGCTGGGAGCGATGTCGGTGGCGACCAGGGTGAGCTCGTCGCCCTTCGTAGCGAGGTCGAACGCGCTGCGAGCGGCCTCCTCAGCGGTCGGGAGCGTCCCGGTCACGGTGGTCGCCGCGCTCGCGAGCGAGGTCGAGGACGATGGTGACGGCCGTGGCGCGCCGCGCACTCGCCACGTAGTCGACGACGAACGACTCGTCGCGGGGACGCGTGACGAGGCACGTCTCCTCGCCCCGCTCGCCGTCGTGCGCGCCGCCGGCCACCTCCCAGGCGAGCGAGCCGGCGCCGGTGAAGGCGAGCCTGGTGACGCTCCCGTCCTCGGCTGCGAGCGCGAACTCGCGCCCGGCGAGACCGTCATCCCGCGGTAGCGTTCCCTCGCTGATGCCCTTGACAAGCTCTCCGACCTGGATGAAGCGCAGTGACTCGTCCGGCATGCTGTCCTCCCTGCTTACAGACGACGAAGCGTCCGCGCCGGGTCGCCTCCCACCCTGCGACCCGGCGCGGACGCCGCGTGGACCTCTCCGGCCGCGTGCGGCGGCTCAGTACTCCTTGAGGATGTCGATCATGATCTCGGTCGCCTTCACCGCGTAGTCGTGCGGCACGGTGAGCGGCGGCATGAAGCGGAACACGTTGGCGTGCCGCCCGCACGGGGTCATGAGGATGCCGCTGTTGAGCAGCTTGAAGGCGATCTCGCCGACCTTCTCCCCGGCCAGCGGCTCCTTGGTGGCGCGGTCCTCGACGACCTCGATGCCGACCATGAGGCCGTTGCCGCGCACGTCGCCGATGACCGGCACGTTGGGCATGGCGTCGGTGAAGAGGCCCTTGATCTCCTCGCCCAGGGTCGCGGCGCGGCCGATCAGGTCGGTCTCCGGATCGGTGAGGATGTCGATGTTGGTCATGGCGACCTCGCAACCCATCGCGTTGCCGGCGAAGGTGCTCGGCTGCGAACCCTCGCGCAGCGCCTCCTCCATGTCGGCGCGATAGGTGACGCCGGCCATGGGCATGTCGCCGCCCATGCCCTTGCCCCACGTGAGCATGTCGGGGACGACCTTGGAGTGCTGGATGGCCCACATCTTGCCGGTGCGCCCGGCGCCGGACTGGACCTCGTCGGCGATGTAGAGGCAGCCGTTCTTCTCGCAGGCCGCCTTGATCATCTCGAGGAACTCGGGCGGCGGAGCCACGTAGCCGCCCTCGCCCTGCTGGGACTCGATCACGACGGCGGCGACGTCGTCGGCGCCCGTGTAGGGGCCGTTGAGGACATCGTCGACGTACTTGCCGCACTGCAGGTCGCAGCTGGGGTACTCCTTGCCGAACGGGCAGCGGTAGCAGTACGCGTATGGGAGGTGCTGGACGCCGGCGATGAGCGGGCCCCAGCCGTGGCGGTAGTTGTACGCCGTCGTCATGGCGGCGGTGCCGCACCACACGCCGTGATAGGCGCCGTGGAAGGCGATGAGCTGCGTGCGCCCGGTGGAGGCGCGAGCGAACTTGATGGCCGTCTCGACGGCGTCGCTGCCGGCCTGGTAGACGGCCGTGTGGCACTTGCCGGCGAGACCCTCGGGCATGATGCCCGAGACCTTCTTGGCGAGCTCGATGCGCTTGGGGTTCGTGATGTCCGTGGTGTGCATGATGATGTCGCACTGGCGCTGGATCGCGGCGAGCACCTTGGGGTGGTTGCGGCCGACGGCGTTCACGGCGACCCCGGCCGCCATGTCGATGTACAGGTTGCCGTCGGCGTCCTTGACGGTGACGCCCTTGCCCTCGGAGAGGATCACGGGGGCGCCGCCGCCGCCGCGGGTGAAGGATTCGTACTTGGCCGACTCCTCCATGAGTGCGGCGACCTTTGGGCCGGGCACCTGCGTCGCCATCTTCGGTGCGTCCTCCCAGGACAGCGCCTTCAGTTCAGCTTCGAGTGCTTCAGTACCGATCATGGCGTCCCCCAGATCACGTGGACCATGTCCTATTTGCGGCGACGCTCCGTCGTCCGCTGCGAGTCGCCCAATGATAACGCGATATCACATCTTGACAAGGCCGCATCCAATACGGTTGCGGAGATGCCACGGGTGGCCGGGCAGGAGATGCGGCGTCAGGCACCGCCCTCCGGCGGGCGCATCGCGAAGAGCTTGCTCACGATGCGCCAGTCCCCGTCCTCCCCCCTGATCAGATGGAACCAGTTGACGAACGAGAGGGAGCCGAAGAAACCGGTCTCCTCGAGCCGGACGCTGGCGGCGTCTCCGGCGACCTCCACCGACGCCGATCTCGGCGACGTAGGGCGCGCCGGTGGACTCCATGCTCGGCGTGGCGCCGATGTCCTCGAAGAACCGCTCGGGGCCACCCGTGAGCAGCTCCTCACCCAGGTACCCGCACATCACCGCCGCCGGGTGGAAACACGCTCTGAGCGTCGCCACATCACCCCGATACACAGCGTCCACGTAGCGTGCCATGACCTCCCTCACGTCGCGCGCACTCTGGCCGTCGTCACTCACGATCCCCGCCTCCTTCGAGCCGCTCCTCTTCGTCTCGGCAGGACGGGACCGTCAGACGGTCTCGCCCGCCGCCCCGGTGGCGGACGGCTCCGCCGGCCGCGCGTACCCGTAGTACTCCGAGAGGCGCACGGCCGTCGACCGCGCCGCCCTGGCGCACGTCACCCGGGCCTCGGGGCCGAAGCGCCCGGTGGGCACCACGCACCCCAGCGTGGCGATCACATCGCCAGTCTGATTGCGCACCGGTGCGACCACGGCGCAGGTGCCCAGATCGTGCTCTTCGAGGTCCCATGCCAGGTCCTCGACCCTGATCCTCTCGAGCTCGGCGGCCAGTGCCTCGGGGTCGACGATGGTGTTCGCCGTGAGCTTCTTGTGCCGCTTGCGCGAGATGCGCGCCCGCTCCTCGTCGGACTTGAGCGCCGCGAACATCTTGCCGTGCGCGTTGGCCGTGTCGCCGATCACCTTGCCCACCGCGATCTCGGGGACGAAGGGACGCGCCGAGGCGACGAGGTCGGCGCAGACCGCCACACCGTCGAGCTCCACGGCGATCGCGACAAGCTCGCCCGTCCTGTCGACGAGCGACTCGAGGTAGGGACGCGCCACCTCGACGAGCTGCGCGAAACCCTCGGCCAGGTAGATGCCGGCGAGCATCGCCGGGCCGAGCCGATAGCCGCCGATGGAGGGGTCGTGGACCAGGTGCCCCGTGCCCTGGAGCGTGCGCGCCATGCGATACGCCGTCATGCGCGACACGCCGAGGTGCGGCACCATCTCGTCGAGCGTCCAGTCGCGGTGCTCGGCGTCGAACAGCCCGAGCATCGCCATGCCGGCGGCCAGCGTGCGCACCGTCCGCGAGTCCGCGCCCGCGCCCCGGCGGCGCACCTCACGCGGCTGCGCACCCGTCTTCCGCGCCCCGGCCGCGCCTTCGTCCTTCATCGTCCCGTCTCCAAGAGCCGCGCCCCTATCTCCCGGTGTAGTCCGGCTTGCGCTTCTCGAAGAACGCCTTGGCGCCTTCCTTCTGGTCCGCGGTGCCGAAGCACATGGCGAAGAGCTCCCGCTCGTAGTCCATGCCCACCGTGAGCGGCAGGTCGAGCGACTTGTTGACGGCCATCTTGGCGATCTTGAGGATCGCCGGGCTGTTGCGCAGGAGGTCGCTCACCAGCTTCTCGGTGGCTCCGCGCAACTCGGCGAACGGCACGACCTTGTTGACGATGCCGTAGCCGAGCGCCTCCTCGGCGTCCATCATACGGCCGGTGAAGATGAACTCCTTGGCCCTCTTCTCGCCCATCAGCCGCGGCAGGACCTGCGTGCCGCCGCATCCCGGGATGACGCCGACGCGGATCTCCGGCTGGCCGAACTTGGCCGTGTCGGCGGCGATGGCGAGGTCGGCGGCGAGCACGAGCTCGCACCCGCCGCCCAGGGCGAGTCCGTTGACCATGGCGACGACCGGCTTGGGCAGCACCCGGATGGTCTCGTGGGGACGGCGGCGCGCCTTGTTGGCGACGCCGTCCACGAGCTGCCGCGTGGGGAACTCGTCGATGTCGGCGCCGGCGCTGAAGGCCTGGTCGCCGGCGCCGGTGATGACGACCACGTGCACTTCGGGGTCGAGGCCGGCCCGCTCGAGCGCCAGCGACATCTCGGTGCGGAGCTCGTCGCTCTGTGCGTTCCGCTTCTCCGGCCGGTTCAATGTGATCCACGCCGTGGAGCCGTCCACCTCGTAGAGGACGGTGGCGTACTCGGCCTGCATGGGCATGGCTGCCTCCTCGCCGGATTCGTATCTGGGAGCCCGGGCGGGCGGCTCCGCAGCCGCCCGCCCGGCCCTCCTCTGACTAGTTCTTGAGGATGAGGGCCGCGTTGTTGCCGGCCATGCCGTACACCTCGGACATGCCGACCTTGGCCCCCTGCACCTGCCGCGCGCCACACTCGCCGCGGAGCTGGAGGACCATCTCGTAGACCTGCGCGAAGCCCTGCGCCATCGTGGCCTCGCCGAAGCTGGAGAAGCCGCCGCTCGGGCAGACCGGCAGCTTGCCGCCGATCATCGTCTCGCCGCGCTCGAGGGCGAGGTGGGCGGTGCCCTCCTCGAAGAAGCCCATCGTCTCGAGGTACTGGAAGTAGTGCCACGAGCTGTTGTCCGGGACCTCGACGAAGTCGATGTCGTCCGGACCCATGCCGGCGTCCTCGAAGGCGGACTTGGCCGCGACCCAGCTCTCGCTGATGATCGGCATGCCCTCCTTCGGCTGGAAGCCGAGGACGGGGATGCGCGTGGTCGGATCGCCGTAGAGCGGGCTCCCCAGACCGGAGCCGACGATGCTGACCGGCTTGGAGGTGAACTGCTTGGCCTTCTTGGCGTTGCAGAGGATCACCGCGCCGGCGCCGTCGCTGGTGGCGCAGATCTCGAACAGGCGGAGCGGGTTGCACACCATCGGAGAGGCGAGGACCTCCTCCTGTGTGAACTCCTTCTTGTAGCGCGCCGCGGGGTTGATGGCCCCGTGCTTGCTGGTGGCGACCTTGACCATGGCGAGGTGCTCGTCGGTGATGCCGTACTTCTCCATCTTCTTGCGGCACTCGAGCGCCCAGTACACCGGGTTGGGCATGCCCATGAGCCAGCGCATGGTGTCGTCGGCCGGGACCGGCTCCTCGTGGTACGGCGGCAGGAAGGGGAAGAAGCCCTTCGCCGACTTGTCGGCGGCGACGGCCAGCACGACGTCGGCCTGGCCGGAGGCGACCATGGCGGCCGCGACGGCGATGCAGGTGCCGCCGGTGGCGCAGGCGTTGTTGATGTTCATGGTGGGCACGCCGGTGTAGCCCATGACCTCGTCGATGTACGAGCCGGCGTAGATGCCCTTGCGGCCGCCCCAGTTCTGCGAGCCGGAGACGACGATCTGGATGTCCTTCCAGGTGATGCCGGCGTCCTTGAGGGCCATGTAGATCGCGTCGGACGCCATGTTGGTCCAGAACTTCTCGGGGAACTTGCCCCAGGGATGCAGGCCTACTCCGATGATGGCGATGTCGTCCACTGTCACACCTTCCTGAACTTCCAGCCGACGAGCTCTTCGCCGTTCTTGTTCGTGTACAGCACGCGGATCACGGTCTGGACCTCCATGCCGATGGAGACCTCCGCCGGCGTGCAGTCGTCCATCATGCCGATGATGTGAATGCCCTCGGGCATCTTCACGGAGACGACCGGGGTGGGCACCCAGTCTTCCTTCTTGACCACGTACGGCGGCGGCGGCGGGTAGCTCATGTCGGAGTACGTGTCCACGACGCCCACCCCGCTGAGGGCGACGTCCTCGACGTCCCTCTCCTCACACTCGGGGTTGTGGCAGGTGAAGCTGCGCGGGAAGAAGTAGTCTCCGCACGACTTGCAGTGCGTGGCGATGATCTGGCCGTCCTCACCCGGCTCCGTCGGGGTGAAGAGGCCCTCCCCGAGCAGCACCCTCTTCTGCTCGGTGGCCTGTGCTTCAGTCATCTGGGCTCCTTTGATGCGTGCAGCGCGTGGTCAGAGGATGACCTTGGCTTCGCGCAGGTCGTTGATGCCGTTGCTGCTGTAGCCGAGCTCCGAGAGCACCTCGTCGGTGTTCTCGGCGAGGCCCGGCGTGACCGAGTGGATGTACGCCGGGTTCTCCACGAACCGGTACGGCGCGTTGATGGTGCGGAACGCGCCGACGTTGGGCTGGTCGACCTCGGTGAAGAAGTCGTTGGCCAGCGCCTGCGGATCCTCGATGACCTGCTCGGGCGTCAGGATGGGGCCGTACATGAGGTTCTCGGCGCGCAGGCGCTCCTCCCACTCCGCGTAGGTGCGCTGCATGAACGCCTCGTTGATCATCGGCGTGAGGACGTCGCTGTGCTGCTGGCGCATGTCGGTGGTCGCGAACCGCGGGTCGTCGGCCAGGTCGGGGCGGTCGAGGACGCGGCAGAACGACTGCCAGAACTTGGCGCCGACCGGGTCATGGGCCTTGGCGTACCGGTCGGCCGCGGTGAGCTGCAGCCAGCGGCCGTCCTTGCACTGGTACACATCGTAGAACGGGTTGGCCGAGGCCTTGGGATCGACGCGCCGTAGCGGCAGGCCGAACAGCGCGTCCATGATGTCGGCGCCGACCATCCAGACGCCGGTGTGGTAGAGGTTGAACTCCACCTTCTGGCCCTCACCGGTGTGCTCGCGGTGGTAGAGCGCCGCGCACATGCCGCCGAAGATCTGCATGGACGAGACGCGGTCGATGATGCCCGGGCGGGAGGCCGGCGGCGGGGTGCCGGGCACGGTCAGCATGTCCTGGATGCCGGAGCGCGCCCAGCCGGCGGCGAAGTCGTAGCCGGCCATGTCCTTGTCCGGACCCACGGTGCCGTACGCCGAGACGATGCCGTAGATGAGGTTCGCCTTGTACTTGAGCAGCGTGTCGTAGTCGAGGCCGAGACGCTCGAGCGAGCCCGCCTGGTAGTTGGTCAGGAACACGTCGTGCTCGCCGACCATCTTGTAGACGATCTCCTTGCCGGCCTGCTGGCGGAGGTCGATGGCGATGCTGCGTTTGCTGCGGTTGTGCAGGTAGAAGCCGGGGTTGACCTCGGTGCCGCGGAACGTCCGCGACTGGTCGCCGGTCAACGGCTCGATCTTGATCACGTCGGCGCCGCAGTCGCCCATTATGGACGAAGCCGCGGGCACGGCCACGACGTGACCCATCTCGATGACTCTGACGCCTTCAAGGATGTCTGTCATGTCACTCACTGTCCCGTCTCGAAGCGGAAGGTCTGGTCTGGGTCGATGACCGCGAGGATGCGGACCATGCAGCCGTCGCCGCCCGGCCAGCGCCACGGCAGCGCGAGGAACGTGCAGCGCTTGCCGGTGACCTCGTCCAGGTCGCCGCCGACGTTCTCGATGCCGGGGATGCCGCCCTGGCACATGAGGATCTTGTGCGCCGGCTCCCAGCTCGGGAAGTCCGCCTTGGCGTCGCGGCCGGTGAACTCCTTGTACTCGTCGATGAGGTGCGCCTGTGTCGGGCCGAGGCCGTGGTCGACGAGCTTGGTGGCGATGGGGTGGTCGTTGGCCTGGTGGCCGTAGCCGACCATCTTGACCTTCTTGTCGACCAGCCACTGGGCGCCCTCGGCGCCCATGCCGCAGCCGTAGGCGAAGTACTCGTCGGTGTCGCCCCACAGGCGGTGGAAGCCCGTGTTGATCATCACGATGTCGCCCTCTTCGATCCCGGGCGTCGCGTTCTCGAGGTCCTCCGGCGTGATGACGCCCCACTTCTCCTTGGGGATGTCGACGCAGACGCCGGTGCCGACCAGGCGCCAGAGCGGGTAGTCGGCGATGCTGGGCGTGTTCTCGGTGACGTGGAGCGGAGCGTCCATGTGGGTGCACCGGTGCATGATGCCTTCCCACTCCGTCTCGTAGACGTTGTCCTTGGCGTGGAACTTGGTGACCTTGACGTTGACGCTCGGCGTGGAAGGCCACTCCGGGATGAACTGCGTGAACGTGTGGCTGAGGTTGTAGACCTTGAGGCTCATGTCCGGTGTCCCTTCTCTTCCGCGCTCGTCACTGGCCGGCGCCGACGCGGCAGGTGCCGGACGGATCGATCATCGCGACCATGCGCACGGGGCAGGCGTCGCCGTGCTCGAACTTCCAGGGCGTCGCCGCGATGGTGGCGCGCTTGCCCTTGAGGAGGTCGACGTCGCCGCCCACCTGCTCGACCGTCGGGATGCCGGCGGCGGCCAGGGCCTTGTGCGCCGGGAACCACTCCGGGAAGTCGGCCTTGGCGTCGCGGCCGGTGGCCGCCTTGTACTCGATCGCGAGGCGCTTCATGTGCGGGCCGCCGCGGTGCGGGCCCATGGAGGTCGCCAGCGGGACGTCGATGAACGGCGTGTCGACGGCGACGAACTTGGGGTCCTTCGCGATGAGCCACTCCGCCGCGTCCCTGGTCAGGCCGGGGGCCTGGCCGAAGTACTCGAGGCCGTCGGAGTAGTTGTGGTGCCAGCCGGTGACGATGACGACGATGTCGCCGGCCTTGACGCCCGGAGCGGCGGCCTCGAGGTCGGCGGCCGTGATGACCTCCCAGCTGCCCTTGGGGATGTCGAGCACGCAGCCGTTGCCGAAGAGACGGCTCGGGGGAGACGGCGGCCAGGTCGTCGCCGCGCTGAGCCATGTGGATGGGCGCGTTCATGTGCGTCCCGGTGTGCAGGCTGGTGGTGATGCGCCAGGCGAGCACGCCGTGCTGGGCGTGCTTGACGGCGCGCACCATGCGCACGTCGGTCTGCCCCGGCTCCGAAGGCACGCCGTGCCCCCAGACGTGGCTGAGCTCGATCAGTTCCAGGCCCGAGTACGGATCGGTGACGATCCCCGGGGCCGTGGAGGGTTCCGCGACAGCGTCTGACATTGCTTTCTCTCCTTGCGGATCAGGGACGGAGGGGCTCAGGCGTACGCCATCATGCCGCCGTCGACGTACAGGGTGGTGCCGGTGATGAAGTCGGAGGCGGCGGAGGCCAGGAACACGGCGGGGCCGACGAGGTCCTCCACGTTGGCCATGCGTCCCATCGGGACGTTGAGCAGCATGCGCTCGTAGCGCGAGGAGTCCTGCTTGATGCGCTCCTTGGTCATCGGCGTGATGGTGATGATGGGACCGAGCGCGTTGACGTACACCTTGTAGGGGGCGAGCTCCACGCCGAGCTGCTTGGTGATCATCTTGACGGCGCCCTTGGTGGCGCAGTAGCCGGCGTTGCCGCCGAGGGCGCCGCGGTCGTCGCGCACCGACGAGAGGTTGATGATCTTGCCGCCGCCCTGCTCGATCATGTGCGCGCCGAACAGCTTGCAGGCCAGCATGACGGCCTTGACGTTGATGGCCATGAGCTTGTCCCACTCATCCATCGGGAACTCGGTGGCGTGGGCCTTGAAGTTGTAGCCCAGCGCGTTGACGAGGATGTCGACGCGACCGAACTCCGCGGCCGCATCGTCGACGAGCTTCTGCATGCTCTTCTCGTCGGTGGCGTCGACGGTGTGCGTGACCACACTCTTGGAGCCCGGCTTGACGAGGGCGGCCGAGCTCCGCTCGAGGCCCTCCTTGTCGCGATCGGCCAGCATGACCTTGGCGCCGTACCGCAGCAGGCCGCCGGCGATGGCGGTGCCCATGCCGCCGGCCCCAAGGACCACGGCCTTCCTTCGCTGCAGTGAGAAGAGGTCTTTCATGGCGTCGGTTCCTTCCTGGATCCTGGGCGTGCCCGGCAATGATATCGCAATATCACTTTTTCGGTGTGTCTACGGTAGGGCATCGTGAGACGCGATTCAAGTGTGTACGTATACGAACGTGCAAGCGCCGCGACCGCCGGCGTGGACCCGGCGGCCGCGGCGCAGATGGCTCCCGCTCAGACGGGCCGCGGCTCTGCTTCGGCGTAGCCGAGGAACCCGGAGAGCTCGGCGGCAGCCGTCTTGACCGCGCTGACGCACTTCTCGCGGTCGTCCGGCCCGAACCTGCCCGTAGGCACGACGACGCCGACGCTGCCGATCACGCTGCCCATCTGGTCGCGGACCGGAGCCGCGACCGCGCAGGTGCCGAGGTTGCGCTCCTCGATGTCGAAGGCGACGCCCTCGTCGTGCACGCGGACGAGCTCGGCCGCCAGGGCCTTGGGATCGGTGATCGTGCGCGGCGTGACCTTCTCGTGTGGAGCGTCCAGCAGCCGCTCGCGCTCGGCGTCCGACATGAACGCCGCGTAGATCTTGCCGTGTGCGTTGGCCGTGTCGCCGATGACGCGGCCTACGGCGACCTCTCGCTTGTGCGGCCGCGGGGAGTCGACCATGTCGACACAGACGGCCACACCGTCGACGTCCACGGCGACGGTGGCGGACTCGCCCGTCTCCTCGACCAGCGACTCGAGGTACGGCCGCGCGATGGTGACGAGCTCGGCGTAGCCCTCGGAGAGGTAGGTGGAGGCGAGCAGAGCGGGGCCGAGTCTGTAGCGCCCGCTCTGCGGGTCGGTGACGAGGTACCCGGCGGCCTGCAGGGTGCGCGCCATCCGGTAGCCGGTCATACGCGGCAGGTCGAGCTCGGCGACCATCTCGTCGAGCGTCCACTCCCGGTGCACCGCGTCGAACAGGCTGAGCATGGCCAGGCCCTTGGCGAGCGCCCGCACGACGAACGCCTCACCCCCGGCGTCGGCCGCCCCGTTGACGGCCGCCTGACGCTGCTTCTTCCCTGCCTTGAGTGTCTCCTTGACCATGCCCCGACTTCCTCTCGCCGTCACCCCGCGAACATCGCGTCCAGATCCCCCTCAGCCACATCGTACCGGTTGCCCGATGGAGCGACCGCCTCCTCGACGAGGAACGCCGGCGGGCGGTCATCCTTCTCCGTGAAGCCGGCGCGCCGGTTGAAGTCGCGCTCGCCGCGCACGATCTGGTCGCCCAGGCGGATCAGGTAGTCGTCCGGCAGCTCCTGCCCGGTGATGGCCGCGGCCGCCTTGACGAACTCGCCCTGCAGCTCCGGCATGTCGAGCGCCGGCAGGGTCGCGAAGAGGCACATGCCGAGCGAGTCGATGGCGGCGAAGTAGCACTGCAGGAACTCGGAGATCTGCGTCTGCCCCTCGGGCGACCCGGCGTCATAGGACGGGTTCGCCGGGCTGGGCAGGGCGTTGCCGCACGTGTGGTCGGCGCCCTGGGGGCTGGTGATGTACGTGGTACCCGTGCCCTTGAGGACGCGTGGGTCGTAGGCGGCGAAGGCCTGGCCCTTGACGACGGGGACGCGGCTGACCCCGAGACGTCTGCCCGTGGAGGCGCAACCGTCGGCGAGCATGCGCGCGTCCTCGTCCCCGCTCGCGAGCTTGCCGAGCAGGTCGTAGGCGCCCTGGCCGTCGCCCCACTCGAGCAGGCCGCCCTCCATGGCGACGCCCATCGCGGCGCCTATGTCCATGGTGTCGAGGCCGAGGTCGTCACAGAGGTGGTCGAGGCGTGCTATCGCATCGAGGTCGTCGATGTGGCAGTTGGACCCCATCAGCCCGATGGTCTCGAACTCGACGCCGGAGGTGATGACCTCGCCGGCGTCGTCCGTGTAGACCTGCGAGCAGTTGATGATGCAGCCCTTCATGCAGCTGTGCTTGACCGCGCCGTTGGGTCGCGAGGAGATGATCTCGGCCATGCGCTCGCCGGAGATGGCCGGCGCGCTCTCCCAGGTGCCCGCCGAGAAGTTCTTCGTCGCGAGGCAGCCCATGGACTGCGTCACGTTGACGAGGAACGCCGATCCGAGCGCCTCGAGCGCGGCCATGGCGGGGTGGGAGTGGATGCCGGTCGCGAGCGCCTTGGAGGCGGCCTTGAGGGCGGCGGGGTCGGCGACCGTCACGCCCGGGCCACCGGCCGCGTCGACGACGATGGCCTTGAGCTTCTTGGACCCCATGACGGCGCCGAGGCCGCCGCGCGCCGCGGCGCGCATGTAGTGGTCGGAGGTGGTGACCAGCACCGCGGACGCGCGCGCGCCCATCTCGCCGGCCGGGCCGCAGCAGATGAGCGACACCTTGTCGCCGTACTGCGCCCACAGCTTGTCGACGGTGGCGAAGGAGCCGAGGCCGGTGAGTTCCGGCGCCGGCACCAGCGTGCCTCCGTCTTTGGTGACGACGAGCACGGAGAGCTCGTCCGCCTGCCCGGTCACCTTGATGCCGCGCAGGCCCAGGTCGGCCAGGTCACGGGCGGCGGAGCCGCCGGAGTTGGCCTCTTTGATGCCGCCGGTGAGCGGACTCTTGCCGCCGACCGAGAGCCGGCCGCCGTTGGGGACGACCGTGCCGGCGAAGATGCCGGGTGCGAACACGAGCACGTTGCCCGGGCCCAGCGGGTCCGTCCCGGGGTCGACCTCGTCGCCCACGATGGCCGAGGTCAGCCCGTGACCGCCCAGAGTCTGGAGGTCCTCCCCCAGAGGTTCCCTGGCGACCGTTCCCTGCGAAAGGTCGACGTTCAGGAGGTCTGTCACTTGTCGCTCACTTCCTTTCCCGGGGAAGGAGCGCTCGCCCTCGCTCGTCCTCCTGCCCCCCGGCGGTGACCATGAAGTGATATGGCTATATCACTCCCACGACCCGGGCATTATGCGCTGGATGCCGTCGGGATTCAATAGGGCGACCTTCTCCGGGCCCCCGGGTCAATACAAGCGTGCTCGTCCAGTCGAAGCCGTCGAGCCACGTCGCGTCGGCATCCCGGTCACTCGCCGGGGTAAGCTCAGCACCAGATGAAGACGATCTGGCGCATCCTCAAGCTGCTCGGCGACTACAAGTGGCTCACCATCCTGGGCTTCGCCCTGGCCTTCGCGCAGATGGGCCTGGGCCTCGTCGTGCCGCGCATCATCCAGCTCACCATCAACAACGCGCTGATCGGAGGTGAGACCGCGCTGCTCGTCACGTACGGTCTCGCCCTCCTCGGCATCGCCATCGTCCGCTTCGTCGTCGGCGTCGGCCGGAGGCTGGCCAGTGGCAAGGCCAGCCTCGGCATCGAGTACGACCTGCGTAACCGCATGTGGGCGCACGTCCTGCGCCAGTCGTTCAGCTACTTCGACCGCTGGCCCACAGGCCAGCTGATGAGCCGGGCGATGAGCGACGTCCAGAACGTGCGCATGTTCCTCGGCTATGGCCTCATCTTCTTCGTCACCAACATCGTGATGATGGTGGCCGTCGCCGTGATCCTCCTCGTCATGGATTGGCAGCTGGCGCTCATGTCGCTGGCGTTCCTGCCGTTCCTGCTGCTGGTGACGGTCCGCTTCAGCTTCCGCCTCAAGCCGATCCTCATGGACGTACAGCAGAAGATAGCCGACGTACACGGCCGCGGCAGAGGAGAACGTGGTCGGCAGCCGCATCGTGCGCATCTTCGCGCGCGAGGACGACGAGCTCATCAAGTTCAGCGACCGCAGCTACAAGGTGTTCGAGGCGAGCGTGGCCGCGGCGCGCACGCGAGCCGTCTACATCCCGCTCATCGCCTTCATCCCCAACCTCGCCGTCGCCTTCCTGCTGTACTACGGCGGGCGCCAGGTGATCGACGGCAGACCTGAGCCTGGGCTCGCTGGTCGCCTTCTACAGCTACCTGATGATGCTCGTGTACCCGGCGCAGATCATCGGCTGGCTCACCGGGCTGGCGCAGCGAGCGATCGCCAGCGGCGAGCGGGTCTACGAAGTGCTGGACTCGCCGCTCGAGATGACGGAGAAGCCGGACGCGCAGCCGCTGCGGGACGCGTTCGGGCTGACGGCGGGCGGAGTTCGTCGCGGCGGGCGCCGTCGAAGCCGCGGGGCCCACCGGCGCCGTGACCTTCGACGACGTCTGGTTCAGCTACGGTGGCCGGTCGGTGCTGCAGGGCGTGAGCCTCGAGGTCCCGGCGGGCCGCACCATCGCCCTCGTCGGCCACACCGGCTGCGGCAAGACGACCCTCACCAACCTCGTGCCGCGCTTCTACGACACCGGCGGCGGGCACCGTGCGCGTCGACGGCCAGGACGTCCGCGACCTGCAGCTGGCCGACCTGCGGCGCCACATCGGCATCGTCAACCAGGACCCGTTCCTGTTCAGCACCTCCATCGCCGAGAACATCCGCTTCGGCATGCCTGAAGGCGACGGACGAGGAGGTCCGGGCGGCCGCGCGTGCCGCGCAGGCCGACGACTTCATCGAGGCCCTCCCCGAGGGCTACGAGACGGTCATCGGCGAGCGCGGCTTCACGCTCAGCGGCGGTCAGCGGCAGCGCATCGCGATCGCGCGGGCGCTCGTCATGGACCCGCGCATTCTCATCCTCGACGACGCCACGAGCAGCGTCGACGTCGAGACGGAGTTCAGATCCGGGCCGCGCTGCTGGAAGTGATGCGCGGCCGTACCACCTTCATCATCGCCCACCGGCCGAGCACCATATCGCTCGCTCGAAGAGGTCGTCGTCCTCGACCACGGCCGGATCGAGGAGCGCGGATCGCACGAGGAGCTCATCGCCGCCGGCGGCCTGTACGCGCACATGTTCGGCGACGCCGAGCGCGAGGGCTGCTGGCTGGACGACGGCACGGCGAAGAGGAGGATGCGCGCGGCGACCGCCGCGCCAGGCCGGCGGCGGCACGCCGCTGCGGCGGCCCCGGATGGAGGCGGCCTGATGGCGACCGCCTCCCGTCACTGCGGCCCGCACGGCACCGGCGCGAGCCTCGAAGAGCTGAAGGGCTGGCGCGCCTTCCTGCACCTGGCGCGCGAGCTCAAGCTCTCCCGGCTCGCTCGCCTCGCCTACCCATACCGGCGACGCGCCGCCTTAAGCATCGTCGCCATGGTCGTCGGTCACGCTCTCGAGCCTCGCCGGTCCCGTACCTGCTCAAGGTCGCCATCGACGGGGGCGTCATCGCGGCAAAGGATCTCGATGTCCTCGGCTGGGTCGTCGTCGCCTTCATCGCCGTCAGCCTCGTCAACCTCGGCGCCAGCTACCTGCAGACATACCTGACCAGCTGGGTCGGCTCGCACGTCATCTACGACCTGCGGCGCCAGCTGTTCGCCCACCTGCAGAAGCTCAGCCTCGACTTCTTCAGCCGTCAGAAGACCGGCTGGATCGTCAGCCGCCTGACCAACGACATCGACGCGCTGGACCAGCTCGTCACCGAGGGCGTCACGTCGCTGGTCACCAACTCCTGATGTTCGTCGGGTCTATCGTCTTCCTCTTCATCCTCGACTGGCGCCTCGCCCTCGCCATGCTCTGCGTGATGCCGTTTCTCATCGGTCGCCACGCTCATCTTCCGCTCGCGATCCGCGCGTCGCCTACGCCCAGGTGCGCAACAAGATCGGCGACGTGAACGCGCACCTGCAGGAGTCGATCTCCGGGGTGCAAGCGTGCTCAAGGCGTTCCGTCGCGAGCAGAGCGACTACGAGCGCCTCCACGGTCGCCAACGCCGCCTACCGCGACGCCAACATGCGTACCGTCGTGCAGAGCGGCGTTTACTTCCCCTTCGTCGAGATGGTCTCGGCGGCCGCCGTCGTCGTCGTCATCTGGTACGGCGGCACGCTCGTCTCCGGCGGCGCTATCGAGATCGGCGTGCTGGTCGCCTTCATCGGCTACCTGAACAGCTTCTTCGACCCACTGCAGCAGCTCAGCCAGCTCTACAACACCTTCCAGGCGTCCATGGCCGCCGTCCAGAAGATCTACAAGGTCCTCGACACCGACCCCGACATGCTGGACGCGCCGGACGCCGTGGACCTGCCGGACGCTCGCGGCGCCGTGGAGCTCCGCGACGTGACGTTCGGCTACGACGCGGACAAGCCGGTGCTGCACGACATCGACCTCAGCATCCCGGCGGGGAAGACCGTCGCGCTCGTCGGCGCCACCGGCGCCGGCAAGTCGACGGTCATCAAGCTGCTCGCCCGCTTCTACGACCCTCAGGCGGGCGCGGTGCTCGTCGACGGCCACGACCTGCGATCGATCACGCAGCGGTCCCTGCGCGAGCAGCTGGCCGTCGTGCCGCAGGAGGCGTTCCTCTTCAGCGGCAGCGTGCTCGACAACATCCGCTTCGCCCGCCCGGCGGCGAGCGACGACGAGGTCAAGCGCGTCGCCCGCATCGTCGGCGTCCACGACTTCGTCGAGGGCCTGCCGGACGGGTACGACACCGAGGTGCAGGAGGGCGGGTCGGCGCTGAGCACGGGGCAACGCCAGCTGATCAGCTTCGCCCGTGCCCTGCTCGCCGACCCCCGCATCCTGATCCTCGACGAGGCCACCAGCAGCGTGGACGCCGAGAGCGAGCGCCGCATCGAGCGCGCGATGGAGGTGCTCTTCAGCGGGCGCACCAGCATCATCGTCGCGCACCGGCTCAGCACGGTGCGGTACGCGGACGAGATCGTGGTGGTGGACGGCGGCCGCATCTCTGAGCGGGGCACGCACGACGAACTGGTCGCGGCCGGCGGCCGCTACGCGGGCCTCTACCGCGACTGGGAGGCCACGGGGCTCGCGCTGTGAGCGCCGGACCGACTGCGCCATCCGGCCCCGGCACCTCCACCTACTCCGCCAGCAGCCCCTTCAGGCAGGTGAAGCCGTCCGGCGCCCAGCGCCGGAACCGGCACCCGAAGCAGTTGACGGCGCCGTCCAGTGGGTCCTCATCCTCGTCGTCCCGGCGGTACGAGCCACACGCCGCGGCCAGACTCGCCGCATCGCTCGACGTCGCCGTCCGCGTCCAGCGAGCCGACGAACCGGACACTCCCGCGTGCTCTGCTCCAGCCTCGCCACGCTCAGTACGACCTGAGCGCCCTGCGCTCGACGACGACCCACGGCGCCGCCGCGTCGGCAGGCGCCGGCATGACGAGCAGGACGGCGCGGCCGCCGAGCAACACGAGCTTGCACTCCTCGCCGACCAACACGCGCTGCGTCGTCGGGGAGCTCCTCGCCGTCCAGCGTCCTGACCTCGTCGACGCCGCGCTCCCTGATGCCGGCGACCAGGGCGACGCCGATCCTCGTCGCCCGGGATCGCGAACTTGCCCTTGAAGCGGCCGTCGTCGCCGGAGAGCCTGAGTCCCGCTCCGGCGAGCGCGCCGATGACCCCGATGCCGCGTGCCGCCATGCTCGGACAGGTGGACGCCCAGCTCTGCGGCCGTGCGGTAGGCCTCGTCCTTGGCGATGACCCGCTTCTTGGCCTCCCGGCCGTAGTCGACCAGCGCATCTGGGCGCTCGAGCCCCTCGAGCGACCGCGACGCACAAGCCGGGGTCCGACGCCTCGGCGCTCTCGTCCGCGAGTGCCGTCTGGCACGAGGCGGTGACGGTCTCGAGGTCACTCCCGGCGATCTCGGCCGGGAAGCACATCGAGCTGTTGTGCGAGGTGTAGGCGATGTCGGGGTGGACGAGGAGTTGGTGACGGGTCACGCGGCCGCACCGCGCCAGGCCCGCCTCCTCGAGGCCATCGGCCAGGATCTCGGCAATCTCACCGGTGCCGCGGGTGTCGATGTCGTCGGTGTCGTCGATCGAGATGAGGATCCCATCCGTCTCACTTTCCGAGCGGCCGGAACGGCAGGACGCGCGCCGGCCGCGTGTGGTCGAACCCGGTGAGGCCGCGCAGGTGCGCCGCCACGAACGGCCAGGGGACGAAGAACGCCGCCGCCACGACCAGCGCGGCGGCGACCAGCGCCAGCACCGGCACCGCCGGGCCCGGGCGCTCCGGCTCGGCGAGCCTGCGCGCCCTCCACGGCGCGCAGCGGCACGCCGCTCACGCCCTCCTCGCCCTGCACCTGGTACCCCTGCACGCTCTCGAGCGTCCCGCTGCCGGTGGACTGGACCGGGCACGTCCACCGAGGTCGCCGCCGAGCTGGTCCCGGACCCGGCGCCCGAGCTCGACGTGCCCGTGCCGTAGCTGCCGGCGCCGCTGCCGGACCCCGAGACGCCGGAGCCCGTCCCCGTACCGCTCGTCCCGGTGCCGCCCTGGGCGGTCGACGGGTAGGTGTAGCTGCCGGTCTGCCCGGAGTTGCCGCTGCCGCCGGGCTTGTCGCCGCCTCCGCCGCCGCCACTGCCGCCGGTCTTGGCCTTCGTCGACTGGATGATGATCGGCGTCAAGCACCGGGGTCCGTGCCGCGTGGTCCGTGGTGCGCAGCGTCACCCGGTAGGCGATCTCTTGCCGACGGTGCCTGCCTTGAAGTCGAACCGGCGGGAGCCGACGTGAAGGTGCACGGCCGCCACGCCCTTCGTGCCGGCCAGCGGTAGGCGAAGGGGATGCTGGTGCCCGCCGGACCGGTGTCGCCCTTCCACGTCAGGCTGACGAACGCCTTGTCCACTCCCGGATGCCCGCAGTCGAGCGGCGTGGAGGCCGCCGTCGCGAAGCCCTCGTGGCCCTCGATCGCGATCTGCTGGAACACGCTGTCCGCGACGACCAGCCGGCCGTCGCTCGTATACGCCGCCTGACGGGGACAAGACGAGTCCCTCTCCGAGTGCCATGCCGGCCTGGCGAGGGACTTCATGTCGTACTCACGATCGACGTCCCGGTCGCCGTGACCCGCAGCACGCGCCCGTTGAGGGCGTCGGTGATGAGCGTGTCGCCGTCGTGCAGCCGGGAGGCGCAGTTGGCCTCCTGCAGGTGCCCCTCGCCCTCGCCGGCCGGCCCGGTGACGCCGTAGTGCCACGCGATGCGCCTTGGTCTCGCGGTCGATCTCGAGGACCTGCTGAGGATTCTCGTCCGCGACCAGGATGTTGCCGCTCGCGAGCCGGTCGAGCCGAGTGCGGCTTGCAGAGCTGCCCCGGCCCGTTCCCGGCGCTCCCCGGGGTCCCGTAGGACCAGGTGATGCTCTCCGCCGGTGAAGCCGTTGTCGGGAGCGCCGGCGACTGGTAGTCCCAGTAGCGCACGACGATCACGCGGCACGCCTCATGCGTTGTCGGCGATGAGACCGTGCCGCCGTCTCAGCTCGAGTACCGCGCGTAGAACGGGTCCATGAGGTGGTTGGCGCCCAGCCCTCTTCGCCGGTGACGCCGTACTGCCACACCACGCGTTGCCTCGTCGGCATCCACGGCCAGACCCGGAAGGCGTCGCGGTCGGCGATGAGGGTGGTACTCGTGCCCGCCGCGCGTGAAGCGCTGCGCGGAGAATGGTCTGCTGGATGTTCGCGTCGTGCGCGACAGGAGTACTGCCAGACCGGCTCCCCGGCGGGCGTCACCTCGGCGACCATCGGCCGATACGGTCGGCGAAGAGCAAGTCGCCGTTGTCCAGCACCTCGATGCTGCGCGGGTCGGAACCTGGCTGCCGTAGATGGGCGAGCCCACGCCATGCGGTCGATGACCGTGAGCGCGAGACGCAGGTCCTGGTCGCCCTCATCGCCGTCCACGACCTCGAGCGCGGAAGGGAGGGAGGTCCAAGTGAACGGCATGCCCGGCCGCGCCCTGCTGCGTGATGTGCGGCGCGGCGGCGCAGAAGCCGGCGAAGGGGCGAGCCACGCCGCCAGAACGGCAAGGGCAGCGCCACCAGGCACGGCGATGCGCGCGCAGCGGATGAGGAGAGCGTAGGCGACGGACCTCATCGCTCCCCGCGCCTGCGCTCGAGGAACGGGATCTTGCGCAGCTCGCGCAGCGCCAGTGCCCCCAGGAGGCCGCCCAGGACGCCGAAGAGGACGTGGGTGGTCGCCGACCAGCCGAGGCCGAGAAGCAGCAGCGCGACCGGCACCCGAAGGATCAGACCGGCCAGAGTCAGCGCTGCCAGCTTGCCGAGATGCACGCCGCGCCGACCACGGCCGCTTTGCCCCAGTCGCGCAGGTCTCCGGGGACGACGAGAGTCAGTACTTCCAGCATGGCGCCGGCGGCCAGCCACTTGGTCCACTCAAGGGACCCTGATGGCCGAAGCCCGCGAACTGGGCGAGGAGACCCGCGACCAGGCCCAGCAGGAGCCCTGTGCCGCGCTTGTCCACGAGGCCCCTGCAGATCACGAAGAGCGCCACCCACAGCACGCCCGAATGGCCGGGTACGTTGATCGGCACCCGCAGGAGTTGCTTGGCCAGCATGCAGAGCGCCGCGACAAGCGCGATGAGCAGCAGGTCGCGCAGGGTGAGCGACCAGACGTAGGGCTGGCGGCCTGTCGCCTCACTGTGCATCGATCGAGATCACATCCCTCACCCACTCGCTCGCGGTCCAGCCAGGGAGCTGCACACCTTGGCGGTGCCGCGGTCGCTGAAGTCCAGCTGCACGTCGGCTGTCGACCTCGTCGGCCGGGTCAAGCGACAGCCGGCCCTCGTCGCGGAGGCCGGCGCCGGCGACCTGTCACCGTCGCCGCCGGGTCGACTCCCGCGTCGTCGAGCAGGCTGCGGAGCAGCGGCCCGTCCTGCTCCTTGCCGTCACCACGACCGACGTCTGGGGCAGCGCGCGCAACGCGGCGAGGTCGTACTCCTTGAGCACCTCGCCGCCCTGCCTGACGGAGATCGAGTAGCCGGGGGCGAGTCGCCCCCGGCGACTCGTCCCCCTTCTCTGCGGTTGCCTGCAGGACCCACGCCAGCGCCACGACGGCGGCGATCACCGCCGCGGCGGCGATGAGGGCCGTGCGCGCTCGACCGGCCCGTCGGGACTCCCGGCAGACATGGTCCTCTGCCGGGCCCTACTTCACCTTCAGGAACTCGGAACCCGAGGTCGTCGCGGCATACTTGGACGTGGCGGCGGCGTAGGCGACCAGCTTCCAGCTGCCCTTGCTCGGCAGAGAGAACTTGGCCGAGTACCGCGAGTACGACTTGTAGTTCTTATTGGTCGCGGTCACCGTCTTCTTCAGCTTCCAGGCGCCGGACTTCTTGAGATAGCACTTGATCTTGACAGTGTGACTCCCTGCGACCCGCCCTCGGAGTGAGGTCGCCGTAGGCCGTGAACTTGCTTCCCTCTTGACGCTGGACGGCGCCACGGGCTTGCCCAGCTTGACCTTGGGGGCGACCGTCACGGTGTCGCTGGTCGCGTCCTCGTGCTTGGCGTCGCCCTCGAACACCAGCCGGTACGTCGTCTTGCGGGTCGGCTGCACGTGAGGCTGTAGGTGAAGGTGCCCGACGGGCTGAGGAGCGGAGCAGCTCCCAGGTGGTGCCGTCGAAGGAGTACTCGGCGCGGACCTGCTGGCCGGCCGTGAAGGGCTCGGCGCCGTCGGTGAGCGCGCCGCTCAGCGTCGCGGTCCCGCCCCAGGCGACGACGCCGGCCGAGGTGGTGAGCGAGAGATCGGCGTCGAACTTCGGTGTCGCGGCCTCGGTGACCGTGGGCGGGCCGATGTTGGTCGCGGCGTCGTTGGCCCGCACCGCGAAGAAGTACTCCTCGCCGTTGACCAGGCCGGTCGCGTCGTAGGTGGTCGTCGCCACGGTGGCCACGGCCAGCGGCTGCGACGTGTAGTTCGTGGTGCTGTTGATCGGAGTCGGCGCCTGCCACTTGTAGACCGTGTAGGAGCTGGCATCGGCGACGGCCGGCCACGAGAGCCCCACCTGCCCGTCCCCGGCCGTCGCGGTCAGCGACGCCGGCGCGGCCGGCGGGGTCGTGTCGGCAGCTCCGAGGGCGATGTCGACGTCGGCGAGAGACCCGCTGAAGCTGGGCGCCGAGGCCGGCCAGATGACGTTCTGGATGCTTGGCGTCGAACGCCGCACCCACCGGCACGGCGAGCTCGAAGTCGCCGGTGACGTCGCTGCCGTAGCCCTGCGCCACCTGGTTGTTCTCGGTGCGGGAGAGCGGCCCACACGTCGGTCGCCGCCGGAGTTGGTGGCCTCGATACGGCGCGCGTCCGTGGCGCCTGTGGCCGCCCCGTTGTGGATGCGGAACGCCGAGGTGAACGTGCCGGGGTTGAGACCGCCGGTCATGTCCATGATGGTCACGGCCGGGGGGGACGCGTTGTTCTGCGTGGTCTGGTCACGCGCCGTCGACCGGCTTGAGCGAGACGAGCAGATACCAGGTACCGGAGTCGGTGAGGGCCGGCTTGGTGGTGTCGCCGAACTTGAAGTACCACCACGTGTTGCCGGCCGCGATCGCTCCGCCGGCTCCGTCGTGACGACGGGGAACTGGTCCCAGCTCGACGCGCTCCTGGACCCACTGCTGGGTCGTCGGGTTCCAGATGAACCCGCGGCTCGTGCCTCCGGACGGAGTGGCCGTCGGGCTGATGCGCAGTCTTGACGTAGTACTGTGCGCCGCTGTCGGTCTCCGGATTGCCGGCGGAGTCGTACAGGGTACCGGCCGCCGCGGTGAAGCGAAGCGTGCCGACCGTGTGGTCGTTGGACACGAACAGCGGGTAGTCGCCCGCCTGCGGGCCGCCCGTGTAGTTCGGCGCGGCGGCGAGCGCCGGCACGGCCTGCGCCAGCGCCAGCACCAGCAGCGCGGCCAGCAAGGTCAGGAAGACCAGCCTGCGCGGGGCGAGCCGCGACCCGGTCGTCGATGAGTGATGCATGTGGTTCCTCCTCCCGGCCGCCGCCTCGCCCGCGAAAGCCTCGCATGTGTGGGACGTGGCGCGAGTGAGGCGCCGTCCCGGATCAGCTATGCCAGAGCCGTGACGGCGCCGGTCTCGCGCGTCACGTAGCCTCCGATGTCGTCGATCTCCCGCTTGAACGAATCGTCGTTCAGCAGGACGAGCAGGGGCGCGAGCAGGTCGCTCTCGTAGTGCTCGCGCGGGGTGACCAGGTCGTAGCGCTCTTCGACCAGAGGGACGAAGTCCAGCCCGTAGCGCCCTCGCCGCGGGCAGGATGCCGAGCGCGACGTCGGCCGCGCCCTCGGCCACGGCCTGCGCGGCCGCGTCGTGCGTCATCACCTCGTTGTCGTAGCCGGCGACCCGGATGGGATCCAGGTGACCGCCGGCCAGCAGCCGGTCGAGCCACACGCGCGTGCCGGAACCGCGATTGCGGTTCACGATGCGCGCGCCGGCCGTCGACGGCGTCCGCCAGATCCTGCAGCCCGCGCGGGTTGCCCGGCGGCACGATGAGCCCCTGCTGCCGGTGCGCCAGGGTGACGAGCATGAGCGCGCGGCCCGGGAACAGCGCCCGCGCGTACGTCTTGTTGAAGTCGCCGGTCTCGGCGTCGAAGAGGTGGCACCCGGCGACGTGGCCGATGCCGTGCCGCAGGGCGATCAGGCCCTCGAGACTGCCCATCGCCATGGTGATCACGTCCGGGCCCGCCTCGTCCTCGCGGAGCCGGCGGGCCAGCAGGTCGAGCGCGCGGTCGTCACTCCCGAGGAGCACGAGCAGCCCGCGCTCCCCCTCGTCGGGCAGCACCATGAAGTCCACGGCGTACGCCCGCGCCGTGGCGCAGTAGAACTTCTCCACGTAGCCCTTGGTCGGCCGCGTCTCCACCAGCTCCACGAGCCCGGCCTGCTCGAGGCTCAGGATGTGGTGGCGTACCCAGGCGGGGTGGTGGCCGACGACGACGCCGAGCTGCGTCAGCGTCGCCGGACCGCGCATGAGCAGGCGCAGCAGGCGCAGGCGCTCCTCGTTGGCGAGCACACGGACGGTGTCGATGGCGCCGATGTGACTGATCTCTTCCACCGGGGCTCCCTGTGGCGGTCATACGCTAAGTCCGGCTTTAGGGTTCGTAGCGTCGCAGCCCGGGCGCAGGCTGTCAACCACATCCCGGTCAGTCGACAGGAGCAGCCGAGGCGGCGCCGGCGTCCGGGAGGCGTGGGCCCATCTCCTTGGGAGAGCGGACGTCGCGCCAGGAGAGCTGGAACACACTCACGAGGACGGCGACCACGGCGCTGCCCCAGAGGACGCTGGTGATGCCGACCGCGTCCGCCAGCGGTCCGGCCAGCGCCAGCCCCAGGGGATAGAACGCCAAGGAGCCGAGGTAGTCGTAGCTCGAGACGCGGGAGATCATCTCGGGCGCCACCGCACGCTGCATGCACGTCATCCAGAACGGGTCGTACAGACCCCACTCCACGCCCATCACGGCGAGTGAGACGTACAGGGTCCACACCGGCGCCTCGAGCGCGAGGAGGGCGACCGGGACGGCGGCCAGGCTCATGCCGGCGGCGACCACCAGCATCGGCCGCCGCGGCCGCCAGCGAAGGCTGAGCAGACCACCGCAGATCTGCCCGATGCCCATCGCCGCCGAGGTGAAGCCCCAGGTCCGGGCGCCGTCGTAGACGTCGCGTGCGACGATCGGGCCCAGCACCTGGATCGGCCCCTGGATGGCGAAGAGGAACACGGCGACGCCGGCGACCATCACCCAGAGCCACGTGTGGCTGGTGAACTCGCGCCAGCCCGCCACGAGGTCGGCGACGAAGCCGGGTCCGCCGGCGTTCGTCTCGGCGCCGGCGGCCGCCTCCTCGCCGGCCAGAGCGCGGCCGGGCGTCGCCGCCGCCGGCTTCGCGGCGGCGCGGCGGCCCAGGAAGGCGGGCGGCCGCAGGCGCAGGAGGAACCAGGCGCTTACGAGATACGTGAGGCCGTCGATGCCGATGCCCCAGCCCGGCCCGACGGCCGCCACGAGCAGGCCGGCGAGGACGGCGCCGAGCGTGATGGAGCCGCTCATGACGAGGCTGCTCAGGGCATTGGCCTGCTGGAGTCGCGGCGGGCTGACCACCTCCGGCATCAGCCCCATCGCCGCCGGCCGGAAGAACGCCTCGCACACGCCGCTCGCGATCTGGATGACCACGAGGTGCCACACCTCGGCGACCCCCGCGACGAGCAGCACGGCGGTGAGCGTCTGGAGGGCGAAGCGCAGGAAGTCGGCGGCCAGCATCACCCGCTGCCGCTGGAGCCTGTCCGCCCACACGCCGCCGACCAGCAGGAACACGGCGAGCGGGACGAGGTTGGCGGCCTCCACGATCCCGATGTCCGTGGCCGATCCGCCGATCTCGAGCACGGCGAACGGCAGGGCCACCACCGTGAACATCACCCCGACGACGGACGTGGCCTGGCCGAGGAAGAGCTTGCGGTACTCCGGCTCTCGGAGCACCGCGACGTTGTCGGCGACCCTGCTCACGGCTGCATCCTACTCGCCCGTCCGCCGAGCCCGCCTGCCGGGCCCGCGCCCTCACGGAACGGCGCGCGCCTCTCCCCGGCCCGCCCCCGGCGCACATATACTGTGCGCAACGATCGACCCGCCCAAGGGAGGGCGCCGCCTATGCCCGGCCAACTCGAGCGCACATCAGCCGGTGGAGTGGTCGTCCGCACGGACGGCGGCGTCGAGGTGTGCCTCATCCGGCCTGTCGGCCGCTCCGTGTGGGGGCTGCCCAAGGGCGGCGTCGAGGAGGGTGAGACGCTCCCGGAGACGGCGCTGCGCGAGATCGCCGAGGAGACCGGCCTGGTGGGCGTCGTCGAGCAGGAGCTCGGCACCATCGACTACTCGTTCTACTCCCGCGAGCAGGGCGGGCGCATCCACAAGACGGTGCACTACTACCTCGTGCGCGCCACAGGGGGAGACACCTCGCGGCACGACCACGAGGTGAGCGACGCGCGGTGGGTGCGGCTGCGGCAGGCCCTCCGCCTGATGACCTACCCCAACGAGCGCGAGATGGTGCGGCGCGCGGCCGAGGCGCTGGGGCGCCCGGTCGCGGACTGAAGCTCCATCCGCCCCGGCGGCGCTCGCGCGGAGTGCGGCCGCCCTACGCCCAGGCGAGCGGCTGGTTGCTCTCCCGGGCCTCCTGGAGACTGCGGCCGAGCGTCGTCAGCATCTCGTTCGCGCTCGCGTCGACGTAGTCGTAGTGCGCGAGCGCGAACGTCATCTCCGGCTTGTCGTGACCGGTGCACGAGTCGACCTGGCGGCGGATGCGCTCGGCCGCGCCCGCGAGCCCTCGGCGGCTGATGTCCGGCAGCACCAGCACGAACGCGCCGTCCTGTGTGAGCCCGACGCTGTCGTAGCGACGCAGGCTCTCGCGCAAGCACGTGCCGACCTCGTGCAGCATGACGCCCCCGTGGGCGGGCGAGTGCCGCTCGAGCTCGCCGTCGACGGCGAGCTCGACCAGCCCGAGCGGCAGATCCATGCGCTGGCAGCGCTCGACCTCCAGGGAAAGCCGCTCGCCGAGCTCGACGGGCTTCATGGCGCCGCTGTCCGCATCCACGGGCGAAGACTCGTCGGCGAGACGGCTCAGCCGGTCGATGGTGTCCTGCAGACCTTCGGCGTAGCCCCCGGCGAGCCGTGTCAGCGCCACGTGCTCGAGTCCGAGCAGGCTGCGGGCGAGCTTCTCCGCGTCGCGACCCCCGCCCTTGAGGAGGCGCTCGCGGATGCGCTCACCGCCCAGCGTATAGGCGTCGAGCAGCTCGGCGACGAGCACCCGCTGGGTGAGGCCGGCGCCGCGACCCGCGGCCTCGAGCGCGCCGAGGAACGGTGCCTCGCTGCCGGAGAGCACAGACGAGAGGTGAGGCAGGAGCTCGTCCCAGAGGTCTTCGCCCTCGTCGCCGAGCACGAGATCGGCCGCCGTGATGTCGATGGTGGGGTCCACACGACTCCCCTGGCCGCGCGGCGCCGTGGAGCGGCACCGCCTACCGACATTGTACCGTCGTCCCGAAAAGTACACACTCGTTGTCGGCGACGCCGACGAAGGTGAGGACCACATGGACGTGACACTGCTCGGCACCCTCGGATGGATGCCGCGAGGCTCGCGAGAGACGACCTGCTTCGCCGTGCGCACAGGCCGGACCCTCCTCCTGTTCGACGCGGGGACCGGTCTGCGGCGGCTGCTCGACGCGGAGCACGCCGGCCTGCTCGACGGGGCCGAGGAGGTCCAGCTGTTCCTGAGCCACTACCACCTGGACCACGTGTGCGGCCTCGCGTACCTCTCCGGCGTGCTCGCCGGACGGGACGTCGTCATCCGGCCACCCGCGGAGGAGCTCACGGGCGTGGACCCGCGCGCCGCCGTCGCGGAGCTGGTGCGGCGCCCCTACAACCCGGTCGACCTGCCGGACATGAAGCGCGTGCGCGTCGCGCCCACCGTCCCGGGCGAGAACGAGGTCGCCGGCCACGCGCTCCGCGTGCGCCCGCAGCACCACACGGACACCTCCGTGTCGTTCCGGCTCGACGACGAACTGGTCATCTCCACCGACACCAAGGTCGACCCGGAGGCGGTGGCCTTCGCTCAGGGCGCCGGCCTCTGGCTCCACGAGTCGTGGTACTGGGCGGGCGACCCGGGCCTCGCCGACGTCCCCGAGGAGCTCCGGGCCGGGTTCGCCGCCCACAGCGAGGCGACCGGCGTGGCCGGTCTCGCCGCCGAGGCGGGCGTCCGCCGGCTCATCCTGGTGCACCTCAACCCGCTGGCCGGCGAAGGCTCGTACCTGCCGATGCGCGACGCCGCCCGCGGCGTGTTCGCGCACACCGATATCGTGCCGGACGGCACGGTCGCCCGAACGTCCGTCGTTTGACACGTCCGGGCGCCCCGGAGGATGCTCCGAGACCTCATGGTCCGTTTTCGCGACAAGCGCTTCCTCGTCGTGGCGATCGTCGTGGCGGCGCTCGTCATCTTCGTGCTGCCCGCATTCGTCGCGTTCCGCTACTCGGCGCCGGAGCAGCGCGGGCAGTTCCTCACGCGTCCCTGGCGCGGCTGGAGCTTCGCCTGGGCGGCGCTGTCGGTGCCGGGCGGCGCCAAGCTCAAGACCTCCGGCATGGCCCTGCGCAAGGCCGACTGGGTGTACAAGGGCACCGTCGTCGACCCTCGTGAGGTGCAGCTCCTCTTCGTGCGCCGCAAGGAGCCCTTCACGTTCACCCACGCCATCGACGGGCGGACGCTGACGAGCACCGTCGTCCCCAGCTACCGCTTCATCTGGCAGGTGCAAGGGGTCGTGGACACGGTCTCCGACGAGGACGACACGATCGTCGCGCTCCTCGACTACAACAACGGGCGCGTGCTCTACGACGTGCGCGACGACCTGACGCCGGAGGAGCTCGCGCCCCTGCCGGAAGCCGTGACGTCGCCGAGTCCCTCGCCGTGACGGGCACGCTCGGAGGAGTGCGCGGCCGATGCTGACCCTGACGGCGGCCGCGTTCTACGAGACCGACTGGTTCAAGGCCGTCGTCTCCATCCTCGTGGTGATCGTCATCGCGCGCGTCGTCGACTTCATCCTCGCGCGCCGCGACCGCGCTATGGCCAAGCTGCTCGGCAAGACGCCGGACCGCACCGACCTCACGCGGTACATCATGATCCGGCGCCTCGTCTTCATCGGCATCCTGTTCGTCGGCATCGGCGTAGCCCTGTACCAGATCCCCCAGGTGCAGACTCTGGCGCGCGCGATGCTCGCCTCTGCGGCCATCGTCGCGGGCGTGATCGGCATCGCCGCCCGCGCACCGCTTGCCAACCTCGTGAGCGGCATCATGATCGCCTTCTCGCAGCCGGTGCGTCTCAACGACTACATCAGCGTGGACGGCGAGTACGGCACCGTCGAGCAGATCTCGCTGATCTACACCTACATCCGCGGCGCCGACGGCCGCCGGGTGGTCATCCCCAACGAGGCGTTCGCCATGAAGGCCGTCCACAACTACTCCATGGGCTCGTCCGGGAGCATGATCGCTGTGGACCTCACTCTGCCGCTCGAGGCGAACGTCGAGAGCGTCGCCAAGGCGATGCTCGAGGTCGGCGAGTCGCTGGCGCCGGCGCCCGAGGGCAAGAAGGACAACGTCGAGGTCGTCGACGTCGGCGGTGGCGGCGTGCGGCTCCGCCTGCACGCGTGGGCGGCAGACCCGCTCCAGCGGCGCGAGATCGCCAGTGACCTGCGCGCCGCCATGCTCCGCCGCCTGACCGTCGACGGCCTGATCGGCGGAGAGGCCGATGGAGGCGACTGAGCCGGCGGGAGGCGCCGGAGGCCCGGCGGAGCCGCACGGCGGCGACGGCGCGGCGCGGCGCGAGTCCGCCGGGGGCGTCACCGCGCCGCCGGCAGACGGCGTCGCCCTGCTCGGCGCCGGCGCCAAGCCGGTCACGGTGACGGCGGCGGCCTCCCGCCCGCTGGCGCGGGCCGTCTTCGCCGCCGTCGGCAGCCGCGTGCTCATCTTCGCCGTGGCGTTCCTGGCCGCCGCCGTCATCGGCATCGGCGGCCTCCCCCTCGGCTGGCGCTTCCCCCTGAGAGCCGAGGTCTTCACCGGCTGGCTCGGCTCGCTCTTCAATCCGTGGGCGCACTGGGACGGCGTCTGGTACATCAAGATCGCCACCAGCGGCTACGCCGACGGCGACGGCAGCACCGCCTTCTTCCCGCTCTTCCCCATGCTGCTGCGCTACGTCGGTGTGGCGCTCGACGGCAACCTGCTCATCAGCGGCATCGTCATCTCGCTGCTCTGCTACGCCGGGTCCGTCTGGCTGCTCTACCGCCTGGTGAAGCGCGACTTCGACGAGTCGATCGCCAGTCGCGCCGTCATCTACCTGGCCATCGGTCCTCTCTCGTTCTTCCTGCAGGCGGTGTACACGGAGTCGCTGTTCCTGCTGCTCACGCTCGCCTGCTTCGTGTTCGCCCGCGAGGGACGCTGGCGGCTGGCGGGCGTCATGGGCCTGCTCGCCACGCTCACCCGCAGCACCGGCGTGCTGCTGCTCATCCCGATGGCCTACTACTACTACGAGCGCCGCGGCTGGAAGCTCCGCAAGACGGACTCGCACGTCGCCAACCTGCTCATGGTCGTCGAGGGGCTGCTCGTCTGGATGACCTACCTCGCCCTGGCGTTCGGCAAGCCGCTCGCCTTCTCGTCGGCGCAGTCACAGTGGGAGCGCGGCTTCGGCGCGCCCAACTACACGGTGACCAAGGCGGTCACTGCGACGGTGTGGGGCCTCCGCAAGGTGATCTCCGCCGAGTACTACCGCTGGCTGTGGGAGGCGCCGCGGCCGGGGTCCGAGTACAGCAACCTCGCCACCAACGTCCTCAACCTCGCGTTCTTCGTCGCCGCCGCGCTGCTCCTGTGGTACGGAGCGCGGCGGCTGCCCGGCGCCTACTCCTGGTACGCGCTCGCCGCCCTCGCCTACCCGCTGTTCTTCCCGAGCAAGTACGTGCCTCTGATGTCGTATCCGCGGTTCACGCTCACCGTCTTCCCGCTCTACGTGGCGCTCGCGCTCTACACGCGCGACCGGCCGCGGACGCACAAGGTGGTGGTGGCGCTCGGGGTTGTGGCTCTGGTCGTCTTCACGGGGAAGTTCGCCATCTTCAGCTGGGTGGCTTGACGCCTCCGACCCGCTTGAACACGTAGACGCCGTCTTTGGCGAACACCGACTGGAAGTTGGGATCCGTCACCAGCCGGCCGAGGGCGAGCGAGTGCATCTTCTCGTCCTCCTTGTCGTAGAAGAACGGGTGCTGCGTGTCCACGACGACCCAGTCTGCCTTGGCGAAGTAGGGGAAGATGTACGCCACTCGGCGGGCGGCCAGCTGGGCGCCGGCGTTGTTGTTGGCCGAGACGACAGCGCCTTCGGGGATCAGGGCGACGGCCTCGTCCAGCGCGACGTCGTGCGAGGTCCTGGAGTAGTCGGCGCCGTCGTAGGCCGCTCCCGGGAGCGAGAAGGGGAGCGGCCCCAGGAAGTAGTTGCCGGCCAGGGCGCACAGCAGCACGAGCAGGGCGAGCGTGGAGCGCTGCAGGAGCTCGCCCTTCATCAGCTTCTCGGCCTTGCGGAAGCCGCCCCCGAGCCAGCGCCAGAGGCGCATGACGCCGAGCACCGCCGCCGCGTACAGGAACGGGATCTCGAGCGCCGTGTAGTGGAACTCGATGCGGCGCTGGAACGTCGTCGCCGACAGCGCGTTGAGCCCGTACTCGGGCAGGGCGATGAGCGCGGTGAGCGGGCTCAGCAGGGAGGCGAACCCGAACGGCCACAGCAGCCGCAGCCAGTACCGCAGGTTGGACGCCGAGGTGAGGTCGGCCAGGGTCTGGCCGGGGTTGAGCAGCGCATTCTTGACCACCGCCCCGGCGCCGTCACCGTAGTCCCCGTAGCGGGCGATGAAGGTGCTCTGGTCGCCGTTGTAGTGCGGGATCACGACCCAGACGGCGACCACGAACCAGACCACGCCGAGCACCGAGACGACCAGCGGCCGCCAGGAGCGTTGGCGCACGGCGAAGTACGCCCCCATGAAGGCGATCACCAGGGGCACCGTCTCCTTGCAGGCGGCGGCGAGGACGAGGAACACCGCCGCTCGCACCCAGCGCTCCTCTTCGAGGTAGAGGAAGGCCCAGAGCAGCAGGGGAGTCGCAAGCGCCACCGGGTGGAACTCGTTGAGGACGAGGAACCCGAGGGCCGGGTAGAGCAGGTAGGCGCCGGCCAGGAACGCACCGGCGTTCGGGTCGCGGGTGAAGCGTGTGCCGAGACGATAGGCCGGCCACGCGCCGGTCGCGGCGACGACCGCCTGCCCGACGAGCAGCATGACGGGGCTCGGCCACACGAGCCAGGGGATCGCGAACAGCGCGAGGATGGGGTCGACGTGCGAGCCGAGCCGCGACATCTGCCGCGGCTCGAGATCGCCGCTCGTGATCTCGAGGAACCGGCCGTGCGCCGTGTTGAACACGGCCTGGACCATGTTGCCGAGGTCGTATCGCGCGTCCATGTAGGCCCTGTACTTGAGCCACGAGAGCAGCGCGTAGACGGCCGCGAACACGATGGCGCCGCCGATCACGTAGAGGGCGCGGCGGCGGAACAGGATCTTCAGACGCTTCTCGTCGAGCTCCTGGACGGGGGACAGCGCGCTCACTTCTCGCTCCTCCGCCTGAGCACCAGATCGGTGCCTACGACGAGGCCGACGAACACGAGCTCCACGGCCGTCACCCAGAGGCGCAGCAGCAACGCCCAGGTGAGCGCGACGCCGCCGGGGAGCTCCCTGGAGAGAGACGCCGTGAGCACGGCCTCGCGCACGCCGATGCCGCTGGGGATGAAGAACGCGACCATGCCGGCGACGTAGGCGAGAGCATAGGCCACGATCACCAGCGGCAGGGCCTCCACGTCGAGCCCGGTGACGGCGCGCGCGAGCAGCCACGCGCCGGCGCCGGCCACCAGCCAGTCCAGCGTGAACAGACACAGCATGCCGAGCACGGCGCGAAACCCGAGCGTGACCTCGAGCGGGGCGCGGTGCAGCAGGCGCAGCGCCCACCCGGCCACCGGCCCGAACACGCGCGGGTGCATGAGCACCACCAGCACCGGGATCGCGATGAGGCTCAGAGCAGTGACCCCGGGGCGGTACTCCCAGAACGGGAAGAGCACGGCTACGGCCAGCAGCGCGCCGCCCACTCCGAGCGCCTGCTCGTACACCATCGCCGCGCTGACGCGCTCCACGGAGAGGCCCTGCGAGTGGCTCATCCAGGCGCGGCCGACGAACATGAAGACGTTGCCGGGCACGTACCGAGCCAGGATCGACTTGCCCCACACGGACGCGGCCGGCCAGAAGGGGCTCGGCGCGCCGCAGCCGCGCAGCAGCAGCCACCAGAAGGCGGCCTGGGCGAAGTAGTAGACGAGGAAGACGGCGCCGGAGAGGGCGAGCCAGCCGGCGTCGAAGGTCCAGTCGAAGTCCTCGATGCTTCCCCACGAGCGCACCAGATAGGCGGCGAGGAAGTAGACCGTCGCCGCCACGATGACCGCCTGCACGAGGCGGACCACGACCCGGCGGCGGCCGGACCGCGGCGGAGCCGGCGGCGCCTGTTCCACGGGACCGCCTGGGGCCTCGCCGGTGGCCGTCACGAGGCCTCCAGCGCCGCGAGCAGCGCGGCGGCGACCGCAGCCGGCGTGAACGCCCTGCGGTACAGGGTGAGCGCACCCTCGCCGAGACGTGCTCGCTCCCCAGCAGCCTGCAGCCGGCGCAGCGCGGCGGCCAGGGCCGCCGGGTCGCCGGCCGGCGTGAGCAGCGCGTCCTCGCCGTCGTGCAGCCACTCGCGCGCCCCGTCGCCGCCCTCCGTGACACACGGGCGACCGCAGGCGAGCGCGTCGAACACCTTGTTGGGGACCACACGCCCTGCCTTCTCCGAGCGGCCGAACACACCCAGACAGATGTCGGCCGCCAGCGTGCGGGCGCGCAGGTCCGCGTGTGGCAGTTCGCCGACCCAGTCCACGTTGGTCAGCTCGCGCTCCGCGATCCGCGCGCGCAGGTCGGCCGAGAGCTGGCCCTCACCGATGAGCACGAATCGGAAGGGCTCCTCGCGCAGCAGTTCGGCCGCACCCAGCACGACGTCTGCTCCGTGCATCGGGCTCCACTTGCCGTACTGCAGCACGGTCAGCGGCTCTCCCGGCACCGGCTCGCGCGCCGCTCCGTCCGCCCTCGGCTCCGGCAAGGCGCCGACGGGCGCCACGGCGAGCCGGTCGCGCGCCAGCCCGAACGCCTGCTGGTAGTACGCGGCGTGCGCCCAGGTGTCCGCGAGGACCAGGTCCGGCAGCCTGAAGGCGACCTCGTCCACTGCGCGCACTGCGGCGGCCTTGACGCCGCCGCTGCGCACCAGCCCGCGATCGCCGGCGAACGTGTCGAGCAGCGAGACGAGCGGATCGAACACCAGCCGCGCGCTCCGCATGGCGGCCAGCGCGCGGCCGAACGGCACCAGGAAGTGCCCCGGGTACCCCACCACCACAGCGTCGACGTCCAGGTGGCTCTGGTGCTGCAGCAGGAGCCGGGCGTGCGCCTCGGCCACCGCGGCGGCGATGCGGGCCGCGCCGCGAGCGCCGGCCATCTCAGCCGCGGTCAGGGGAGGAAGCGGGGCCCGGAACTCGCGCACGTCGACGCCGTGCTCACGGAGGCCCGCGATGAGCACGGCGTTGCGCGGGTAGTCCGGCTGGTACGTCCCGAAGTACGCGACAGACCGGGTGTGCGGTCCGCCTGCGGCGGCCGGCACGATAGCGAATGTGCGGTGCCGCTGCGCCGCCCCGCACGAAGGCTCGCCTTCGGCGGCCTTTCTGCGGCGGCTCTTCACGGCTGCAGGGCGGCTCCGGCGACGCCCCCGGCGGCGCCCCCGCCGGCCGGCCCGTCCGGCTGGTCGGTCGTGAGTCCGCCCGGCGCCTCGGCCGGCTGGAGCAGCACGGCGACCTGGGCGGGGTCCGGCCCGCGCCGGGCGCGCGAGTTGGCGATGAGCTCCCCGATGAGCCCGAGGCTGAGCAGCTGCACGCCGACGATGATCAGCAGCGCCCCCAGGAGGAGCAGCGGGCGCTGCCCGATGGGGTTGCCGAAGACGAGCTTGTCGATGGTGAGGTACAGCTCGACGAGCACGCCGAGCACGATGAGCAGGGTGCCGAAACCGCCGAACAGGTGCTGCGGCCGGTGCTGGTAGCGGCCGAGGAACATGACGGTGAGCAGGTCGAGGTAGCCGCGCATGTAGCGCTGCCAGCCGTACTTGGAGCGGCCGGCGGTCCTGCGCCGGTGATTGACCTTGACCTCGGTGACCTGGAAACCGGCCTGGGACGCCACCACCGGGATGTAGCGGTGGAGCTCTCCGTACACCGAGATGGTCTCGATCACGTCGCGCTTGTAGGCCTTGAGGCCGCAGTTGAAGTCGTGCAACGGGACGCCGGAGGCCTTGCGCACAGTCCAGTTGAAGAACTTGGACGGCAGCGTCTTGTTCAGCGGGTCCTGCCGGCGTTGCTTCCAGCCCGAGACGAGGTCGAAGCCCTCGGAGAGCGGCGCCGTGAGGCTGGCGATCTCCGCCGGGTCGTCCTGGCGGTCGCCGTCCATGGTGACGAGGTGGTCGCCGCGGGCGGCGGCGAAGCCGTGCGAGAGCGCCGCCGCCTTGCCGAAGTTGCGCCTCAGCTTGACGACGCACACGTCGTCACGCGCTTCGGCCAGCTCCTTCATGACCGGGAACGACCGGTCGGTGGAGCCGTCGTCCACGAACACGATCTCGTAGGGCGTGCCGTACGTGGCAAGTGCCTCGTCGATCTCGTCGACGAGAGGGACGAGGCTGTCCGCCTCGTTGTACACAGGGATGACGAGTGAAAGCAGGGAGCCCATACGGCTCACTAGGATACATCCTCGGACTGCCGAGGCCGCTACGCCCGGGCAGTCCGCCGCCGCGTCAGGCTCCCTCGAGCTCGTCGACGCGGATGGAGACGGAGTCGTCGGCGTACTGCACCCGCTCCGCGACCTCCCGCTCGGCGCGCTCGTCGTCGGCGCCGGAGAGCGCTTCGCGCGCCCGGCGCCCGATCACCTGCACATCCTCGGTCACGTCGCTGTTGAGGAGCGCGGCAAGGCGCGGGTTGTTGACCTTCAGCTTGACGCCGAAGAACTCGAGCTCGTTGCCGTCAGTCACCTGAGAAGGGCTCATATCCCTGATATCGACGACTCCTGCCCGCCATCGGAGTGCTCTGGACACATGTTCCAGACCGTCCCGCGAGCCCCTCCCCGCGCGAACGCCGGCCGGCGCGCACGCGTCTCTTCGTCAGCGTGTGCCGTGCAGCGGCCTGCGAGCGCGTACGCTGGCGGGGGTGGGGACCGCTTGGTAGCATGAGAAGTCTGATGCTTATGAGCAGGAAAATCTGGCTCGTGCTGGCGATCATCGCGCTGCTCGCGGCATCCTTCGCCGCCAGCGTCGTCGCGGCGAAGCGCGCCAGAGAGGACCGCTCCAGGTTCGTGACGCGCGGCCTCGACTACCTGCACTACCGCCAAGCGGACAGAGGCGGGTTCGCCAACCCCGAGAACACGAGCATGGCCGTCCTCGGCGCCGTCGCGAGCGGCGAGCGCATGGGCAACAGCGCCTGGAGCGTCAAGGGCAAGAACCCCTTCGACTACCTCCAGTCCACCGACCTCGTCGCGGCGAGTACCGGCATCGACGTCACCAACGCGCCCGTGTACTACTCCCGCCTCATCATGGCCTACGTCGCCATGGACAAGGCGGGCAGCATCGGCACCGCCGGCAGCAAGGGCGTCAACCTGCTGAACATCCTCCTGAGCTACCAGAACACCACGGACGGGTCCTCCAACAAGGGGGCGTTCGCACCGTCACTGCCGTCCATCGACGCCGCCGTCCGCACCACGAGCTGGGCGATCCTCGCCATGCACAACGCCGGGGTGAGCCGCACCGACTCCCGCTACCTGATGGCGGAGGCCTGGCTGGCCAAACAGCAGAACGACGAGCCCGGCGGCGACGGCGGGTTCCCGAACAGCGAGCAGGGCGGTGCGTCGGACGCTCTCGACACCGCCCTGGCCTACCAGGCGCTTGAAGTCAGCTCGGACCGCTCGGACTGGAGCCCCGGCCTGGCCCGCTCCTTCCTGAAGTCCGCACAGCGGTCCGGCGGCGGCTTCGCCGCCACCGCGAGCGGCAACGCGGACGCCGAAGGCACCTCCGCGGGTATCCAGGCGATCCTCGCCATGGGCGAGGACCCCGACGGCCCCGGGTGGAACATGGCGGGGGCCTACTCGACCGACAAGAGGACGCCCGTCAGCTGGCTCCAGGGCCTCCAGCAGCCCAACGGGGCGTACAAATCCTCCGCGACGAGCCGTGTGCGCCCTGTGATCGTCACCGGATGGGCCCTGGTGGCGCTCAACCGCAAGCCGTTCGGCAGCGCCACCGAGAGCAAGGTCTTCCCCAAGAACCCGGGGAAGGCCCACAAGGCGTTCAGGTTCCGTCCTCAGTTCCGCTCGGTCTCGCCCAAGAACGGGGCGAAGTACACGCGCACCCGCGTCGTGCTCATCCGCGCCACGTACACGGACTTCTCTCCCAAAGGCACCGGCATCAAGCCCTCGGCCTGCCGTGTCTACGTCGACAACGCCAACAAGAGCCGGCCGGCCGACATCGGCCGGTACGGCCTGAGTCTCACCCTCAAGAACGTGCCGAACGGCGACCACACCTGGCGCATCGAACTGCGCGACTACGCCGGCAACGCCAGGATCCTCGAGCGCAAGTTCACGGTCGCGGTGGTGGCGCCGACGCCGCGCCCGACCTGGCGGCCCACGATCCGGCCGACGGTCTACCCCACGGTGTTCCCGACCGTCTACCCCACGCGCACCGCGACGGCCACCCCCACACCGACGCCCTCTCCGTACACCACGATCACGCCGTACCCGTACGACAGCTTCACCCCGACGCCGACGACCAGCCCGCTCGTCAGCGGCTCGCCCATCCCCTCCCCGAGCGGCTCTCCAAGCCCCGCGGGCGTGGGCGGCAGCGGCGGGGGCGGTAGTGCCGGCGGGTTCGTGGGTGGTACCCTCCTCGCGATGCTGCCCATCGGGGCCGTCGTCTCGTACCTCCTGCTGCACCGCCGCGAGGAGCTCCTCGGCGGGGCGAGCCAGGGTGATGTGCTCGCCGGCGGCGGAAGCCCCTGGGAGCGTTTCAAGCAGACCCTGGCCAAGTCCAAGGACCTGACGCGACCCTCGTCACGGGAATGAACCGCACGTGAACGACCTCCAGCAGCTCATCTACGACATAGCGCGGATCCTCCTCTGGCCGGTGCTCATCGCCTCGCTGGCCTGCCTGGTGTGGGTGCTCATCGAGCTCGGCGTCCTGCTCTACGAGCTGTGGCTCCGGTTCCGCTACCGGGACCTCGACGCACTCGAGACCCGCGCGCTGCGCGCCCGTAGGGCGTTCCGCGACGGCAAGCCTCGCACCGCGTACCGGTACCTTCAGGAGAACAACTACTCGCTGGTCGTGGTGCGGTTCCTCTACGACCTCATCCGCAACTACCAGACGGAGCGGCTGGCTGCCAAGCCCCTCAAGCTGCTGCAGGAGTACGAGTTCTACACGATCAAGCGCCTCGAGCGGACGCGCATCCTGGTCCGTGTCGGCCCCATGCTCGGCCTGATGGGCACCCTCATCCCGCTCGCGCCGGCCCTTATCGGTCTGGCCAGCGGCGACGTCGTGGCGCTCTCCGAGAACCTCGTCACCGCCTTCTCGGTCACGGTGATCGGCCTCCTCATCGGCGGTCTGGCGTTCCTCGTCAGCATCGTGCGCGACCGCCTGTACTCGCAGGACATCTCCGACATGGAGTACCTGCTGGAGCTGCTCGAGGGCTCGGACGTGCGCCTGCGCTCCGGACGCCGCCTCTCCAAGACGGGCGTCTGGGACACCGAGTCGCCGGTCGAGTACGAGATCGCGGACGAGGACGCCGAGAGGAGAGTGGTCGCCACCCTCGCCGAGACGCCGGACGAGCCGCTGCTGCCTGTGGCGGCCGGCGCCGGCGCGTCGGTGGCAGGCTCGGAGCCGGCGGCGGCCGGCGCGGCGCAGAAGCCGGCCGGCGGCACGGACGAGGGGGCCGGCCTGACCTTCGACGACCCGACGATGGACTGGTCGCGCGAAGAAGACCCCTTCGCGAACCTGGGCCCGGTGGACCCCGAGGGCACGGACGATCCCAAGCCCCGCGGGGGCGCCGGTCCGTTCCGTCGCCGCTGAGCGGCCATGCCCTCCAACGACGACCACTCCCGCCTGCAGAACCTCGGCACCGTCATGGGCGCGCCGGAGAGCGGTCTGCGCTACATGCGCCGCCGTCGCATCGGCACCGCCGACCGCAACGGTGACCCTCTCGACGGCCTCGTCAACCTCTGGGATGTAGCCATCGTGCTCGCCGTCGGCTTCCTCGTCGCGGCTCTCGCGGCCGCCGGCGTCACGGGGCTGCTCACCAACGAGAACATGACGGTGGTCACCAACCCCGGCACGGCGGAGATGCAGGTGATCGTCAAGGAGGGCGGCAAGATCACCAAGCTCGACATGGAGGCCGGGGAGCAGGTCGCCGGCGCCGGCACCCTGCTCGGCTCGTTCTACGAGCTCACCGACGGCACCGTCGTGTACGTACCGTCCTCTGAGACCGCCCCCGCCGGCGCCACCCCTGCACCCGGTGTGACGCCGGCGCCCGGGGAGACGCTCTACCCGTCGACGTATCCCACGGTGGCGCCGACGCCCGGCGTGACCGCGTATCCCACCACCCCGCCGACGACGTATCCGTACCCCACGCCGACGCCGGGCGTGACGCTCACGCCGGAAGCCCGCGGCTTCCGCTGAGAGAGCGGCTGGGGGCCGGCGGCGAAGCCGCTCCGGCCCGGTCTCCGCCGGGCGTCGCGGCTCAGCCGAGAGAGCGCAGAAGCTCGACGAGGCGCCGCAGCTCGGCGGCGTCCTTGAATCCTATCTGGATGGTGCCGCCCCGCTTGCCGCTGCGGATCCGGACCGGCGCCTCGAACACGCCGTACAGCTCGTCGATGAGGTCCACGTAGTCCGCGCCGGTGGCGCTCCGCGCGGTCGCGGCCTCCTCCGGCGCGGCCTCCTGCAGCTTGCGCACCAAGGCCTCGACCTGGCGCACAGTGAGCCCCTCGGCGACGACCAGACGCGCGACCCTGCGGCGCTCGCCGTGGTCCCGCAGGCCAAGGAGCGCACGGCCGTGCCCCTCGCTGAGGTCGCCGCGCTCGATCAACGCCTGTACGTCGTCGGGCAGGTCGAGCAGGCGCAGCAGGTTGGTGACGGAGACGCGGCTCCGCCCGACTAGTTCGGCGATGCGCTCGTGCGTGAGGCCGAACTCGTCCGCGAGCGCCGCGTAGGCCAGCGCCTCCTCGATCGCGTTGAGGTCCTCGCGGGCGACGTTCTCCGCCAGCGCGATCTCAAGGGAGGCGATCTCGTCGGCCGGCCGGACCAGCGCCGGGATGTACTCCAGGCCGGCGAGCTTCGCGGCGCGCAGGCGCCGCTCGCCGGCGATGAGCTCGAAGCGGACGCCGGTGGGCGCCGGCGCGCCCTCGTCGGCCGGCGCCTCGTGCAACGGCCGCACGACGATCGGCTGCACCACACCGAGCGCACTGATGGATGCGGCGAGCTCCCGCAGCTCATCGTCCGGGAACGAGCGCCGAGGCTGGCGCCGGTTGACACTGATGTCTGCCAGCGGCAACTCGCGCAGGCGGCCCTCCTGCAACGAGGGGGCCGCCCCAGAGCGACCGAGCGCCGCGCGGCTCTCGCCGATGAGCGCCCCGAGCCCCTTGCCGAGCGCCTTCTTGCCGGCCTGCGGCCGGCCCTGAGGACGCTGGGGCTGGGCGTCGGGCTCGCGAGACTCAGGCACGGGAGACGACCTCCTTGGCAAGGTCGAAGTAGGCGTCGCTGCCGGCGCAGGTCGCATCATAGCGTGAGATGGGGAGGCCGTGGCTCGGCGCCTCGCTGAGCCTCACGTTGCGAGGGACGATCGTCTCGAACACGTGCTGCGCGAGGTGCTGGCGGACCTCACCGGCCACCTCGCGACCCAGGCGCGTGCGCCCGTCGTACATGGTGACCACCACCCCGAGGATCGCGAGCTCCGGGTTGAGGTGCTCCTGGACGAGGCCGACGGTCTCCAGCAGCGCGGCCAGTCCCTCGAGCGCGTAGTACTCCGCCTGCACCGGGATGAGCACTTCGCGCGCCGCGACCAGCGAGTTGATGGTCAGCACGCCGAGGGAAGGCGGGCAGTCGATGAAGACGAAGTCGTGCTGGTCGACGTGGCCGGTGAGCGCGTACTCGAGAACGTACTCGTTGCCGTCGGCGTTGGCGAGCTCGACCACCGCGCCGGCCAGATCGGGGCAGGCGGGCACCACCGAGAGGTGGTCCACGGCAGTGCGCACCGTCGCCTCGCCAACGCCGGCCGCGCCGCTGAGGATGCCATAGCTGGTGAGGCGCGGGTCCTCGGCGCGGATCCCCATGCCGCCGGACGCGTTCGCCTGGGGGTCCATGTCGAGCAGGAGTACGTCGAACTCAGCCTCGGCGAGACAGGCGGCGAGATTGACGGCGGTGGTGGTCTTGCCGACCCCGCCCTTCTGGTTGGTCACGGCGATGACGCGGGTCACCGGGCTCCTCTCGCTCCCTTGGACAGCTACGCTGTTCGCATCGCGGAACGCCGTGAGCTGCGCCCTCTCGTTTCGCGGGGCACGATACTAGCAGAGATGCACCGCTCGGGCGGGGCGCCGGCGGACGACGACCGTGGACGAGCGCTCAGCTCGTGAGTGGTCGTTTGGCCGCCATCCCCTCGCGCCGGGGGAGCCAGTCCGGCGCCGGCGCGACCTTGCGGTAGACGACGCAGACGGCCTCGTCCAGCGGCGAGGCGGAGAGTGGGACGGGGGCGTCGAGGGCGAGGCCGCACCTCTCTGCCGCCACGTCGGCGGCCACCCGCTCCTCCCGGAGCGCGCGGCGCGTCTTGCTCGCCAGCAGCAGCCCGTCGGCGGCGAGCAGCGGCGCCGCGAGCTCGACCAGCACGGCGAGCTCGGAGACGGCGCGCGCGAGGACCACCTCGTACGCCTCGCGCCCGGGCGCGCCCGCCGCGGCGTAGCGCTCACTGCGAGCGCAGACCACCTCGGCGCGCTCGCCCAGGCCCGCGGCGTGGACGGCCTCCTCGAGGAACGCGCACTTCTTGGCCACGGAGTCGAGCAGGGTGATGCGCACCTCGGCGAGAGCGACGGCCAGTGGGATGCCGGGGATGCCGGCGCCGGCGCCCAGGTCGAGCCAGGCGCCGCCTTCGCGACCCCGCAGCTCGGGCACGGCGAGGAGCGCGAGCGAGTCGCCGATGAGCGTGTCCACCACGGCGACCGGATCGGTGAGCCCGGTCACATTGGCCTTGCGCCAGCCGAGCAGAAGCTCGACGTACCGGGAGAGCGCCTCCGTCTGCGCGCCACTCAGCACGTGCGTCGCCGCCACCCTCTCGAGGGCGCCGCGGGTCCTCGCGTCACCACGCATGCCGAGGGGCCCGGTCACCCGGCCACGGCGTCGCGCAGCGCCGCCGCGAGCGCGTCGACGTCCTCGGGCGTGGTCTGCCAGGAGCACATGAGACGGACTACGCCCGCCTCCTCATCCCAGACGTAGAAGTGGTACTTCTCGTGCAGCCGCTCGATCGCCGCTGCCGGCAGGGTCGCGAACACGGCGTTCGCCTGGACCGGGTAGGCGAGTCCAGCTCCCGGCGTGGCGACGACTACGTCGCCGAGTCGCCGGGCCAAGGCGTTGGCGTGCCCGGCGGTCTCACGCCAGAGCCCGTCCTCGAAGAGGCGCAGCAGCTGCGCCGAGAGAAAGCGCATCTTGGACGCGAGCTGGGTGCCCTGCTTGCGCGCGTACAGGTAGTCCGCGGCGATGTCGGGGCGGAAGAAGACGACGGCCTCCGCCCCCAGCAGCCCGCTCTTGGTGCCGCCGAGCGTGAGCACATCGACGCCGCAGTCGGCGGTGGTCTCCCGCAACTCCAGCCCCAGCGCCTCGGCGGCGTTGACGAGCCGGGCGCCGTCCACGTGCAGGAGCAGCCCGGCCTCGTGGGCCGCCGCCGCGAGCGCCGCTATCTCGTCAGGTGTGTACACTGTCCCGAGCTCGGTGGACTGCGAGATCGAGACCAGGCGCGCCTGCACGTGATGCTGGTCGCCGAAGCCGACGAGCCGGCTGCGCAGCAGCTCCGGCGTCAGCTTACCGTCCGGCGTCGGGACGTCGACGAGCTTGGCTCCGGCGATCCTCTCCGGCGCGCCGCACTCGTCGACGTTGATGTGCGCCGTCTCCGGGCAGACGACCGCCTCGAACGGCCGGAGGATTGCGGCGAGCGCGGTGACGTTGCCGCCGGTCCCGTTGAAGACCGGGAAGGCCTCGACGTCGCCGAAGAGCTCGCGCAGCCGCTCGCGAAGGCGCAGCGTCCACGCGTCGTCGCCGTAGGCCGGGGCCCAGCCGGTGTTGGCGGCCGCGACCGCCTCGAGCACCGCCGGGTGTGCTCCCGCGTAGTTGTCGCTGGCGAAGAGCGTGAGCGGAGCGCCGACGACGCGGCTCACGTCGGCACCTCGACCCTCTTCTTGAGCAGATCGTAGAACAGGCTGAGCGGGAACTCGTCGTCGAGCACGCGCTCGATCCACGCGCGCGGCTCGCTCTCGTCCGAGAAGACGCGCGCGCCCTCACGCCACTGCGACCCGAGGTTCGGCGTCACGTAGCGGGACACCAGGTCGTGCGCGGCGATCCAGTACGTGACCTTGCTGGTGTCGATGCCGTGCCGGTAGAGCTCCTCGACCAGCTCGCGCAACTCACCCACCGCCGCCTCCACCCGCTCCCAGTCGACGACCAGGCGATTGTCGGTCCAGTTCACCACACCGCGGTCGTGCAGGAACCCGAAGAGGAGCTGACCTCCCAGCCCATCGTAGTTGCGCACCCGGTTGCCGGTGATGGGGAACCGCATCAGCCGGTCGAACAAGATCGCGTACTGCACGTAACGAGCGAAGGGGAACGTGCGCGCCAGCTCACCGGCCGTGCCGTAGGTGGCGAGGTCCACGCGCAGCTCCTCGAGCGAGTACATCCAGTAGGGCAGCCTCTGGCGGATCATGAACGGGTCGAACGGCAGGTCGCCGTGGCTGTGCCAGCGGTCGTGGATCATGTCCCACAGGATGTAGGTCTCGAGCGCGAGATCGGCCGAAGACGCGAGCGCTCGCGCGTCCGGTGGCAGGTCGATCCGCAGCACCTCGGCTGCACGGAGTGCGGAGCGGCGGTACCTCGTCGACTCGCGGTCGCAGAAGATGGCGCCGAAGTGGTTGGTCGGCCGCTCCGCCACGCTGACGGTCTCGGGGAAGAGGACGGCGCACTCGCTGTCGTAGCCCGCCGTGTTGTCCACCAGCTGCACCGGCACGAACTTTGCGTTGTCGTAGAGCTCGCGCTCGATGCGGTCGATGAAGTCCGGCCAGGGCGTGCGCGTGATGAGCGCCTCGAAGCGCGTGTCCGGCGAACCGTTGGGCGTGTACATCGGGAAGACGACGAGGTGCTCGACACCGTCGCGGCGTTCGAGGTCCGGCCGGAAGAGGTCGAGCGAGGCGCGGAAGTCCGGCTTGCCGCAGCCGCCCTCGACCCAGGCGTCCAGGTCGGTCACGACCTGGGCGAGGTAGTCCTTCTGGTGCGGGAATCGCGGTGCCAGGTCGGCGATTGCCTCAGCCACCGCGACCACGAGCGCCCGCACCTCGCCGGCGTCGTGCACCTCCAGGTCGATCTCGCCCTTGGGCTGCTGGAGGAGCCGGAGTGCGCCGGTGGCCTCCTTGAGCCGCAGCCACGCAGGGTCCTGCGCCGCCTCCGACGTCACAGCGGTGGCGTCCCGCTGGAACGCGTGCAGCGACACCCAGTACAGCAGGTTGAGCCAGAGCTGCCGGTGGTCGCGCCGGAGCAGGTAGTCGTCCCCGAAGAGATCGGAGTCCGCGGCGACGACCACGCGGCCGTCGCCGTAGGGCACGGCCGCGACGAGGCCGGCGCCGGGCGGGTCGGCGGTCGCGCGCGTGCGCAGCACCAGCGCGCCGGGCGCGTCCGTCGTGACTACGCCGGCCCGGTAGAACCCGACGTCGCGCACGCGGTGCAGCAGACCGGGGTCTGAGACGTCCCCGCAGGGTTCTCCGGCGATCCAGGTGGGGACCTCGTCGTCCGGAGCGGTAGTCGAAGACGGTGGCATGACCGATGCGCAGACCGTACGGCGCAAGCAGCTCGTCGAGATTGCCGCCGTACTTGTCCTCCTCTTCCTCGCCGAGGACGACGAGCCCGCCGCCGCGGGCCACGAAGTCCCGCACCGCGGCGATTTCCACCGGCGAGAACACGGGGGAGTCATCGCCGACGGTGCGCTCCCACTTGCCCTCGCTCGGGTGCGCGATCACGAGCACGTCGGCGCCGGCCAGCGCGGCATCGTCCAGCGGCCGGCCGCGCGTTGTGACAACCTCGAAGTCACGCCCGGCGAGCTCTGCGGCGGCCCGGGCGTAGGACGCGGCGGCGGGGTGCGCGGGACGCATGCGCACCGCCGCCTCCGGGCGTACCGACCAGGCCTCGCCGTGATGTTCGTCGAACAGCACCGTCGCCACGGTGCGCTGGCGCAGGGCATCGAGCATGGCGACCTCCCGCCCTCGATCTTCTCGTGATGACGTCGCGCCCGCGACGTGAAGAATCCTGCTTACCGTGTTGTTCCTGAGCGAGGGGAGGGGCCAAACCCGGCGAGCGTGAGCCGCCGGGCGCGACTCAGGTGTCGCGGTTCTTGGTGAGGACGAGGATGGTGCCGCCCTCGTCCTGCTTGCGCAGGTCGAACCCGTCGACAACGGCGCGGATGATGGAGATGCCCATGCCGCCCTCGGCCAGCCGCACGCCGGCCACGCTGCGACAGTCCTCACAGTCGTCGTCGTCCTCGTGGAACCCGCCGCCCTCGTCACGGATGAGCACGGTGACGCAGTCCCGGCCGACGGTGAACTCGAGGTGCACCTGGCCCTCGTCGTGGTCGTAGGCGTGCCGCACGGAGTTGGAGCACGCCTCGGTAAGCGCGAGCTTGAGGTCGGCGACGGCATCCTCCGAGTACCCGCCGCTGGAGCGCAGCAGCCCGGAGAGGGCGAGGCGACCGAGTGAGACGTATTCGGCCTTCGCGGGGATGTCGAGCTTAACGTAGTCTTCCACAGCGTTGCGCATCCTATCGACTCGGAGACCCGTGTGCCAGACACAGCGACGTTTTGCAGGCCCCTGCGTTCACTTCTTGATGGAGGTCCGCACGTTCACGTCCCGACCACACATCGCACAGAATGTACCCCGGAGCGCGACATCCTCAACCGCGTACCCCGTCCTCCGGACCAGCAGACGCCTGCAGCCGGGGCACACCGTGTTCTCCCCTTCGTGGCCGGGCACGTTGCCGACGTAGACGAAGTCGAGGCCCGCGTCGCGGCCCAGCTTGGCGGCGCCCTCGAGGGTGGCGATGGGCGTGGGCGGCAGGTGCGCGAACTCGAGGTGCGGCATGAAGCGCGTGACGTGCCACGGCGTCTCCGGACCCAGCCGCTCGGCGATCCAGGTGGCGATGCCGCTCAGTGTCGCCTCGTCGTCGTTGAACGTCGGGACGACGTTGGTGACGATCTCCACATGACAGCCGTACTCCCTCTTGGCGAGCTCGGCCGACTCGAGCACCGGCAGCATCTCCGGGATGCGGCAGAGCTCCTTGTACTGCGCGTCGCTGAAGCCCTTGACGTCGACGCGGTACGCATCGATGTGCGGGCCGAGCACGGCCAGCGCGTCCTCGGTGATGTAGCCGTTGGTGACCATCACCGTGTACAGGCCGTGCTCGTGCGCCGCCTGGGCGCCATCGAGGATGTACTCCAGCCAGATGGTCGGCTCGTTGTAGGTCCAGGCCACGCCCTGGCACTCGTTGTTGGCGGCCAGGACGGAGAGATTGCGGATGGGGAGGTCGCGCAAGTCGCGGGCCGCCTCGGCCGGATCGGCGTGCGCGATCTGCCAGTTCTGGCAGTCCCGGCAGGCGAAGTTGCAGCCCACGCTCCCCAGCGAGAGCACGGTCGTGCCGGGGAAGAAGTGGTAGAGCGGCTTCTTCTCGATGGGGTCGGCGGCCACGCTGCAGACCTTGCCGTAGGTGATGGCGTAGAGCCTGCCGTCCTCGTTGACGCGCGCCCGGCACACGCCGCTCTTGCCGGGCGCGACGCGGCAGAGGCGAGGGACAGACGTGGCATTCCACCACGCCCTCGCCCAGCTCCTCCTGGAGCAGGGCCTCATGCTTGTCCACGTGCTCAGCCACTGTGCACCTCCGGCCGGCGCAGGCCGGCGATGCCGCGCTGCACGCTGTCGATCAGCGCGGCCTGCAGTTGTCCGTTACCCGCTGCGACCGTCGCCATCTGGAAGGAGGCGTCGGAGCCGAGCACCGGGCGGTCGTCGAGCGAGTGGCCGGCCGCGTCCGTAAAGGGCAGTCCCGCCTCTTTGCAGAGCAGGTACGCGGCGGCGACGTCGTAGGGGGAGTTGCAGAGCACGGCGCCGCGCCCGACCCTGCGGAACTCCGCCTCGGTCCACGGGTGTGCGGCGATGATCGCCGGTCCGATGTCCACATACGCGTCGAGCTGGCCGGTGAGGATGCGCGTGATGCCGTAGGTGGCGGAGCCGATGTCGAAGACGCCGCCGCCGACGGACGAGTCGTCGATGAGCTCCTCGAGGACGCTCGCGAGGATCACGGCCGGCCGGCCCCGGAACCCGAGCGTCCAGAAGACGCTCTCGAGGTCGGCGCGCGGCGTGGGGAGAAAGGCGATCTCCGCGCCGTCCGCTCGCGTCATGCGGAATCCGGCGCCCTGCTCGGCGACGAAGAGGTCGCCGGTCTTGATCTCCTGGATGACCCCGGCGACCACGTCGCCCATCGCCGGGCTCGGGTCGGGCGGCACGGCCGCGATGCTGACGCACGCCATCTCGAACCCGGCCGCGGCCGGTCTTGTGCCGTCGATGGGATCGACGACGAGGATGAGCTCCGGGTCCTCGGCGCCCTGCAGACCACCGTCCTCGGAGTAGAACGCCCAGGTCGGCAGGTGCTCCCGCATGTGGCGGACGAGGAGCGCCTCGGCCTGCTCGTCGATGCTGAAGGTGACGTCGCCGCCGACCGCCACGCCCGCGTGGCCGCGGGCGGCGTGCGTGCCCAGCGAGGGCAGCACGACCTCGCGCAGGCGGCCGCTGAGGGCGATGAGGTTGTCGGTCAGGGCGCTCAAGGACCCTCGATTCTACCCTGCTATACTCGCAGCGCCGACCGGCCCCTCTCGAGAACGAGGCCGGCGGCCCGCCACGATGACTCCTCCCGCCGCCAGCCGATGAGCGCCGCACCCGTCCCCGCCGGGACCATCGCCTACCGCGCCGGCGGGTCGATCTACCTCAACCTCAGCAACCGCTGCTCCAGCGCCTGCACGTTCTGCATCCGCGAGTGGGCCGACGGTGTGTACGGCGAGGACCTGCGGCTGGACCACGAGCCCGAGCTCGACGAGGTGCTGCAGGCGGTCGAGCTCGCCTTCCTGGACGGGCCCGCCGACGAGGTCGTCTTCTGCGGATTCGGCGAGCCGACCATGCGGCTGGACGTGGTGCTGGCCGTCACCGAGTGGCTCCGGCTGCGGCGCATCCGCAGCCGGCTGGACACCAACGGCCACGGCCGGCTGCTCAACCCGGACGTGGACGTGCCGGCGGCGCTGGCGGCGGCCGGCCTGGACGCCGTCACCGTGAGCGTCAACGCCGCCTCGCCGGAGGAGTACGACCGCGTCTGCCGCCCGATGTTCACCAAGTCCTACAGGGCCGTCCTGCGTTTCGCCGAACAGTGTCTTGCGCATGGGATAGAGACCACGCTGACCGCGGTCGACCACCCGGGCGCCGACCTGCCCGCGGTCGCCGACCTCGCCGCCTCGATGGGCGCGGGGTTCAGGGCCCGCGGCTACGCGGCTCCGCGACCGCGGTCAGCTGCCGAGAAGGGAGACAAGTGATGGCCGAGTCTGGAGCGCGCATCCTGCTCGTGGACGACGAGGAGGCGATCCTCAAGCTCCTGCGCTTTCCTCTCGAGAAGGAGGGCTACCAGGTCGTCACCGCGCGTGACGGCGAGGAGGCGCTCGAGACCTTCACGCGCGAGGACTTCGACCTCGTCATCCTCGACATCATGCTGCCTCACGTGGACGGCATGGAGGTCTGCCGCCGCATCCGCGCGCAGAGCATCGTGCCGATCATCATGCTCACCGCCAAGAGCGACGAGTTCGACAAGGTGCTCGGTCTCGAGATCGGCGCCGACGACTACATCACCAAGGACAAGTTCAGCCTGCGCGAGTTCCGCAGCCGCGTGCGCGCGCAGCTGCGCCGCGCCGAGATGAGCCGCAGCGCCGAGGCCACCAAGAAGGAGGTCATCAAGGTCGACGACCTGGAGGTGGACGTCCTCAAGCGCAACGTCATCGTGCGCGGCGCCAAGGTCGACCTCACCTACATCGAGTTCGAGATCCTCAAGACGCTCATCTCGCACCCCGGCCGGGTCTACAGCCGGCAGTTGCTCCTGCAGCTGGTGTGGGGCGACAGCGACTACCGTGACTCCCGCACCGTGGACGTGCACATCCGCCACCTGCGCGAGAAGCTCGAGACCGACGCCAAGGACCCCGAGTTCATCTTCACGGTCCGTAACATCGGCTACAAGTTCCGCGAGTTCTAATAGTACGGGCGCTCTGACGCGCCCTACCTTCACCTGATGTTCAGCTCAGTCAAGAACTGGCTCACGCTCCTGATCGGCGCCCTGGTCGCGCTGGCGATGCTCGTCGCCTGGGTGTACGTCATCCCGCCGCTGCAGGGACGCCTCACGACCCAGAAGCTCGTGGACGCGCGCAGCAACGCGCGCCTCATCAGCGAGACCGTGAGCCAGTGGATCAAGTACGACACCAGTTCCGGCCAGCTCATCGTGGCCGACGAGAGCTCACTGGACCGCACGGTAAGCACCATCGCAACACGCGTGGGCGGGCGCGTCATCGTCTACACGCGCAACCTCGTGCTCCGCAAGGACTCCGGCAGCCAGGACCCGCTCGATGTCGCCGACTACCCGATGCTCGAGCGGTCCACCGTCCAGGGTCGCGTGGTGCAGGGCACGGTGACGACGGAGCGGGGCCGGGTGGCCGCCACGGCGGTGCCGCTGTACTCGCCCCAGACCGGTCGCACTGTGGTGGCCGTCGTCCTCGTCATCTCGTCGCTCACCGATGTGGACAACGCGGTCGCCGCGGTGCAGCGCCAGCTGCTGCTGGCTACGGGGCTGGCGCTGATCATCAGCCTGGTGCTGGGCTACATGGCCTCGTACTTCATCGCCCGGCGGCTGAAGCGCATCGAGCGCAGCGCCGAGCTCATCGCCGGCGGCGACCTCTCGGCCAAGGTCCCGGAGACGGTGGAGGACGAGATCGGGCAGCTCGCGGACACCTTCAACGTGATGGCCGAGAGGCTGCGCAGCGCCTTCGCCCAGGTGGAGTACGAGCGCGACCGCGTCGAGGTGCTGCTCAACGACCTGAGCGAGGGCGTGATCGGCCTGTCGGCGGAGGGCGCTGTGACCATCGCCAATCCAGCGGCGGCGATCCTGCTCGACAGGCAGGGCCTGGTCGGCGAGACCGTCGACGCCGCTCTGCCGCCCGACGTGGCCCAGCTCTGGCGCGCCTCGCAGGAGGACGCCGACTTCGACATGGTGGTGTTCTCGCACGACGACTCCACGCTGGAGGCGACCACCTACCCGGTCGGCGGCGGCGCCGACTTCACCTCCATCGTGGTGCTCCGCGACGTGACCGCGCAGGCGCGGCTCGAGCGCGCCCGCCGGGACCTCATCGCCAACGCCTCGCACGAGTTCAAGACGCCGCTGTTCTCGCTCGCCGGGTCGCTCGAGCTCATCGACGAGGGCGACCTCAGCCCCGAGGAGCAGCGGGAGTTCCTGCAGGTCATGCGCCAGCAGGTCGACCGGCTGCGCAACATGGCGGTGAGCATGCTCGACCTCTCCCGCGTCGAGGCCGGCTCGTTCGAGCTCGACGTGGAGGACGTCGACCTGGCGCTCGTCGGCCAGTCGGTACTGGACGAGTTCCAGGCGCAGGCCCAGTCCAAGGAGGTCGCGCTGTCGTTCGCGGGCGAGGAGGGCGAGACGGCGTGGTGCGACGAGCAGCGGCTGGTGCAGGTGCTGCGGGCGCTGATCGACAACGCCATCAAGTACTCACCGGGGGGCAGTTCCGTGCGCCTCTCGACCGGGGTGGAGGGCGGCGAGGCCGTCGTGGTCGTCGCCGACGACGGCCCGGGCATCTCGCGCAGCGAGCTCCCGCACGTGTTCGAGCGCTTCCACCGCGGCCGCGAGGAGCGCGGCAAGACCACCGGAGCGGGCCTCGGCCTCTCCATCGCCCGCGAGCTCACCGAGATGATGGGCGGCCGCATCACTGCCGACTCGCCGCCGGGCGGCGGCGCCTGCTTCACGGTCCGGCTGCCGCACACGGCCGCCGACCGCAGACGGCGCGCGCCGGTCTGAGCCGGGCACCCGCCGCCCCGGGCCCCGGAGCGCCGTTCACAAGCCTTAATCCGGCTCGGGGGTTGCTTAATACGGCCGTAGAGGGCAGGTAATAGCCGGACGGCATCTTCAGGACTGACATCGGCCAGAGGGGGCGCGCTGAGCGCCCTCGCTGTGTGCAGCGCGACCGAAGGGAAACAGGCATGAAGCTCAAGGGATTCCTGGCGGGGCTCGCCGGCGGCGCCGTCGCGGCGGCCGCGGTGGTGCTCCTCCTCGTGTTCGTCTTCGACCTCGGGGAGGTGAACAAGACGGTCGTCCAGGCGACGCCCCAGACGCCCACCACCTACTCCACCCCATCCGGGACGACGACCACCGACGGGCTCACGCCGCAAGAGATCTACAGCACCCTCTCCGGTGGCGTGGTCATGGTGCTCGCCGAGTTCGGCAGCGCCGGTACGGACGCCTTCGGCCAGGCGCAGAGCGCACAGGCGCTCGGCACGGGCTTCGTCGTGGACGAGCAGGGCTACATCCTGACCAACGCGCACGTCGTGGACGAGAACGGTCAGCGCGCGAGCAGCGTCACCGTCGTCTTCAACAAGGGCGGCAGCGAGACGCAGCGCGTCCCCGGCCAGCTGGTCGGCGTGGACGTAGGCAGCGACGTGGCCGTCATCAAGGTCGATCCGGGCAAGGTCGAGCTCAAGCCGCTGCCGACCGGCGACTCGGACGACGTCCAGGTCGGCGAGGCGGTGGTCGCCATCGGCAACCCGCTCGGCTACGACTTCTCCATCACGTCGGGCATCGTCTCCGCCACCGGCCGCAGCCTCGAGGCCCCCAACGGCCAGACCATCCCCAACGGCATCCAGACCGACGCCGCCATCAACCAGGGCAACTCGGGCGGTCCGCTCATCAACGGCTCCGGCAAGGTCATCGGCATCAACGAGCAGATCGCCTCATCCGGCGGCGGCAACGACGGCCTCGGGTTCGCCGTGCCGATCAACACGGCCATGCGCTCCCTGGAGCAGATCAAGGCGAATGGCAAGGTCACCTACGCGTGGATGGGCGTCGGCCTGCAGACGCTCACCAGCGACATCGCGGGCATGTTCAACATGAAGACGCAGGGTGGCGCCCTGCGTCGAGCAAGTCTCGCCGGGCAGCCCGGCCGCCAAGGCCGGCATCCAGGGCGGCGACCAGACGGTGGACGTCCAGGGACAGCCGTTCACCATCGGCGGCGACGTCATCGTCAAGGCCGACAACACGACGATCAAGACCGCCGACGACCTGATTGCGTTCCTCGGCACCAAGAAGCCCGGTGACACCATCACCGTCACCGTCGAGCGCGACGGCCAGACCAAGGACCTCCAGGTCACGCTCGCGGAGCGCCCCAGCAACCTCTGATCGCGCACCCGGCGCCCCGGGCGCCGTGGTCACAAGTGGGCCGCCTACACTTTTTCGGGTAGGCGGCCCACTTTTTTTGACATACGACGCGGTGCGGGTGTATACCGTGTGTCCGGGCCGCGACCCAGCGCGCGCCGGCCCGGGGAGTCCGTCAGCGACGAACGACGGAGGGTCGTTTGCCGACGCAGCCGCTCGACACCCGCATGCAGGCCCTGCTGCCCATCGTCCGCGGGCTGGCCGAGATGTTCGGGCCAGACTGCGAGGTCGTGCTGCACGACGTGCGCAGGCTGCCGCACTCCATCGTCGCCATCGAGAACGGCGGCGTCACCGGCCGCACCGTCGGCGACGTACCGACCGACCGCATGCTCCGCAGCCTCCGCAACCTCGACGAGACGCAGGACGTGCGCCTCTACATCTCCTCGCACGACGGCAAGATCCTCAAGTCGCTGGCGGTCACGCTGCGCGACGAAGAGGGTGTGCCCTACGGCCTGCTCGGGCTGAACCACGACGTCTCGGAGGTCGTGCAGGCGCAGCGCACCCTCGCCAACTTCACGTCCGTCGGCCGCCTCGACGGCGGCGCGGCCCCAGAGGCCGGCGAGATCTTCGCCGGCGACATCCGCGACGTGGTGGCCGGCATGGTCACCAAGATCCTCGGCGAGATGGGCAAGACGCCCGCGGCGATGACCCGCGAGGAGAAGATGGAGGTCGTCAAGCGGCTCGAGGAGCGCGGCGCGTTCCTCGTCAAGCGCTCGGCGGAACAGGTGGCCGAGGCTCTGGATCTCTCGCGGTACACGATCTTCGCCTACCTCAAGGAGATCCGCCACGGAGACGGCGCCTATGGAGCGGCGACCGCGCGCACCGGGAAGTTCGCCGAGACGCAGGCAGGCGTCGACACCGTCGGGGTCGAGCCATGACCTGCGGCGGTGGCGCGAGCGTCGCAGGCGTCCGGCCGGACGCGGCGACAGTCGGCGCGCTGTACGACATCATCGCCGGCTCCGGCAGCCGCTCGCTCGCCGTGGTCGGCCTCGTCAAGAACGCCGGCAAGACCACCGTCGTCAATGCGCTGATGGCCAACTGCCCGCAGCGCTTCGGGCTCACCTCACTTGGGCTGGACGGCGAGCGCACGGACCACCTCACCGGGCTCGCCAAGCCGAGCATCACGCCACCGGCGGGCACGCTCGTCGCCACCACACAGGGCTCTCTGGACCGCTCCCGGTACACGATGGAGGCGCTCGAGGAACTGCCCTTCCACACACCGCTCGGCCGCGTCGTGATCGGCCGCGCCTCGGGCGAGGGCGCCGTGGAGGTCAGCGGGCCGACCACGCTCGCCGAGCTGCGAGTCACCGTCGAGCGGCTCCAGGCGCTGGGGGCCGACCAGGTGATCGTCGACGGCGCCATCAACCGCATCGGCAGCGCGTCGCCGCGCGTCAGCGACGGTGTCGTGGTCGCGACCGGCGGCATGGTCGGCGACTCACTGGACGACGTGCTGGAGACCACGGTCGGCGCCATCGACCTGCTCACGCTCCCCGGGGTGGGGCCGGAGACGCGGGCGCAGGTGCAGGGGCACGCCGCCGCAGGCGCGCGTGCCGTCGCCTTCACCGCCGGCGGCGTCGCTCACACCCTCGAGCTGGCGACCGTCATCGGCGAAGGCGTCACGGTCGCCCGCGAGGTCGAGCGGCTCGGCGCCGACACCCTGCTCGTGGGCGGCGCCCTCACGCAGGAGTTCGTCGACGACTTCACCCGCGTGCTGCCGCCGCGCACGGAGCTCCGCGTCGTCGTGCGCGACGCTACCGTCCTGGTCTTGCCGCCGGCCATGGTCGGGCGGTTCCTGCGCCGGGGCATCCGCCTCGAGGTGCTCACGCCGCTGCGCGTGCTGGCACTGACGGTGAACCCGTTCCGGGTGCCGCAGCCGTACCAGGCCAAGGATCTTCTTCTCCGAGGTCGCCGAGGCAGTCGGCGACCGCGTCCCGATGTTCGACGTCGTGAACGGGTTCGCCCGGCTGCCGGGGGGCGGCGGCGACCTCGCGACCTCCGTCACCTCCTGACGAAAGTGGGTGGTCCAGTGAACGATGCCCTCCAGCTGAACGGCGAGATGGTCGACCGCGCGAGAGCCGCGGCCAGCGCCATCGCCGACGACATCCAGCAGCACATCGAGGAGCACACGACCGACACGACAGAGCGCGCCACCCTGCGCCTGCTCGGCATCGCCGGCGTCAACGAGATCGACGTGCCGCTGGTCAACGTGGTCGCGGAGCACGCCCGCGACCTGCTGCCCTCGGGCATCACGCGGCCGTTCGTGGACCTCATGAACCAGACGGGCATGAGCGCCCAGGAGGTCGCCGAGGGCGTCGCCGCCGGCGACCTGGCGCTCACCGAGGTGCCGGCGGAGCGGCGCGCGGCCGCAGAGGCCCGCGCCGAGGAGCTCGCCCGGGAGGGCGTCGCGCGCATCGACGCCGTCCGCGCGCGCCGCAACGAGCTCGTCGCCCAGACCGGCGAGCCGCTCAAGCCCTACGTCTACGTCATCGTGGCGACCGGCAACATCTACGAGGACGCCGCCCAGGCCCAGGCGGCCGCACGCGCCGGCGCCGACGTGATCGCCGTGATCCGCACCACGGCGCAGAGCCTGCTCGACTACGTGCCCTACGGCGAGACGACCGAGGGCTTCGGTGGCACCTACGCGACGCAGGAGAACTTCCGCCTCATGCGCGCCGCCCTCGACGAGGTCGGCGAGGAGCTCGGCCGCTACATCCGCCTCTGCAACTACGCCAGCGGTCTGTGCATGCCCGAGATCGCCACCATGGGCGCGCTCGAGCGGCTGGACATGATGCTGAACGACTCCATGTACGGGATCATCTTCCGCAACATCAACATGGAGCGGACGTTCGTCGACCAGTATCTGAGTCGCCTGATCAACGCGCGCGCCGGCATCATCATCAACACCGGCGAGGACAACTACCTCACCACCGCGGACGCCTTCGAGAAGGGCTACACGGTCGTCAGCTCCGACTTCATCAACGAGGCGTTCGCCCTGCGCGCCAACCTCGAGCCCTGGCAGATAGGCCTCGGCCACGCCTTCGAGATCAACCCCGCCAAGCCCGACCAGGTCGTGTACCAGATCGCCGACGCGCAGCTCGTCCGTCAGCTGTTCCCCGGCTACCCGCTCAAGTACATGCCGCCCACCAAGTACATGCCGGGCGACATCTTCCACGGGCACATCATCGACGGCATGTTCAACTTCACCGGCATCTTCACCGGCCAGGAGATCATGCTGCTGGGGATGCTCACCGAGGCCCTGCACACGCCGCTGCTCCAGGACCGCTACCTGAGCATCAAGAACGCCAAGTACGTGTTCGAGAGCTGCCGCGACCTCGCCGGGGAGGTCACCTACAAGCCCGGCGGGATGATCGAGCAGCGCGCCAACGACCAGCTGCAGAAGGCCGTGGACCAGCTCGAGCACGTGCAGGCGATCGGCCTGTTCACGGCGCTCGCGGACGGCGAGTTCGCCGACGTCAAGCGCGACCCGGGCGGCGGTCGCGGCTTCGAGGGCGTCTTCAAGGTCACGCCGGACTACTTCAACCCGTTCTTCGCGGCGCTGCGTGAGGGCCGGATGAGTGGAGCTCCCCAGGGCCCGGCCCCCGGAGGGGCAGGCTCTGCCAAGGAAGGGGGGCACTGATGGAGATCCGCCCGTATGGAGACACGCGCGACGACGGCATCATCCAGTTCTCCTTCACACTGCCCATGCCGTACTCGGTCAAGGCCGCGGACGTCGGCAAGCAGTTCCTCGAGAAGCTCGGCTTCCACACCGTGGGCATCGCCGAGTGCAAGGCCATCGACCCCGAGTACACGTTCTTCGTCGCCTACGGGCGCACGGACACGGGCATCGACCCCGATCAGGTGAAGGGCGACTACCTCGAGGTCGACGAGATGGACTACTACGCCATCAACGCACTGATCAAGGACAAGCTCGGACGCAAGCTCAGCGTGGTCGGCGCCGCGATCGAGAGCGACGCCCACACCGTGGGCATCGACGCGATCATGAACATGAAGGGCTTCGCCGGGAACTACGGGCTGGAGCGATATCCCGAGATGGACGCGCTCAACATGGGCTCGCAGATCCCCTGCGCTCAACTGCTGCGCACGGCGCTCGAGCGTGAGGCCGACGCTATCCTGGTCAGCCAGATCGTCACTCAGAAGAACATCCACGTGCAGCACCTCACGCAGCTCATCGAGTTGCTCGAGGCCGAAGGCGTGCGCGAGCGGTTCGTGCTGATCGTCGGCGGGCCGCGCATCAACAACGCGTTCGCCAAGGAGCTCGGCTACGACGCCGGCTTCGGGCCGCGCACCACGCCGCTCGAGGTGGCGTCGTTCCTCGCGCAGGAAGTCGTGCGCAGGCACGAGGATAGCTGACCCGGTAGCATAGACATGCACCATCCCAATCAATGTGTCGTGATGCAGAACGTCAGAGTCGCGTCGGGGGCTGCAACCACACACGCAACGGCTCAAGGAGGCCGCAGTGTCTGACAACGACATCGTCATCCTTTCTGCAGTACGAACCGCGCAGGGTCGCTTCCAGGGCGGCTTCGCGGGTACCCCCGCTCAGGAGCTCGGCGCGGTCGCGATGACCGAGGCGCTCAAGCGCGCGGGCGTCACCGGCGACCAGCTCGACGAGGTCATCTTCGGCAACGTGATCCAGGCAGGCCTCGGCCAGAACGTGGCCCGCCAGGCCGAGCTCAAGGCCGGCATCCCGGACAGCGTGCCGGCCATCACCGTGAACCGCGTGTGCGTCTCGAGCGCGAGCGCGCTCGCCTGGGCCGCGGCGAACATCAAGGCCGGCGACGGCGAGCTGTATCTCGTCGGCGGCACCGAGAACATGACGCGCGCGCCGTGGGTGCTCCAGAACGGGCGCAGCGGCTACCGCATGGGCATGCCGACCGACAACATGTACGACTCCATGGTCTGGGACGGCCTCTGGGACGCCGCGAACAACTACCACATGGGCGTGACGGCGGAGAACCTCAGCGAGCGCTTCGGCATCAGCAAGGAGGCGCAGAACGAGGTCGCCTACCAGAGCCAGCTGCGTGCTACGGCCGCCATCAAGGACGGCCGGTTCAAGGACGAGATCGTCCCCGTCGTGATCCCGCAGCGCAAGGGCGACCCCAAGGTCGTGGACACAGACGAGTGCCCGCGTGAGACCACGCCGGAGATCCTCGCCGGCCTCAGGCCCGTCTTCAAGAAGGACGGCGGCGTCGTGACCGCCGGCAACGCCTCGGCGATCGCCGACGGCGCCAGCGCGTTGGTCGTGACGTCGCGCAAGAAGGCCGCCGAGCTCGGCGCCAAGCCGATTGCGCAGCTGGTGAGCTATGCGACTGCCGCCTGCGACCCCGCGATCATGGGCTACGGCGAGACGCTGGCCGCCCAGGCCGCCCTCGAGAAGGCCGGCCTCACCAGCAAGGACGTGCAGTTGGCCGAGCTCAACGAGGCCTTCGCCTGCGTCGCCGCTCTGGCCATCCGCGAGCTCGGTCTCAGCAGCGATATCGTCAACGTCAACGGCAGCGCGGTCGCTCTGGGTCACCCGCTCGGCAACACCGGCACGCGCATGATCGTGACGCTCATTCACGAGCTCCAGAAGCGCGGCCAGGAGATCGGCCTCACCGGCGCCTGCGTGGGCGGCGGCCAGGGCGCCGGCTCGGTCATCAAGGTAGAGGGCTGATATCGCCCCACGAAACGACCCCGCATGAAGCGCCGGGCGCGGGAGCTGGCTCACGCCACCCGCGCCCGGCCGCCCTTCGGGGGGAGGGAGCAGGGATGAAGGAAGGCAACAAGTTCGGAGCGCACAGGGTCATCGAGCCCAAGGGCGTGCTGCCGCAGCCCGCGTGGAAGATCGACAACACGATGGAGATCTACGACAACGAGATCCTCATCGACGTCGACACGCTCAACATCGACGCGGCCAGCTTCACCCAGATCGAAGAGGCGGAGGGCGGCGACGTCCACAAGATGGCGCGCCACAGCCTCGGCATCATCGCCGACCGCGGCAAGCACCATAACCCCGACACTGGCTCCGGCGGCATGCTGCTCGGCACGGTCGCGGCGATCGGCGACAAGCTCAAGGACCGCGACCTCAAGGTCGGGGACCGGATCGCGACGCTGGTCTCCCTCTCCCTGACTCCGCTGAAGGTGGAAGAGGTCATCTCGGTCAACAAGGACACCTGTCAGGTCAAGGTCAAGGCGCAGGCGATCCTCTTCGAGACCGGCATCTACGCGAAGATGCCTGCGGACATGGACGAGGCCCTCGCGCTCGCGATCCTCGACGTCGCCGGCGCTCCCGCGCAGGCCGCGAAGCTCAGCAAGCCCGGGCAGACGGTGTTCATCATCGGCGCCGGCGGCAAGAGCGGCCTGCTCTGCGCCTACGAGGCCAAGAAGCGCGTCAAGCCCACCGGTAAGGTGATCTGCCTCGTGCACGGTGACGCCGGCAAGAAGCGGCTGGAAAAAGCAGGTTTCGCCGACGTCATCATCCAGGGCTCGGCCACCGACCAGCTGTTCGTGTACGAAGAGGTCAAGAAGGCTACCAACGGTGAGATGGCGGACCTTACTATTAACTGCGTAGACATTCAGAACACCGAGATGGCGTCGGTCCTCGCGACCAAGGACGACGGCATGGTCTACTTCTTCAGCATGGCGACGAGCTTCACGTCGGCCGCCCTCGGCGCCGAGGGCATCGGCGCGGACACGCTGATGATCATCGGCAACGGTTACACCAAGGACCACGCGGTGATCTCGCTGGAGGTCGTGCGCGAGAGCCCGATGCTCATGGAGATCTTCAAGGACACCTACGCGACGGGCGCCGGCAACCCCGAGCCGGTCGGCCTGAAGGCCACAGCGGTCTGATCGTCTCACACCCGGCGCTCGCGTCCGGCACCGCGCACTGATGAAGAAGGGGCTCCGTCCGGGGCCCCTTCTTCATCTTGTTTCACGTGAAACGGCCCAGGTGTGGATGAGGCGGACGTCGTTGGCGTCCATTCTTTGTCCCCAGCACGGCGAAGGGGCGGCGTTTCACGTGAAACGCCGCCCCTCCTGTGTGCGATCGGCTACCGCTGCAAGACTCGACCGGCCAGACTCAGTAGCTCCAGCCTCCCATCATGCCGCCGCCCGAGCCCATCATGCCGAGCCCTGCGCCCCCAGCGCCGGCGCCGCAGCCGCCGCTCCCGGGGCCTCCACAACCGCCGCCGCCCGAGCGCCGGGTCCCCGGACCCTTGACCCCATACTCCCCGAAGAGAGCCTGCATGTCGTTCCAGTGCTCCGCGCGGAGTCTCCTGAGCGCACGCCGCGCCTCTGAGCTCGACCGGCTCGACCCGTACCTTTCGTACCACGCCTGCATCTCCGCGCGGTGCTCGGTGCGGAGGTCCGACATGGCCTGCGCCGCCTCGGGGTCGCTCACGAGGGCGCCACAGGCTACGCCTGCATCACGACCCCCGAGCTGCGATCGGGTCGCCCCCACCGCCACGGCAACGACGGTCAGCCCGACCGCCGCAAGGACCGCCAAGACCATCAGCGTCTTCCAGTGTCCTCTCACGTCACGCTCCTTCCTGGTCACGCGTCGACACCGGGTACATCGAAGTGACCCCGCGACCAACGCACCAACGAGCCATCACGCTACTCGCATGATGTGAAGGGCATCTGAAGGCGGTTTGCCCCGCCCCGACTTCGACACCGGCCCATCCCGTGGCCGACTCCTGCGTTTGCTAGCATGCACTCAGCCAGACTGTGACCTCTCGCACGCGGGTACACCCGAGAGGCGACCCCTACTCTCCTGGAGGCAGGCGTGACCCACGAAGACGTGCTGCGCGCGCTCTCGAGCGTCAAGGACCCAGAACTGCAACGCGATGTCGTCGACCTGGGCATGGTCCGAGACATCGTGCTCGACGAGAAGCGCATCGGCGCAACGATCGTCCTCACTACCGCCGGCTGCCCTCTGCGCAACCAGATCCGCGCGGAGGCGGAACAGGCACTCGCCGCAATCGCCGGAGGACGCACCGTCGAGGTGAGACTCGACGCCATGTCGTGCGACGAACGCGATGAGTTGGCCGGCAGGCTCCGCCAGAGCGACCAGCTCGTCCAGTCTCTCTTCGGGCCGGGCAGCCAGACTCGCACGATCGCCGTGGCGAGCGGCAAGGGTGGGGTGGGCAAGAGCACCGTGACGGTGAACCTTGCCACGGCACTCGCCGCCCAGGGCCACGCCGTCGCGCTCATCGACGCCGACGTCTACGGCCCCACCGTGCCTCTCATGATGGGGCTCCCTGCCGTGCCGCCGGAGACCCACGCCGGCAAGATGGTACCGCCGGAGGCTCACGGCGTGAAGGTCGTCTCCATGGGCTTCTTCCTTCCCGACAACGAGCCCGTCGTCTGGCGGGGTCCCATGCTCGGCCGCGCGATCGAGCAGTTCCTCGGTGATGTCCTTTGGGGCAGCCCCGACTACCTCCTCATTGACCTTCCGCCCGGCACGGGAGACATCGCCCTTACCGTCGCGCAGATGATCCCCGGGGCGGAGCTCATCATCGTCACCACCCCGCAGGAGGCTGCCGCGCGCACGGCAGTCAAGGCAGCGAAGATGGCTCAGATGACCAAGCAGCGCGTGCTCGGGGTCGTGGAGAACATGTCGTACTACATCTGCCCTGACTGCGGCAGCCGGCACTACATCTTCGGGCGCGGAGGCGCGTTCGAGATCGCCCGGCTCATGGACACCCGCCTGCTGGGACGCATCCCGCTGGACGAAGCAACACGAGAGGGCGGCGACCACGGCCAGCCGGCGGCACTGGACCCCTCGACACCCGTCGGCGGCGCCTTCGCCGACATCGCCAGGGCCATCGCGGGCGAGGCCGCCTCAGGTGTGGCGGAAGACGCCTGAGACCACCCTCTACTACTCTCTTCGTACTTGCTGAGCCTGGCGAAATGTCCCATCCCCTCGGGACCGCGGATGTCGACCATTGTCGCATGGAGGTGGGAGCACATCCGGTCCGGGAGGCGACAGTCTCGCTCGCCGGCACGCCGGCGCTGAGCGAAGGCATCCGCACGCTGCTGGCGGCGACGGTCCTCGACGTCTGCGCCGCCGGCGGCGTGTCGTTCTGCAGCATCAGTCGCGTCAAGGGTGACGCCGCCGTCCTCGCCGCAGCCCAGGGGGGCGGCCCGCTTCTCGCCGTCGGCACGGCCTGGCGCGTCTCCGATGTCCCGCCTGCCCGCCAGGCTCTGGCGACACAGCGCGCGGTCGTTCTCGGAGGCCACGACGACCCTCGACTCACCCCGGATCAGCGAGCCTCCATCACCGGGCAGACCGGCGCGCTCAGCCTGGCCTTCGTGCCGCTGCTCACCTCCTCCGGGCCGAGCGGTCTGCTCGTCCTCGGAGACCGCCGGCCCCGCGACCTCGGCGCCGAGGTGGTGCGCGTGGCCCCCGTGGTGCGCCTGGCGGCTCAGGTCCTCGAGCAGGACGAGCGCATGGAGGAGCTGGCGCGATCGGCCGACGATCTGGCCCTTGTGCTCGATGCCGACATCGAGGCCCAGAGTCCCACGGCCGGGCCCGACCAGGTCCTGCGCGTGGTGGCGCGCCGACTCGCGGAGTTGTGCGACGCGCCCATGGTGGACGTCTCCGCCGTGGATAGCGGGGAGCTGCGGACGCTCGTCAGCTGGAGCTACGGACGGTTCGACCGCGAGGGCGGCGACGACGCAGTCCCACTCGCCCACCGGCCCCTCGTGCAGGCTTTGATCGCGACCGGCCGTGCAGAGCGGATCGCCTCGCTGGAGGATCCGCGCCTCGTCGAGACGGAGCGCGCCGCACTGCAGCGCCGGAGCGCCCGCTCCTCCTTGATCATCCCGCTTCTCAGCAACGGGCGCGCGATCGGCGTCGCCGAGATCCTCGACAACCGGCCGCACGACTTCGCCGATGCCCAGCGGCCGGCGCTGGCGCTGGGCGAGATCGCCGCACATCTGCTCGACAAGGCACTGCTGCTCCAGGCCCTTGAGCAGCGCAACGTCGCTCTCCGCGAGATCGTCAAGCTCGGGGCGCGCATCAACGCCACAAGCCGGCCCGAGGAGATGGCAGCGTTCGTCGCTCAGCGCCTGCTGGACGTCCTGGACGCCGCCTACTGCGAGGTCTACCGCACCGAGCACAGCGAGCTGCGCTTCCTCGCCGGCATCGACCGCAGGGGCGGCCTCGAGGACCCGGCCGAAGCCGCCTCACCGAGAGGGCTGCGAGAGACTGGGCCCGTCGTGCGCGACCACGAGGTCCTCGTTCTCGCTGGGCTCGCCGACCCGCTGCTGATGCCGGAGGAGCGCGAGGTCTGGGCACGCGCCGGACTGGCAAGCCAGCTCTCGCTACCCCTCGTCATCGACGGCCGCCTCGTGGGGCTCATCGACGTCTTCGATTCGCGCGAGAGAGGGTTCGAAGAGCACCTCGACTTCGCGCGCAGCGTCGCCCAGACCGTGGCGGGCGCCTTCGACAACCTCCTCCTGCTGGAGCGGCTCGCGGAGTCCAACCGCCAGCTCGGTGTGCTCGCGGAGTCGAGTCTCGAGTTCGGCGCCTCACTCGACATCACCCAGGTGCTCCACTCAGTCGCTTCGCGGATGTGCCTCGCGGCGGCGGCGGCCTGCTGCGACATCTACGCGGTCGAGGGAGAGGAACTGCGGGGCCTCGTCAGCACCGACGGCTCCGTCATCGACGACGCCTTTCCCGGGACGAGGTACCGCCTGGGCGACTTCGCCATCGCGCGCCGCGCGATCGAGCTCGGCCGGCCTGTCGTCGTCTCCGACATCCCGGGCGACCCTCGCCTGACCGAAGCCGAACGCAGCGAGGACATGCGCTGGGGATACGCCAATGCCGTCGAGCTGCCGCTCATCGACCGCGGAGAAGCGATCGGCGTAGCCACACTCTTCGACCTCGACGACGCCAACGCGGCCATGACCGGTCTCCTCCGCGGTCTCGCGCAGCTTGCCGCGCAGGCGATCGCCAACGCGCGCGTGCATGCCGCGCTGGACGACGGCGCAGCGCGGCTGCGACAGATCAACGACGCCGGTATCGAGCTCGCCGCCAATCTCGATCTCGGGCGCGTGCTGGAGACTGCGGCGCGCCGGCTGTGCGACGTGGCCGGGGTCGACTCCTGTGACGTCTACACACTCGAGGACAAGGAGCTCCGCTGCACCGCGAGCCTCGTGCGAGGCGAGCGGGACACCGACTGGCTCGGCAGCCGCCTGCGCCTCGAAGACTGGCGAGCCTCGCGTCTTGCGGTGGAATCGCGCTCAGTGGTGCGCGCGGCTGCGCGCGCGAGGGCGCCCGTCGACGACCCACAGTCGCGGGAGCCTCGCGGGACCGTCCGCCACGGAGGGCTCATCGTTCCACTCCTCGTGGAACAGCGCGTGATCGGCGTGGTCGAGCTGTTCGACTCGAAGCAAGCGCGCGCCTTTGGCGACGACGACGTCGCGTCAGTCGAGGCGGTCTGCCGGATCGCCGCCATGGCCATCGCGAACGCCGACCTGTACCGCAACGCCCAGCTGCGCACTCGCGAGTCCGAGCTTCTGAACAGGGTCGCCTCCCGGGCGAGCTCGAGCCTGGAGACGCAGACCATCGCCGCTGCGACGTTCGAGGAGCTCGCGACGCTGGTGCCGCACACCGACGCGTGCCTGGTCATGGAGGGCGCCCCGGCAGAGTGGGAGGTCGTCTACAGCACGTCGCCGGCGCTCGAGGACCTCGCGCGCGGTCGAGACACGGCGCAGGACCCGGTGCTCGAGTCCCTGCGCCGCGAGCACGTCATCGCCCTCGACCTGACCGAGGAACTGCCTGCGTCCGCGGAGGTGCCGGCGCGCCGACTGCAGGCGGCGTTGCTCATCGGAGTGTTCATCGACGAGACGCTCTCCGGCGCGCTCGTTCTCGGAGCGCCGGAGCAGGATGCGTTCTCCGGCACCGACCCCGAAGTCCTGGAGCGCGTCGGCGCCCTCCTCGCGCTGTCCTTCAAGAACGCGCGACTGTACGAGACCATCAAGACGATGCACGTCGCCAACCTCAAGGCGCTCATCTCGGCCCTCAATGCGCGTGACTACTACGCCGTGGGCCACGCCGCGCGCGTGGCCGCGTACATGCTCCTCCTCGGCCGTGAGCTCGGCTGGCCAACCAGCAAGCTCCAGCAGATCACCGAGGCGGCCTTCCTCCACGACGTGGGCCGCATCGGCATCTCCGACGACGTGCTCTACAAGCCCGGCCGCCTGACCGAGGAGGAGGCGGCCGAGCTCCGGCGTCACCCGATCGCAAGCGCGGAGATCGTGCAGCCCCTCTTCTCCCATGACATCGTCCGCGCCGTCCGCCACCACCACGAGCGCTGGGACGGCGGGGGGTACCCGGATGGCCTCGCGGGCGAGAACATCCCTCAGATCGCTCGCGCCCTCTGCATCGTGGACTCCTACGACGCCATGTCGTTCCAGCGCCAGCACCACGAGGCGCTGTCCTATGCCGAGTGCCTCTCCGAGCTCGACCACTGCCGCGGTTCGCAGTTCGACCCCGACATGGTGACCGCATTCATGCGCGTGCTCGACCGGCTCGACGAGCGCCGTCTGGTAGCACGCGCCGCCTCGGAGCAGGCGGCGGCGATCATCGACCCGGCGATGCTGGTCGGTACGCGCATCGGCGGCGACGAGACCGGACCCGAGTACCAGCAGCTCGCCAAGGTGCTGCGAGAGGTGCGGGATGCCCATGCGGGCGTGCGGTTCCTCACGGCCATCGCACCGGGGCTCGACGGCTGGCGCATGGTCTGCGACCCGGAGGAAGACCCCGCGCTCCGCTCGCACCCGGGAGACCTCGTGGACCGCTCCGCACTCTCCGACGACGCGGTCGTCATCGAGGCCGAGCGCAACGTCCTCCAACTGGACGACTTCGGCGTGTGGGTCAGCAACGCGACAGAGATCCGCGACGCCGAAGGCGTGCTGGCCGGTCTTGCATGCGCGGACCTCGCGCCGGCCGACGACTGGCCCGCGGAACTGGGCAGCGGCGGACCGGGCCACGACCGGACCTTCTCCGCGATCGTGGAATCGGCGACCGCGCGCCTCGGACGAGCCCGTGTGGACGCCGTCACCGACGGGCTCACCGGCCTCTACAACCAGCGGTATTTCAAGCAGCGCCTGGCGGAGGAGATCGAACGCGCGGCGGACCAGGGACGCCCGCTCTCGCTGCTGTTCTGCGACCTCGACAGGTTCAAGGGCTACAACGACCGTCTCGGCCACGTCGCCGGCGACAAGGCGTTGCGGGCAGTCGCCGGCGTGATCCTCCACTCGATCCGCCAGGTGGATCTCGCGGCGAGGTACGGCGGCGAGGAGCTCACGGTCATCCTGCTCGACACGCCCGGCCATGCCGCGGTGGAGGTCGCCGAGCGCATCCGCAAGGGCGTGGCGGGCCTCGAGCTGGGTGAGGACAGGAGCATCACGGTGAGCATCGGCACCGCCGCGTTCCCCGACCACGCCACAGGGGTCGAGGAACTCATCGACAAGGCGGACTGGGCGATGTATCTGGCCAAGCGCAAGGGCCGCGACAGGATCGTCTCGTTCGGTCACGCGGGCGACGCCCCGCCCGCAGCGACCAAGGAAGAGCAGGGCGCGGAGTAGCCAGGAAGGCGGCAGGCTGTTCGGCCTGCCTCCCCTACACGTTCCTGCCCATTCCTCCATCGCTCATGCGCAGCGAAGGAATCTGTCGAGGATTGGTGAAGTTCTGAGCGTCCACTGACCCCTCCCTCGAGCGCCCGCATGCGCGTAGGACGAGCAAACGGCGAAGGCTGGCTCCGCCTCGGCGACGCGGCGGCGGAGCTCGGCGTGAGCCTCAATACGCTGCGTCGCTGGAGCGACGCGGGCAAGCTGACGTGCTACCGCAGTCCTGGTGGCCACCGGCGGTACCGCCGCGGCGACGTCGAGGCGCTGCTCCGCGCCGAGACCGGGTCCGACGCGGACCCACGCCCGAGCGGACCGATACTCCGCGCGCGGGGTATCGACGAACTGCGCGCGCCGCTGCTGACCCTGGCGCGCGTCGCGGCCGAGGGCGTGGGCGTAACCGAATGCAGGATCTCCATGGCCTCGTCAGGCGGCGACTTCGTCGTGCTCACCGCGCGCAGCCGGATCGGCGGCAGCCCGAGCGAGGAGACCTCGCCGCCGGACGTCCCGTTGCCCACCGTCGGCGAGGTCTTGCGCTCCGGGCGGCGGCTGGTGATCTCCGACCTCGCGGCGACCAATCTCCTCGCGCGGGCGGACGCGGACCTGCTGCGGCGGCGCGGAGACAACGCGGTGCTCGCGGTGCCCATGGCCACCACCGGTCCCGCTCGCGCCGTGCTCGAACTCGTGGAGAGCCGCTTCCCTCGCGCCTTCAGCGGGGCCAACGTCGCCTTCGCGGAGTTCATCGCCCGCCAGGCGAGGCGCCTGGTGTCCGACGAGACCCGAGACGACTCCGTCGACCTCGCCCCGGAACTCCCGTCGAGCGTCGTCGCGACCGGGCCGCCGGAACTCCCTGGGGGGCCGGGGGCCACGGCACTCGACGGCATCGGCGCAGGTGACGCCTTGCGCCCTTCACCGATGGACGCGGAGTCGCTGGTGCTCTCGACCTTGAGGGCAGTCCGCTCGCGGCCGGACTTCGACGCGTGCACCGTCTACCGGGTGGCGGACGGGGTCGCGAGCCCGTTCCCATCCGGGGACACTACGGGCAACCCCGTGGACGTCGGCCGGCCCTGGCAAGTAGCCGAGTGGCCGGCCGCCGCGCGGGCCCTGAGCACCCGGGCGACCATCCGTCTGTCGGACGAGGACGAGCTCGGCGAGGGCGCACGGGAGCGGTTTCTGCGCCGCCGCGGCCTCGCCGGGGTCGTCCTCTGCCCTGTCGTGTTCGGAGACCGGCTCGTCGGCATCCTCGAGTTCGGCTCGGCCACCGCCTTGGGGCTCGCGACGGCGGCCGGGGTCGGTCCCGTCGCCGCCGACCTGCTGGCCGTCGCCATGGGCAGCGACGAGGTCATCGCCCGGCTGCAGCGCCGCAACCGCGACCTGGCGCTCGTTGTGGAGGCGGGCCTGGAGGACACAGCCCGTCTCAGCACGGATGAGATCCTGCACGCCGTGGTGGAGCGGCTCTCCGAGCTCACCCGGATCCCCGTCGCCGACATCTACGCGGTGGAGGGCGACACCATGCGCGCCCTCGTGAGCTACGACAGCGGCCGTTTCGACGTGGAATGGGACGGCGTGATCCTGCCGCTCTCGCGGTATCCCTGCAGCCGTCGGGCGATCGAGACGGGCGAGGCGGTGGTGACCGGGTCACTCGACGAGCCGGCCCTCGACGACGAAGGCCGCTACTCGCTGGAGAAGTGGGGCTATCAGGCGCAACTCTCGATGCCGCTCATCGTGCGGGGTCACGTTCTCGGGGTGATCGAGCTCTCCGACTACGGGCCGCGCGACTTCACCGGGGACCTCGACCTGATCCGGGGACTCTGCCAGGTGGCGGCGCACGCCCTGGAGAACGCCTCCCTGTTCGAGCAGGTGGACCGTCGCAACCGCCTCCTCAACGAACTCGTGGAGTTGGCCACCCTTGCGAGCGGCACGCGTGACGTCGGCGAGCTCGTACGCACCGCGGCGGAACGGATCCTGACCACGGTGGACGCCGCGAACTGCGACATCTACCGCATGCGGGACGGGGCCCTCAGGTGCGTGGCGAGCTACGATCGCAGCGGCCACGACCTCTCCGTGCTCGGCGGCGTGTTCGACCTCGAGCGGTACCCCACGACGATGGAGGCGATGGAGAGCCACCAGATCCTCACCATCACGAGCCCGGACGACCCCCAGCTGAACGAAGACGAGCAGCGCACCTACCACGACTACGGCTTCGCCAGCGAGATCTGTCTCCCCCTGGTGGTCGGCGAAGAGCTGTTCGGGCTCCTCGACGTGTACGACACCCGGGAGCGGGACTTCTCTGAGTACCTGAGCTTCCTCCGCAGCGTCGCCCAGACGCTCGCCGGCGCGTTCGAGAGCGCGCGCCTGCTGGATCGGCTCGAGCAGCGGGGGACCATCCTGCGCAACATCGTGGAGCTCGGCGCCGTGGCCTCGCAGGCGCACGACCTTCAGTCCGTCCTCACCTCACTTGCCAAGAGGCTGCGCGAGACCATCGACGCCGCCGACTGCGACATCTTCACTCTGAAGGACGACCAGCTGCGCTGCGTCGTGAGCGCCGACCGGGGCGGCCTCGACACCAGCGTCGTCGGCCGTGTACTCGACATCGACCGCTTCCCCGCCACCGCACTCGCGGTACGCACCGGCCAGGCAATGGCCGTCGCCGGCCTGGACGACCCGCGACTCACGGACGAGGAGCGCGCGGACATGGCCGAGTACGGATTCCAGAGTGAGCTGTGCATCCCCCTCGTGGGCGGCGACCGGGTCATCGGGCTCATCGACGTGTTCGACACACGACCGCGCGACTTCGGCGAGTACCTCGACTATCTGCGCAGCGTCGGACAGACGGCCGCCGGAGCCATCGAGAACGCCCTGCTGCTCGAAAAGCTCGAGCGCCGGAACACGGCGCTCGCCGAGCTCGTCGAGCTCGGCAGGATGGCGTCCAGTGCCGGCGGCCTCACCGAGCTGGTGCGCGCCGTCGGCCCGCGCGTCGTCGAGCTGGTGGAGGCGGACGGCTGTCAGGTCTTCATCCTGCGCGGAGACACGCTGCACTGCGTGCTGACCTACGACGACGGGCAGTTCCTCGACGACTACGCGGACCGGCCCCTTGACCTCGAGCTCTTCCCCAGCACGAAGGCGGCCATCGCCGAGAAGGGCGCGCTGGTCATCGAGAGCCCGGAGGACCCACGCCTGAGCGACTACGAGCGGTCCCTGTACGACGAGTCGGGCTCACAGAGCGAGATCTGCGTTCCGCTGGTCCTGGATGGCCGGGTCGTGGGCCTGCTCGACGTGTACGACCACCGCCGCAGGGACTACGCGGAGCATCGGGACTTCCTTCTCCGCGTCGGGCAGATGATGGCGGGGGTGTTCGAGAACGCCCTCCTGATGGAGCGGCTCGAGGACAGCAACCAGACGCTCGGACTGCTCGTGCAGAGCGGCATCGAGTTCGGGGCGACGCTGGACAGGGACGAAGTCCTCGAGAGCGTCGCGCGCCGCCTCTGCTCCGCCACTGACGCCCCCAACTGCGACATCTTCACACTGCACGGAGACGTGATCCGCTGCGTCGCCTGCATCGACCACGGCGAGCCGGATCCGGGCTACATCGGGACGGAGTACCGGCTGGAGCTCCTCGGGGTGACGCGCATGGCCCTCGAGTCGCGCCGGCCCGTCTACGCCGAGGACATCGCGACCGACCCTCGCGTGAGCGAACTGGAGCGAGAGGAGGACCTCAGCTGGGGCCACCGCTCCATGCTGTGCCTCCCGCTCATCAGCCGAGGGGAGGTGATCGGGGTGGCCGGCATCTACGACGAGCACTCCCGGCGCTTCGAGCGCACCGACCTGCTCCACAGCCTCGCCCAGGTCGCCGCCGGCGCCCTCGCCAACGCGACGCTGTTCGAGGAGCTCGACCGCAGCGCCGAGCGGATGACGCTGGTGAGCGACGTCAGCTTCGAGCTCTCGTCCTCGCTCGACCTCGACGAAGTCCTCGTCTCGACGGCGAAGCGGCTCTGCGCCGTCGCCGCCGCGCCCATGTGCGACATCTACACGCTCCGCGACGGAGCCACGCTCGAGAACGTGACGAGCGTCGACGACGGGGAGACCGACGAGGCCTGGCGGGGGCGGCGGTTCGCCCTCGACGACTGGACCGCGATGCGACGCTGCGTCGAGACGCGGGAGCCGGTCGTCATCACGAGCCGCGACGACCCCCGGCTCTCGCCGGCGGAGGTCGCGCTCATCGATGAGTTCTCCGAAGCGGTCTCCCTGATGGTGCCGCTGATCTCCCGGGAGCGCGTCATCGGCGTCCTGGAGCTCACCCACAGGGATCCTCACGCGTACTCGGCGGAGGAGACCTCCGCGATCGTCTCCATCTGTCGCTTCGCGGCCATCGCCATCGACAACGCCGAGCTCTACGAGGGCATCAAGGGCATGCACCTCAGCAACCTCAAAGCCCTGAGCTCGGCGCTCAACGCCAAGGACTACTACACGCTCGGCCACGCGGCGCGCGTCGCCGCGTACACGGTGCTGCTCGGCAAGGAGCTCGGCTGGCCGGAGGACCTGTTGCGCGACGTGGAGGAGGCGGCGTACCTGCACGACATCGGCAAGATCGGAGTGCCGGACAGGGTGCTGCTCAAGCCCAGCGGCCTCAACGGCCACGAGTGGGAGCTCATGCGGCAGCACCCCATCTTCAGCGCGGAGATCATCCGTCCTCTGTTCGACGACACGCTCGTCGCCGGCGTGCGGCACCACCACGAGCGCTGGAGCGGCGACGGGTACCCCGACGGACTCGTCGGAGAGGACATCCCGCTCATCGCTCGCGCCATGTGCGTCGTGGACTCGTACGACGCGATGTCGTTCCGCCGTCCCTACCGGCAGGGGCTGTCGGCGGACGAGTGCCTGGAGGAACTCCGGCGCTGCGCCGGCGACCAGTTCGACCCCGCCATGGTCACCGCGTTCGGGCGCGTACTCGAGCACATCGCGGAGGGCCGCCGTACCGCGGCCGGCATCGCCGGCCGGGCCGCGGCGGCACTGACCGCCGACGAGTGCATCATGCTGCGGGAGTATCGCGACGAGACACGCGCCGAGTACGCCTCCGCCACAGCGAAGCTGCGCCGCGTCCGTGAATCCTCCTCCCCGGCACGCTTCGTGACGGCGTTCGCCCGCGAGGGCCACAAGACCATCGTGCTCGCGGATTCGGAGGGCGGCGCGCCGGAGTCCCCGCACCTCGGCGACGAGGCCGTCACCGACGACGAACTGCTCGAGGTCTTCGCCGGGCGCGAGCTCCCCTCCAACGTCCTCTTCGTCGACCAGTGGGGCGTGTGGATCAGCGGGGTCGCGCCGGTGCTCGACGACGACGGCGCGGTGGTCGCCGTCGTGTCGGCCGACATCCCCGCGACCGAGGGCGTCACCGAGGTGGAAGGCCTGCGCAGCAACGTCGCCCAGACGTTCGCCTCGATGCTCCACACCGCCGCGGCGCAATCGGGGCGCTCGGAGCTCGAGGCGATCACCGACGCCCTCACGGGGCTCTACAACCACCGGTACTTCCACGAGCGGCTCAGCTACGAGATCGACCGCTGCCAGGAGGAGGGGACCAGCATCGCCCTCCTGTTCTGCGACCTGGACAACTTCCGCTCGTTCAACGAGCTCCACGGGCACGGCTCCGGCGACAAGGCGCTCCGCGCGGTCGCCCGGGTCCTGGAGGGTTCCGTCCGTCACGTCGATCTCGTGGCGCGCTACGGGGGTGAGGAGTTCGCCGCCATCCTCATCGACACGGACGAGGCCGGAGCGCTGGAGGTCGCGGAGCGCATCCGCGCCGGCATCACGCGCTCCGTCTTCGCCGGAGCCGACACCCTGTCGGCGAGCGTCGGCGTCGCTACCTGCCCGCAGGACGCGACCTTCAAGGATGAGCTCGTCGACAAGGCCGACTGGGCCATGTACCTCGCCAAGCGGCGCGGCCGGGACAAGGTGATGACGTTCTCAGCGCAACACGGCGGCGAGACGCCCGAGCAGGCCGCCGTGGTCCGGCCCGAGCACGTCGCTGCCATGGGCGAGCTCGTCGCCGCACGCGAGGCGTTCCGGCAGCGGCGCCGCTCCTCGATCGCCCAGATAGCGCTCGCTGTGGCACGCCTGATGGGCGTTCCGGCCGAGGACATCCAGGCCGCCGCCGCCGCGCTCGAGGGCGGCGAGCGCGAGGCAACGAGTCTTGCAGGACGCATCGTCGCGCTCGTGGAGACCTACCAGACGTTCGTCACCGACCGTCCCTACCGCGCGCGCATCTCCGAGGCGGAGGCCCTGGACGAACTGCTCGGCTGTCCCGCCCTGGGCGGGGAGCAGGAGCTGGCGCGCGCGTTCGAGCAGGTCCTCGCGCGCTGACCCCGTACGTGGCGCAACCCCGGGGTCCCGAAAGGAGATCCTTCTCCTCGCGGCCGTCCCCGGGGCTGCAGCCACAGCCTGTCAACGGCGTCGCGCCCGAGCGGCGTCGTCAGGCAATCAGGAACGAGCAGAGGTACTCGCCGACGTCCCTGTCGGCGTCGGAGAACTCCAGTGTCTGCAGAAGACGGCACACGGTTTGGTCGTCGCTCACAACGGTCGCGCCGAGATGCTCATACCTTGAGAGCACCCCGTCCACTGCCCGTTCTTTCTCCTCGCGTGTCACCGTCGTCCTCCCAGAGGGTTCCTTTGGCTCCACTGAGAGTGTCGGCTGCGAGGCTCGTGGCCACCATGGGATTCGCGTTTAGGGAGGAGTACCCACACCCACCGGGCCCCCGGACCCGGGTCGATCCGGGAACCACAGCGAGCGATCTGTCCGCGCCCGCGGCGAGACTCAGAAGTACGACCGGCGACCGCCCCTGCGGCGGATGTCGACGCTCGCGCAGTGGAATCCGCCGCCGATGGTCTCGAAGTCCCAGAAGGGGCACTCGATCGGCTCGAATCCCCAGTCCCTGAGCTGTCGCACGAACCGCTTCTCACCGGCCGACACGATGACCCGCGCCTCGTCCAGCATCACCACGTTCATCATGATCCAGCGGCTGCAGTTGTACATCGGGTGGCTCTCGGGCATCTCCGGCTCGGGGCAGACGAGCACGTCCCAACCCGCCTTCTCGAACATCTCGGGCACCTTGACCACGCGCTCAGGGTTGATGAGCAGCTTGCCGGGGGCGAGCGGCTGGAACGTCGCGTCGATGTGCATCGGGTGCGTGTCGTGCACCTCGATCTCGTGCACCGCGTACTCGTCGCCGAGGTGACGGCGCAGCCACTCGATGCCGAAGCGGTTGCAGCAGCTCGAACGAGCGATGAAGACGTCGCGGCCGCACTTGATGGCGTCGGCCGCGTCGAACATCGGCTCGTACTCGGTGGGCAGGAAGCGCTGGGGTTCGTCCTCCTCCGGCGCCACGAACCCCGGCGTGAAGCTCTCGTCCGAGAGACGCGGCGGCGGGGCGGCTACCCACCGGGCGCCGCCGCGGAAGTACTCCTTGCAGAGCTCGCGGTACGCGAGCCGCTCGGTCGACCGGCTCCGCCACCCCATCGGCGCCTCGATGATCTGGTCGCCGATGACGAACAGCACGTCGCGCGGCATCAGCGCGTAGCAGCTGCTCTTGACCTCCCAGTCCGGCGTCGCGAGCGGACGGTCGTACGGGTACGGCTCCGGCTGCCGGACCGTCACGCCGGCCTGCTGCAGGACGTCGATGAACGCGTCCAGGTCGCGCTCCGCCCTCCTCAGCATGTCGACGGGCCACGGAGTGCCGCCGTTGGCCTTGAAGAAGTCCCACTGCGACGTGTCGTGCACCACTGCCGGCATGATGACGTCCCACGGCGGGACGAGGGTGCTCTCGTCGACGCGACCGACGACGATCTCCTCCAGTGGGTCCCACTCGTTGAAGGTGTTCACCACGGGGGTCTGTGTCTGCGGATCCACTCTGCCTCCTCGGGCTGTCTCGCGCCGGCGCGGGCGGTGAACCCGCGGGCGCGACGGTACGTCAGGTGAGCCGGGCGGCGACCCCGGCGGCGACCTCGGCCGCGACGCGCGCGGCGGCGGCCGGTCCGTCGCCGCCGCCCATCCCAGGACCGGAGCCACAGACATCCGCGGCCGCGAGCAGCGAGGAAGCCACCACGCTCACGCCAGCCGTGAGCTCCCGGGCGGTGAGTCCCACAGGGTCGGCGATACCGGCAAGCACGCCGACGTCTACGGAGAGGTAGACCGCCTCTGTCCCCGCGGCGGCAAGCTCGAGCGCCTCCTGCGCGACCGTGGTCATGCCGTCGCGCACCACTGTGTCGAGCGAGAACACCGTCGCGCCGATGTCTTCGAGCACTCGGCGGGCGGGTCCGTCGGACGGGTCCGCCCGCCCGCCGATCAGCACGAGATTGCCCGGCGCGACAACGCCGAGCTCGAGAGAGCGCGCCCAGCGCGAGCGCGCCGCGTACAAGGGTTCGGGTGCGACCTCGTACCGCGGCGTGAACGCGACCACGCCGAGCCGTCCGCGCAGCTTGCCGGTGAGCACCTGCAGCACGGGCACGCTGACGAGCGCGTCCCCCCCGAGCACCAGTGGAGCAGCACCCGCGGCGACGATGTCGGCGAGGCGCTCGTGCGCCTGCATGAAGGCGACGGCCGGGTCGTCGCTGACGACGTCGACGTCGCCGTAGTCCACGGCGCGCAGCACGCCACCAAGGACGCCGAGCCAGCCGGCGTAGGCGCGCGACGCGCGACGCACTGCGGCCGGCCCGCCGGGATCGTCGTTCAGCGGCAGTCCGAGCACGGCCAGCGCCGAGCCTGTCAGCGCGGCTGCATCATCGGTCGGGCGCAGACCGAACAGACCTTCGCCGGCCGGCGGGTCCTCGACGCCTCCGCCGGCCGCCGTCCAGAGCCTCAGAAGCTCCTCGGCATCCATTCCCAGCCGCTCACCACCGTCGCTGCACCCGCTGCCGCTCGATGTTCTCCTCGATGAGCTCCACGCCGAGGCCGGGGCCCTCTGGCACGTCGATCCAGGAGACCCCGTCGACGACCTCCTGCCGGATGCCGCGCGCTATGTCGAACTCCAGCGCACCGGGCCGCCACGGCAGGTCCGCGTCGCCGTGCACTGCATTGGCCAGCGCGATGTTGACGTGGAAGTGGGCGGACATCGCGAGGGAGCTCTCGCCCATGTTGCCGACCATCACCTTGATGCCGGCGGCCTCCGCGATCGCGTTGACCTTGATCGCGTTCAGGATGCCGCCCGTCTTCATCAGCTTGACCACGAACATGTCGCAGGCCTCCGCCCTGGCGCAGGCGAGCGCCTCGCGCGGGCCGCGGACGCTCTCGTCGAGCGCGATGGGCACGTCCACGTGGGCCCGCACGAAGCGAGCGGCCTCGAGGTCGTCCATCCGCACAGGCTGCTCGGCGAACTCGATGCCGTGCGGCTCCAGGAGCTTGATCGCCCGCACGGCGGTCTTGGCGTCCCACCAGCCTTGATTGGCGTCGACGGTGATGCGCGCATCCGGTCCCGCAGCCTCGCGCACGGCGGCGACGCGCTGCTCGTCCCTCTCCGGCGTGTCGCCGACCTTGATCTTGAAGACGTGGATGCCCAGCGCCTTCATCGCCAGCGTGTCCTCGGCGAGCTCATCGGGGTCGTCCCAGCCGAACGCGACGACCTCCTGCAGCGCGGGACGAGCGCGGCCGCCGATGAGATCGCAGACCGGCCGCCCGAGCGCCTTGCCCTGGATGTCCCAGAGCGCGAGCTCGACCGCGGCCCTGGCCGCCTGATTGCCGACCGTGTACAACTCGCGGTCCCACGTGTGGTTGATGGCTTCGATGCCGAACGGGTCACGGCCGATCACCGCCGGCGCCAGGTACTCGCCGACGACGTCCTGCACGGTCCACAGCGTCTCGCCGGTGAACTCGTAGGCCGGGCACGCTTCACCGTAGCCGGTGATGCCCTCGTCGGTCTCCACGCGGACCAGATCGCACGGGCCGTAGGCCATCGCCGAGGAGGCGATCACGAACGGCTCCTCCATGGTGAGCTCGAGAGTGTCGACGTGCACGGCCGTGATCTTCATCGAGGCTCCGAGGGGTCGGTTGTCGGGGGCGCCACAAGTCTATGCCATGCGCCCCTGGCGGACCGACTCGGGCAGAAGCAGGCGACTCGACACACGAGCGCGCCGCTCACGACCCGCGACCTTGTCCGGGCCGAGGAGCGGCCATATCATCAGGCCGCCCGCAGGCTCGGCGGGGACGACGAGAGGAGCGGTCATGGCGGATCCCATCCAGTTCGAGCGTCGCACCGAGGCGGCCGGCTTCTTCAGCCCCCTTGCCGGCATGGCGTTCGCCGACGACCGCATCGAGATCCGCACTGACCCGCTCACCGGCATGACCGCCGTCGCGTCCGCAGGGCTCGAGGCCAAGGAGGAGATGTTCCTCGGCCGCACCGACTGGGCGTACACCGACCTCCTCGTCGCCCGCAGCCGCGAGGGCTGCTTCTTCTGTCCCGAGAAGGTGATGGACGCGACGCCCCGCTACCCGGACGAGCTGGCGCCCGGCGGCCGTCTCACGCGCGGCCGGGCTCTCGTCTTCCCCAACCTCTTCCCCCTGGCGGCCGTGCACGCCGTGGTCACCTTCCCGGAGAAGCACTTCCTGCGGCCGAGCGAGTTCACGCCCAGCCTGCTCGAGGAGGGCCTGGGCGCGGCGCTGGACTTCGTCCGCCGCGCCGCGGCTTTCTACCCGGCACTGACCCACCTCCAGGTGTGCTGCAACCACATGCTCCCGGGCGGGGCCAGCCTGGTCCACCCGCACTTCCAGGTGTTCGGCGGCGAGACGGCGCCGTGGCTCACGCAGCTCTACTGGGACCGCTCGGCCGCCTGGAAGGCGGAGCACGGCGCAAGCTTCTGGGACCAGCTGGTCGCGCAGGAGCAGGCGACCGCCGAGCGGTACGTGTGGGGGGCCGCCGGCGTGCACTGGCTGGTGCCGTTCGCGCCGGCGGGCGCGCGAGAGGCTCTCGCCGTCGCGCCCGCCGTCCCCCGCCTCGCCGAGCTCCAGGACGAGCACGTGGCCGCCCTGGCGTCCGGCCTCACCCGCATCCTCACGTGGTACGAGGACGAGGGACTCTCGGCGTTCAACTTCACCCTCTACGGCGGACCTCTCGACGGCAGCGACGCCGGCTTCCCTGTGGTGCTGCGCGTCATCGCCCGCACGGCCTTCAAACAGGACTACCGCACCGACGACTACTTCCTGCAGAAGCAGCTCGGCGGTGAGCTGATGTTCGCCGCGCCGGAGGAGATGGCGGCGCGGCTCCGTACCCTGTTCTGACACCAGACAAGGGAGGCTCGTGATGGACGGCCGCTACCCCGTCGACGTGCGCGCCGACTACCCCCAGCGCAGCTCTCGTCTCTGGGCGGTGCTCACGATCTTCTGGATCAAGGGCCTGGCCCTGATCCCCCACATCTTCGTGCTCGTGTTCCTCGGCATCGCGCAGTTCGTCGTGGCGCTGATCGCGCAGTTCGTCGTGGCGTTCACGGGCCGGTACCCCGCCGGGATGCACGACTTCGTGACCGGTGTGCTGCGCTGGCAGACTCGGGTGAGCGCGTTCTTCCTCTCCGTCACCGACAGGTACCCGCCCTTCTCGTTGCAGCCGGTCGGCGACTACCCGGTCGACGTGGTCGCCGAGCGGCCCGAGCAGCCGAGCCGCGCGTACGCGGTCTTGACCATCGTCGTGGAGATCCTGGCCGTCATCGGCGGCATCTGGCTGGCGGTGTGGTTCATCGGCAACGCCGATACGCTCAGCTCGTGGTCCTCGGACAACGGAAGCTACCAGTTCCAGTTCAACTTCCCGACCTTCGGCGGCACCGGCCTCGTCCTGAGGCAACTGGCCGCGATTCCCCACTACATCGTGCTGGTCTTTCTCGGCATCGCGGCGTTCGTGATCTGGTTCGTCGTGCAGTGGGTGATCCTGTTCGTGGCGCGGTTCCCCAACGGCATGTGGGACATCGTGGCCGGCTACGTGCGCTGGTACACCAGAGTGAGCGCCTACGCGCTCGGACTCGTCGACGGCTACCCGCCGTTCTCGATGAGCCCGTCGGCGGGCGGCTCCGGCGCTCGGCCGTCGGCTCCTCCTCCCCCGATGACGGAGACGTGGCCACAGGCGCCGGGCGCGAGTGCTGCCGCACCGCCGCCGCCCGCACCGCCGCCGCCGCCGGCGCCCACCCAGCCGCCGGCCGGCGAGGCGTGACCGGCTTGCCCGGGGCCGAAGAATGTCCCATACTGTGATGTCCCGGGGGCACCCCGGGCACCCGCGTGGGGCATTAGCTCAGCTGGGAGAGCGCCTGGATCGCACCCAGGAGGTCAGCGGTTCGATTCCGCTATGCTCCACCACTTCTTCCTCGTCTCCATCGGTCCCGTGGCGCGCACGCGCGGTGAGCGGCCGAGCCCCTTCTCCAGGCGCCGGCCGTCATCGCAGCCAGAGGAACGCGGCGATCGCCGCGAGTCCGGTCAGCAGCCACCGCTCGCGATCGACCCGGCCCAGGGCGACGCCTGCGGCGACGGCGAGCGCGGCCAGCAGGAGCAGGACGGGGAAGTCCACGTAGCGCTCGTACCACACCCGATTCGCCATGGCGCTCAGCAGCAGGCCGACGAGCGCGCCTGCGAGCACCCGGCTCCGCGCGTCGGCCAATCGTGTCGCCAGCAGGCCGGCCACGGCGGCGGCTCCGAGTGGGACGAGCAGCCAGAAGAGCAGGCTCGCCCCATTGACGAGGAAGAACGGGATGCGAGAGACCAGCGTCAAGAAGCTCGTGATGGTGCCGAGAGCTCCGACGATCACCATGGTCAGTGCGATCAGAGCCGGGGCGGCGAGCACGAGCACCCACGAGGGGCGGCGGCGGACGCGGCGGCGCCAGTCACCGAGCTCCGCGGCCGGCAGGAGCAGCACGGCGTAGAACCCCACCACGCCCAACGTCAGCAGCAGGTTGCGGACCCGATACCCGGCCGCAAGCGGCGTGGCAGCGGCCCCACCGCTCACAGGGTCCGGAGGAAGCGGCCCACCCCAATACAGCAGCAGCCCGATCAGAGGGAGGACGCCGAGCGCGAGAACGACGATGCCCATCGACTTGTGACGGCGTGACTGGACCACGCTCAGGACCGCAATGAGAGCGGGAAGGAGGAGCCAGACGGAGATCTGGCGCATGGTGGTCGCGAGCGCCAGACAGACGGCGACCGCCGCGATCCGCGTCAGCGCGGGCCGCTCCACGTAGGCCAGGGCGCGTTCAAGGGCAAGGACGACGAAGAACCAGGTCGGGTTGTCCGTGAGAACGAGGAACGACTGGCCGAAGAAGAACGGAGACACGGCCAGGAGCAGCGCCAGAGCAAGCGCATCGAGCGGGCGGGCGTGCAGGCGATCGCGGAACAGCACATAGGCGACCGCGCATGCGCCCCAGGAGAAGAGCGCGACGACGAGCCGGACGGCCTCGATAGAGCCGCCGAACGGGGACGCGAGACCGGCGAGCAACCAGTAGACCGTGGGGCCGGACCACGCGCCGTACCCGCTGAGCAGCGGACGCGGCCACTGGTCGAGGACCACCTGCACGATCCCGAAGTGGATGGGCTCGTCACCGCCCTGGAAGGCGGGAAACGCTTCCTGGAGGCCCTGCCAGCCGGCGATGACGACGAGGAAGGGCACGGCGAGGACCAGGAGGTGCACCCACCGGGAGGAGGACAGCGACTCGGAGCGTACATCGTCAGTCAGGCCCATCCACTCCGTCGTCGATGTCGGCGTCTGTGAGTCGCACCATCGGGGCCGCGTGATCCGACTGCCTCTCGATGGAGATGATGCCTTGTGGTGAGCCAGGCTCGTGCACAGTGCCGCCTTTCGTCTCGCCGCGGTCTCCTCCTTCTTCTACCACGTGGGACGTATACTCGTCCGCAGGTCAGGCACGAGGGGCCGGCCGGCCCCGGAACGGGAGGCTCCGGCACATGGCAGGCGAGATCGAGTTCACCACCAACTACAGCGACATCAGCTCGGACAACGGCTTCCAGTTCGAGTTCCGCTGCAACCGCTGCGGCAACGGATACCGCACCGAGTTCGACACCTTCGAGCTGAGCACCGCGACCAACGTGCTCGACGGCGCCGGCAGCATGCTTGGCGGGTTCTTCGGGCAGGCGGCGAACGTGGCCCAGAGGGCCAAGTCGGCCGCCTGGGAGAAGGCCAGCGACAAGGCCTTCAAGAAGGCCGCCGAGGAGATGCAGCCCAAGTTCGTGCAGTGCCCCCGCTGCAGCGCGTGGATGTGCCGCGAGCAGTGCTGGAACGAGAAGAAGGGGCTGTGCAAGCAGTGCGCCCCCGACCTCGGCGTCGAGATGGCCGCCGCCCAGGCGGACAAGTCCGTCGAGGAGGTGTGGGCGCACGCCAAGATGTCCGAGGAGGACAAGCACCTCACCGAGCAGGACTGGCGTGAGGGCATCGTCGCCTCCTGCCCCAAGTGCGAAGCGCCGCAGGCGACGAACGCGAAGTTCTGCGCGGAGTGCGGCGCCGACCTCAAGGCGGGCAAGCACTGCACGCAGTGCGGCGCCAAGCTGCAGCCGGGCGGCAAGTTCTGCAATGAGTGCGGAGCGCCGGCAGCCTGAGTCAGGCAGCGGGCCGCGGAGAGGCGGGAGGTATCGGCGCTGCGGCGCGAATCAGCGTAATGGGGGCGTTGTGGCCGACGATATACGCCAGCCATACGCATGAATTCTGCGCTTTTCGCTCTTTCAACGCTTGTCTGCGCCCCGGCGACGTGGTAGAACCTCGAGTGTGAGAGGTAGTCCTCCGCGCCCGCCCGGGCGTGGCCACGAAGAGGGAGACACGCCATGAAGGTCCTTATCGTCGGCGCCGGCATGCAGGGCCAGGTCCTCACCTGGAACCTCGGCCGCAATCCGGCCGTCACCGAGATCATCGTCGCCGACTACGACGAGGAGCGCGCCGCGTTCGTCGCCGGCCAGGTCGGCAACGGCAAGGCGCTGTCCACGTTCATCAATGCCGCGGACAGCGACGCCGTCGCCAAGGCCGGCGCCGGCTGCAAGCTCATCGTCAACGCCGTGATCCCCGAGTTCAACAAGGCCCTCATGACGGCGTGCCTCAAGTGCGGCGCCGACTACATCGACATGGCGCAGGGCCAGACGCGCACGCAGACCATCGACGAGGCGTACCTCGACCAGATGACACTGGCGCCGGAGTTCGAGAAGCAGGGTCACTTGGCGCTCCTGAGCACGGGCATGGACCCGGGCGTCACCAACACCTTCGCCGCCAACGGCTACGAGGACCTCGACAAGTGCTTCGAGATCAGGATCAAGGACTTCGCCCTCTTCGACTCGCCGGTCCCGCTCCAGGTGTGGTCGCAGGAGACCTACTACACCGACTGCTCGCAGCCGCCGCTGCTCTACGAGGACGGCGAGTTCAAGCGCGTCGAGATCTTCGGTCGCCGCGAGAAGTACGAGTTCCCCGAGCCGTTCGGCCTCGGCACCGTCATCTGCCACGACCACGAAGAGGTCAGCACCCTTCCGCGCCTGCTCCCGAAGGTGTTCGGCGACAAGGGCCTGCGCTACGTGGACTTCAAGATGGGCGGCGACGCGGACGGCAGCGGCATCGACGCCGACCTCGCCCTCGTGGGCTCCGGCATGACGAGCAAGTACCCGGTCAAGCTGAAGGACGGCAGCGAGGTGCGGCCGATCGACGTGTACGTCGCCACCCTGCCGCCCAACCCGCCGGCCGACGAGCTGGCCAGGCTCGCCCTCGCCGGCGAGATCACCGACTTCGGCGTCGTCACCGTCGACTGCATCGGCGAGAAGAACGGCAAGCCGGCGAGCATCGGCTACTACGTCTTCCCGCCGGACATCAAGTGGGTCAACGGCCAGATCCCCGGCGCGACGTGTGTCAGCTACGGCACCAGCACGCCGGCGAGCATCTACGCCGAGTTCATCGTCGAGGACAAGATCGCCCAGAAGGGCATGATCTGCCCGGAGGAGCTCACCCGCGACGTGCGCGACGCCTTCATCGCCGAGATGGGCGTGCGCAACATGCCGACGTTCCGCAAGGAGACCGTCGCCGCGAACTGACCCGGCGACAGAGGCCCCTGGGACGCTCCCGAGTGCGGGAGCGTCATGGGCCGGGGCGGCACCAGCCGCCCCGGCCCTTCTTCTCGAAGCGCGCCGGCGAGGCCGGCTCGGCGTCTGTACATTCCCTCCGGACTGGACGTTCCGTCCGCCCACCAGTCGTCCGCGAACGGCGCGGGAGGATCCTCGAGCTCAAGCACCAGCCTCTCAAGCGTCAGGCAACGCCGCAGAAGCGGATGGCCGCCACCACGAGCGCTCGAGCGGCGGCCACGAGCTCGTCGAGAGGAACGTGCTCGTCCGGCATGTGAGCCACGCGCACGTCCCCAGGCCCGAACAGCACGGTCGGGATGCGCCCCACGTTGACCAGCAGGCGCATGTCCGCGCCGTAGGTGACCCCCTCGACGACAGGCTTCGCTCCGGTGACGGCGGCGACCGCAGCTGAGACCGCCGTGACGATCGCGTCCTGTGGGTCGGTCTCGGCCGGGTCGAAGCGCCCGCCCCACCACTCCACGTCCGGCGGGCGGGCGGCAAGCCAGGGGTCGTCCGCGGCAGCACGGGCGATCGCCTGCTCGAACGTCAAGCGGGCCTCAGCCACATCCTCTCCCACCGCGACTCCGTAGCGGCCCTCAGCGATCAGCGTGTCGGGGACGCTGGAGGCCCAGTCGCCTGCCCGTATGGTGCCCACCTCGATCGGCCAGGGCAGGCGGTAGCCCGCGAAGAGCGGAGAGTTCGGGTCGCCGGCGACGGCCGCACGCCCGCCCCCGGCGGGCCCCTCACCCGGCCCGCTGCCGGCCGGGACGTCGCAGCGCTCGGCCTCCAGGCGGCGCAGCGCGGCGAGCAGAGGCACGAACTTCTCGACCGCGCTCACGCCCTCCTCGCGCACGCATCCGTGAGCCGAGCGGCCGTGGACGACCAGGCGGAACATCAGGGACCCGGCTTGCGCCGGCACCACGTGCAGCCCCGTCGGCTCGACCACCACAGCGCCGTCGGCCGTGTGGCCGCGCAGCAGAGTGGCCAGCGTGCCGGTGCCTCCGTCCTCTTCGCCGACGACACTCGCGACGCTGAGACGGCCACGCAGGCGGACGCCCGCGTCGCGAACGGCCTTCGCGGCGAACAGGGCACAGCACAGGCCGCCCTTCATGTCGACGGCGCCGCGCCCGTAGACCCGGCCGTCCCTGACGGCCGGGTCCCACGGCGGCGTCGTCCAGGCAGCCTCGTCGCCCGGCGGGACCACGTCGATGTGGCCGTTGAGGAGCAGGTCCCGGCCCGCTCCGCCCGACGTCTGCCCGGAGTTCGCGTCCCGGCCGAGCGCTGGCTCGCCGACCCACCCGACGACACCGAGCGCCTCTTCGCGGTCCACCTCGTGGCACCAGTCCGGATGCCGCGCGAGCGCCTCGAGGTCGATCGGCCACGCGTCGACCTCGAACCCAGCGGCGCCCATCCACTCGGTGACCCGGTGCTGAGCCGGCGTCTCGCGGCCGTCCAGGCTCAGGATCGCGATCAGCTCGCGGAGAAGCGCCACGAGCCCTTCTTCGTCGAGCGACTCGAGCGCCCGCCGCTCGACGGCACTGAGCCCGAGGCCGGTCACGCCACCCTACTCGGCGTCGCGCCAGACCGGGCGGGTCAGACAGGTCGGTCCGCCCTCGGCCTTGAAGGAGAGCGGAGCGCCGGGGAAGGTGACGACTTCGCAGTCGGCCATCTCCAGCAACTGCTTCGTGACCGGGCTCCCGTCGAGCATGATGCACTTGCGCGGAGCGACGGTGAGGACGTTGGTCGCCTGCGTGCGGACGAACTCCTCCTCCGGCACCTCCAGAAGCCGCATGCCGCGCCGGCGCAGCTCGTGCCAGAAGGCCGTCGGCATCAGCGGCGGATAGGCGACGGCGAGATCCACGTCCACCGGGCTGATGAGGCTGAGCAGGTGCAGGCATGCGTCGGGCCCGGTGAAGTACGGGAGGTCGTAGTCCAGGACGCCGACTCCCAGGGGAGCGAGAAGGTCGCGGAGTTGCCGGACGCCCTCCGCATTGGTGCGGAACCCGCGGCCCACGACGAGTGTGTCGTGGTCGAGCCAGAGCGTGTCCCCACCCTCCGCGCGCGCGGCGCCCTCGAGGCGGCCGAACACCGGCACGCCGCAGTCCTGCAGCGAGCGCGCGAGCGGATCCTCCTCGCCCCTGCGGCGCTCCTTGCCCATGCTCAGCACCAGCGTCCCCCGGTCGGTGACGAGGGCAGGGTCGAAGACGAACACGCTGTCGCTGTGGTCCGGCAGTGGCGCTTCGTGGTAGAGCACCTCGACGTCCCAGGCCCTCAGAGCGTCGGCGAACGCGTCGTGCGCACTCCGCGCCTCCTCGACATCGATCGCGCTGGTGTAGTGCCAGTCCGCGGGGTCGGCGGCGGCCATCGCCTCGCCGGGCCGCCGCACCATGACGCGCCGCAGCCGCCCGACCATGCCTTGAGCTCCGTATCCTTCAGCCATTCATGCCCCCGATGGGTGGTGGATCTGGGTGTCGGCGGGGCCGGCCCGCGGTGGCTTGGAGCAACTCGCCGCCCAGGCCCGCGATCGTGCTCTTGGGCAGCGCGAACCGCGCCGTGCGCAACGGGTCGACGATCTGCGAGACCTGCAGGTCGCCGCCGGCGCTCATCACCATGGTCGCGACCTCCAGCGTGACGCCGAGACGGTCCATGAGGAGGCGGGTCATGTTGCGGGTGGCCGCCTCGGCCGCCTCGTCGAGCGTCTCGGCGGAGGAGATCGTCACGACGAGCTCGGCGGTCTCCAGGACCGGCTCCTCTATGCGGAGGTCGCGTCGGACGTCGAGGCGGACGGTGATGCTGCCGCCGACCTCGACTCCCGTGCCGCAGATCTCGCCGTCGCCCATCGCCGCGTGCAGGTCGCCGGCGGCGAACAGCGCGCCTTGGTGCGCTATGGGGAGGTACAGTACGGCTCCCTCGCCGATCAGGCGCGTGTCCATGTTGCCCCCGTGGGAGCCCGGGGAGGCCGTCGGGACGGGCGCTCCGAGAGGGGCGACGCCGATCACACCGATCATCGGCCGCACCGGGACGGCGATACCCTCGGCGATCCGCGCCATCCCGTCCTCGATCGTCACGAGCCGATGCGCCTGCTCGAGGATCTCGGCGCCGTGGACGCCGATGCCCGGCGCCACCGCCATCACGCCCGGGGCGCCGACGTCGATCGCCTCGATGAGCACGCTCAGGACGTCCCCGGGGCCGGTGCCCTCCACCCACACCGGCCCTGTCGCCGGATTCACACGGTCCCAGTCGATGGCGTCGAGCACGTCGCCCGGCGCCCGGACCTGGTCGTCGAAGCAGTCCGCGGTCTCCAGTCGCAGCCGCGTGCCCGCGGGGACGCGGAGCGCGGGCTCCGCGTCGCCGGCGAATGCAAAGATGCGGTGGGCTTTGGTGAGAGCGATCACGGCCGCAGGGGGGGTCGCCGCGACGGGGCCGGCGGTCAGTCGCCGTGGATCTTGCGTCGCCACGGCGCCCAGGACGTGGGCACCGACATGTCGGCGTACTGGTGCACCGGCACACCCTCGGTCTCGGCCAGCGTGATGAGACCGTCGGCCTCGAGCGTACAAAGACCGTCTGCCTGGATGAAGGCGAAGAGACTCACGATGCCCACGGCATCAGCGCCGCCACCGAGCTCGTCGACGGTGAGCGTGTGGTTGGCCAGCAGGCGGACCCAGGTGACGGTGAGACGGTCCCAGGTGAGATCGACGCGCACGCCGCGCACGAGCAGCGCCACGCTCGCGTCGTCGCTGGCCACGATGCGGCCCATGCCGCGCCAGAACACCAGGCGGAACTCGGTGCCGATGAGGCTCGCGCACCGGTACTTCATCGTCTCGACGGAGACCAGGATGACGGCCGCACGGTGGATCATCTGCTCGCCGTCGCGACGCGCCATCACTTCGTTGGGGATCACTCGTGCCTCCTCATGGAACCGCTGAGGGCGCTAGTGTACCCGCGCCTACGGCCGCGGCACCAGCCCGACGCGTTCGCGCACCTTGGAGAGCGTGCGCCCCGCGATGGCCTCGGCGCGCTCGGCGCCGGTCCTGAGCACCTCGAGCGTGTAGCTCTTGTCCGCCTCGAGCTCGCGGATGCGCTCCTGGATGGGCGCGAGCGCCGCCACGACCACCTCGGCGAGGTCGGCCTTGAAGCCGGCGTACCCCTTGCCCTCGTAGCTCGCCTCGATGTCCGTGATGGACTCACCCGAGAGCGCCGCGAAGATGTCGAGCAGGTTCGTCAGCGCGGGCTTGTCCGGCCCGCCCTTGACCTCGGTGCCGGAGTCCGTGACGGCGCGCCGGATCTTCCTGCGGATCACGTCCGGCGCATCCATGACGGCGATGTAGCTGTTCTCCGAGCCGGCGCTCTTGCTCATCTTCTTGCTCGGGTCGTCCAGGCTCATGACCCGGGCGCCTCCCTCACGGATGATCGGCTCGGGCACCACGAACGCCTTGCCGAACGCGTTGTTGAAGCGCTCGGCCACGTCGCGCGTGAGCTCCACGTGCTGCTTCTGGTCCTCGCCCACGGGCACCGCGTCCGCCTGGTAGAGCAGGATGTCGGCCGCCATGAGCACCGGGTAGTCGAACAGGCCGACGGCGATGCTCTCGCCCTCGGCGCCGGCCGTCTTGTCTTTGAACTGCGTCATGCGCCGCAACTCGCCCATGTAGGTGATGGTGTTGAGGATCCACATGAGCTCGCTGTGCGCGGGGACGTGGCTCTGCACGAAGACGATCGAGCGCTCCGGGTCGACCCCGCTGGCCAGGAAGAGGTTGACCAGGTCGATGGTGGTGCGCCGAAGCTCGGCACGCACCTGCCGCACGGTGATGGCGTGCAGGTCCACGGCGCAGTACACGCAGTCGTGGGTCTCCTGCATGGCGACCCAGTTCTTGACCGCGCCCAGGTAGTTGCCGAGGTGCAGCGTCCCTGAGGGCTGGATGCCACTGAAGACTCGGGGGCGACGTGCCGATTTCTCTTCTTGAGGACTCACGGGGACGGAGTCTACCGAAGCGGCCGCGGCCGGGCCACCTGCGGCGCCAGCCGCGGCCGTCTCCGGCAATGCCCGCTGGCCCTCGTGTCCGGGTAGGGTGCTTCAGAACCGGGGGTGTGAGCCGTGAGTGACGCTGGGCCGGCCGGCGACGTACTCGTCAGCCTGATCGCCGCGCAGACAGAGCAAGACGTCCGCGACGCCGTCGTGGCGGCAATCCACGGCCTGCTCCCTGAAGCCAAGGTGCTTCTTCCGCCGGCTCAACCCCCAGTGGGAGGAGACGCTGGGCTTCACCACCGAGGAACTGACGGCCGGCCGGTTCCTGGACTTCGTCCATCCGGAGGATGCCGCGGACACTGAGGCCGCGATCGCCCGTCTCTCCGAGGGGAAGCCGCAGCTGCACTTCGTCAACCGGTACCGCGCCAAGAACGGCAGCTATCGCTGGCTCGAGTGGCGGGCGTTCCCGCGCGGCGACGTGATCTACGCGGCCGCGCGGGACCTCACCGACCGTATCGAGGCCGAGCAGGCACTCCGGAAGAGCGAGGCCCGCTACCGGCTCGATGGCCGACAACACGGCAGACGTGATCTGGGTGCTCGACGTCGAGACCATGCGCTTCGCGTACGTGAGTCCCTCGGTAGAGCGCCTGCGCGGCTACAGCGTACAGGAGGTGTTGTCGCAGTCGCTGGACGAGGTGATGACGCCGGAGTCGCTCGGCAGCGGTCGCCGGCCGGTCTCCCGCGCGATCGCCGCGTTCCAGAGCGGTGACGAGTCGGCGCGCATCAACGTGGACGAGGTCGACCAGCCACGCAAGGACGGCACCATCGTAGCGACGGAGGTCACCACCACGTTCCTGACCGACGCCGACGGGCATGTCGACCGCGTACTCGGCGTCAGCCGCGACATCACCGACCGCCGCAAGGCGGAGGCGGTGATCACGGCCCTCAACGAGAGTCTCGAGGAGGGCGTCCGCGAGCGCACCGCCCAGCTTGAAGAGGCGATCGCGGAGCTCGAGGCGTTCAGCTACTCGGTGTCGCATGACCTGCGCGCGCCCTGAGCGCGATCAACGGCTACGCGACGATCCTCGCCGAGGACCACGCCACCGGCATCGGCGAGGACGGCCTCCGCTGCTGCGACAGCATCATCGGCAACACGCGGCACATGGGTCAGCTCATCGACGACCTCCTCTCGTTCTCCCGGCTCGGCCGGACGCGCCTCGCGCGGGAGCCCGTCGACATGGCGGCCCTGGCGCAGAGCGCCTTCGGCGAGATCACGACGGAGGGCCAGCGTGGGACGGTCGAGTTCGCCGTCGGCAAGCTGGCCTCCGTCGTGGGCGACCCGACGCTGCTCCGCCAGGTCTGGGCGAACCTGCTCTCCAACGCCCTGAAGTTCACAGCCGGCGTCGCACCAGCCGAGCATCGTGGTGGAGTGCCGCACGCGCGGACGGCGAGGCCGTCTACTCCGTGGCCGACAACGGGACCGGGCTTCGACGAGCGGCACGGGGGCAAGCTCTTCCAGGTGTTCGAGCGCCTGCACGGGAGCGAGTACGAGGGGTCGGGCATCGGGCTCGCGATCGTCCGCCGCGCCGTGGAGGCCCACGGCGGGCGCGTGTGGGCCGAGAGCGCGCCGGGTGAGGGCGCGACCTTCCTCTTCTCGCTGCCGGCTGCCGGGCTGCCGGAGGCTCGCCCGGCGTCATGAGCGTCCGTACCGTCGACCTCAGGCTGCAGTCGCTCGACGACTTCTTCAGCACCCCCACGGTCAGCCCGTTCTCGGAGTGGTACGAGGCCTACAGCGAGCGGCCGGCGATCGAGTACGTCGAGGCCTGTGTCGCCGACGACCCCGGCGCAGAGCACGTCGACGTGGTGGTGGGCCTGCCGCGCGGCGCGGTCCAGGCCGACACCGCCGACCGGCTAGGAGTGGCCCTCGTCAGATACTGCGACGCCCACCTCGTCACCCTTCACCGCGATTCCCGGCGCAACAACGTCAGAGGCTGGCTGATGCTCGCCATCACCATCGTGGTGGTCACGTTCTTCGTGTGGCTCGCCCACCGACTCTCGGGCTCCCCGCAAGAGATGCTCGCGGTCGCGGCGGAGGGCCTCAGCATCGCCGCGTGGGTGCTGCTCTGGCACCCGCTGGAAGCGCTCGTGTTCAACCGCTGGGACTACCGCCTCGACCGGCGAGTGCTGCGGACCATCCGGCGACAAGTCGACGGTCCGCATCGAGCCGATGAGATGCGGAGGGAAGACTGAGCCGGGCTCCGCACGTTGCGGCCGTGGAAAGGCGGGTGCTACAGTGCCTGAGAACCGAGGATGCCCGGTGGATGGTCGCGTGAGAGCCCGCCGCACACGAACTGAAGGCGGGCGCCGAAGGGGCAAGGATGGCGCCGGATGCGCCGCCGAAACTCTCAGGCCAACGGAACGCGGCGGGACGGGCCCCTGGAGGACGCGGACGCGGTCTGCGGCGGACAGGGTGATGGGGACATCACCCTGTCCCTCGACGTTTAAGGGGTGAGCGCCATGAAGCGCACCGAAGTCGAGCGTCCTGGCCGAACGCATGGGCCGACTCGGGACCGAGACGGCGTTCGCCGTCTCCGCCGAGGCAGCCGCCTGGAGGGCCCAAGGGCACACCGTCTACCCGTTCCACCTCGGAGACCTGGACCTGGCGACGCCTGAGAACATCGTGGAGGCGGCGTTCCGGGCGATCCGCGCCGGCAAGACCGGCTACTGCCCCAACGCCGGCATCCCGGAACTGCGCGAGGCGCTGGCCGACGAGATCACGTCAACACACGGCGTGCCGTACGGACCCGCCAGCGTCGCCGTCCAGCCCGGCGGCAAGCCCGTCATCGAGAAGTTCCTGCTCACGCTGATGGACCCGGGCGACGAGGTGCTCTACCCCAGCCCCGGGTTCCCGATCTACGAGAGCCAGATCGAGTTCCTCGGCGGCGTGGCCGTGCCCTACGGCTTCGTCCCGGGCGCGGACGACTTCCTGCTCGACTTCGACGCCATCAAGGCGGCGATCACGCCCAGGACCAAGCTGCTCATCTTCAACAACCTGCACAACCCCACCGGCGCCGAGAGCCCGGACACCGAGATCGAGGCGCTGGCCGAGCTCGCGATCGAGCACGACCTCTACGTCCTCAGCGACGAGGCCTACTGGGATGTGCGCTACTCCGGCACGAGCACGTCGATCGCGTCGCTGCCGGGCATGGCCGAGCGGACCGTCATCCTCTATACCTTCAGCAAGAAGTTCGCGATGACCGGATGGCGGCTCGGAGCGGCGATCGGCCCGGAGGACATCGTCGCGCGCATCGCGACGCTGAACGTCAACCAGGAGTCCTGCACCACGCACTTCATCCAGTGGGCGGGCGTCGAGGCGCTGGCCGGCGACCAGTCGGGTCCGGAGCAGATCATACGCACCCTCGAGGAGCGGCGCGACGTGGCCGTAGACATCCTGAACGGCATCCCCGGCGTCAGTTGCTACCGCCCGGAGGCGACCTTCTACCTGTTCCCCGACGTGACGGAGTTGATGGAGCGCATGGACCTCGAGAGCTACGACGACCTGCGGCGCGCGGCGCTGGAGCAGACGGGCTGCAGCTTCTGCACCCGCCTGCACTTCGGCCGCGCGCTCCCCGGCGAGAAGCGCCGCTACGTGCGCATCGCCTACTCGGGCATCACCACCGAGCTCATCCAAGAGGGATTGGGCCGGCTCAAGGAGTGGGCGCAGTGAGCGGCGCGGAGGCGAAGCGCCTGCTGCGCACGCCCTTCCGCGCGCAGCACGTCGGCGCCGGCGCCAGGATGGTCGACTTCGGCGGCTGGGACATGCCCGTGCAGTACCCGACGGGCATCATCGCCGAGCACCTCGCCACACGCAGCGGAGCCGGGCTGTTCGACGTCTCCCACATGGGCCGGTTCGTGCTCCGCGGTCCCGGCGCGGCGGCGTTCCTCCAGCACGTGCTGACCAATAACGCCGAGGCGCTCGACCTGCTGCAGGCGCAGTACACCATGGTGCCCACCGAGACGGGCGGCGCCGTCGACGACGCCTATCTCTACAGGTTCGTGGAGGACGAGTACCTGCTGGTCGTCAACGCGTCCAACCGGCACAAGGACTGGGACCACCTCCGCGAGCACCTGGCGCACTTCCCCAACGTCGAGATGAGCGACGAGACCGGGGAGATCGCGATGGTCGCCGTGCAGGGCCAGGCCTCGCGCGACATCCTCGGCGGCCTGATCGCGGAGGGCGCTCTGCCGGAGCCGCTGCGCAACGAGCTGAGCCTCGCCACCTTGCGACTCGGCGACGGACGCCTCGCACCGGCGCGCGTCGCGCGGACGGGCTATACCGGCGAGCCGGTCGCCTTCGAGCTCTTCGTGGCCGCGCACGACGGGCCGGCTCTCTGGGACGCGCTGGTGAGGGCGGGCGCCGTGCCCGTGGGCCTCGGCGCCCGTGACACCCTGCGGCTCGAGGCCGGACTGCCGCTCTACGGCCACGAGCTCGGGGCCGATCCGGCGGGCGATGAGATCCCCATCTTCAGCTGCCCGCTGGCGACGTTCGCCGTCAGCTTCTCCCCGCTCAAGGGCGACTTCATCGGCCGCCCCGCGCTGCAGAAGCAGCAGCGCGCCTACGCGCTCATCCTGCAGCGCGACTACTCCTTGCTCGAGGACCTGCCGCGGCTCACGCGGCCGGTGGCGCTGACCGGCCGCGGCATCGCCCGCGAGGGGGCGCCGGTGCACGCGGAGGACGGCGCACGCTACGGCGGCGAGACCTTCCTCGGGTGGGTCACGAGCGGTACGGCCGTGCCGTTCTGGGGCCTGGAGGGAGAAGGACTCTGCTCCGCCCAGACCGAGGAACACGAGCTTCGCTCCATCGCCCTCGCCTACCTCGACAGCCGGGCGCTGGAGGACGAGGAGGTCGAGGTCGACGTGCGCGGCCGGCGCATCCCGGGTCTGGTCGTACCCCACCACCTGCGCAGCGACGCCCCGCCCTGCGCGCGCGCGATCATCTGGGACCACACGCCGCAACTCACCGAACTGGAGGGCGGCGAGTCGGGTGAGAAGGCGATCCGCCTGCTGAACAGGGCGATCGCCAACCACGAGTGGCGCCAGGGGGAGTGCATCGACCTCATCCCGAGCGAGATGACCCCGTCGCCTGCGGCGCGACTGCTCAGCATCACCGACCCGTCGGGGCGGTACGCCGAGCACAAGAAGACGGAGGCCTTCTACGACGCCGACGTCTTCTACTATCAGGGCACAGGGTTCATCCACGAAGTAGAGCGCATGCTGGTGGACGAGTTCCGCGCCTACCTGGGCTGCTCTGAGGTCGAGACGCGTGCGGTCAGCGGTCAGATGGCCAACACCGCCGTCTTCAGCGCCCTCGTCGACTACCTGAACCGGGCCGACCGCAAGAGCGAACCGCGGCGCATCGGCAAGGTCGTCAACAACCACATCGGCAAGGGCGGCCACCTCTCCGCCCAGCCGATGGGCGCGCTGCGCGACTACGTGGCGCGCGACCCTCGCACGGAGCTGCCGGCGGTCGTCGACATCCCGGTGCTCGCCGAGAATCCGTACAAGGCGGATGTCGGAGCGCTCCTCGACGTGATCGAACAGGAGCGCCCCGAGCTCATCATCCTCGGCAAGAGCATGGTGCTGCACCCCGAGCCGGTGTACGAGGTGCGCCAGTTCCTGGACGCCGCCGGCATCCCGGCCGTGCTGATGTACGACATGGCCCATGTGCTCGGGCTCGCCGGTCCGCACTTCCAGCAGCCCTTCGTCGAGGGCGCCGACATCGTCACCGGCTCGACCCACAAGACGTTCTTCGGCACGCAGCGCGGCGTCGTGGCCGCGCGCTGGGTCGAGAGCGACGAGAAGCACGACCTGTGGGAGGCGATCGAGCGGCGAACCTTCCCCGGATCGGTGAGCAACCACCACCTGGGGACGCTGCTCGGCCTGCTCATGGCGGCGTTCGAGATGAACCACTTCAAGGACGACTGGCAGCGGGCGGTGATCGCCAACGCCAAGGCGTTCGCCGTGGCGCTGCACGAGGCGGGGCTCGACGTCGCCGGCGACCCGGAGGCGCAGTACACCGAGACGCACCAGGTCGTGGTGCGGGTCGGCTACGGGCAGGGCCCGGAGGTCGCCGGCCGGCTGGAGGACAGCGGCATCATCGTCAACTACCAGGCGGCGCCGGATGAGGAGGGCTTCACAGCGGCCGGCGCGCTGCGCCTCGGGGTCGCCGAGATGACGCGCTTCGGCATGGGGCCGGACGAGTTCGCGCAGGTGGCGGAGCTGATGGCCGCGGTGGTCCTCGACGGCCGCGGCGTGGCAGCCGAGGCGAAGGCGTTGCGGCAGCGGTTCACCGAGCTCGGCTACTGCTTCAAGGGGCCCGAGTTCGACCCGCTGGTGCAGCGGCTGCACCAGTTGGTCTGAGATGGACGGTCTGGGCGGCGAGCGGCCGCAGGCAGCCTCGCCGCCCAGTGGCCGGTCCACGCCCGCGCCGGCTGACGCACCGACGGCCATGAACAACGCCACCGGCAAGCGCATCCTGGCGCTGGTCCGGGACGGCGACTTCGCGCACCCCGGCGAAGTGGCGGCCAACGAGCTGCTCTTCGCCGGGGTGCAGCCCGACCCGCGCCGCCGCATCCTCGACGCGGGCTGCGGCGGCGGAGGCACGGCGTCCTGGGTACAGAGCCGCGGCCTCGGGGTGGTCACGGGCATCGAGATCGACGCCGCGACCGCCCGGCTCGCACGCGAGCGGCACCCGGAGGTGACGGTCGTCGAGGGCGACCTCCAGCGGGCCGCGTCGATCCTCGACGGCACGTTCGGCCTCGTCTACTCCATGACGGCCATCTACGCGGCGCCGGACCAGGCGGCGGTGTTCGGTGAGCTCGGCGCGCTGGCCGCGCCGGGCGCCGAGCTCCGCCTGCTCGAGTACGCCGACCCCGAGGGTCGCTTCGCGGAGGCGACGAGAGGCAACCTCAGCTGGGGCTGGTGGCGCCCGCTCGTCCCGATCGACCTGCCGGAGCTCCTCGCGGCCGCCGGCTGGACCTCCCCGCGCGTCCGCGACCTCCACCAGGAATTCGCGCACTGGTACGGAGACCTCTGCTCCCGCATCGACCGGAAGCGCGACGAGATCGGTACGCGACTTCGGCCAGGGCTGGTACGACTTCGTTGCGAGCGAGTACGCGGGGATCCTCGGACTGGTCCAGGCGCGCGCGTTGGGAGGAGTTCTCGTGACGGCCGGCGCGCCCCGCTGATCCGAAGAATCTTCGGAGGCAGTTCCGCTCTCGTGCCTTCCTCCTGATTGTCGCAATCCCCTCCGAAGAATATCCTGCGGAACTGTTGACACATCGAAGCCTCTGCGGACATCGTGGGCGCAGAGCGCGGCACCTGGAGGACGCACGTGGATGCTCTCGACCGCCGGATCCTCGCCGAACTGCAGGCGGACGGACGGCAGACCAACGCCCGGCTGGCCGAGACCCTGGGTCTGTCCCAGTCGGCGACGCACGACCGCGTCCGCCACCTGGAGCGCGACGGGCTCATCCGCGGGTTCCGGGCCGACGTGGCGCCCGAGGGGATGGGCGTCGGCCTCCAGGCCTTCGTCGCCGCAGAGCTCAACGCCCACAGCCGGGTCCACATCGAGGACTTCGAGCGCGGCATCCTCCGCATCCCCGGCGTGCGCGCCTGCTACCACATCACCGGGCGCTTCGACTATCTCGTCCACGTCGCCGTGCGCGACCTCGAGCACCTCGGAGCGCTCATCAAGATGGACATCGCCTCCATCCCCGGAGTCGCCAAGCTCGAGACGCTGTTGGTGCTCACCGAGGTGAAGGCGGACGCCGGCTGGCCGCCGGTGGCCGAGGACCAGGAGGGACCATGACCGGCTCGGACGACACGACACCGCGACAGCAACTGCGCGAACGGCTGCGCATCTCGCCCGAAGACGTCGTGGCGGTCAACGACCTGCTCTGCGGCGAGCAGAGCCGCCTCGTGGACGAGTTGCTCGACCTGCTCGATGAGTTCGGCGGCGTGGACGCCGTCAACCGCGCCGCCGACGAGGCGGGCGACCTGGACAACCGCCTCGCACGCCTCGAGACCGAGTGCTCGCCCTGGCTCGACGACCTGCACTGGCTGCGCGAGCAACGCGACGCCGGCGCTTTCGTGACCCTCGACGAGTACCGGACTGAGTTACTCGGGACCGGGACCCGCCCCGCCGACGAGGCGAACGCGGTCACCCTCGAGATCAGCGCTCTGCAGTACTTCCCCTGGCTGATCGCCGAGGCCGAGCACGCGATCGCCCACCGGCAACTGATGCCCGGACGCTACATCCGCGTGCGCAACATGGCCGAGCAGAGTGCTCCCGGCGGGGACATCCTCGCCGTCGCCGCGGCCATGCAGGTGCTCGGCGCCACGCACGTCGAGACGCTGGACACGCGCGGGATCGACGGCAGCAACGTCCATCTCGGCGGCCCCGACACCATCGCCGGCTACTTCGGAGGCATCGGCCAGCCCAACGACCACCCCCTGAAGTGGGCGCGCGAGTACCTGCACTACCTCACCGAGTACGGCGTGCGCCAGGTCCTCAACGTCAATCTCGGGACCATCCTGATCGCGCTGCTGCTCCGCAAGCTCGGCGTGCGCAACGAGTTCAAGGTCTCCGTGTTCATGGGCGTGGACAATCCCTGGTCGGTGCTGTGGCTGCTCCTGGGAGCGCGACTCCTTGCCGGCGAGGACGGCTCGACGAGCATGGCCGGCCTCAACCTCTCCAACTCGGTGGAGCCCGACTCACTCCTGGCCTGCGCCGACGTGCGCCAGGCGCTGGGCCTCGTGGACGCGGTGCGCTTCGAGCACCACGTGACCGAGGCCTACAAGAGCATCGTGCGGCAGCCCTACGACCGCCGCGCGGACGTGGTGCGGGTCGCGGCCACCGTACCGAACATCAGTGCGAAGCACGAGGGCGGCGATGCGAGCGTGGAGGCGGGCCGCGAGCATCCGAGCGACATCTTCGACTACTTCCAGCCGCTCGAGGAGATCGAGCGGCGCGGCCTCATGCCCGTACTCCAGGCCAATTACCTGGACAAACACGCCGCGGTGAACCGGACGGCCGCCGCGCTGCTGGGCGCCGGCATCGCCGTGAGGCCGGCTGCCCTGCTCCACGGGTCACGGAAGCGAGCCGCCACCACGGTATGAGACTGGAACACGCCGTCAGTCGAGCCTCGGGCGGCCGCGCGGAGGGATCAGTACGGGCAACAGTCTCCGCTGCCACCAGAGTCGGACGCCTGCCCGCTGTCCTGAGTGGCGCCCTCGACCGCGCACCCGCCACAGTCCTGTGCGGCTGCGCCGGCGCCTTGCGTCGCGGAGTTCTCGCACTGAGCAGCGCCTGCGCCGCAATCCTGCCCGGTGGGGCAATCCTGGATGGAGGCGCCTGCCGTCGCAGCCTTGTCAGACCCTGCTGCGGCCGCCTGACCGGTCTGCGTCGCAAGTGCCACGACCGCGACGACGACCAGTGCCAGGACGGCCACACCGGCGAGGATGGTGGTGAGTCTCTTGCCCATCTCTGCTCCCCTCACGCAGCGGCCCCTGCGACCGCGATTGGCATACGACGACGGGCGCCATTCTGAGCGCCCGCACGCTCAGTATACCCGATGCCGCCGAGAAGGCGAGGCCAACGGGGTGGGAGGCGCGTCGGGAAGTGGGGGCGCAGAGAATGATCGGCGCACTCCTCACACGACGTCGTACCTCAGCCAGACCGCGCCATCGTCGAAGCGCTCCATCTCGCGGAGTGTCATGGCGACGACCTCCCCGGGAGTCGCGTCCGGCGCGCGCACGAGCCAGCGGTGGGTCTCGCCGCCGACGAGGCGGGGTTCGATGACGACGCTCACCTCGTGCACGAGACCCTGCCGCAGCAACGCGCCGACGAGGGAACCGCCGGCGTCGACGCGCACCACGCCGACATCGTACTGCTCGGCCAGCGCCTCGAGGGCGCCACGAAGGTCCACACGCTGGGTCCCCACCACGATGCTGGAGACGCCGGCGGCGTCCAGACGATCGAGGTGGTCCGCCGGTGTGGCGCCACTGCACAAGGCGATCACGTCGCGCCAGTAGGGCTGGTCGCGCAACTGTCCAAGGCCGGGAAGCCGCCCGCGCGAGTCGACGGCGGCGAGCAGAGGAGCGTCGGGGGACGCGCCTGCGCCCTGGTGCCCGGCCGTGCCTCCCTGCTGGAGCGCGATCGCGCTCTCCACGTCCCCAAGCTCCGGCATGCCCGCCAGCAGCGTCTCGCTGCCGACCAGCGTGCAGTCTTCGCGCCACGACCCTGCGAGCGCGTAGAACCGCCCCATGTCGACCTCGAGCCCGTCCATCCGGGCATCCAGGCTCATCTCGTTGTGCACGATGACATGCGGCAGCACGGCGCGCTCCTCGGGTCGACGTCACGGTCCAGCGGACACTCTATCCTCTCGTGCACCCACCACCGGGTCGGAGACGGAGACGCAAGAAGGCCGGGGAGGCGCAGAGCCTCCCCGGCCTTCGTCACTCGCTGACGATGACTACGCCGGCTGACACGAGCCGCACCTCGCGGCCCGGCAGACCTCAGTCGGCGTCGATCTCCTCATCGGTGGCGCCGCTCTCGCTGACGACCATGCGGGCGATGGCGCTGACGACGTCGCCCTCGCGCATGTTCATCACCTTGACGCCCTGCGTGGCGCGTCCGTGGCGGCTGATGCCGTCGGCGCGCACGCGGATCATCACGCCGTCGCGGCTCTGCAGCATGATCTCGTGGTTCTCGCGCACGACCTTGACGCCCACGAGATAGCCCTTGCGATCGGTGAGCGCCACCGTGCGCACGCCCAAGCCGCCGCGGCCGGTGATGCGGTACTCGCTGATGGGCGTCCGCTTGCCGAAGCCGTTCTCGGTGATCACGAAGAGGTCGCTGTCGTCGCGTGCGATGTCCATGCTGATCACCTCGTCGCCCTTGCGCAGGCGCATGCCGTGCACGCCCGAGGCGCTGCGGCCCGTGGGGCGAACGTCGCTCTCGTGGAAGCGGATGGCCTGGCCGAGGCGGCTGATCATCATGATGTCGTCGTCGCCCGAGGTGTTACGCACCGCGAGGAGTTCGTCGTCGTCGCGGATCTTGATGGCGATGATCCCGTCGGCCTTGAGCTTCGTGTTGTAGGACGCGAACAGCGTCTTCTTCACGATGCCCCTGCGCGTACCGAGGATGAGGTACTTGCCGTCGCTCTCCTCGAAGTTGCGCGTGTTGATGACGGCGCAGATCTTCTCGTCCTGGCGCAGCGGCAGCAGGTTGACGATGTGCTTGCCCTTGGCGTTGCGGCCCGCGAGCGGCAACTCGTGCACCTTGAGCCGGTACACCTTGCCCACGCTGGTGAAGAACAGCAGGTAGTTGTGGGTGCTGGTGATGAAGAGGTGCTCGACCTCGTCCTCTTCCTTGAGGTCCATGCCGGCCACGCCGATACCGCCGCGCTTCTGCTGGCGGTAGGTGGCGACAGGAAGCCGCTTGACGTAGCCCGTCTTGGTGATGGTGATCGCCATCTGCTCCTCGGCGATGAGGTCCTCGAGGTCGATCTCGCCCTCATCCGGCACGATGTCGGTGCGGCGGTCGTCGTTGTACAGGCGCTTGATCTCGGAAAGCTCGGTCTTGATGACACCGAGGACGGCGTTCTCGTCGCCGAGCAGCGCACGGAGATCCTTGATGCGTGCGAGCAGGCCGGCGTGCTCTTCCTTGACCTTGTCGCGCTCGAGGCCGGTGAGCTTCTGGAGCCGCAGGTCGAGGATGGCCTGAGCCTGCGGTCGCGTGAGCTCGAACGTGTCGATGAGCGCCTCCCGCGCCGTCTCGCCGTCGGGCGCGTGGCGGATGATGCTGATGATCTGGTCCAGGTTGTCGAGGGCGACAAGCAGGCCCTCGAGGATGTGGGCCCTCGTCTCGGCCTTGTCGAGCTCGAACTTGGTCCGCCGGATGACGATCTCTTTTTGGAAGGCGATGTACGCCTGGATCATCTCGGGCAGAGTGAGCGTGCGGGGCACACCGCCGACCAGCGCGATGTTGATGATCCCGAACGTGGTCTGCATCTGGGTGTGCTTGTAGAGCTTGTTGAGCACGACCATCGGGATGGCCTCGCGCTTGAGCTCGATGACGAGGCGCATGCCCGAGCGATCCGACTCGTTGCGCAGGTCGCTGATCTCCGTGATCTTCTTGCTCTTCACGAGGTCGACGATGTTCTCGATGAGCGAGGCGCGGTTGACCTGGTACGGCAACTCCGTGACGACGATGGCGCTTCTGTTGCCCTTGATCTGCTCGGTATGCGCCTTGGCGCGGACGCGGACGCGACCGCGGCCTGTGCGGTAGGCCTCCTTGAAGCCGCCCGTGCCGAGGATGACGCCGCCGGTCGGGAAGTCCGGGCCCTGGATGAACCGCATGAGGTCGTCGGCGGTCGCCTCGGGGTCGTCGATCATGTGCAGGGTGGCGTCGACGACCTCGCCGAGGTTGTGCGGCGGGATGTTCGTCGCCATGCCGACGGCGATGCCCGCGGCGCCGTTGACCAGGAGGTTGGGCATGCGGCTGGGCAGCACCTTGGGCTCGCGCCGGGTCTCGTCGTAGTTGGGCATCCAGTCGACGGTGTTGGCGTCGATGTCGCGCAGCATCTCGACGGCGATCTTGCTGAAGCGCGCCTCGGTGTAGCGCATGGCGGCCGGGGAGTCGCCCTCGACGGAGCCGAAGTTGCCCTGACCGTCGACGAGCGTGTAGCGCATGTTGAAGTCCTGCGCCATGCGCACGAGCGTCGGGTAGATGACTGCCTCGCCGTGGGGGTGGTAGTTGCCGCTCGTGTCGCCGGCGATCTTGGCGCACTTGCGGTGCTGCTTGTTGGGGGCTAGGCCGAGGTCGTTCATCGCGACCATGATGCGGCGCTGGCTGGGCTTGAGGCCGTCGCGCACGTCCGGGAGGGCGCGGTCGGTGAGCACGCTCATCGCATAGTCGATGAACGACGAGCGCATCTCGTCTTCGAGCTCGATGGGCTCGATCTTGCCCTCCAGCGTCTGCAGAGAATCAGACATCGAGGAACCGCACCTCCTTCGCGTTCTTCTCGATGAATTCGCGACGCGGCTCGACCTTGTCGCCCATCAGCATCGTGAAGACTTCGTCCGCCGCCTGGGCGTCCTCCATGGACACCAGCATGAGCGTGCGCGTCATGGGGTTCATGGTGGTTTCCCAGAGCTGGTCCGGGTTCATCTCGCCGAGTCCCTTGAAGCGCTGCAACTGCATGCCCTCTTTGGTGAGGTCGACGATCTGCACGCGCAACTCCTCGTAGCTCGCCGCGTCGGCCTTGCGGTTGCCGAGATGCAGTGTGAACGGCGGGCGACCCACGAGCTCGGCGATGCGCGAGTGCACACGCCTGAGCGACTGGAACTCGCGCCCGGAGAGAGCCGCGAACGGGATCCTGAGGTTCGCGGCCAGACCCGTGCGCCGCTCGACGAGGCGCGTGTCGGCGACCTGCTCCTCGTCGTCCACGCCGAGGACATCGATGACGTAGCGCTTGTCGATGTCCTCGCGGAGCGCCGCGAGAAGCGCCTGGAAGTCGGCGATCTCGGCTTCGATCACCGGGCCGTTCTTGAGCCAGTCGATGAGCTCGCCGCCCCACTGGCTCTTGAGCTTCTTGACCCAGCCTTCGTACTCCCCGAAGAGCTTGAGGAACCGCTGGTACTTGGTCTCGCTGAACGTGAACTCGGTGTTGGTGTTGTCGACACGGATCTGCTCCAGGCGGCCGCGCAGCAGGATCTCCTCGAGTTGCGCCTCCTTGTGGATGTAGGTCTCCTGGTTGCCCTGCTTGAGCCGGTAGAGCGGCGGCTGGGCGATGTAGACGTAGCCTGCGTCGACGAGCGGCCGCATGTGCCGGAAGAGGAAGGTGAGGATGAGCGTGCGGATGTGCGAGCCGTCGACGTCCGCGTCGGTCATGATGATGATCTTGTGGTAGCGCGCCTGCTCGACGTCGAACTCCTCGCCGATGCCGGCGCCGATGGCGCTGATCATCGTGAGGATCTCCTGGTTCTGGAGCATCTTGTCGATGCGCGCCTTCTCGACGTTGATGATCTTGCCGCGCAGCGGCAGGATCGCCTGGAACGAGCGGTCGCGCGCCTGCTTGGCCGAGCCGCCGGCCGAGTCGCCCTCCACCAGGTAGATCTCGCTGAGGGCCGCGTCCTTGATGGAGCAGTCGGCCAGCTTGCCGGGCAGCGTGCTGCCCTCGAGCAGGCCCTTGCGGCGCGTGAGGTCGCGCGCCTTGCGCGCGGCGCTGCGTGCACGCGCCGCGTTGATCGCCTTCTCGACGATCTGGCGCCCCTCGGCCGGGATTCTCCTCGAGGAACTCCGCCAGCTTCTCGTTGACCGACGTTGCGACCAGTGTGGCGATCTCGGTGTTGCCTAGCTTGGTCTTGGTCTGGCCCTCGAACTGCGGGTTCTTGAGCTTGACCGAGACGAGCGCCGTGAGGCCCTCGCGCATGTCCTCGCCGGTGAGGTTGTCCTCCTTCTCCTTGAGGAGGTTCTTCTGCCGGGCGTAGTCGTTGAGCGTGCGCGTGAGCGCGGAGCGGAAGCCGGTGAGGTGCGAGCCGCCTTCCGTGGTGTTGATGTTGTTGGCGAACGTGAGGACGGACTCGTTGTACGACGAGTTCCACTGCATCGCGATCTCCACCGACCCGTCGGGGGTCTCGTTCTCGAGGTAGATGATGCTGCGGTGGATCGCGTCTTTGTCGCGGTTGATGTAGGCCACGAAGTCGCGGATGCCGCCCTCGTACTGGAAGGTGACGCTCTCGCCGTCGGCGCGCTCGTCGTTGAGGGAGATCTTGAGGCCCTTGGTGAGGAACGCCGTCTCGCGCAGGCGCTGGGCGAGCACGCGGTAGTCGTAGTCGACCTCTTCGAAGATGTCCGGGTCGGCGAGGAAGGAGACCGTGGTGCCGGTGGGCCCACCCTTGTCGATCTTCTCCCTCTTGACCAACTCGGTGACCGGCTCGCCGCGCTCGAAGCGCTGGTTCCAGTGGTAGCCGTCCACGTAGATGTCCAACTCAAGCCACTCGCTGAGCGCGTTGACCACCGACACACCGACGCCGTGCAGACCGCCGGACACCTTGTAGCCGGCGCCGCCGAACTTGCCGCCGGCGTGCAGCATCGTGAGGACGATGGTGGCGGCGGGCTTGTCGTACTTCTCCATGATCCCGACGGGGATGCCGCGGCCGTTGTCGGCAACGGTGATGGAGTTGTCGGGATTGATGGTGACCGTGATGGCGCTGCAGTAGCCGGCAAGCGCCTCGTCGACGGAGTTGTCGACCACCTCGTAGACGAGGTGATGGAGGCCTCTCGGCCCCGTGGAGCCGATGTACATGCCGGGCCGCTCGCGGACCGGCTCGAGGCCCTCAAGGACCTGGATATCTCGGGCGTCGTAGTTCGACTTCTTCACACGACCTCACAGTGGCCGAGGGGCTGGGCAGTGTAGCGGGGGGCAGGCAGTGCCTGCCTGCATGAGTATATCAAAAGGTGAGCCTCAGGGCGACCCTGAGGGCGGTACAAAACCGCCGCTAATCGGCTATTTTTGTGAACCCGGAAGGGTGCCGCGACCGGGAGCCTCGGGAGGCTCCTGCGATGACCGTCGCAGGGCGGCCTCGATGGCCGCCCGGAGTCGTCCGTCGTCGACCCCCTCTGCCTGGGCCCGCGCCGCGTCATGCGTGTCCGTCGCGGGCTGTCCGTGCCGACGCTTCTCCTTCGCCGTCCCAGTACCCGAATCCTGCCCGGCGACGGGCGCGACGGCCCGGGCGGATGCCCGTTCGGCGCCCGGCGCGGCGTCCTCCGGCGGTGTCTCGTCCGGCGCCGGCTCGGGCTCCTGCAGCCGCCCGACCACGAACCGGAAGCGCTCCACCGGGTGGCCCGGCGCGACGTCGTCCATGCGGCGCAGGATCTGGGGACCGAGATACGTCAGTTCGTTGGCCCAGACTGAAGACGCGCACTCCACGGTGAGTTGCCCGCGGCGGAAGGCCTTGGGCCTGGTACCGCGGGCTACAGGCTCCCCGACGGCGCGCGCCCACGCGGCGTACGCGCGCGCCGCGTCGTTCCCGGCGAGCTTGCCGAGTGTGGGACCGATGATGTCGCCGAGCCGCCGCGGCAGATCCGTCGAACCGCTCACAGGGCGTCCAGTCCCGGGGGCGGCGCAGGCAGTTCGTCGTCGGGCGGCGGCGCGGCGCCGGCCGCCAGCGAGCCGTCCAGCGGGAGCTCGACCAGCGTCGCCCTCGCGAGCTCGTCGTCGGTGAAGTAGTGCCGGTTGGTCGTGGTGATGATGGCTTGTCCGGCGGTCCCCAGCATGCGGACCAGGAGCCGCCGCCGGGCGTCGTCCAGCTCACTCATCACGTCGTCGAGGAAGAGTGGCCCCTGCTGGCCGGTACGAGCGGCGGCCAGGCGCTGCTCCGCGAGCAGCAGCGCGAGGACTGCGGCACGCTGCTCTCCCTGTGACCCGAAGAGCCGCAGGTCGCGGCCGCCCCGAGGCAGATCCACGGGCCCGCACACAGGTCCACCGGTGATCGTGAGGATATCGGCGATCTGTGGACCGTCGCCTGGAGGGGAAGGGGATGCTGTCTTCTCGGGAGAGGCGACGGCGTCACGCTCGCCGCCGGTCCCACCGTCCCGGTCCGCGGCGCCGACCTCCAGGAACTTGAGGTCGTCGCGGTGTGGGCCGAACAGGGAGAGGCCGCGGCCGACCTCCCCCGGCCGGCGCGCCCGCAACTGCTCCAGGAGCGCGGCCTCCTCGTACCCGACGGTCTCCAGTTGCGCCACCAGGCGAAGGGTGAACCGCTCCCCTGCCGGCGCGAGCGCCGCCGCCACCTCCGCGTACCCGAGCGCTAGATCGGCGACGAGGTCGCGGCGGCGGCGACCCAGATCCGCCGCGACCCGGGCGAACTGCGCATCCCAGGGGTCGAGGGCGGCCGGGTCCGCTCCATGCTTCACGGCCGCCAGTTGCGCGTTGCGCTGCCGCAGCACGGCCTGGAGGTCGCGGGCTGCGGCCGCATACTGCGGGTCGAGCGCGGCGGCGAACGCGTCCAGATGAGCGCGCCGCCGCGCCGGGCTGCCCTTGACGAGCAGCAGGCTCTCGGGCACGAAGATGAAGACCTGGCTGCGCCCTCGCAAGTCATCCAGCGAGGTCACCTCGAGCCCGCCCCAGCGCACGCGCTTGCCCTGGCCGGGCGCGAAGCCGACGTCCACGGAGTGCGCGCCGCCGTCGGGTGTCTCGATCTCCAACTCCACCCGGCCGAACCGCTCGCCCCAGGTGATGAGCTTCTCGTCGCGCCGCGTCCGGGGGGAACTGCCGCGGAGCGCGAACCACGCGGCCTCGAGGAGATTCGTTTTGCCCGTCGCGTTCTCGCCGACCACCACGTTCAGTCCTCGCCCGAAGCGCACGGTGGCGTCGCAGTACGAGCGGAAGTTGACGAGCCTCAGGCTGGTGACGACCACACGCGGTACTCCCGGCCACCCACGCCCACCACGTCCCCGACCTGGAGTGTGCGCCCGCGCCGGGTCTCGCCCTCACCGTTCACGGTGACGTCCCCGGATTGGATGATGACCTTGGCGTGACCGCCGGTACCCGCCGCGCCTGCGAGCTTCAGGAAGGCGCCGAGCGGAAGAGGTCCGGTGACGACGACGTCGTCCATGTCTCGGTGACGGGATCACTCGCCGGCAGCCGTCAGCTGCTCAGGCGGATCGGCATGATGAGGTACGTGAAGTCGTCGCCGGGACCGCTGACGAGACCGGGACGCAGGGGGCTGGTGAAGCGCAGCAGTGTCGCCTCATCGTCGATCGCATCCACGCCCTCGATGAGGTAGCCGGGGTTGAAGCCGATCTCGAAGGGCTCGCCTGAGAAGACGACATCCAGCGTCTCCTCCGCCTGGCCGACGTCCTGTGTGAGGGCACGCATGGTGAGGCGGTCGTCGGCGAAGGCCATGCGAAGAGGCGCGTTCTTCTGCGCCAGCAGGCTGACGCGCCGCGCCGACGCCATGAGCTGCCCGCGGTCGATGCTCACCTCGTGGTCGAAGGTCTCGGGGAGCAGTTGCTTGTAGTTCGGGAACTGCCCCTCGATGAGCCGCGAAGCGATCCACACATCGCCTGCCGGGTCGCTGAGCTTGAAGACGGCCTGGTTCTCACCGATGGCGACCTCGATGTCTCCCGGGCCGAGCGCTGCAGCCAGCCGGGTGACCTCACCCAGCGCCTTGACCGGGACGATGGCCTGGACCTCGGTCTCGAGCGCGTGGTCGAGCTTGGTCTCCTTGACGGCCAGACGGTAGCTGTCCGTGGCCACCATCTTGAGCGTGTCGCCCATGATGGTCATGAGAACGCCGGTGAGGATCGGCCGGGTCTCGTCGCGTGAGGCGGCGCGGCCGACTTTGTTGAGCGTCGCGACGAACGGGTCGCGGCCGACCGTGAACGCGCCGGTCATGTCGAACGCGGACGTCTGCGGGAAGTCGGCGGCGGCCCAGGCGTTGAGCGAGAAGGCGGCGCGGCCGGCGCTCACCTTGACGGCTGCGTCGCCGGCCTCGACCAGGACTTCCTCGTCCGGCAGGTTGCGGATGACGTCGCTGAAGAGCCGCGCCGGGACGACGATCTCGCCCTCGGTCTCCACCGCCGTCGTGAAGTTCGCCTTGATGGAGAGTTCCATGTCGGTCGAGTACAGGTCGAGCCGGCCCTCGCCGGCCTGCAACAGGATGCCGGAGAGGACGGGGAGCGCGCTCCGTGTGGAGACGCCGCGTGCGAGGACGCCGAGCTTGTCGACCAGCGCTGAGCGATCACACGTGAACTTCATCCCGGCTCCTTATAATTAAAGAAGGTAGATACTCCTCGTCGTCATCACAGGCCCTGTTGACGGTGTGGAGAGACGGTCTTGTCGCTGCACGGCAGGAACAGATGGTGTCTGCACAGTGCTGTGGACGGTGTGTGCAGAACGTGGCACTCCTCCCGCGACGGCTCCGATGATGTGCGAAGCATAGCCGATTTCAACGCGGTTTGTGGGAACGTCCACAGGCGACAACGGGCTCTTCCACAGGGGGTGTGGAGAGTCTAGTGCGCGGACTTGACCCGGGCGGTGATGAGGGCCACGAGGTCCTGCAACTGGGGGTCGTGCCCGTCCTTGAGTTGCCGCTCCACCTTGTCGACCGCGTGCATGACCGTGGTGTGGTGCCGGCCGCCGAACTTGGCGCCGATCTGCGGGAGTGAGGCCTCCGTGAGCTCCCGGGAGAGGTGCATCGCGATGTGACGGGCGTAGGCCACATCCTGCGTGCGACGGTTGCCGCGCAGGTCGTTAACATGGAGGCCGAACTGCCGGGCGACCTCGTTCTGGACCATCTCGATGGTGACCGGGTGCTCGTAGACGCGGGGGACGATGTCCTTGAGCGCCTCTTTGGTGATCTCCAGGGTGACCTCGCTGCCGCGGATGGACGCGAAACTCACCGCGCGCGTGAGCGCACCGTAGAGCTCGCGGATGTTGGAGGTCACCTTCTGGGCGATCCACTCGAGCGCCTCGGGCTCGGCGATCTGATAGCCCTCCCACTTGACCTGCTTGCGCAAGATGGCGATGCGCGTCTCGAGGTCGGGGCGGCTGATGTCGACGACGACACCCTGACCGAAGCGGGACCGCAGCCGATCCTCAAGCTCTTCCAACTCGCGCGGCGGCCGGTCGCTGGTGATCACGATCTGCTTGCCCGCCTCGTAGAGCGCGTTGAACGTGTGGAAGAACTCGACCTGCGTCTGCTGCTTGTCGGCGAGGAACTGGACGTCGTCGACGATGAGCACGTCGTTGTCGCGGTACGTCTGCTTGAACCCCTCGACGCGGCCCTTGTCGGTGACGGCGTTGATGAAGTCGTCGGTGAAGCGCTCGCACGTGACGTAGCGGACGTTGAGGTCGGGGTGCTGTTCCAGGGCGGCGTGGGCGATAGCCTGGGTGAGGTGGGTCTTGCCGAGCCCGGTGCCGGCGTAGATGAAGACCGGGTTGTACGCCGTCGCGGGCGAGTCGGCGACACTGTGGGCGACGGCGGTCGCGTACTCGTTGTTGGGGCCGGTGACGAAGCGGTCGAAGACGTACCGCGGGTTGAGGCCGGTCGCTGCCCTTCTCCGCCGCGCCGTCTTGCCTGGACTCCTGCGCGCGGCGCTGGGAGCGGGTTCCTCTAGAGGAGCCGGAGCCTCCGCGTCCGCCGCCCTCTCGGGCAACTCCGAAGCGCGAGCGTCGACCACGACCCGGACCTCTATGGAGTCGCCGAGGACCTCGGCGAGCGCCTCGGCGACCTGACCGGCGAGCCGGCGGTCGATCCACTCACGGGCGAAGTCGTTGGGGACCCCGATGACGAACGCCCCGTCTTCCAGGCCGAGGGGGACGGTGCGCTCGAACCAGAACTGGAAGGCGGCCTCGCTCAGGCGGCCTTGAAGATGCTCCTCGGCCTCGTCCCAGATGCGTGTGAGCTCGTCGTCCGTGGTCGCCCCATCGGCTCGGCTCCGGGGACGCGGCAGCCCGCCGGAGGATCAGCAGTGAACGTCGGTCAGAGGATGCTCTCGAGGAGGCGAAGACCCTCCTCGCGCAAGGCACGCTTGCCGCCGTCCAGCGAGTGTATCAACCCCATTTCCTGCAGTACAGCGAGTTCGCGGAACGCCGTGGCCGGCGCGAAACCGAGCTCCTTGCCCACCTGCGTGGGGCCGGCCGAGCCCAGTTCCATCAGCAGGACCAGCACCTTCGTCTGGCGATTGGTGAGCTTGACCGCCGGCACGCCGGGAACGGTGGCGGCGGGCTGCGGTGCGCTGGGCATCTTGATGGTGAAGACCGCCCCGCCGCCCAGGTTGTCCTCTACCGTGAGGATCCCGCGCAGGAATTGGAGCGACTCGCGCGCGAGGGGCAGGCCGGAACCCACGCCGCGGATGATGTGCCGCTGATCGGCGGTCGCGGTGGTGAACCCGGGCAGGAACGCACGGTCCTTGTCGTCCACACCCGGCCCATGGTCGGAGATCCTGATGGTCTGGCCGTTGTCGAGGATGGTGATGACGACGTCTCGGAAGTACGCGTGCAGGAGGTCTCGATCAACTCCTGGAGGACGGAGTACGGGACCTGGCCGCCCTGCTCGCGGCAGTAGTGGTAGGTCTTCTCCGCGAGGGAGGCGATGAGGGCCGGCAGGTCCTTCTCCTCGACGGCGATGACGCGCGGGGGGCTCGTGAGGGTGTCGTAGATGGCGATGCGCGGCGCCGCCGGGCCGAGAGGGGTCTCCGGGAGTGGGCCGTCGAGTGGCTTCGGGGGGGTCCTCTCGGCAGAGTCCGGCGCCGACGGTGAGAGCGCGGGCTGGTCCACGGGACGACGCGCGGCGTCCCTGTCGTCTGCGAGCAGCCTGTCGAGGAACGAGTCCATAGGGGCGCCAAGTATAGCAGGGCGCTCCTCCACCCTCCATGGGGCCCCACGAAACGGGGGTATTTGCAGGCGAAAGAGCAGAGTTATCCACAGGATGTTCAAGATATGTGGAAAGAGCCGCCCGGCCACCACCAAAAAGTGTCCACTTTGCGGCTGTTGTGGAAAGAGGGGTTTCAGGAGGCCGGGAGAGGGAGGACCCCCTGAGGGGCGTCCGAACCTACTTCCACGCCGTCTGTCAACCCCATGTTCATCTTGGGGGTCGGGGATGATTTCGCTGCAAAACGGGGATTCCATGGGGTGAGTCGGCCGAAACGGCGGTGTCAAGTGAGCAAAGTGTCGTCAACGTCTTATCCACGGCAATCGTGAGCCTGAGAGCATGACAAAAGCGACTTATCCACATTCTGCACAGGGTCCTGTGAA
>CAVPXA010000019.1:0-276361 GCA_963709635.1 uncultured Thermoleophilia bacterium
ACAGCAAGATCTCTGGAGCTTTGAGGATGAAATGGACAAAAGCGCCAAAGGATAAATTCACCAGAAACCAGATGATTTCCACGAGGGAGAAAGATCCTTCTCGATTATTTTATTGGCTATGATGCTTCAAATATAAGGCGGAGATCGCAGCGGGGACAGAGGTTGAATGGAATATCACCTGACCGGCTAAGCACCCAAATCATCCCAACCAACCCAATAATGATCGAGAAGGCAGTGATCATATTCCTGGTTACGGTTTCTGCTAAGTCCGCCACATAACCGAATAGACCTGAATCGGATAATTCGAAGTGGTGGAGTATTAACATCCTCCTCGATTGGACGAATCTCATGGATGAGAAATATCTGATATAGGGAATGGGATCGGGACGAATAAGTCTGATCTAAGAAGGATTGTTACGAAGATAAAAATCGAAAGAGGATATATCATCGATTATATATATGAAATTCCCATTTAGCGCAACTGCATTCCAAATTCCCGATAAGGAAGTTCGGAAATTTTACAAATGAAGACAATTTAACCTCTTAATAATCTGGTCCACCTCGACTAATTTATTATTCTCCTTTCTCAGTCATTTCTTTTCAAATATCCAATAACTTATAATGTATCCATGTGGAATACACTTGACTTTATCACCCAGAATGATGAAACGCTCAAAGATTCAGCCAACGAGCTGCTGCAATCCACAACCCGGGCGTTGATCTACGGCACGGCATCTGTTTTTATCCTTGCCATCCTGGCAACGGTGGTTTGGCCTGAACAGATTGCCGTCAAGATATGGATAGCAGCTCCAGCATTCCTGATTCTCTGTTGGTTGGCGCTTTGGGTTCTACCACGTCACTACGTGACAGCCCAATTGATCTGGCAATTTGGGCTTTTTGGCGTGATCACTCTCATGGTCTACCTCTTCAACGCCCCTGAACTGGCCTTCTTTTACTTTATTTTACCGATGTCTGCTGCGGTGACTCTGGGTTGGCAGGCTGCTGCAGGTATGCTTGTTTTCATTCTTGCGGGCACCTGGGGGCTTTATCATGGATTAGTGGCTATCGAACCAAAACCAATGTTTGCCATCATTATTGGATCAGGTGGGGCAATATGTGGGTTATTGGGCTGGATCTCTACTCGTTCACTATTAACCGTAACAGAATGGTCTGTTTACAGTCTGCATGAGGCTCAGAGAAATATCGAAGAAGCTCGTCAGCCATCGCGGTGAATTGGCCAGAGTGGTCAAAGAACTGGACAATGCCAACATCCGCCTGGAACGTGCCAACCATATGCTCGTCCTGGCTCGCTCGGATGCTGAGGAAGCCAAAAATGCTCGGAACAGGTTCGCGTTGGCTATTTCACATGAACTGCGGTCGCCATTGAATTTCATCATTGGTTTTTCCGAAATCATGGTCACGAAACCTGCCACATATGCACCCTTAAGCCGGTGGCCGGCAGGCCTTTATGAAGATATCAAAGAAATTTACTAAGCAGCCAGCATTTGATTCGCCTGGTTAATGATGTTTTGGACTTGGGCCAAATCGACCACTTGCAGATGAGCCTGGTTAAAGAGTGGATCAGCCTGGCTCAGATCGTCCAAGAGATGGGGCAAATGGTACACCGGGCTTTTATGGCGAAAGGAATCGATTATAAGACCGATATTGAACCAGACTTACCACTCGTGTATGTGGACCGGACAGAAATCCGGCAGGTGTTATTAGATCTGGTCAATAATAGCCTGCGTTTCACCGATCAAGGATCGATGACAGTAAGGCTAAAGAAGGAAGACGAATCGCTCATCGTTTGTGTCGAGGACACAGGCATGGGAATTCCAGAAGAAAATATAGTTCGGCTCTTTGAGGAATTCAGCCAAATCAAGTCGGAAAGCTGGAGAAAAAGAGAAGGGGCTGGCCTCGGGTTGGCTATCAGCCGGCGATTTATCGAATTACATGGTGGGAAAATGTGGGTTGAAAGTGAGGTCGGGCATGGTTCGCGCTTTTATTTCTCATTGCCTGCCTCGCCGGGCAAAGAGAATCCCATCATGGTTTCTCGTGAACGGGAAGAACAATACTGGAAGGATATGAAGGCAAAGGCTGAAGAAAGGCGAATAGTCCTGGTTCTCTCGAAAGATCCATCTGCAGCACAGGTATTGACCCCATATATCGATGGCTTTAACCTGATCAGGACTTGGGCAGGTTGAAAAATTACGTCATCAAATCAATACATTATTCCCGCATGCGATCATGATCGACCGAGCTTTCGTTGAAAACCAAGATATATCAGCTATTATCAACCGCGAGGTCTACGAGCCGGACGCGAGAGTAGATCCTTACGCGCCAGAAGGCGAGGAGTCAATGGACTACATCGTCGTGACTGGAGCGGCCGGCTTCATCGGCTCGAGTCTCGTCGACCGCCTGCTGAATGACGGTCAGCGGGTCGTCGGGGTCGACAACTTCACCGACTACTACGATCCTGCCCTGAAGAGGGCGAACCTCGTCGGCGCGCTCGGCGATCCGCGCTTCACGCTCCTTGAGAGAGACCTGCTCGACCTCCTTCACCCCAACAATGACTTGACCACCGTGTTCCGACAGGCCGGATGCGTGTACCACCTGGCCGCCCAGGCCGGCGTCCGGGCTAGTTGGGGCGGCAGCTTCCGCTCGTACACGGACAACAACGTGCTGGCGACGCAGGCAGTGCTCGAGGCCTGCGTGGGCGGGAACCCCAGAGCAGTCGTCTATGCCTCGTCCTCGTCGGTGTACGGAGACTGCCCCGTGATGCCGCTGCGAGAGGACGCGGTGTGTCAGCCGGTGTCCCCCTACGGAGTGACGAAACTGGCCGGCGAGCACCTCTGCGGCCTCTACGCCAAGGCTCATGGCCTCCACACGGTGGCCCTGCGCTTCTTCACCGTCTTCGGGCCGCGGCAGCGGCCCGACATGGCGTTCAACAAGTTCATTCGCGCCATGCTTCGGGACGAGTGGATCGACATCTACGGCAGCGGTCGGCAGACGCGGGACTTCACCTTCGTTCGAGACATCGTCGACGCCTTGGCGCGCGCACCCGGAGGCGCCTTCGGGCAGCGTCATCAACGTCGGCGGCGGGCATCGCGTCACCCTGCTCGAGGCCATTGAGGAGCTTGCGGCGGTCACAGGCTGCACTCCCCAACTGCAGATGAAGGGCTCTGAGCCCGGTGACGCCCGGGACACGTGGGCCGACCTGAGCCGCGCGCGGGAGTTGCTGGACTACGCGCCGAGCGTCGGGCTGAGGGACGGGCTTTCGGCGGAGTGGGAGTGGGTCCGGGAGCTGAAGGAGCGCTAGCAGTTCGGTCCGCGGCCGAACGGGATCAGCAGTCGATCAGTACGCGCCGCGTTTGTTGAGCACCGCCGGCACCGTCTGCAGCAGCAGCTTGATGTCCCAGCTCAGGCTCCAGCCGGTGACGTACATGTAGTCGAGCTTGACCATCTCGTCGAAGGGGATGTTGGAGCGCCCGAGCACCTGCCAGAGGCCGGTGATGCCGGGGGTGATGTCGAGGCGCTTCTGCGTCCAGCCGCGGCACTGCTTGGCCTCCTCGGTCCAGAGCGGCCGCGGGCCGACGAGGCTCATCTCGCCGCGCATCACGTTGAGGATCTGCGGCAGCTCGTCGATGCTCCAGCGGCGCAGCGCGCCGCCGACGCGGGTGATGCGCGGGTCTGCCTGGAGCTTGAACATCGGGCCGTCGTAGTCGTTCCTCGTCTCGGCGAGCTCGAGGCGCTGCTCGTCGGCGCCGACGTGCATGGTGCGGAACTTGAAGATGTGGAAGGGCTTACCGCCGCGGCCCATGCGCTCCTGGCGGAAGAACACCGGGCCGCGCGAGTCGAGCTTGATGACGAGCGCGACGATGCCCATGAACGGCAGCACCGGGAGGCAGAGCAGGCCCGCCGACCGACGAGGTCGAAGGCGCGCTTGACGGCCATGTTGAAGCGGCTGAGCTCGACGTGGGCGACGTCGAGCAGGGGGATGCCCTCGACGTCGTCGACCAGCGCCCGCGAGCTCACGACCTCGAAGAGGCGCGGCACGATGTTGACGCGCACGCCGCTGTCGGCGCAGGCGCGCACGATGCGCAGGAAGTCGTTGTGGCGCGCGCGCGAGAAGGCGACGATGACGCGGTCGACGCTGCTGCCCGGCGACGATCGCGTCGAGGTCGCCGAGCGCGCCGATCACCGGCAGCGGCGGGCCCTCGCGGCCGTTGTGCCGCGGCTCGCCGTCGTCGAGGTAGCCGACGAGGTCGATGCGGTACTCGGGGTGGCCGGCGATCTTGGCGGCCACGGTGTGGCCGACCTCGCCGGCGCCGATGATGATCACGCGCTCCTGGAAGGACGGCCGCGCCCAGATGCTCGTCCGGCCGATCCAGCGGGCGAGCGGCACGGCCACGATGGCGATGGACCAGAAGGCGATCAGCGGGACGACGGGTGCATGACCGCCGAACGCGAGCACCAAGGCGATGAGCAGCAGCCAGCTCGAGGAGGTCAGCGCGGTGAGGCCGGCCATCCCTTCGCCGAGGTTGTACCCGCCGATGCTGCGCCCTGGCTCGCGGTAGAGGCCGAAGGCCCACAGCGCCGCGAGCCAGTAGGGCGTCAGCAGGGCGAAGACCAGCACGCCGACCGGCGCGTTGCTCTCGAATGGACCCTGCAGTTGCCGGAGCAGCGGGACGCCGTCGAACGTCGCGACGATCCAGACCGCGAGCACCGACGCCGCGAGCAGCGCCACCGCGTCTGCGGACACGGTCGCGACGACGCGCAGCTTGGACGCCCTGCGCGTCCGCGAGCCGGCCCGGGCCGCGCTGCGGCGGCGACGCGCGCAGCTCTCTCTTCGAAGGCTCCCCCACCCATGTCTACTAGTGGGGTAGCGCTCAAATGAGCGGGGGTCTCGTCAGCTCGCAGTGCCACCTGGCCCAGCCCCTCCCTCAAGGCTCGCAAGAGCCGCCGTCCGCAATGGGGCACTACCCGGACCGCGGCATCATGAACCGCGTTCACGCAGGACCCGCCGAACCGGTGCCCCCCTGCGAGGACGCCCAGCTTACAACATGCATACGACGACTACCATGCTATCGGCCGTGTTGCCTGCAGTGGCTACACTTCTTACTGCCGCGACACGCGAATGCCACGGCGCCCGAGCCGACGAAGGCCCTGCGATATACTCTGCGAGACGTCCCGCCATCAGCGAAAGGCGACCTCCTTGACCGATCAGAGCGAGTCGACCGCCAGCCTGCGCACCTACGCCCAGATCCTCTGGCGGCGCAAGTGGCTGATCATCGAGACGGTCGTCGTCGTCACCGCCATCGTGGTGGTCGTCAGTCTGCTCCAGCCGACGCTTTACTCGGCTACGGCACGGGTCATGGCTCAGTCGCAGTCCCCGTCCGTCAGCGTCGCGGTCGGCACGTCCATCGACCTCGCCAAGCCCGACGAGCGCGAGCTGCAGACACTGGCCAGCCTCGCGGTGACTCCGGAGATCGTGGCGGCCGCCCGGCAGGAGCTAGGCTGGGAGGAACCGCCGGCGAGCCTGATGGCGGACGTCTCGGCCGAGGCGGACCCCAACACCGACATCATCAGCATCACGGCCGTGCGCCCCGACCCCGAGGGAGCCGCGGCTCTCGCCAATGCGACGGCCGCGGCCTTCGTGACCTGGAGACAGAAGACGCTGCAGAAGTCGCTCGACGAGGCGATCGTCCTCCTGAACGGACAGATCGACGACTCCGCGACCGACAGCGTCACGCGGACGGCTCTCATCGAGCGCCGCACGCAACTGGAGGTCCTCAAGCCGCTGGTCAGCGGCGGCCTCACGATCGGTGAGGCAGCTCAACCGCCGAGCTCGCCCTCCAGCCCCAAGCCGGTGCGCAACGGAGTCCTCGCCTTCGTCGCGGGTCTCGTGCTCGGCGTGGGCCTGGCGTTCGTGCGCGATTCCATCGACAACAAGCTCCACAGCGCCGAGGAGATCGCCGACCTGTGCAAGGTGCCGCTCATCGCCGCCGTACCCGAGTACCGGCGCCAGGACCGCGCTGCAGTCAGGGTCGCGGTCCTCGACGACCCGCGCAGTCCAGACGCCGAGGCCTACCGCTTCCTGCGCACGAACCTCGAGTTCATGAACTTCGACAACCAGCTCAAGGTCATCCTGGTCACGAGTCCTCAACCGTCGCAGGGCAAGTCCACGACTATCGTCAACTTGGCCATCTCGCTGCTGCGCGCGGACAAGCGTGTCGCCGTCGTCGAGGGGGACCTCCGCCGGCCGTCGCTGCATCGTTTCTTCAAGACATCGAGCGCACGCGGCGTCACGAGCGTGATCTCCCGGATCGCGCCCCTCTCGGACGCCCTTCAGACCCTGCACTTCAACGCCGACACCCCGCTCGCGGTCACCACGCTCAGCACGAGCGACCGCTCGGGAGTCGTGCGTACCGCGCCGCGCGACGAGCTCGAACTGCTCCTCCTCCCGTCCGGGCCACTCCCGCCCAACCCCGGCGAGATGGTGGGCTCGCCGCAGTTCGCCGCGGTCCTCAGCGAGCTGGCCACCGAGGTGGACTACGTCCTCGTCGACGCTCCGCCCATGTTCGCCGTGGGCGACACGGCGGCCATGGCGCCCTCTGTGGACGGCATGGTCGTCGTCCTCAAGCTCGGAGAGACCACGGCGGACACGGTCAAGAGCGTCGAGGGCTTCTTCGCGCAGGCGCCCACGCGCGCCCTGGGCATCGTCGTCACCGGCACGCCACGCCGCGGCAAGGGCCGGTACAGCCACTACGGCGAGTACTACTCCTCCTAGCCGCCCGCGAGCAGGCTGCGATAGCGGTCGGTGAGCTGCGCCGCGCAGCGGCGCATGTCGAACCGCTCCCGCGCCAGTCGCCCGGCGGCGGCGCCCATAGCCGGCCAGCGATCGGGGTCGTCGAGCATCGCCCACAGGCACTCGTTCAGCGCCTCCTGGTCGTCCTCGGGCGCGAGCATCCCCGTCAGCCCGTCGTCCACCGCCTGAGGGATGTCGCAGTGCGTGGTGCTCACCACCGGCATCCCGCCGGCCGCGGCCTCGATGATCGTGACCGGGGCGCCGCCTTCGCTGTCGCCGTCGGCCGCCTCCCGGCTGGGGGAGAGAAAGACGTGGTGGCGCGACATCGCGTCCAGCAGCCGCTCGTACGGGATCATGCCCGTGAAGGTGACGATCTCGTCGAGCCGGCGACGGCGCACGACGTCCTCGATGCGCCGGCGCTCGGTCTCCTCGCCGGCGCTGCCGCTCGAGGCGCCGACCAGGGTCACGCGAAGGTCGGCGCCGCGGTCCCGGGCCGCCGCCACCGCCTCCAGTGCGGCGGGGATGCCCTTCTTCTCGCGAAAGGCTCCCGCGATGAGCACGCGCGCCGGCTCTCCGGACTTCAAGGCTCGCGGCCGGCAGGGGATGCGGTCCAGGTCCACACCGAGACGCTGGACCTGCAGCTTCGCCTCGGGGCAGCCGAGGCCCGCGACCGTCGACGCCATGAACGGACCCTCGCAGAGGATCAGGTCGGCGGCCGCGAACAGCTCTGCATAGCGGCGGCGCCATACGGGCCAGGTCCGCGGATACATCGTCACGTCGTGCCCGTAGAAGGTCACGACGTGTGCCAGCCGGTGGCGCCGGGCCAGCGGCAGGTCCGCCCAGCCGCGATACCCGAAGTGCGAGTGCAGGATCTGCGGCCGGTGATGCTTGAGCGCACGCGCGTAGGAGCGCGGGTAGAGGCGCATGCGAGCACGCTTCGACGCCCGCACGACCGCGCCGTCCACGCCCCCCATCGTGTACAGCGGGGAGAAGGGAAACTGGTCGAGGTTGGCCGTCGACTCCGCCAGGACGATCGCCTCGTCCACGCGGGCAGCGCGGACCTGGGTCGCCGCCCACGTCATGGTGGACGGCAGCCACACGTCGAAGGAATGGGCCACACGGAGGTCGATCACTTCTCGAGCACTTCCCGCACGGCCGCGATCACGTCGTCGACGTCCCGGTCCTCCAGCGCCGGTGACAGCGGCAGGCTGACCGTCTGCCGCCCGATGCGCTCGGCGACCGGGTAGTCCTGGGGGCGCCAGCCGAAGTGCTCGCGGTAGTAGGGATGCTCCGGGATGGAGAGGTAGTGCACCCCGGCGCCGATGTTGCGCTCCGTGAGACCGTCGAGCAGGTCGTCGCGCGCCACGCCGCAGCGCTCCTCGTCGACCAGGATCGTGTACAGGTGGTAGGCGTGCCTGGTGTCGGGTTCGGGGGGCGCGGGGAGCCCAACCGGCAGATCCTCGAACGCCTCCTGGTAGCGACGCCACACGGCCTCGCGACGCAGCCAGTTGCGCTCGACGCGCTCGAGCTGGTGGATGCCGAGCGCCGCCTGCAGGTCGGTCATGTTGTACTTGTAGCCGCATTCTGTGACGAAGTAGTGCTTGTAGCCCTCGTCCGAGAAGCGCTTCCAGGCGTCCTTGCTCATGCCGTGGAGCGCCAGGGTCTTGATGCGGGCCGCGTCCTCCTCCCTGCTCGCCAGCACCATGCCGCCTTCACCGGTGACCACATTCTTCGTCACGTAGAAGCTGAAGCAGCCGAAGTCCCCGAAGGTCCCGGCGTGACGGCCGTGATACTCGGTCTCGATGGCGTGCGCGCAGTCCTCGATGAGGCCGAGACCGTGTTCGCGACGCAGCGCTGAGAGCGCGTCCATGTCGCAGGGTCTGCCGGCGAAGTGCACCGGGACGATGGCCCGCGTGCGCGGCGTGACCGCCTCGCTGGCGGCGTCAGCGTCGATGTTCATGGTCGCGGGATCGACGTCCGCGAGCACGGGCGTGGCGCCGGCGTGGATGATCGCGTTGACCGTCGCGGCGAAGGTAAGCGCCGTCGTGACGACCTCGTCGCCCGGCCCCACGCCCAGGGCGAGCATCGAGAGATGGAGGGCCGCCGTGCACGAGCTGACGGCGACGGCGTGCGCCGCCCGGACGTAGGCCGCGAAGTCGACCTCGAAGCGGGCGACCTTCGGCCCGGTGCCGAGCCACCCGCTCCGCAGCGAAGCGACGACTTCGGCGATCTCCTCGTCGCCCACGGCCGGCGCGCCGAACACCAGGAAGTCCCTGCGGACGGGGCGCCGCTCCGGCCCGGTCACTGCAGCTCCTCCGGCAGCTCGGAGTCCGGACGATAGCGCCCTGCGTACACCTGCTGCAGCCAGATCTCCAACGTCAGCACCCGCCCGACCTCGGTAGTCTGATCCTCGCCGGCCAGCACGCGGTCCCACCACCCCAGCGCTCTGTCTCTGGCGATGTACTCGGGATAGAGCGCATCCGGGGCGCGCAGCAGCGCGTCCACGAACGCCAGCGCCGGCGGCGAGGCAAGCCATGCGACATAATCGGCATACCCAACGTAGTAAGTACCCGGCAGACCGTATGCGCGCATACGTCCGTCGTGCCGGCTGGTCTTGTACATGTTCCTGCCCAGACGCCGGACCCCTCGCGGCCAGCTCACCGGAACGCCCAAACTCGCCCAGGGGATGTGGCGGTAGTACTCGGGGAAGGTGCGCACCAGCATGCGGCGATAGAGCCTGCCCTGCGCCCGCAGCTCATCGGGGACGCCGAACGCGAACTCTACGAGTCCGGCCGCCAGGAACGGCTTCCGCTCCTGCCCCAGCAGCTGCATCATGCGCGTCCCGACGTTGTTCATGCGCCGGGCCCGGTTCTCCACGAGGTAGTAGTCGCTGCGGTCGAGCGTGTCCCACGGCGCAAGGTCGCCGAGGAACTCCGGGTCGCACTTCATCCTGCGCGCCACGAGCGCGCGGTCGAAGCGGCCCCAGGTCGGCGCCTCCCCCATGTACATGCCCCCGAGGATGAAGTCGCCCCCATATCCGTCGAGGTGCACGTCCCAGATACGGCGATAGACATTCGCCGCCTCGACTCCGTGCATGCTCATGAGGTTGAACTGCCCGTCGGTGAACCAGACGGAGGCGAGCCTCGGGGCGAGCCAGTTCCTCGGCGTCAGCGTCACCACGTGGTGTTCCGCGCCGCGCAGGGCCGCGACCTTGGCCGCGATCGCGATGTCGACGCAGCCCTCGCGCCCGAAGGTCAGCACGGGCAGGCGCTCGCGCGGCGGCACAGAGGCCACGAGGGCGCGGGAGTCCAAGCCTCCGCTGAGCGACACGCCGATGCGCTCGTCCGCGGGAGCAAGGACGGCGGTGGTCTGGCGAAGCCGCCGTCCGAGCTCGTCGGCGGCTTCGTTCAGGCCGCTGACGCCGGCGGGCCGCAGCATGTCCCACCACCAGTACCGCTCCAGGCTGACGCCTCGGGAGCGCGACCAGGTGAGGACGGTGGCGGGCGGCAGCAGCTTCACTAACTCGAACATCGACCGCTCGCCGATGGGGTGGCCGCACGTCAGCATCTCGTCCACGGCGCGCCGGTCGATCCGTGGGGAGAAGGCCGGGAGGCCGAGCAACGCGGCCAGGCCGGACGCCCACACGAGGTCGTCGCCGTACTCGAGCCAGTACAGCGCGCGCAGGCCGAACCTGTCCGTGACGAGCCGGACGGTCTGCGTGCGGCGGTCGTAGACGGCCCCCGCGAAGTCGCCGTCCACCAGCCCGGAGCGCCTTCGCCGGGTCCTCGCTCGCGAAGATGGCCGCGAGCGTCTCGACTCCGGACCCGCCCACGGACGGCAGGAGCCGCTCGAAGCTCGGGAGTGAGGACGATCTCGCCGTCCAGCCAGACCGAGAGGTCGCCGGCGTGGAACGGCTGCGGCGGGCCCGGGAGCCTCCCGGAGTGCACGCGCGTGCCGGCCACCACGTCGTCGGCCAGCACGGCCTCCGGTACACCCCACTGCGGGTGCGTCAGGTGCGCCGCCATCCGCGCGACGGCACCCTCGCCCGCCGCGCGACCGGCGCCGCAGGTCATGCCAAAGAGGCCCGTCATGAGGGGGCCTCCGGCGTCCGCCGGACGAACAGCCGCACCAGCCCGACCATGTAGTCGCGCGCCATCACGAGCCAGGTCAGCACGTAGACGGCCACGCCGATCGCGACGAGGACGACGAGTTCCGCGGGGTCCGGAGAGACTCCCCATGGACAGCAGCATCGCCAGCGCCACCACGACCCCCATGACGGCCGTCGCCAGCGACGGCCTCGCCAGCCGCCTCAGGTACCGGCCCACGCCCATCCCCACGATGCGCTTGATGAGGAGCAACTCCACGAAGAAGAAGGCGAGGTTCAGTGCAGTGTGCGCCCAGGCGACCGCTTCTGTGCCGCGCTCCACGACCGCCCAGAGCACGGGGATCGTGACGGCGGTCGCGACGACGTTGAGCCAGAAGCCGACATCGGCCCTCCCCTTGGCCAACAGCACCGACCCCAGCGGATTGCTCAGGCACTTGAGGATCCCCATGGCCACCATGATCTGCACGAGCACGACGGCCGGCTGCCACTCCGGCCCGAACAAGACCGGGACGGCGATCGACGCGGTCACGCCGAGGCCCACCAGGAGGGGGAAGGTCACGACGGCAACGAGTTCCACCAGCTCGCCGAAGCCACGACGTAGCGCCTCCGCGTCGGCCTGCCTCTTGGCGAAGACCGGGAAGGCGACCTTGGACAGCACAGGATTCAACTTGCTGACAGGCATGACGACCAGATTGTAGGCGACTGCGTAGACGCCGAGCTGCTCGGGACCGAGAAACCGGCCGATCAGCAGGTAGTCGATGTTGGCGGCCCAGTAGTAGATGCTGCGCTCGCCGACCTGATACAGACCGAACGACACGAATCCGCGGAGGTCTCCCCAGCGCAGGTGGAGGTTCGGTCGCCAGCGACGCCAGCCGACAGCCGCGGTCGTGAACGACTTGACGGAGACGGTCGTCAGCTGGCCCCAGACCAGCGCGTACACGCCCTGGCCGGCGGCCGCCGTGCCTACCGCCACGACAAGACCGGCCAGCGACGCGGCGATGTCGCGGCGCGCCAGAAGATCGAACTCGAGACTGCGCTGGAGCAGCACCTGGAACTGCTGGCCCAGCGGCATGATGACGAACGAGAGGCAGATGAGCCGCAGCGGCGGAACGAGCGACGGCTCCCCGAAGAACGACGCGATCAGCGGGGCCGCCAGAGCCACCAGTGCGCCAAGTGAGACGCTCACGATGATGTTCATCCAGTACAGCGACGAGAGCTGTCGCGGCGTCGCATCCTGCCGGTAGATGATGGCGTTGGAGAAGCCCACGTCCGCATAGACCTGGGCGAAACCGACCACCGTGGCGATCATCGCCATGAGTCCGAAATCCGTCTTGGTGAGCAGGCGCGTCAGAATGGCCAGCTGGACCAGGCCCACGACCGTCACGACCACGGTGGAGAGCGTGGTCCATTTGACGCCGCGCACCGCGCTGTGTCGGAGAGACCCGCCGTCAGGCGTCGGCAACCGGTGCCTCCTCACGTGCCTTCAGCAGCCGATCGAGGAACAGGTCCCTTGCCCGTTCACGTTTGATGATCGGGCATGCGAGTCTCTCAGCGCCGACGCGCCGCTTGAAGATATCTACGCCCTCGTGTCCACCGCTCGGGTTGAGGTCGAACCACTCGAGACCACGCGCGCACGCGTCCGCCACGAGTTCGTGCATGAGCAGATTCGCCGGGCGGAACTCGAAGAACTCGGCCAGGGCAGCGCCGTGCCAGTACGCCGCGTGCCGCGGCCCATACACACACAGACCGCCCGCCACTACGAGCGCATCATCAAGCTCGACGAGCCACAGATCGATGTCCGGCCTGCCGCGCCGGCGCAGTATCTCAAAGAGGCCGGCGCCGTAGCACGACGTCGCCCCAGCACCCCAGCGGGCCAGTGAGCTCTCGTAGACGCTGTAGTAGCGCGCCCAGTCGTCGGCGCTGTCCGCCCTGCGCACAGTGAGACCGCTGCGGCGCGCCTTGCGCAGCGCGGAGCGGTGTCCGCGCGAGGCGCGTGCGAACGCCGCCTCCGGCCCGCTTGAGAGACGCAGGACATGCGTGGCATCGGGCTCATCGGCGACTGCCTCGAGGACGGCGGCGCAGGGGTCAAAGGGGTTGACCCGCCACCACAGCGAAGCCCGAGCGCGCAGGATCCACGAGAGCAACGCCTCAGCCTGTGTCTTCGGCAGCCCTTCCGCGGCCAGCCAGCCGCCGTAGGTGCCGGCCGGCGAGAGGACACGACGATTGGCAAGCCCGCGATGGCGTCGCTGACGCGTGAGCGGGATCACCACCCGCATCCCATCCGACAGGGTCACCAGGAGCGGCGCGGGGCGTAGCCATCCGCCCGAGTAGCGGGACCAGTCCTCCGCCCAGGTCGGGGACTGGAAGCACGTGGCGTACGGGCACGAACGCCACGCGTGCTGCCATTCGGCCGCGGTCGCGGGGCGCGCGGCGCGGACCATGCGCCGGACCGGCGTGCTCGTTAGCCCGCGTCGGCCGGGATCCGCTGCCTCCATGCTCCCTCCAGAAGGATCGGCAAGAACGCCCTTTGACCATTGAGGCCGCGGCGCACCTGACTTGCCCGCCCGTCCCGCTCGATTGTATCGGCCGCGAGGCCGATATCGAAAGCGCAGGCGTCCGTAGCCTTGTCTGGCAACAGATAACCGTCTAGACGCGCTCGGTGCCCTCAAGTATCCACGCCCAGTACCGACTCCAGTATCGAGCAACAAGAATGATCGGCTCGCAGAGCGGATGTACGGCGAGCTGCGCCGGTGCGACACCCAACACCAGCCACCTCTACACCTCGGCACGGCGCGCTCTTCTTCCGAACCAAGGAGTCACTGTGGCAGGTCGGACAAGGGCAGCAGCAGGGATCCTCCTGCTCACCTTCATCGTCATCCTCCTCTCCACCACCGCGGCCCCCGCGTTCGCGCGATCGTCCACGCGCGTGCTGAGGTGTCCTGTCGTGGGACGCTCCGCGAAGTATGTGGTCATCAAGCACTCTTCGCCGCACTTCCGAGTCAGGCTCCATCGCGGCCAGCATGTCATCAGGATCCGCGGTGTGCGCTACAGAGTGGTGAAGCTGACACACCGGCGAGCCGACCTGCGCCGCGGGAAGCGGCGTCCCAAGACCCCCACGACGACTCCGACGCCGACCACGACTCCGACGGCGACTCCTACGGCGGCCCCGACGGCGACTCCCACGGCGACTCCGACGGCGGCCCCGACGGCGACTCCGACGGCGACTCCGACACCGACTCCCACGGCAGCCCCGACGGCGACTCCGACACCGACTCCCACGGCGGCCCCGACGGCGACTCCGACACCGACTCCCACGGCGGCCCCGACGGCGACTCCGACACCGACGGCAACACCGACGGCGACGGCGACTCCGACACCGACGGCCGACGGCGACTCCTACAGCGACCCCGACGGCTACTCCTACCGCCGTCCCGACGGCCACTCCCAGTACGGCACCGACGCCGACGCCGTCTCCATCGGCAACCGTCATACCCACGGCGTCTCCGATGTTGATCCTGACGGCATCCGACGTCGCGCTGCTTCGCCAGCGCGTCGCCGCGGGCGAGCAGCCGTACGCCGGCGCCTGGCAGTTCTTCCGCGACGGCAAGGTCAAGGCTGCCCAGGCGGCGACACCCACTGTCGACGTCGGCCCGACGAACGCGTTCAGCTACACCCTGCTCGACACTGACTCGCGTCACGCGCGGAACCTCGCTGTGGCCTACGCTGCGACGGGGTCCTCAAGTTACGCAGCCAAGGCAAGGGACTTCGTGGTGAGCTGGGCGGCGCGGAACCATCCCGCTTCGTACACCTTCACCGGCGACTACCAGGGCGGCTACCACCAGTCGTACGGCGCGTTCTCATTCGCCTTGGCCTACGACCTCACGCGGGACGCCGGCGCCTACACGACCGCCGACCACGCGGTGGTCCAAGCGTGGTTCCGCACATGGGCCTCCGTCATGGAAGGGTATCAGGACAACTTCGCCAAGGACTACTGGTTCACGCATTCGGGTCGCAGCGTGTACGACTGGCCGGGATCGACGCTGACCTATGACCAGACGGACTTCTACATGGGGCGCGACACGGCCGCCTCCCCCGCGGCCGCGTGGCTCGCAGCGGCAATCGTGAGCGGCGACACAGCGAGCATCTCCACGCTGTTCGACGCCGCGTACACGCTCGACGTGCCGGCCATCCTGCACGCGGCGACGAATCCGGACAACGACGGCGACGGGCGCACTGCCGGCCCGACCCCCCAGGTCATGATCATGAAGGCCGGTTACTACGACAACGCCAGTCGGGGTGGCTGTGTGGACTACATGAGCTACAACGTGCGTCTCGCCAGCATGCTCTACCAGATGACGGCCAACATCGGACGAGGCACGACCGTCATGCGTAATGAGCTCCACGACTCCTGGGCCTACCTGTCGAAGTTCTCCGGACCCGGAGCTGTCGGCTCGCCGGCGCCCAACGACCTCGTCCACTGGGATCTCCACCTCTCGCGGATCCAGTCCGCGGCGCACATCTACGGCGAGCAGCAGTTCCTGGATGACGTCAACGGCGGTCAATTCCCGCGGGCGCAGTTCTACGAGTCGCAGTACCTGGGTCCCACCACGCTGACGCAGCCGTAAGCCGCGGCCGGGCGAGCCGCCTGCCGGAAGTGGGTACACTCGGCGCATGCCGTCGAGCCCCCCACGCGCCCTTGCGATCCTCATGGTCGCCGCGGCCATGCTGAGCAGCATCGCCGCGGCGTCGTCTTTGTCTGCGTGCGGCGCGGACGGCGGTGGCCCCGCCCCCCGCGCGTCGTCGCCGAGCCCGCCCGCGTCCTCCGGCGGCTCAGGCCCCTCGCCCACACCGGCAGCCGGACCCAACCTCGTGCTCACGAGCGAGGAGGTCGGCGAGATCCGCGCGCGCATCACCGCCGGAGAGGAACCGTGGGCCTCTGCCTGGACAGCCTTTCTCCAGCGGTACGCCGACCCCGACCTCGGCAAGGCCCCGGATGTGGATCCCGGCCCCTTCACCGGTGGCGCCGACGTCCACTCGGCGTTCCTCAAGCTGGACGAGGACAGCCGCGCCGCTCGCAACCTCGCTATCGCCTACATCCTGAGCGACGACATCCGCTACGCCCGGACCGCCCACGACCTCCTCGTCGCCTGGAGTCGCGCATCTCACCCCACCACGCTCAAGGACTACGACAGCCCGGATACCGGCCAGCTGCAGAGCTGGGGCGCATTCTCCTTCGCCTACGCCTACGACCTCACCAGGGCCAGCGGGCTCTACACGAGTGACGAAAGCGCCACCGTGGCCGACTACTTCCGCCGCATGACCTCCGCGCTCAGAGGAGCGGCAGAGCGCCTGGCCGCCGACCCGTCCATCGGCACCGCGGAGCGCCTGCCCTACGAGTGGACCGACGAGCTCACGTACCGGTACGAGGACCGCGTCATCGGCGGCACCTTCGCTATGGCCCTGGACCTGGCGCTCCTCGGCCTCGCCTCTCAGACCGGGGACAAGGACACCTCGGCATGGGTCCTCGAGGCCGACGAGAACCCCCTGCGCGCCGATCGGGCGGTGGACCACGCGCTCCGGCCCGAGAACGATGGCGACGGCCAGGGCACAGACCCGGCGCCGATCGTCACCATCATGCGTATGTACCGCAGCGACCGCGGCGGGACGGTGGACTACATGACGTACTCGGCGAGGCTCGCCACGCTGCTCTGCCAGGTCGCGGACAACCTCGGCGCGCCGCTCACCCGCCAGTTCACGCCGGCACTGGAGGTCTCCTGGCTGTACCTGGCGCGGTTCTTCGCCCCCGACGCAGCCGGCTCGCCGAACCCCGATGACGTCATCGACGTCGACGTGTGCCTGCCGCGATTCACCCTCGGGTACCGCATCCTCGACGAGGACCGGCTCAGGGACGTGCTGGACGCGGGCCCCCGCGCCGAGTACTACGAGCCCCAGTACCTCGGCCCGGTCACCCTGACTCACTGGCCGCTGCGGTGACGCCCTGCGGCGCGGTGTCCGCTTCTCCTGCCGGCGCTTGCTTGAGCAGCGAAAGCGCGACCTCGGAGAGGCCCATCACCAGCGCAAGCACGGTGACAGCGAGCTTCTCGCTGAGTCGCGGGGACGTGACCGAGACGACCAGCAGCGCTACGAACATCGCGCGCCCGCCATACACCAGCCCGAGAAGCCAGGGGTCGTCTCTGGGCAATGCCGCCCTGGCCTTCATCCAGGGGAGCAGGTACGCGACGGCCAGCCATACGAACAGCACCATGCCCACGATCCCCAGCCGGTGGACGAACCAGTAGTAGGCGTTGTGGATGTACGACTTGCGGTACGGGGCGACCCCATACCGCGACCAGTCGAACAGGTAATCCTTCCCAAGGCCGTTGCCCACCCATGGGCTGTCCTCGATCTGGGCTGCGACCGCGCGGTTCTCAATGAGCCGCCACTGGACGTTGCGGTCGTTGACGGCGGTCACGGCCATGGCTCGTGAGACGACAGAGCGCAGCACCGCCGGCTGGGCCACGGCGAGGACGCCGGTGAGGAGGACGACGACGACCACTCCGAGCGCGATCAGCCGTACGCGCTCGCGGACCCTGAGGACGATGAACAGGTACGCGACGGCGACGGCGAAGGCCAGCCAGTCGCCGCGCACGAGCGAGAGCACGAGTCCGAGCAGCGAGAGGAGCAGGAGGCCCCAGAGCCAGCGAGGCCTGGGGCGATCGGGCGGCCAGACGGCGACGAACGAGATCGTCATGACCGAGCCCATGAGAAACACGTCGTCCGGGGCCGGAAAGCGGCTGACGCCGGGCTCGACATACTCGAGCTGCATGCCCTGGCCCAGTGCGGCGTACACGGCCCCGATGGCGAAGACCACAGGCACGCAGACGGCGAGCAGCCGCAGGAACGCCAGTACCAGGCCGGCGATCGTTGACGAGGAGGATGACGACAGAAGAACAGGACGTAGTACGAGAGTGCGCGAGCGTCCTGGAGGATCAGCTTGAACTCGTTACCGCGAAGGAAGCCGACGAGCGCCGCGGCCACGACCCAGAGGAGGAAGAGCAGAAACGGCAGGCGGACCGGGGATGCGATCGGACGCAGGTCGGGATGGGTGAGCGCGTAGAGCGCGAGGCTGCCCAGCAAGAGGGCGAGGATGAAGTCGACGATGAAGATCCCACCGCCCCCGATGGGGAGCCTGTACTGCAGGGCGATGTCTCCCGGAAGGCAGACCGTCACCGCGACGAGGAAGCCGGCGATCAGCAGTGTCCCGCCGCGCGTGCCGACCACCAGCGCAAGCAGCGCCAGGACGCCCACGGCGCCGGCCAGGGCGATCGCGAGGACCGGCGACTTGTAGGCCACCAGCGCGATGAACAGCTGTCCCCCGAGCACGAAGAGCCAGAACCACAGGTCCGCTCGCCCGCGGCCTCGTCCCAGGTCGCCGATCATGTCAGCCTCGCCGCCAGCAAGCGAGAGGCCTCGCCGCGACGCCCCATCACCCCGTGCGCCAGGCCGGCGGCGACGGCGAGAGCCGTCCTCGCCGCTGGGCGCGCCCCACGGCCCTTCAGCGCCTGTCGTCCACCCCATGAGCAGGCGCCGGCGAACGCCGCGGGGGTGCTCCCCCAGCGCTCTGCGACAAGCAGGCGATTGCGCACCATGTAGTACACGGTCAGGTCCGAGAAACGGCGCCGGCCGTGGATGGACTCTACGTCGTGCTCGACCACGGCATCGGGGACAACGAGGAGCTGCCACCCCGCGGCGAGCGCCCGCAGGCACCAGTCGACGTCCTCGTAGTACATGAAGAGCGAGTGGTCCGGGGGCCCTTCTCCCAGGATGAACTCCGCCCGCACCAGAGGAGCGCAGCCGGTGACGAACCCGGTCCGATAGGGAATGCCGTCCCGCACCGCGGTCCAGTGGCGGATGCTCAGACTGCGTGGTCTCACGTCGCCGCCGGCGTACCAGAGGCCGGGTCTGCTGGTGTAGGCGATGACGGGACCCAGAAGCGCCGCCCGGGGAGCAGCCTCGGCGGCGGCGAGCAGCCGTTCCAGGCAGGCCTCGGTCGCCACCGCGTCGTTGTTGAACACCCAGACCCACTCCGCTCCGGCGGCGGCGGCGCGCAAGGACCCGGCGCGGATGGCGGCAGCGAAACCGATGTTGCCGCCCGGCCTCATCACCTCCACGCCGGGCATGTCCGGCAGGTCGCCGCCGTTGTCGACCACCAGGATCGCATCGGGGACGCTTCTGCCGGCCTGCAGCGACGCGACGGCGCGTGCCGTGACAGTGGTGTCCCCGTAGTGGGCGATGACCGCCCAGACGATCACAGCGGGATCCCCCGGCCCTCAAGCGCCGCGCCGAGCACCTGCACGACGCGGTCGACCCTGCGCGGCCACGTCTCGTGCTCGACGGCCTTGCGACGGATCATGCGGCGCGTAGCGTCGTCCTCGCGCGCCTCCGCGGCTACGGCCCGCAGCGAAGGCGTCCCCTCCCAGAACGACGACCGCCTGACCGGCGAGGGCTGGGTTCGGCGAAGGGACGGTGCTCACGACCGGCTTGCCGGCGGCGGCGTACTCATACAGCTTGAGCGGGTCCATCGTGGCGGTGAGCTCGTCCCTCACGTGCGGGACGATGCAGACGTCACACGCGGCAATGAGGCCGGGAAGCTCGTGGTACGGCCGTTGCCCGGCCAGCCACACGTTCGGCCCCGGGTCGCCGAGCTCACGCCGGTACGCCGGCGAGACGCGCCCGATGAGCATGAAGCGCATCTCCGAAAGCAGCCGCGTGGTGGCCGCCAGGAGCGGCGCGTCCACGCGGTGCTGGATCATGCCCGCATAGCCGACCAGCAGCCCCGGGCGCCCGACGAGCTCCTCGGCCGGGGTGGCGTCGGCCCACGGCTGAGCGTCCACGGCGTTGAAGAGCACCTCGCCGTGTCCGGCCGGCTGGAGCAGCTCCAGCAGCCGGGGGTGGACCGCGAACATGACGTCCGCGTGCCGGGCGGCCAGACGGTAGCCGTGGCCGACGGTCGCTTCGCCGGCCCAGACGTGACGGCGCCAGTCGTCGATCGCGTCAAAGACGAACAGGTCGTGCGGCACGCGCAGGGCCGCCTCCACGAGCCGCGGATCGGCGACCCAGACGACCGTCGGCTCGTCGGTGCGGGAGACGGCCTCCAGGCGCCGCACGAGGCCCGGCGACGCGAAGCGCTCGTTGACGCGCCTCCCGGTCCGCCACCTGGAAGGCAGCGGGAGCGAGTACGCGTAGCGCACGGCCAGGGTCTTGGGGCCGACGACGGAGACCGCCTCGCGACGGGCCGTGGCCGGGCGATGCGTGCGCGTGCCCCACCGCGGCGAATCCACGACGAGCAGACCGGCGACCTCGTCTCGGGCGGCCAGTCCGCGCACCAGGGCTGCGTTGCGCGTGCAGAAACCCTGACGCTCCCAGACCCACCAGTCGTTGTGCCCGAAGACGACGACGCGCATCACGAGCGCCTGACGACCGGTGGGGGAGCGCCGTCCTCGAAGAACCGTTGCCACAGCTCGACCTGAAGGACAAGGCCGATCTGTGAGCCCAGGGATCCGCCGTTCATGTGGTCGGTGACGAGCGTCCTCACGGCATCCGGCCGGAACACGCCGTGGTCGGCGACGCGCGGTGAGAGCAGGACGTCCTCGACGAAGGACCGCGAGGGACCGCGTAGCCAGTCGTCCCTGCGGTCACCGTGACGGTAGAGGCGGTGCTGGACGGCGTGGAGCAGGGTCGCCCCGCGCCCGGCATGCGCCGTCCCATCCCCCTCGGACTGCGGCTCCAGGCGCCGCCGCGTGAGCGCGCCCGCGACCCGGAGCGCGCGAAGCGCCTGCGCGCTGACCGGCAGCGGGAGACGCGTGAGCGACCACGGCACGGCCGCCACGCGCGCGTCCAGGCGCGAGACGAGGCGGACGCGCGCGAGGTCGTCGACACGCTCCGCCGGCACGCCGGCGAGCATCGCCTCGACCCAGCGACGCGTGAGAAGGGGGGCGCGCGCCTGGACCCACAGGTCGGCGATCATGAGGCCGGTCTGGCCAAAGCGTTCGCCCTCCTGCACGACGTACAGGTCTTGCCGGTCTACCGCGTGTCGGCCGCGGGTGGACGCCAGGATGCGTCCACGCTCACTCTCGGCGGCGGCTCTGAGCTCCGCGCCGTCGACGAGCAGATCGGGGATGCTGCTCATGGGCAACCCGAACTGCATGACCCTGGACGTGAAGAGACGCTCGAACTCTCCCTGTGCGGCGTGATCCCAGGCCCAGTCCGGAACGAGCATCCGGGACCGCCAGAAGTGACGGCCGGCGGCCGCGCCGGCGCCGCTGATGAACGCCGTCGCCGGCCTGAGCCTGTCCATGAGACTCCCGGTGATGTTGCCGACCGGACTCAGCCTGCCTTCGAGGAGCCATACCGACTCCGGCCCGTAGGTGGCCACGTACGCCGGGTCCAGTGGAGACACGGAGTGGGGCAGGCCGTGCGCGGCCGCTGACTCGCGCCGCCAGGGCGCAGTCGTGATCTTCGGCGACCCGAACGTCAGCGCGGTGACCCCGCGGTCCCGCGGTGCGGCGGCGGCGAACAGACGCGAGTCCAGGCCGCCGGTCAGCGGCAGCAGCACCCCCTGGCCGTCGTAGGCTTCGGCGGCGAGCTCGCGGACCACCTCCTCGAGGCGGTCAAGGTAGGCGCCGCCGCGCAGCGACGGCGGCGGGAGGCGACGCACGTCCCAGTGCCGGATCACCGAGATCTCCCCCTCGGCGTCGACCTCGGCGTGCGCGCCGTGCGGCAGGCCTCGCACGCCGGCGAACAGCGGCCTGCCTCCGAGCGGCTGTCCGAAGCACATCAGCTCTCCGACGGCCTGCCTGTCCAGTCGCGGTGTGAAGGCAGGATGCTCGAGGAACGCCTTCGCCTCACTGGCGATGAGGACGTCGCCGGCGGCGACGGTGAGATGCAGCGGAAGGATGCAGCAGGGGTCGCACCCCGGCGAGCGTCAGGCCCGACGCGGCGTCATGGACGACGAGCGCAAAGGCTCCCTCGAGGCGATCGAACAGCCCCCGGCCCCAGCGCCGGTAGGCGGCAAGCGCCACCGTCGCCGGCGAGACCGTTGCGCTCAAGCCGAGCTCGCGCCGGAGACGGGCGCCGTTGAGGAGGTCCCCGGCGAACACGCACAGCGCGGCTGCCGACTCTGGCGACGGGCCGTCGCGACCGTCCGGCCGCTCGTCCGTCGCTACGCTCACCCGATCCGGGTCCCCGCAGACGCCGGCCCAGATCGAACCGAGCTGGGCGGCCTCGCGGACGTACCCGACGACGTGATCGAGCCGCGCCAGTCCGGCTCCCCCGATCGAGGCCCGTGCCGGGTCGCGGGAGAGGATGGCGACGACGCCGCTCACTGGTCTCTTCCCAGCAACGCCCCCAGGCGTCCGGCGACACGTCTCCAATCGTCCTCTCGCACGCCGCGCAACTCGGTGATGCGAGCCGCAAGTTCCTCGTCCTGCGCCAGTGCCCGCTTCACGGCTTCAGTCATCGGCCCCGGCGCGGCGCCGGTGTACACCGCCGCATCCGCGAAGTAGTCGCGCAGCACGTCGTGGTCGGAGATCACCAGCGGACGCCCGACCGCCATCGCTTCGTACCCCCCCGAGAGGAGGGTGGCCGGCCGCGTGGTGAGCACCACGATCGCGGCCGAGCGTGCGAGCTGTCGCCAGTAGTCGTCGTCGCTCAGGAACCCGGTGGCGGTCAGGTTCGCCGGCCAGCGGCCGAGATCGCCGCGCGGCGCGCCGGTCACGGCAAAGCGCAGGCCCGGCAGACTCCCGGCTACCTCGGGCAGGATCCACAGCGGCTCATCCTTCGAGTAGGTGGCCACGACCGTGACCAGATCCGGTTCCACGGAGGCGGCCAGCCCGGCCGGCGGCGCCGGCAAGGGGTCCGGAAGCACGAATGCTCGTGCGCCCCACGCCCGCACCTCTGCCGCCAGCTCGTCGTTCGTGACGATGACGGCGGCGGCGGCCCGCAACCACGGCAGTTCCACCGGCCGGAGCAGGCGCCACTCGCGCGCGAAGAACGCCACGGTGTGCATATCCACGACGAACGGGACTCCATGGCGGCGAGCCCACGCTCCCGCCATCGTCACGAGCGGAGACGGAGGATCCATGATCCAGAGCTCGCTGACACCGGTTCGGCTCAGTTCCTGCGCCGTGCGCAGGGCCTGCCAGGGATACTTGACGGGCGCCGTCCACGGCCGTTTCGGCCACGGGGTGACCATGAACCGGGCGTCGAGCCCGAAGGCCGCCGCCAGCGTTTCGGTGCGACGGGAGAACGGCGCCCACGACAGGAAGAGGCCGCGCCCGCGGCTCGAGTGCGTCGGTGTCGCCGCGCCCCTCAATGACCGGCTACCTTCTCCCGCAGCCTCTCATAGGCCTCCAGCAGATGAGGCGCCTGATCCTCCCAGGCGAGGACCCGCTCGAACCGTTCGCGAGCACGGGCGCCCATCTCGGCCCGCGCCTCATCGTCGTCGAGCAGGCGCGCGATCGCTCGTGCAAGGGAGCTCCACTCGCCGGAATCGGCGTATGCCACGGCGTCTCCGCCGGTCGCGCGGTTCTCCGGGAGCCCGAAAGCAACGGTGGCGCTGCCCAGCGCCATGTACTCGATGATCTTGTTCATGGTCGAGATGTCATTGAAGGGGCTTGGCGGGTCGGGGGCAACGCACACGTCCGCGTTGACGAGAGCGGGACTGAACTGCTCGTGGGTCTGGTAGCCCGGCATGAGCACGTTGTCCTCGATCCCCAGTTCCCGCACGAGGTCCTCGATCTCGCTGCGAGACTCGCCGTCTCCGGCGAGGTACAGCAGGATGTCGTACCCCTCGCGTACCAGGAGTCCCACGGCGCGCACCAGCAGGTCCACACCGTCCTGCTTGCCCATCACGCCCAGGTAGCCGACGAGGTAGCGGTGACCGAGCCGGTCGAAGCCACGGTGGCTGATCGAGAACTCCTCCCGGCGAGGGGCGCTGCGCACGACGATCACATCGTCGGGCTCCCTGTGGCCTCGAGTCGTCGCCAGGCGTTTGTACGAATCGTTCGGGGCGATGACGACGTCGGCGAGCGCGTAGCTGGATCGTTCCGCCCACTCCACGACAAGCTCCGGGAAGCCCCTCTTCCGCACGCCGTCCCGCTTCGCCAGCATGATCTCGGGGCCCGCGTCGTGCTGATCGTAGACGAACGAGACGCCCTTCGGCCTGAAGAACCAGCCGACCAGGAAGAAGAGGTCCGGCGGATTGCAGGCGTGGATCGTATCGAAGGGGTGCTCCCTCCAGACCCGGCGAGCGAGGCGCCAGGTCCACCACAACATGAACGGGTACTCTCGCACGTACCCGGCGAGCGACGTGGCCGACGGGGGCGGCGGATAACGGTAGATCCGCACACCGCCGCGCTCATCGTAGAATCCGGTGTCGTGCCGCGTCCCCTGAGGACAGATCACGGATACCTGATACCCCGCCGAGATGAGCGTGGTGCATTCGTGCCAGACGCGACGGTCGAACGGCACCGACAGGTTCTCGACGAGCACGAGGATGTGATGTGGTTCACGCACAGTCGACCTTTCTGTCGCGCGCCGGGGGGACCGACGAGAGCACGAGACGTCCGTATCGGTGGTCCTGCGGCACCGCGACGCCCCCCGGCCAGTCTGGCGGCTAGTACGCGCCGCGTTTGTTGAGCACCGCCGGCACCGTCTGCAGCAGCAGCTTGATGTCCCAGCTCAGGCTCCAGCCGGTGACGTACATGTAGTCGAGCTTGACCATCTCGTCGAAGGGGATGTTGGAGCGCCCCAGCACCTGCCAGAGGCCGGTGATGCCGGGCGTGATGTCGAGGCGCTTCTGCGTCCAGCCGCGGCACTGCTTGGCCTCCTCGGTCCAGAGCGGCCGCGGGCCGACGAGGCTCATCTCGCCGCGCATCACGTTGAGGATCTGCGGCAGCTCGTCGATGCTCCAGCGGCGCAGCGCGCCGCCGACGCGGGTGATGCGCGGGTCTGCCCGGAGCTTGAACATCGGGCCGTCGTAGTCGTTCGCGCCTCCGCGAGCTCGAGGCGCTCCTCGTCGGCGCCGACGTGCATCGAGCGGAACTTGAAGATGTGGAAGGGCTTGCCGCCGCGGCCCATGCGCTCCTGGCGGAAGAACACCGGGCCCGGCGAGTCGAGCTTGATGACGAGCGCGACGATGCCCATGAACGGCAGCACCGGGAGGCAGAGCAGCCCGCCGACCACGAGGTCGAAGGCGCGCTTGACGGCCATGTTGAAGCGGCTGAGCTCGACGTGGCCGACGTCGAGCAGGGGGATGCCCTCGACGTCGTCGACCAGCGCCCGCGAGCTCACGACCTCGAAGAGGCGCGGCACGATGTTGACGCGCACGCCGCTGTCGGCGCAGGCGCGCACGATGCGCAGGAAGTCGTTGTGGCGCGCGCGCGAGAAGGCGACGATCACGCGGTCGACCTGCTGCCCGGCGACGATCGCGTCGAGGTCGCCGAGCGCGCCGATCACCGGCAGCGGCGGGCCCTCGCGGCCGTTGTGCCGCGGCTCGCCGTCGTCGAGGTAGCCGACGAGGTCGATGCGGTACTCGGGGTGGCCGGCGATCTTGGCGGCCACGGTGTGGCCGACCTCGCCGGCGCCGATGATGAGCACGCGCTCCTGGAAGGAGGGCCGCGCCCAGATGCTGGCGCGGCCGATCCAGCGGGCGAGCGGGACCAGGACCGCAGCGAACGCCCAGAAGACGATCAGCATGCCGATGGGAGCCTCAGGTCCATAGAGCAGGACGAGGGCGATGAGCAGCAGCCAGCTCGCCGATGTCAGCGCGGTGAGGCCGTTCAGTGACTCGGCGAGGTTGAAGCCGCCGATGCTCCGCCCGGGCTCACGGTAGAGGCCGAAGGCCCAGAGCGCCGCGAGCCAATAGGGCGTGAGGGCGACAAGCAGCAGCGCGCCCGGCCTTGCATCGAACGATCCGTTCAAGGCATCGAGGAGCGGAAGAGGGTGCAGCTCCAGTGCCACCCAGACCGCAAGAATGGAGGAGCCGATCAGTGCGATCGTGTCGGCGACGAGCGTTGCGGCGACGCGCAGACTCGCAGGACGGTGCGTCCTCGCGCGTTCCTCATTCGCCGCCGCAGCGGAGCCGGGTGCCTGCGGCGCCCCGCGTTCTTCGACTGTCTGGTCCGGCATGTTCACAATATCGGCAACACCTCTTGACCCCATAAGGGGGGATTCGTCCGAGCGACGAGGGTTCTTGGGGGGGGCGACTGGACTACGGGGCGACGGCAGTGCCATGCGGTGTCCTTACCCAGTGCGACGTCGGCGGCTACACGACGACGTCAATGGCAAGTATCGAGCTCGCCCGCCCGCCCTCGGCGTCCACGACCACCGCATCCAGCCGTACCGGTCCCTCAGCCACCTCGAACTGCTGCGGCAGTTCGGTCGTGAACCGGCGCAGGATCACGTCGGTGCGCACGCCGATGACCGAGTCGCGCGGCCCGGTCATGCCGACGTCGGTGATGTAGGCGGTGCCGCCGGGCAGCACGCGCGCATCGCTGGTCTGCACGTGCGTGTGCGTCCCCACCACGGCCGTCACACGGCCGTCCAGGTAGTGGCCCATCGCGACCTTCTCGCTGGTCGCCTCGGCGTGCAGGTCCACGAGGATGGTCTCCGCCAGCTGCTGCGCCTCCTCCACCAGCCTGTCGACGATGCGGAACGGCGACAGCCCGGAATTGAGGAACAGCTCGCCGGCCAGGTTGATGACCGCCACCTCGCTGCCGTCCGCGGCGGGCCGCACGGTGAGGCCGCGCCCCGGGGCGCCGGGCGGGTAGTTCGCGGGGCGCACGATGCGCTCGTCGGTGGCGAGGAAGGTGAAGACCTCCTTCTGCCGCCACACGTGGTTGCCGGTGGTGATGACGTCCACGCCGCCCGCGAGCAGGCGCTCGGCGATCTTGGAGGTGATGCCGGCGCCGTTGGCGGCGTTCTCGCCGTTGACGACGACGAAGTCCACTTCGCGTTCGTCGACGAAGCCCGGGAGCCAGCGCAGAAGCGCCTCACGCCCGGGTTTTCCGAAGATGTCGCCAACGAAGAGTAACCGCATGGTGCAAGTCTACCCGTCGACTGTGCGAGTTGTGGGCGCATGCGAACTCGCAATGACCTGCCGGGACGCCCTGTGCCATCGAAGAACGAACCTCGTCGACGCCGGTCCCCGCCTCGAGCCGATGCGACGACCCGCCACGGTGTGGGATACTGCCGGATGACGGCGCGACCGGTAGACGCGATGCGGGTACAGGTGCGTCGGCGCAAGGGGCGCGCCGCTGCGCGCCGGGTCGTTGTCTCGGTCAACACGAGTCCCTGCCGGGGAGGCACCATGAAGACCGCGCTGATCACCGGGGTGACCGGTCAAGACGGAGCGTATCTAGCTGAGTCGCTTCTTGGGAAGGGCTACACGGTGCACGGCATCAAGCGCCGGGCCAGCCTCTTCAACACGGATCGGGTGGACCATCTCTATGCCGACCCACACGAACGCGACGTCCGCTTCTTCATGCACTACGGCGACATGACCGATGCGACCAACCTCATCCGCGTGATCCAGGAGACCCAGCCGGACGAGATCTACAACCTTGCCGCACAGAGCCACGTGCAGGTCAGCTTCGAGACCCCGGAGTACACCGCCAATGCCGACGCCCTGGGCACGCTGCGGCTCCTCGAGGCCATGCGCATCCTCGGCCTCCAGGATCGTTGCCGGTTCTATCAGGCCTCGACCAGCGAGATGTACGGCCTGGTGAGAGAGGTGCCACAGCGTGAGGCCACGCCGTTCTACCCGCGCAGCCCCTACGGCGCCGCCAAAGTGTACGGGTACTGGATCACCGTCAACTACCGCGAAGCCTACGGCATGCACGCGAGCAACGGCATCCTGTTCAACCACGAGAGTCCGGTCCGCGGAGAGACCTTCGTAACCCGCAAGATCACGCGCGCCGTCGCGCGCATCGCGCTCGGCTACCAGGACGTCGTCTATCTGGGGAATCTCGACTCGCTCCGGGACTGGGGCCATGCTCTCGACTACGCGGAGGCCATGTACCTCATGCTGCAGCAGGACCTGCCGGACGACTACGTCATCGCGACCGGCGAGCAGCACAGTGTGCGCGAGTTCGCGCAGAGGGCCTTCGCGGAACTGGGGATCGATGTGAAGTTCTCCGGAGAGGGCGTGGACGAGACAGGGGTGGTGGTGTCGGTCGACGCCGAGAAGCTGCGCGAGGCGTGCGCCGGCTTGGAGAGCGACGGCGGTTCATCCGCTCCGCCGGCCTGTGGAAGCGTAGTCGTGCGCATCGACCCCCGATACTTCCGGCCCACCGAGGTCGCTTCCCTGGTCGGTGACGCATCGAAAGCTGAGGCCGCGCTCGGCTGGAGACCACGCCACACCTTCGGCCAACTCATCGCCGAGATGGTGCGCGAGGATCTCGGGCGCGCGCAACGCTACGGGGTATGCGAGCCAGGGGCTTAGACGTCCAGGAGCCGCGCGAATGACGACCGCCCTCGCCGACGTGACCGGCGGGGACGGAACCTGACTTCACGGTCATCCCGCAACTGACGCTCGCAGCGACGCAACCGCCGCGGGGCGGCGCCCGCCGGGCGAACGGACTCGCCGGAGGGCGTCAGCCGCCGATGACGATGCGCACGGCGCCCTGGGCGGCGTCGAGCAGCGGCCCCGGGAAGAGGCCGATGAGCACGACGCCGAGGGCCGCGAGCGCGACCGCCGTGACCACGCCGGCCTGGGAGCTCTCCGGCTCGGCCTCGGTCTCGACGCCCTCCGGGGCCTCGCGGAAGTACATGTACCAGACGACCCGCAGGTAGTAGTAGGCCGACACCGCGCTCATGACGACGGCGACGATGGCGAGCCACGTGAGGTCGGCCTGGATGACGGCCGTGAAGAGGTAGAACTTGCCCCAGAACCCGACGGTGGGCGGGATGCCGGTGAGCGAGACCATGAACAGCGCCATGAGGATCGCCGGCCACGGCATGCTGCGCCCCAGGCCGGCGAGGCCCTCGAGCGAGTAGTCGTACTTGCGCCGGGCACGGATCCAGATGAGGACGCCGAAGGCGCCGAGGTTCATGAGCGCGTAGGCGGCGAGGTAGAACAGGATGGCGCTCACGCCGAGGTTGTCGCCGCTCTTGCCGGCGGCGATGAGGCCGAGGGTGAGGTAGCCGGCGTGCGCGATGCTCGAGTAGGCGAGCATGCGCTTGAGGTTGCGCTGCGGCAGCGCCAGCACGTTCCCGACGACCATGGTGAGGACGGCGAGGACGATCATGACGTGACCCCAGTCGGCCCAGTCGCTGCCGGCGGCCGTGATGAAGAGCTTGGCGAAGCCGATGAACGCCGCGGCCTTGACGGCGGTGGCCATGAACGCCGTGACCGGCGTCGGGGCGCCCTCGTAGACGTCCGGCGCCCAGCTGTGGAAGGGCACGGCCGAGACCTTGAAGCCGAACCCGGTGACGACGAGCACGAAGGCGACGATGAGGAACCCGCCGGCGGCGGTGCCCTGGCTGGCCAGGTCGCCCAGACCGGCGGCGATCCCGGCGTAGCTCGTCTGGCCGGTCGCCGCGTACAGCAGCGCCAGGCCGAAGGCGAGGATCGCCGAGGAGAAGGCGCCGGTGACGAAGTACTTGAGCGACGCCTCGCTCGACTTCTCGTCGCGCCAGATGTAGCCGGCGAGCACGTAGGTCGGCAGCGACATGAGCTCGAAGCTCACGAAGAAGGCGATGATGTCGGTGCTGATCGCCATGCCGATCATGCCGGTGACGATCAGGAGCAGCAGGCCGTAGAACTCCCCGCGCGCGGCCTTGCGCTTCGCGAGGTACGCGTCGCTGAGCATGACGGCCAGCACGCCGATGGCGCAGAACAGCACGACCGCGTAGACGGAGTAGTGGTCGTGCCCGATCATGCCGGCGAAGCCGACCGCGGCCTCTCGCCGGCCGAACGTGAGGCCGCCGGTGAACACGCGCCACACGGCGAACCTGGCCGTGTACTCGCCCCACTGGCCGATGGCGACGGCGGCGCCGCAGAGCAGGCCGGCGACGGCGATCCAGGCGAGCGGACCCTTGCGCTTCAGGAACAGGTCGGCGAGGAAGACGAGGATCGCGGCCACGGCGACGACGACGCCGGGCAGGATGATGGTGACGGTGTTGTTCAGCGGCATCTAGAACAGCCCCCTGACGGTGTCGACGAGCTGAGCCAGACTGCCGATGCCGGCGCTCGGGTCCTGCAGCGACGGCAGGACGCGGTCGAGGATCACCTGCACGGGCACGTGCAGGTACTCGAGGAACGTCTGCGGGTAGACGCCCATCCAGATGACGAACACGACCAGGGGCAGCAGCGAGACGATCTCGCGCGCGTTGAGGTCCTTGAGCGCGAAGGTCGGCTTGACCTCGTCGTCGCCGCGGTCGTTGAAGAACGTGCGCTGGTACATCCAGAGCAGGTACGCGGCCGCGAGGATCACGCCCAGGGCGGCGACCGCGGCCATCCAGCGCGAGTACTCGAACACACCGAAGAGGCTGAGGAACTCACCCACGAAGCCGCTCAGCCCCGGCAGACCCAGCGAGCCGAAGGTGAAGAACAGCAGGAAGCCGGCGGCGATGGGCAGCGGCTTGGCCAGCGAGGCCAGGTCGGCGATCTGGCGCGTGTGCGTGCGCTCGTAGATGAAGCCGACCATGAGGAACAGGGCGCCGGTGAGGAACCCGTGGCTGAGCATGACCAGGATCGCGCCCTCGATGCCGGCCGCGTTGCCGACCAGGGCGATGCCGGCGAAGATGCCGGCCGTGACGAAGCCCATGTGGCTCACGCTCGAGTAGGCGACGAGCTTCTTGAGGTCCTTCTGCATGAGAGCCACGAGCGCGCCGTAGACGATGGCGACGACCGAGAGCCCCACCACCCAGGGGACGAACGTGACGGCGGCGTCCGGGAAGAACGGCAGGCAGAAGCGCAGCATGCCGTACCCGCCCATCTTGAGGAGCACGCCGGCCAGGATCACGGAGCCCGCCGTGGGCGCCTCGACGTGCGCGTCGGGGAGCCAGGTGTGCACCGGGAACATCGGCACCTTGATGGCGAACGCGACGAAGAAGGCGAGGAACGCCCAGAACTGCAGGTGGTAGGCGTAGACCGCCTTGCTCAGCGCCTGGATGTCGAAGCTCAGGGCGCCCGTCTGGTCGCGGAACGCGTACACGACGACGATGATCGCCAGCAGCATGAGCAGGCTGCCGATGAGCGTGAACAGGAAGAACTTGATGGCCGCGTAGATGCGCCGCGGCCCACCCCAGATGCCGATGATGAAGTACATCGGGATGAGCATGGCCTCCCAGAACACGTAGAAGAGGAAGAGGTCGGTGGCGCAGAACACGCCGACCATGCCCACCTGGAGCAGCAGCAGCGAGATGAAGAACCCCAGCTCGCGGTCCTTGACGTAGTTCCAGCTGGCGATGATGACGATCACGCCGAGCAGGGTGGTGAGGAACACGAGCAGCAGCGCGATGCCGTCCACGCCCATGCCGTACTTGATGTTGAGCGCCTCGATCCAGGTGAGACTCTCGGCGAACTGCATGCCCGGCAGCTTGGGCTTGAAGACGAACAGCGTCCAGGCCGAGAGCACGAAGGCGGCGAGCGTGACCACGAGGGAGACGACCTTGTAGAACTGCGGCTTGCCGCGGCCCAGAAGGAGGATGAGCAGCACGCCGGCGAGCGGCAGGAAGGTGATGACGGAGAGCACGGGGAACCCGGCCTGGTCGCTCCAGCTCATGTCAGCTCCCCCACACCCAGGCGAGGACGACGACGAGCACGACCATGCCGCCGAACACGTACATCGCGTAGTTCTGCACCCGGCCCGTCTGAATGGGCCGCAGCCTGTCGCCGATCCAGCCCCAGACCCAGGCCAGGCCGTTCACGGCGCCGTCGATGACCTTGACGTCGAAGAACTTCCACAGCCAGTCGGCGAAGCTCAGCGTCGCGCCCACCGGCACGACGGCGTAGACGTCGTCCAGGTAGACCTTGTTGAGGCTGGCCTTGTAGGCCCACGGCACGCGCCCGGCGATGCGGCCGGGCACGTCGGTCTGGCGCACGTAGAGCCACCAGGCGATGACGAGGCCTGCGATGACGGCGAGCAGGGAAACGCCCATGAGCGCGCCGCCCTCACCGATCCAGGTGAACGCCTCGTGCTCCACGTCGTAGAACACGGACTCGAGGAACGTGTGCACCCATCCACCCTCCGGCGGCAAGCCGACGATGAGGCCGAGGAACGCGGCCGGGATGGCGAGGATGACGAGCGGCACGGTCATGACGGGCGGGCTCTCGTGGATGTGCGCCTGCACCTCGGCGTCGGCGCGGTTCTCGCCCCAGAACGTCATGAAGATGAGGCGGCCCATGTAGATGGCGGTGAGCACCACGGTGACCATCGCCACCGCCCACACCACGTACTCACCCTTGATGAAGGTGGCGCCGATGATCTCGTCCTTGGCCCAGAAGCCGGCGAAGGGGATCATGCCGACCATGGAGAGGGCGCCGATGAGCATGGTCCAGAAGGTGATGGGGATCTTCTTGCGCAGGCCGCCCATCTTGCGCATGTCCTGCTCGCCGCCCATGGCGTGGATCACCGAGCCGGAGCAGAGGAAGAGGAGGCCCTTGAAGAAGCCGTGCGCGAACAGGTAGAAGATGCCGGCCACCCATGCGCCGGCGCCGAGCGCCACGAACATGAAGCCCAGCGACGAGATGGTGGAGTAGGCGATCACCTTCTTGATGTCGTTCTGGGTGATCGCGATGAACGCGGCGAGGATGGCGGTGAAGATGCCGACGATCATGACCACCGTCATGGCCGTCTCGCTCTGGATGAACAGCGGGTAGGAGCGCGCGACCATGTAGACGCCGGCGTTGACCATGGTCGCGGCGTGGATGAGCGCGCTGACCGGCGTGGGGCCCTCCATGGCGTCCGGGAGCCACACGTGCAGCGGGAACTGCGCGCTCTTGCCGATCGCGCCGGTGAAGAGCAGCAGGCAGATCCAGGTCATGGTGCCGGAGGCGATGTCTCCGTTCTCCGCCGCCTCGAACACCCCGGTGAACTGCAGCGTGCCGGTGGCGACGAAGATGGCGAACATGGCGAGCGTGAAGCCGAAGTCGCCCACGCGGTTGACGATGAACGCCTTCTTGCCGGCCTGGCTGGCGCTCTTCTTGCGGAACCAGAAGCTGATCAGCAGGTACGAGCAGAGGCCCACGCCCTCCCAGCCGAGGAACAGCAGCAGGTAGCTGTCGGCCAGGATGAGCACGAACATCGCGAACATGAACAGGTTGAGGTAGGCGAAGAAGCGGTAGTAGCCCGCGTCCCCGTGCATGTAGCCGATGGAGTAGTAGTGCACGAGCATGCCGATCACGCCGACGACCAGCAGCATGATGCCGGTGAGCGTGTCGACCTGGTACCCCCACGGCACGGTGAACTGGCCGGCGCCGATCCAGGTGAAGGCGTTCCAGACGAACGTCTCCTCGGGGTGGCGGAACGCCCACTCGAAGCCGTAGATGCTGAGCAGCGCCGTGACGGTGACCATCGCCACCGGGAAGATGTGGGCGTGCTTGCCCATCCGCTTGCCGAAGAGCAGGGTCACGATGAACCCGAGCAGCGGCAGCAGGGTGATGAGCGCGACGGCGATCTTCATGTACTCGGTGCCCTCCACGGATCCCCCGTCAGCCCTTCAGCTCGTCGAAGGTGTCGGTCTGCACGGTGCGCTTGTTGCGGTAGTTGCTGATCACGATGGCCAGGCCGATGGTGACCTCGGCGGCCGCCAGCACGATGATGAACAGGGCGAACAGGGAGCCCGCGCCCGTGGCCCCGCCGCGGAAGTTCGCGGTGGCGACGAGGGCGAGGTTCACGGCGTTGAGCATGATCTCGAGGCTCATCACCACGAGGATCACGTTGCGGCGCGCGAGCACGCCGAACGCGCCGATGCAGAACAGCAGGAACGAGAGCAGCAGCCACCAGTACAGGGCGTTCACGAGCGCTCGCTCTCACGCGTGGCCAGCACGATGGCGCCGATCATCGCCGCGACGAGCACCAGCGAGACGAGCTCGAACGGGAACACGTAGCGGTCGAAGATGAGCTTGGAGAGAGCGCGCAGGCCGGGGGCCTTGGACTCGGCGGAGATGGCGCCGATGTTCGCCGAGAGCGCGACGGCGGCGAGGATCGCCGCGCCGAGCAGCGCCGCGACCGCGGCGACCGCCGTCTGGCGGTTGAAGAACAGCTCCAGCCTGCCGGACTGCACCTCGGTGAGCATGATCGCGAAGATGATGACGATGGAGATCGCGCCGACGTACACGAGGATCTGGATGATGGCCACGAGCGGCGAGTTGAGCAGCGCGTAGGCGAACGCCACGCCGAGGAAGCAGAACACCATGGAGACGGCGGAGTACATGATCTTCTTGAACAGCACGACGCCGAGGCCGCAGACCAGGATCCACACGGCCACGATGGCGAAGAACCAGGGATGGAAGTCGCCGCCGGGCATCAGGCCTGCTCCTCTTCCTCGTGGTCGAGGACGATGGGGTCGTCCTTCATGGGGTCCCAGACCCAGCCCCGGCCGCGCTCGGCGTCGAGGGCGTGCGGCACGAGGTCCTTGACGGTCTCGCGCAGCGTCACCGCCGGCCGGCTCTCGCGGACGTAGAGCGACTCGCGCGTCATGGCCGTGCGGCTGTAGCCGGCGAGCTCGAAGAAGCCGGTCTGCTCCAGCGCGTTGTACGGGCAGACCTCCACGCACTCCCCGCAGAAGATGCAGCGGCTCTCGTCGAGGTCGTAGCTGCCGAGGATGCGCGGATTGGTCTCGATGGAGCCCGTGGGGCAGGTCTCGGCGCACTTGCCGCAGCTCACACAGCCGACGAGCTGCAGCGGCAGGTTGTCGGCGGTGCCGACGATGGTGTCGAAGCCGCGGTCCATGTTGTCGTAGCAGCTCGAGCCTACTTCCATGCGGCAGACGCGCACGCAGCGGCCGCAATTGATGCAGCGGTTGGGCTCGCGCATGATGAAGTCGTGGCGGAAGTCGGCCGGGTAGTCGTGGGCGTCGCCGCCGTGGAACCGGTTCTTGAACACCTCGTACTCGATGCCGTACCGCTGCAGGTCGCACGTGCCGTTGGCGGGGCAGTAGCACTGCAGGCACAGCTCGGCGCCGCGGACGGCCTCGTCCTCGCCGAAGCCGAGCTCGATCTGCTGGAAGTTGGTCTTGCGCGCCTCGGGCGCGAGCTTGGGCATCTCGGCCGGCGGGCTCGGGTGCGAGACGTCGGTGGTCATGTCGATGAACACCGGCGGGATCTCGGCCATGCGCGCGACGCGCGGGTCGAGGTCGTCACGCTCGCTGATGGCGTTGAAGAACGGCGTGGCCTTGAGCTCGGCGAGCGACTGGGCGACCTCGGCCATGTCCTCGCCGCGCAGGTAGGCGTCCATGCTCCAGGCGGCCTTCTTGCCCTGGGCGACGGCCTGGATGACGGTCTGCGCGCCGAGCACGACGTCGCCGCCGGCGAACACCCGCGGGTCCTCTGTCTGGAAGGTCCAGTCGTCGACCTGGATGGTGCGCCACTTGGTGCGCTTGACGCCCTGCTCCTCGCTGGTGCCGTCGAGCTTGGGGAACTGGCCGATGGCGGCGATGACCTGGTCGCACTCGATGACGAACTCGGAACCCTCGACCGGCACCGGGCGGCGGCGGCCGGAGGCGTCGGGCTCGCCGAGCTCCATGCGCTGCATCTCGATGCCGGTGACCTTGTTGGCGGCGTCGGCGATGACGCGCAGAGGGGCGCAGAGCAGCTCGAGCTTGACGCCCTCCTCCTCGGCCTCGTCGACCTCCGTGACGTGCGCCGGCATCTCCTTGCGCGAGCGGCGGTAGAGGCAGGTGACCTCGGCGGCGCCCTTGCGGATGCCGGTGCGGCAGGCGTCCATGGCGGTGAAGCCGCCGCCGATCACGACGACCTTGTCGCCGACGTGCACGTCGCCGTTGAGCTCCAGGTCGCCGAGGAAGTCGACCGCGTTGACGACGCCGTCGGCGTCCTCGCCCTCGCAGCCCATGCCGTTGCTGTTGAACGCCCCGAGGGCGAGGAACACGGTGTCGTACTCCTCGAGGAGCTCCTCGAGCTGGTAGTCGACGCCGAGGCGGCTGTTGGGCTGCAGCTCCACGCCCATGCGCCACAGGATGTTGATCTCCTTGTCCAGGAGGTCGCGCGGCAGGCGGTAGCTCGGGATGCCGTAGCGGAGCATGCCGCCCGGCTTGGGCAGGGCCTCGAAGATCTTGACGGAGTGGCCCTCGAGGCGGCTGTAGAAGGCGGCGGCGAGGCCGGCGGGCCCGCCGCCCACGATGGCGATCTTCTTGCCGGTGTCGGCCTTGGGCTCGACCGGCAGCAACAGCTCGCCCGTCTGCTCCTCGTCGATCGTCTGATCGGCCATGAAGCGGTGGAGCTGGCAGATGGTGATGGGGTGCTCCACGAGCTGGCGGCGGCAGGGGCCCTCGCACGGCCGCGGGCACACACGCCCGAGCACGGCCGGGAACGGCAGGTCCTCGCGCAGCTTGCGCACGCCGTTCTTGTAGTCCTTGTGCGCGATGTAGTCGAGGAACTGCGGGATCTTGATGTGCGTGGGGCACGCGTCGCGGCAGGGCGGCGTGCAGAAGCTGTTGTGGTCGCTGAGCAGCAGCTCGAGGTAGAGGTGCCGCATGGCGCGGACCTTCTCGGTGCTGGTCTTGACGACCATGCCGTCGGACACGGCCGCGGAGCAGCTCGGGATCATCTTGCGGGCGCCCTCGACCTCGACGATGCACATGCGGCAGGCCGCCGTGGCGGGCAGGCGCGGCTCGTAGCACAGCGTGGGGATGTGGATGCCGACCCGGGCCGCGGCGTCGAGGATGGTGTCTCCGCGGTCGCAGGCGACCTCCTGCCCGTCGATGGTGACGAGCACCTGGTCCGGACGCGGCTCGGCCTGTGGGCATGTTCTCGACGGTGGTGGCCATGCTCAGCCCTCAGCTCCCGATGCGGCGCCGGCGACAGCCTGCTCGATGCCCGAGCGCACCTTGACGGCGTCGAACTTGCAGACCTGGCGGCAGGTGTCGCACTTGATGCAGTTGGCCACGTCGATGACGTGCAGCTGCTTGCGCTCGCCGGCGATGCACGCCGTGGGGCACTTCTTGGCGCAGAGCATGCAGCCGGTGCAGGCCTCGGCGTCGATGTAGTACGTGATGAGCGACTTGCACTTGCCGGCCGGGCAGCGCTTCTCGCGGATGTGCGCCTCGTACTCGTCGCGGAAGTACTTGATGGTCGTGAGCACCGGGTTCGGGGCGGTGCCGCCGAGCGCGCAGAGCGAGCCCTCGATGATGTAGTGGCCCATCTCCTCGAGCAGCTCGATGTCGCCCTCGCGGCCGTCGCCGTCGATGATGCGGTCGAGGGTCTCGAGCATGCGCTTGGTGCCGAGGCGGCACGGGACGCACTTGCCGCACGACTCCTTCTGCGTGAAGTCGAGGAAGAAGCGCGCGAGGTCGACCATGCAGGTCTCCTCGTCGACCACGACCATGCCGCCGGAGCCGACGATGGCGCCGGTCGCGGCGAGGCTCTCGTAGTCGACCGGCGTGTCGAGCAGCGAGGCGGGCACGCAGCCCCCGGAGGGGCCGCCGAGCTGCACGGCCTTGAACTTCTTGCCGCCCTTGATGCCGCCGCCGACGTCGAAGATCAGGTGGCGGAGGCTGGAGCCCATGGGCACCTCGACGAGGCCGCCGTTGACGATCTTGCCGGCGAGGCTGAACGCCTTGGTGCCGCGGCTGGTCTCGGCGCCGAGCGCGGCGTAGGCCTCGGCGCCGTTCTTGACGATCCACGGGACGTTGGAGAACGTCTCGACGTTGTTGATGTTGGTCGGCTTGCCCCACAGGCCGCTGACGGCCGGGAACGGCGGGCGCGTGCGCGGCATGCCGCGCTTGCCCTCGATGGACGCGATGAGCGCCGTCTCCTCGCCGCAGACGAACGCGCCGGCGCCGAGCTTGAGGTGCAGGTTGAACTCCCAGCCGGTGCCGAAGACGTCGTTGCCCAGGTAGCCGCGCTCCTCGGCCTCGGCGACCGCCTTGGTGAGGCGCTTGACGGCGATGGGGTACTCGGCGCGCACGTACACGTAGCCCTCGTGCGCGCCGATGGCGTAGCTGCCGATGAGCATGCCCTCGATCACCGCGTGCGGGTCGCCCTCGAGGATCGAGCAGTCCATGAACGCGCCGGGGTCGCCCTCGTCGGCGTTGCAGATGAGGTACTTCTCGTCGCTCTTGGACTGGTTGGCGAACTTCCACTTGACGCCCGTGGGGAAGCCCGCGCCGCCGCGGCCGCGGATGCCCGAGTCGGTGACCTCTTCGATGATCCACTCGGGCGTCTTCTCGGACAGCGCCAGCTTCGCGGCCTCGTAGCCGCCCACGGCGATGTACGCGTCGATGCTCTCGGGGTTGATGACGCCGACGTCGCGCAGGGCGATGCGCGTCTGCGCCTTGTAGAACCCGATGTCGTGCCAGTCGCGGACGCGCTCGCCGGTCTGCTCGTCCTTGTACAGGAACCTCTCGACCGGCTGGCCGTTCTTGAGGTGGTCCTCGACGACCTTGGCCACGTCCTTGGGCTTGAGGTGGCCGTAGAGCGTGTCGTCGCTGAGCACCACGACGGGGCTCATGGAGCACAGGCCGTGGCAGCCGATGATGCTCACCTCGACGCTGTCGCCGAGCCCCGCGTCCTGCACCTCCTGGACGAAGGTGTCGAAGACGGCCATGGACCCGGCGAACAGGCACGCCGTGCCTGCGCAGACCTTGACGGTGTAGCCGCCGCCCGGACGCTCGGCGACGCTGACGTTACGGCCCTCGGTCGTCGGGGCGCCGGCGTGGTGATCTCTTCAGTCATGGTGCCTCTGCTCACCCCTTCGCACCGCCGACCTCTTCCATGAGGTCGCGGATGATCTTGCGTGTCTGGTCAGGGGTGAGACCGCCGTAGGTCTGGTCGCCGATGCGCATGACGGGGGCCTGCGAGCAGGCGCCCATGCAGGCGACGGACGACAGCGTGAACTTCATGTCCGTGGTCGTCTTGCCGTCGGCGATCCCGAGTTCCTCCTCCAAGGCCTCGGTGATCTGGACCGCCCCCGCTACGTGGCAGGCGGTGCCGTGGCAGACGTCGATGATGTACTCGCCGACCGGCGAGAGCCGGAACTGGTTGTAGAAGCTGGAGACGCCGTAGATCTGGCTGAGCGAGACGCCGGTCTGGAGGCTGATCTCCTGGAGCGCGACGCGCGGCAGGTACCCGTAGACGTCCTGCGCGTTCTGCAGCATGGCGATGAGGCCGGTGCCGTGCTCGTAGTAGTCGTCGAGCACCGGCTGCAGGTCCTTGACGTCGATGCCCTGCTGCGCGGCGATGCGCGCCTCGGCGATGCGCGCCGCGTTGGGCACCGGCAGGCGGTACTTGCTGGTGTGGTTCACGCGGATGACCTGCACCGGGCAGTTGCTCTCGCACAGGGTGCAGGAGCGGCAGCGCGGGTCGCCGCTGGCCGGGTCGATGACCACGCGGAAGAGGCCGCGGCTGCGCGCCGGCAGGACCTCGCGCTGCTCCGGGTACTGGACGGTGAGCTTCTTCTTCGGCAGGTGGCTCATCGTCTGCCGCATGGCCTTGAACATGCCGAGCATCAGGCGCTCACCACCGGCTGGCGCTCACGCTGCTTGCGGAGCCGCCACTTGAGGATCGGGTCGAACAGGCCCACGAAGGCGAAGAAGACGACCCAGCTGAAGACCGCGAGGCCCCACTTCCAGCTCGGGACCCAGAGGATGATCGCCGCGGTGGCGAGGATGTTGACGAGCCCGAGCGGGATGAGGATCTTCCAGGCGAACGCCATGAGCTGGTCCACCTGCAGGCGCGGGATGCTGAAGCGGATCCAGATCAGCGCGGTGACCAGGATGTAGGTCTTGACGAGGAACCAGACGAGGCCGATCCAGCTCGACGCCCAGCCACGTGACGGCGTCCGCCCAGGGGCCCATCCAGCCGCCGAAGAACAGCGTGACGATGACCATGGACATGATGGTGAGGCCGGCGTACTCGTTGAGGTAGAACATGCCGAAGCGCATGCCCGAGTACTCGGTGGCGTAGCCGGCGACCAGCTCGGACTCGCCCTCGGGGAGGTCGAACGGCCCGCGGTTCAGCTCGGCGATGGACGAGATGTAGAAGATGAGGAACGTGAACGGCGCGTAGAAGCCGATCCACTCGTAGCCCGCCTGGAAGGCGACGATGTCGCTCACGCGCATGGAGCCGACGATCATCGCCACGATGAGCAGCGACAGCAGCATGGGGATCTCGTAGCTGATCATCTGCGCCGCCGCGCGGAGGCCGCCGACCAGCGAGTACTTGTTGCGCGAGGCCCAGCCGCCCAGGAGGATGGAGAGCGTCGTGAAGCTCGTGATGGCGACCAGGAAGATGACGCCGATGTTGAGGTCGATCGCCATGACGCCCTGCGTGTACGGGCAGCACCAGCTGGATCGGAGACCGCGCCGATCATGACCATGACCGGCGCGAGCGTGAACAGCACCGGGTCGGCCAGCAGCGGGCGGAAGTCCTCCTTGCCCATCATCTTGAAGGCGTCGGCGATGCTCTGCAGCGCACCCTGAGGGCCCGTGCGGTTGGGGCCGAGCCGGTCGCCGATGAAGGCCATGAAGCGGCGCTCGTACAGGATGTTGACCAGCGCCGCTACGAATACCACAGCGTACGCGATGACGACGAAGAGGATCGCCCTGAGGATGCCGAGCAGGATGTCCATCAGCGGTCGATGCCTCCGAGGACGAGGTCGATGCTGCCCGAGATGGCCACGGCGTCGGCGATCTTGTTGCCGCTGAGGAGCTTCGGGAACAGCTGCAGGTTGCAGAAGCAGGGGTCGCGGTACTTGAGCCGGTACGGGTACCGCGACCCGTCGCTCTCGATGTACGTGCCGTACTCGCCGCGCGGGTTCTCCTGGCCGACGTAGGCGGAGCCCGGCGGCGGCGTGACGACGTAGGGAGCGCGCAGGGAGCCGAGCTGGACCGGGCCCTTGGGCAGCATGTCGAGGCACTGCTCGATGATCTTGAGGCTCTCGCGCATCTCGTCCATGCGGCAGCGGTAGCGGTCGAAGATGTCGCCGTGCTGCGCGGTGATGATCTCGAAGTCGAGCTCCGGGTACACCGAGTACGGCCGGTGGCGGCGCAGGTCGAGGTCGATGCCCGAGGCGCGCGCGTTGGGGCCGGTGATGCCGTAGTCGACGACGTCCTGCTGGGTGATGACGCCCTTGCCCTGGGTGCGCTGCAGGAAGACGGCGTTGGTGTCGACGAGCGCCTCGTACTCCTTGATCTGCTTGGGGAACATCTTGAGGAAGTCGCGACAGCGCTCGACCCAGCCGTCCGGCAGGTCGTAGCGCACGCCGCCGAAGCGGTAGTAGTTGAACATCATGCGCGCGCCCGTGAGCTCTTCCATGAGGTCGAGGATGATCTCGCGGTCGCGGAACATGTAGAAGACCATCGCGGTGCCGAGCGGCGAGAGGTCGGCGGTGAAGGTGCCGACCGCCACCAGGTGGCTGGCGATGCGCATGAGCTCGCCGGTGATGACGCGGATGAACTCCGCCCGCCGCGTGACCCGCATGCCGGCGAGCTTCTCGACCGTCATGACGTAGGCCCACTCGCAGTTGATGCTGGCGAGGTACTCGGTGCGGTCGACGATCGGGATGTACTGGTAGTAGGTGCGCCTCTCGGCCAGCTTCTCCTTGCAGCGGTGCAGGTAGCCGATGACCGGGATGACGTCCTTGACGAGCTCGCCGTCGAGGGTGACGACCAGGCGCAGCACGCCGTGCGTGCTGGGGTGCTGCGGGCCCATGTTGACGACGACCTCGTTGAACGCGAGGCCGTCGACGTCGGAGCCCTCGCCGCGCGCCGTCGCCTCGTCGATGCGGCGCAGCGCGAGCTTCACGGCCTCGTCGGGCTCGGGCGTCTCGAAGTGGTCATGCATGCGGGTGGTTCTCCGCGAGGTCGACGTAGTCTTTGCGCAGCGGGTGGCCGATGAAGTCGTCCTTGAGCAGGATGCGGCGCAGGTCGGGGTGACCGACGAAGCGGATGCCGACCATGTCCCAGGCCTCGCGCTCGTGCCAGTCCGCGGCCGGCCAGATGTCGCACACCGTGTCGACCTCGGCCTTGGCCCTCGGGATGGTCACGTGCAGCTCGATCCAGGTGTTCGTCTTCCACGAGTACACGTGGTAGACGGACTCGAGCGCGGTGCGGCGGTCGACGCCCGCGACCCAGTTGAGCGTCTCGTACCCGACCTCGGGGTCGGCCTTGAGGCGCGCGGCGACGTCCCTGAGCTTCTCGCGCGCGCAACCGGCGACGATGGTGTCGGGCTCCTGGATGCGGACGTCCTCGAGGTCGGCGCCGAAGCGCTCGACGAGGAGCATCGCGATGGCGTCCATGCTCATAGGGTTGCTGCCGACGACCAGTCCCACGCCTCAGACCTCTTCCGCGGCGGCCGGGACGGCGCCCTCGGGCGGAGCCGGCTCGAACGCGGCCGGCTTCTCGGGGACGAACCTGAACTGCTGGATCTTGCCCTGCAGCTCCAGCAGGCCCTGGAACAGCGCCTCGGGGCGCGGCGGGCAGCCGGGGATGTACACGTCGACCGGCACGATCTTGTCGACGCCGTTGACGACGTTGTAGCCGTCGTAGAACGGCCCGCCGCTGGTGGCGCAGGCGCCCATGCTGATGACCCACTTGGGCTCACGACATCTGGTCGTACAGGCGCTTGAGCACCGGCGCCATCTTCTCGTTGACGGTGCCGGCGACGATCATGAGGTCGCACTGGCGCGGCGTGGGGCGGAACACCTCCATGCCGTAGCGGGCGATGTCGTAGCGCGCGAAGCCCGAGGTGAGCATCTCGATGGCGCAGCAGGCGAGACCGTAGGTGAACGGGAACACCGAGTGCGAGCGCGCCCAGCTGAAGATGAAGTCGGCGGTGGTGGTGATGACGTTCGGCTCGCTGAAGTGCTCGAGCTTGGGGTACTTGACCGCCTTGATGCGCTCACTCATGCCCACTCGAGGGCCCCCTTGCGCCAGGCGTACAGCAGCCCGAAGGCGAGCACGGCGATGAACAGAAGCATCTCGACGAACCCGGCCGTGCCCAGCGAGCGGAAGACGATCGCCCACGGGAACAGGAAGGCCGCCTCCACGTCGAAGACGAGGAAGAGGAGACCGAAGGTGAAGTAGCGCACCGCGAACGGCTGCCAGGGGTTGCCCACCGGCGGGATGCCGCACTCGTACGGCTGCAGCTTCTCGGGCGTGAGGTGGCTCGGGTTGATGAGCTTGGAGAAGAGCAGGATGACGACGACCAGAGCCGCTCCGGCGACGATGAACAGCCAGACATAGAGCCAGTCGGTGAGATATGCGTTCGTCATCAGATGCCAAGACGCCGGTGGCTGCCCCCTCGGCCGCCCCCCCGACGTGGGCGTACTCTACCAAAGCGCGTTCCGGCGATGCAAACCCGGATTGAAACCGGTGGGGGTATACGCCGTCCACGATGATTTGCAGGGAAATCGGGCGAGACACGCGCCTTCACCCTCACGCGCGCGCGCGCCGTCGTCCCCGGCGGCGGGGGGTCGCGTTGATTTCGCGGCCCGCTGCCCGTACCATCGAGCGGCACTGATACCCCCCGAGCGGAGGGACCCCCCGTGAGTATCGGCCCCGCCGAGATCATCATCGTCCTCATCATCGCGCTGCTCGTCTTCGGGCCCAAGCGGCTGCCGCAGATGGGCAAGTCGCTGGGCAGAGGCGTGCGCGAGTTCAAGAAGGCGGCCGACACCGCCAAGACCGAGCTCGGCCTGGGCGAGGTCACCGACGGCATCAACGACATCAAGTCCACGTTCACCGATCCGGTCAAGGAGGTCACGGGGACGTTCACCGACCTCAAGAAGAGCGTGGACGTCAAGGCGGCCATCGAGGCTCCCGTCGGCGGCGCCGCAGTCGCCGGCGCGGCCGCCGCCGGCGCGACCGCCGCGCACGCCGGACGTGCCGGTCATGCCGGGCCTCTCCAAGCCCAAGGCCGTGCCGGCGCAGCCGCTCGGCGTGGTCGACGCGGGCCCCGAGACGCCGGACGTCACGCCGGCGACCGTGTTCGCCGACGTGACGCCGCCGCCGGCGCCCGAAGCGCCGCCGGCCGAGGCCCCGCCCGAGACGCCTCTCGAGACGGCGCCGGTCGAAGCGCCGGCCGTGGGGGCGCCCGCCTCCTCCCCGGAGTCCTGACCGCATGGCGCTCACCCCCGAGGACCGTCTCACCCTGTTCGAACACCTCGACGAGCTGCGCAAGCGGATCTTCGTCTGCATCCTGGCCGTGACGGTCGGCGTGCTCCTCGCGGCGCTCTTCAACAGCTTCGTGTTCGAGGTCCTGCTGCACCCGCTGCGCGTGGTGCCCAACCTGCCCGTGTCGGCCACCGAGATCACCACCTTCAGCCCCTCCGAGCCGTTCATGGTCAGCCTCAAGGTCTGGGTGGTCGGCGGGCTCATCGTCGCCGCGCCGATCCTCATCTACGAGCTCTGGGCGTTCCTGGCGCCGGCGTTCACCGAGGGCGAGAAGAAGTACTTCTACCCCGTCGTGTTCGCCACCACCGTCCTCTTCTTCGCCGGCGTCGCGCTGGCGTACTTCCTCGTGCTGCCCAAGGGCCTGAACTTCCTGCTCAACTTCAGCTCCGGGTTCTTCAACGTCCAGCTGCGCGCGCAGGAGTACTTCACCTTCATGGCGCTCTTCATCCTCGCCTTCGGCGTGGTCTTCGAGCTGCCGGTGGTGCTGGTGCTGCTGGCCAAGGTGGGGGTCATCGACGACAAGTTCCTCAAGAAGAACCGGCGCTGGGCGGTCCTCGGCATGGCGTTCGCGGCCGCCGTCATCACCCCGAGCCAGGACGCGTTCAGCATGCTGGCCATGTTCGTCCCTCTGTACGTGCTGTACGAGATCTCGATCGTGATCGCCCGGTTCGTGCAGCCGAAGAGGGAGGACGCTCCCGCCGTGGAAGACTCTCCGGGCGGAGGCGACGACCCCGCGGCCAGCGCGCCCGCGTGAACCGAGGCCCGTCGGCCGGCGTCTCCAGGCGCATGACGCCGGCCGCGCGCCCGCGCGTGAACGCGCACGGGGCGCGGCGCGTCTCTCGTCCCGGTACAATGGGGAGCCATGGCTGAGTACACGAGATACAGCGTAGAGCCCGAGGACATCCCGCGGCGCCGGCGCGAGCGCAAGAAGAAGGCCGCCAAGTCGCGCAGCCGCGTGTGGCTCATCGTCAAGCTCTTCGTCGTCGCCGTGCTGCTCGCGATCGTCGCCGGCCTCGCGGTGGCCGCCGGCGCCATCTACGCCGTCTCCCGCGACCTGCCCTCACTCGACGACCTCGAGCGCAACAAGCTCGCCGTCAACACCACCATCTACGACCGCACCGGCAAGGTGCTCCTGGCCGAGCTGCACGGCGGGGAGAACCGCGTCATCGTCCCTCAGCGCCAAGGTCCCGGACGTGATGAAGGAGGCCACGGTGGCCGTGGAGGACGAGCGCTTCTACGAGCACCACGGCATCGACTACCAGGCCGTCGTGCGCGCCATGGTCCTCAACGTGCAGGCCGGCACGGTCGTGCAGGGCGGGTCGACCATCACCGAGCAGTACGTCAAGAACGCCTACGTCGGCGACGAGCGCACCTACCAGCGCAAGCTCCGCGAGGCCGTGCTCGCCTGGCAGCTCGAGGACAGGTGGACCAAGGACCGCATCCTCACCGCGTACCTCAACACCGTGTACTACGGCGCCGGCGCGTACGGCGTCGAGGCGGCGGCGCGCACCTACTTCCACAAGCACGCCTCCGGCGCTCAACCTCAAGGAGGCGGCGATGCTCGCGGCGATGCCCAAGTTCCCCTCCGCCTACTCGCCCACCACCGACCCCGAGATGGCCAAGCAGCAGCGCGACAAGGTGCTGCAGCTCATGGCCGACCAGGGCTACATCACGCAGGAGCGCGCCGACAAGCAGATGGCGACCAAGCTGCAGCGTCTACAAGCACCCGCCGAACTACAACAAGAGCATGGCCGACTACTTCGTCGACTACGTCACCCGCCAGCTCACCAAGAAGTTCGGCTCGGCCACCGTGTTCGACGGCGGCCTCAAGGTCATCACCAGCATCGACGTCGAGTGGCAGCAGGAGGCGATCGACATCATCAAGTCGACCACCGGGCCGCTCGACTTCGGCTTCAAGCCCTCCGCCGCGCTCGTCGCCATCGACCCCGCCAACGGCTACATCCGCACCATGGTCGGCGGCCTCGACTACAAGAAGCAGAAGTTCAACCTCGCCTGGCAGGCCAAGCGGCAGCCGGGCTCGTCGATGAAGCCCATCGTGCTCGCCGAGGCCGTGCGGCAGGGCATGAACCCCGACTCCACCTTCTACCAGTCCAAGAGCCCCATCATCATCCCGATGGGCGCCTACGCCGAGCCGTGGGTGGTCAACGGCGACGGCCCCGGCGGGCCGGAGAGCGTGTCCGCCGCCACCACCATCTCGGACAACGTCGTGTTCGCGCAGCTCAGCGTCGACGTCGGCCCGGAGAACTCGGTGGACATGGGTCACAAGCTGGGCATCAACAGCCCGCTCGACGCCGTGCCGTCCATCACGCTCGGCACCTCCGGCGTCACGCCGCTCGAGATGGCCGACGCCTACGCCACCTTCGCCGCCAACGGCATCCACCACAAGCCGCAGGCGATCGTCAAGGTCGAGAGCCGAACGCGGCAAGGTCGCTGTGGAAGCCCACGACCAAGGGCAAGCGCGTCATCCCCGCCGGCGTGGCCAGCGTCGTCACCCAGTGCCTGGAGCGCGTGGCCTCCGGCGGCACGGGCTCCGCCACCGGCTCGTACTTCCCGTATCCGCGCGCCGGCAAGACCGGCACCACCGAGAACGGCTGGGACGTCTGGTACGTGGGCTACACGCCCAACCTGGCCGCCGCGGTCTGGATGGGCGACGCGGAGAAGAACTCGCCCATGGACGGCGCCTACGGCGGCACCTACTGCGCGCCGATGTGGGCCAAGTTCTACGCCGCGGCGCTCAAGGACGAGTCGCACCCGAGCTTCAAGCGCTTCCCCTGGTCGTTCGGCGACTGGAAGAGCGAGTTCTCCGTCGGGCCGTCGGCCTCTGCCTCGCCGTCCGAGTCCTCGAGCGCCACGCCGAGCCCGGGCGCGACCAAGACGATCACTCCCAAGCCGCAGCCGACCACGCCGAAGCCGACGCCGACCACGCCGAAGCCGACGCCGACCACGCCGAAGCCGACGCCGACGACGCCGACGAGCACGCCGACGGCCGGCGCCAGGCAGCTCATCCAGGCGCTCACCACGCCCTACGACGTGGCGCAGCAGGTCGCGCTGATCGGCGCGACCGGCCGGGCGCCGAAGACCGGCGACGGCGACACCGGGCTGGCCGGCGCGGCCGCGCGCTGGGTCGCCGGCCTGCTCGGTCTCTGAGCGCACGCGCACTATGATGGGGGTCGCGGAGCCGCGGCCGCCGCAGGCGCGCCGCGGCGCCTCACGCCACCGACACCAGGAGCCGTGCCGTCGCCGCGCCGTCAGTGACCGCAGGAGCTGAAGCCACACGCCCGGCGAGGTCCACGGGCTGGACCGTCGCCGTGCTCGCCGCCATCGCCCTCTTCGCCGTGCTCGCGAGCGTGACCGTCGTGCAGCGGCACCGCGACTACCGCACCTACCGCAACGACCTCGGCAACATGGTCCAGGTCGTGGACAACACGGCCCACGGCCGGATCCTCGAGATGACGGGCAACGACGGCCGCCAGATCAACCGCCTCGCCGCGCACGTCGACCCCATCCTCGCCCTGTTCGCGCTGCCGTGGCTGGTCTGGCCGGACCCGGCGGTGCTGCTGATCCTGCAGGCGGTGCTGGTCGCCCTCTCCGCCTGGGCGGTCTACCGCCTGGGCCTGCGCGCGCTCGGCGACCCGGCGGCCGCGGCGCTCTGCGCCATCGCCGCCCTCCTCTACCCCCCGCTCCAGTTCGCCGTGCTGGACGAGTTCCACCCGGTGACGCTCGCCATCCCCCTCCTGCTGTTCGCCTTCGCCTTCCTCGAGGAGGACCGGCGCTGGCTCGCGCTGCCGTTCCTCGTGCTCGCGGCCCTGTGCAAGGAGGAGATCCCGCTGGTGATCGCATTCATGGGCCTCTACTTCGCCGTGCGCAAGCGCACGCTGTGGCCGCTGCTGATCACCGTGGCCGCCGGCGTGTACTTCCTGGTCGCCGCCGGCATCGTCATCCCGTACTTCAACAGCGGCGCCGGCAGCGAGTTCCTGGACGCGCTACTCGGACGGCGAGGAGACCATGCGCAGCCTCGCCACGGGCCTGCTGACGCACCCGTGGCGCATCCTCACCACGCTGCTGGCGCCGTCGGGGCTCGCCTACCTGGTGAAGCTGCTGTGGCCGTTCGGCTTCACCTCGCTGCTGAGCCCGCTCACGTTCCTCATCAGCCTGCCGGAGCTGCTCATCAACCTGCTCTCGAGCAAGTCGCAGCAGCAGTCGATCGCCTACCACTACGTGGCCGGCGAGGCGCCCTTCGTGATCGCCGCCATGGTGCTTGGGCTGCAGCGGATCGGCCGCTGGCTGTCGCGCCGGTCGGCGAAGAGCCGGCGGGCGGGGCCGCACCGGCTCCACCGCCTGCTGGCGGTCGTCGTCGTGGCGGTCGCGCTGCTGGCGACGTTCACCGTCGGCCCGCTCTCGGGCGCGCGGCCGGGCTGGGGCAAGGCGCTCGCGCCGGAGCACAGGGCGGTGATCGCGGAGGCGCTGGCGACGGTGCCGGACGGCGCCTCCGTCTCGGCCGACCAGGCGCTCGGCGCCCAGCTCTCGGAGCGGGAGCGCATCACCATCTTCCCGCTCCTCGGCGGCGCCGACTACGTCGTCCTGGACAGCCAGGGACGCTACGGCCCCTGGCGCGCCCGCGCCCTCGAGAAGCTGCGCGAGAACGCGGACTACGAGCTGGTGTTCGAGCGCGAGGGCGTGCTGGTGTTCAAGAAGAGGTAGCGCGGGCGCGAGCGGCGCGCTCGCCGTGGCCGAACGGCCCTCACCAGGTCTCGTAGCGCTCCGACCCCTTGCGGTACTCCTTGACCTGCTCGCCGAGCCCGTCGGCGATGGTCATGATGCGGCACGCCATCTCCAGCACGCTGGTGAGCTGGTAGGCCTCCTCGAGCAGGTGGCCGATGGCGAACGGCCCGTGGCCGCGCAGCATCACGATGTCGTACTCCTTGAGCCACTTCGGCAGCAGGTCGGCCACTTCTTTGGACCCGGCCGTGAGCTCGGTGTGCACCACCGGCACCTTGTGCAGCAGGTACGAGCCCTCGCTGTCGATGGGGACGATCTCGTCGCACATGAGCGAGCGGGCGATCGCGTAGGGCGGGTGCGCGTGCACGATCGCCTGCGCCGCCGTGCCCTGGTAGATGGCCCGGTGCACGTTGATCTCGGTGCTGGCGAGCATGACGTTGGCGTCGTTCTCCTCGAGGCCCGTCTCGATGATGTCGCGCTCCTCGAGACGGGCGAGCATCGACCCGCGGCGGGTGATGAGGATGCGGTCGCCCATGCGCACGCTCAGGTTGCCGCCGTGCGAGCTGATGACGCCGGCGACGAAGAGGTCCCGGCCGATCTGGCGGAACTGCTCGAGGACGGCCGAGCTCACGGGGTCGCCCCGGCCGGACCGGCGGCGTCCGTGCGCGCGTGCGCCGCGGCGCCGGGGGCGACGCCGGCCGCCGCGGCCGCGTCGGCTCAGCCCGAGGCGCTCCAGCTTGGCGGCCGAGGGCACGCCGCCCTCGTCCCAGCCGCGCGAGATGTAGTACTCGTCGAGCATCGGCGGCAAGTCTACTACCTGCCCCGCGGAGGGCCCCTCCGCCACGGGCTCGCTGAGCAGCCGCGGCGGCAGCGTGTCGTCGGCGCGCGCGAACCCGGCGGCCAGGTTGAAGAGCCGCTCGGCGTTCCAGATGCGCTCGCCGAGCAGCAGCAGCTCCTGCGGCTCCACCTGCTCGCCCCACACGGCGCTGAGCTGGCGGGCGTAGTAGTCCTCCTTCATCGCGAAGGCGGTGAACTTGCAGACGCTGAGCGAGTCGAGCACGGCGTTGAGGTTCTGGAGGTTGATGAGCAGGCCGGCCTTGCCGAGCGTGGCGAAGCGGTCGACCATCTTGGGCACGCCGAGGATCTCGGGGCCGAGCATGTTGGCGCGCAGGTGGCAGCCGCCGCGGTTGCTGGTGGCGTAGGCGAGGCCCTGGGCCTTCATGCCGCGCGGGTCGTAGGCGGGCATCTCCATCTGCTTGACGCTCATGGAGAGGTCCGGGCGGCCGTGGAGGGCGGCGAAGCGCGCCGAGCCGAGCCCGAGCTCGGCGCCGAGGCCCGTGCCGGCGGCCGTCGCCTCGGTCGAGCTCGATGATGGCCCGCGCGTCGCCGAACCGCGGGCCGCCCGGCAGCAGGCCGATGTCCGTGAGCTCCATGGCGCAGGCGATGGTGGAGCCCATGGTGATGGTGTCGATGCCGGCGCGGTTGCAGGCGTAGTTGGCCTGCACGATCGCCGTGAGGTCGCTCACGCCGCACTGGGCCCCGAACGCCCAGATGCTCTCGTACTCGGGGCCTTCGCCGCTCTGGCCGCCGGCGGTGGTCCTGCGGGCGCAGCCGATGATGCAGCCGCGGCAGGCGGAGCGGCGCTGCACGTGCTCGCGCTTGAGCGCCTCGCCGGAGATGGCGGCGGCGCCCTCGAACCGGCTCTCGCGGTGGTTGCGCGTCGGCAAGCGCGCCGGCCTGGTCGAGCACGTTGACGAGCACGGACGTGCCGAACTCCGGCAGCGCCGTGGAGGTGATCGGGTTGGACTTGAGGAGCTTCTCGGCCTCGTAGACGATGAACTCGAGGCGCTCGGGGTCGGCCACCGGGGGCTTGTGCGTGCCGCGCCCGTCGACGACCAGCGCCTTGAGCTTCTTGGAGCCCATGACGGTGCCCAGGCCGCCGCGGCCGATGGACCGGCCGCGGTTGTTGACGATGCTCGCGAACAGCACGCCGCGCTCGCCGGCCGGGCCGATGACGGCCGCCTCCGACTTGGGGTACAGCTCGCGCACGCGCGCCGAGCGACGACGGGACGTCCAGGCCCCAGAGGCCGGCGGCGGGCCGCAGCGTCGCGCCGCCCGGGCCGGCCAGCGGCTCGCCGGGCCGGCACGTCGCCGGCCGGCGAAGCCTCGCCGGCCCCGTCGAGCCCGATGGTGACGTAGCCCGGCTCGTCCAGCGCGCCGGTCACGATCAGGTAGTCCCAGCCGAGGCGCCGCAGGGCGTTGCCGAAGTTGCCGCCGGAGTTGCCGTCGAACACGGTGCCGGTGAGCGGCGAGCGGCTGGTGACGCTGTAGCGGCCGCTCGCCGGCGCGCCCGTGCCCGTGAGCGGGCCCGGCGCGAAGACGAGCAGGTTCTCCGGCGCGAGCGGGTCCACCTCCCAGAGCCGCTCGCGCAGCGCGATGAAGGCGCCGAGGCCGCGCCCGCCGAGCCACAGGCGCGCGACCTCGGCGGGCAGCTGCTCTTCGCTGCTGGTCCGGCGGGAGAGGTCGATGCGCAGGCCGCGGAGCGGCCGGAGGGCTGAGGCGGGCGGGGTCACCCGGCGAGTATAGACGCTCGCCCCGCCCGGGACCGCCCGCCGGGAGCGCCGGCGGGTCGCGGGGTCAGCCGGCCGACGGAGAAGGGCCGGCCAAGGCACGCCACTCGCTCAACGAGATCGCCGACTCCACCATCTGCGCCCCGTAGCAGTGCGCGCATGCCCAGACGTCGCATGCCGAGCTTGTCGAGCACGTGCAGTGAGGCGGCGTTGGCAGGGTCGGCCACGGCCACGACGCGCTCGAGGCGCAGACCGGCGAACGCCCAGCGCAGGACGGCGCGCGCCGCCTCCGTCGCGTAGCCGCGACCCCAGGCGGCGTGCGAGAGCGTGTACCCGATCTCGACGTCCGGGCCGGCCTCGAGGAACTGCAGCCCCGCCTCTCCGACCACGCGCCCCGAGGCGCGCTCGACGATCGCGAGGAGGCCGAACCCGTGGTCGGCCCAGTGCCCGTCGGCGGTGCGCATGAGGACCTGGACCGCGTTGCCGGTGAGCGGCCGGCGCTCGGCGCCCACATAGCGCATCACCTCGGGGTCGCCGAACGCGGTCAGCAGCGGCCCGAGGTCGGCGCCGGCGAACCGGCGCAGCTCGAGCCGCTCCGTGCGCAGCGGCGGGCGGGCCGCCGCCTGCTCCGCCCGCCAGTCGGCGGCGGCCAGCTCGTACTTCTCCCAGCGCCTGCCCCAGTACTCGGCCTCGCCGAGCGCGCGCAGGCCGAGCTTACGGAGCACGCGTGAGCGAGGCGCCGTTCTCCCGCTTCGCGATGCCGATCACGCGCTCGAGACCGGCCTCCTCGAAGGCGTACCGGAGCGCGGCCGCGCCGGCCTCGGTCGCGAGCCCGCGCCCCCACGCCGGCCGGCACCAGCGCGTAGGTGAGCTCCACGTCGGGACCGCCGTCCAGCGGCTGCAGCCCGGCGATGCCGACCAGCCGGGCCGTGCCGCGCTCGCTCACGCGCCACTGCGCGTAGCCCAGGCGGCGCTGCATGTCCGCGAGGTGCGCCGCCCACTCGCCGGCCACGGCCAGGTCCGCGGGCGGCGCGCTGTTCCAGAACCGCATCACCTCGGGCGCGGCGAACACGGCGTACACGGCGGCGCCGTCGGCGGCGGTCAGCGGCCGGATGGACAGCCTGCGGGTGCGGAGCGGGAAGGCCATGGGCCAAGGATACAGGCCGCGGCAGGGCGGCCGGCGAGACGCGGGCACCGTCGGCGCCGGCCCGGGAACGCGGACGGCGGCGGGAGGAGCTGCCGCGCAGCCCCGCCCGCCGCCGTCCGTCGCTCGACGTCGTCCGATGCGGCTACAGCGCCTTGCGCTTGTCGACGACGCGCACGGCCTTGCCCTCGGAGCGCTGGATCGTCTTGGGCTCCTTGAGCTTGACCGCGCACTGGATGTTGAGCACGTTGTAGATCTGCGCCTGCACGCTGCGCTGGAAGCGCTCCAGGTCGCCCATGGTCTCGGCGAAGAGGTCTTCGCCCACCTCGACCCACACCTCGATGATGTCGAGGTAGCCCTTGCGGTCCACGACGATCTGGTAGTGCGGCTCGATCGACGGGATGCTCATGAGCACCTCTTCGATCTGGCTCGGGAAGACGTTGACGCCCCTGATGATGAGCATGTCGTCGCTGCGCCCGATGGGCTTGCTCATGCGCACCGAGGTGCGGCCGCAGGCGCACGGCTCGGCGATGAGCGAGCACAGGTCGCGGGTGCGGTAGCGGATGAGCGGCTGGGCCACCCGGCTGAGGGTCGTGAAGACGAGCTCGCCGACCTCGCCGTGCGGCAGCGGCCGCAGCGTCTCGGGGTCGATGATCTCGGCGAGGTAGTGGTCCTCGTTGACGTGCATGCCGGCCTTGCACAGGCACTCGTAGCCGACGCCGGGGCCGCCCATCTCGGAGAGCCCGTAGATGTCGAGCGCGTGCTCGCCGAGCCCGGCCTCGATCTGCACGCGGAGCTCGTTGGTCCAGGGCTCCGCGCCGTGGAAGCCGACGCGCAGCGGCAGGTCCTCCGGCCGCAGGCCGCGGTCGCGCGCCGCGTCGGCGAGGTACATGGCGTAGGACGGCGTGCAGCTCAGGGCGGTGGCGCCGAAGTCGCGCATGATCTTGAGCTGCCGCTCGGTGTTGCCGCCGGAGATGGGCACGACGGTGCAGCCCAGGCGCTCGGCGCCGAGGTGCAGGCCGAGCCCGCCGGTGAAGAGGCCGTAGCCGAACGCGTTCTGGAGGAGGTCGCCCGGCGCCACGCCGCCCGCGGCGAGGGTCCGGGCGATCAGGTCGGCCCACACGTCGAGGTCGCCGCGCGTGTACCCGACGGTGGTCGGGTTGCCCGTGGTGCCGGAGCTGGCGTGCACGCGCACGACGTCCTCGCGCGGGCTCGCGAACATGCCGAACGGGTAGTGGTCGCGCAGGTCGATCTTGGTGGTGAAGGGCAGGTCGGCGACGTCGCCGTGGCAGGTCACGTCGCCGGGCTTGACGCCGAGCTCGTCCATGCCTTGCGGTAGAACGGGACGTTGTCGTACGCGTTCTGGAGGGTGGCGCGCAGGCGCTCGATCTGCAGCGCGCCGAGCTGCTCGCGTCGGCAGCGTCTCGGCGGCCGGCTGCCAGTACAGCCCGCCGGCCGCGTCCTTGGTCAGGTGCTCCTCGGCAGCGCGGTCACAGCGCCCGCACCTCCGCGTCGCTGAGCAGCGTCACCTTGTCCTTGAGCAGCTCGACGGCGCGGTCGACGTCGCGCACGGCGAAGCAGATGTTCCAGAAGGAGATGCTGTACAGGTAGTCGATGGAGACGCCGGCCTCCGCAAGCTGGTCGAGCACGCCGGCGAGCCCGCCGGGGACGTCGTCGACCTTGACGCAGAGGACCTCGGAGAAGTGCGTGGTGAACCCGGCGTCGTGCAGGAGCTCACGGGCCCGGTCGGGGTCGGTGAGGATGAGACGGACGATGCCGTACTCGGCGGCCTCCGTCGTGGAGAAGCCGCGGATGTTGATGCCGGCCTGGCCGAGGATGTCCGCCACCTCGGCGAGACGCCCGCTGCGGTTCTCGAGGAACACGGTGAGCTGCTTGACCTTCACGACTCGACCTCCTGGGTCGCGACCGCGGCGCGTCCGAGCTCGAACGCGCGCAGATTGACGTCGAGGATCTTGGCGGGCACGGCGGCCTCGAGGCCGCGCCGCCAGTCTTCGTCGCTGAACGGGAGCACGGCGGAGGCGGCGCCGAGCAGCGCCACGTTGACGGCGCGCAGGGTGCCCGCCTCGCGGGCGAGACCCTCGGCGTCCACGGCGATGAGCCGCACGCCGCGCCGTGCCGCGGCGCCGGTCAGGTCGTCCGGGTAGTCCTCCTCGCGGCGCAGCACGCTGCCCGGCGTGATGCGCGTGGTGGCCGCGCAGACCATCGTGCCGCGCGGCCCCAGCAGGCCGAGCCCGCGGATGCCCTCGAGCAGCTCCGTGGCGATGACGACGTCCGCGTGCGGCGAGACCGGCGACCACACGTGCTCGCCGAACCGCACCGTGCTGAGCACGCTGCCGCCGCGCTGCGCCATGCCCTTGACCTCACTGGCCTTGACCTCGAGGCCGGCCAGCGACGCCGTCTCGGCGAGGACCGCGGCGCCGAGCAGGATGCCCTGGCCGCCGACCCCGACGAGCGAGACGGTGGTCGTGCCGTTCACGACCCGCCGCCCGCGGGCTCGAGGGTGAGCGCCCCGCGCTTGCACACCTCCACGCACAGGCCGCAGCCCGTGCACGAGTCGAGGATCTCGATGAAGTCCTCGCCCGGCGCGATGGCCGGACAGCCGATGTCGACGCACAGGCCGCAGAGGTTGCAGCGCTCCTCGTCCACGGTGACCTCGCCGGCCACCTCGCGCGTCATGAGCACGCACGGCGCGAGCGCGACGATGACGCCGAGGCCGGGCGCCTTGGCCTCGGCCTTGACGGCCGCGTCCAGCGCCTTGTGATCGTTGGCGTCGACGGTGACGCAGCGCACGCCGATGCCCTCGCAGAGCCTCTGGATGTCCACGGTCGGGCCCTGGGCGCGGTCCGGGTGCAGCCCCGTGCCGGGGTGCCCCTGGTGGCCGGTCATGGCGGTGGTGCGGTTGTCGAGGACGACGAGCATGCCCTCGACCTCGTTGTAGAACGCGTCGATGAGCGCTGTGACGCCGGAGTGGAAGAAGGTGGAGTCGCCGATGACGCCCACGGCGGCCTTCTTGCCGAGCGCCTTGTTGAAGCCGGCCATCATGCCGACACTGGCGCCCATGCACAGGCAGCTGTCCATGGCCAGCAGCGGCGGCAGCGCGCCCAGCGTGTAGCAGCCGATGTCGCCCATCGGCGCGAGCTTCTGCTTGCGCAGCGAGGCGAACACCGAGCGGTGCGAGCAGCCCGGGCAGAGCACGGGCGGGCGCACCGGCAGGCCCGGCGCCGGCTTGGGCGGGTCGGCCAGCCTGGGCGCCGGAGGCAGCACGGGCCTGCGGCGCCGCGGCGGCTTGCGCAGCACGTAGGGCTCGAGCGCACGGAAGATGGTCTCCTGGTCGAGCTCGCCGTCGGCCGGGATGGCGGCCTTGCCGACCACCGGCAGACCGAGGGCGCGGACCTGCTCCTCGAAGAACGGGTCGAGCTCCTCGACGACCGCGACCCGCGAGACGTGCTCGTACAGGCGCGTGACCTTGGCGTAGGGCAGCGGGTGCGACATGCCCAGCTTGAGGAACCAGGCCTTGGGGAACGCCTCGCGGGCGTAGGAGTAGGCGATGCCCGAGGCGATGATGCCGAAGTCCGAGGAGCCCGCCTCCAGCACGTTGAGCGGGCTCTCCTCCGCGCGCCTCCGCAGCTTCTCGAGCCGCTCGCAGCACGAGCCGGTTCCGCTGCCGCGCGTACTGCGGGACCATGACGTACTTGCTGATGTCCCGCGCGTAGGCGCGCGGCGGCACCTCGACCGGCACGCGCGGCAGCACCTGCCCGCGGCCGTGGGAGATCCGCGTGGTGGTGCGCAGCATGACCGGCGTGTCGAACTCCTCGGAGAGCGCGAAGGCCTCGGCGACGAAGTCGTAGGCCTCCTGGCTGTCCGACGGCTCGAGCATCGGGATCTTGGCGAACCGGGCGTAGTTGCGGTTGTCCTGCTCGTTCTGCGACGAGTGCATGCCGGGGTCGTCGGCGCTGATGATGACGAGGCCGGCGTTGACCCCCGTGAGCGACAGCGTCATGAACGGGTCGGCGGCGACGTTGAGGCCGACGTGCTTCATGGTGACGATGGTGCGCACGCCGGCGAGCGACGCCCCCACGGCCGTCTCCACGGCGACCTTCTCGTTGACGCACCACTCGCTGTGGATGCCCTGGAGCCTGGCGGTCGCCTCGATGATCTCCGTGGACGGGGTGCCCGGGTAGCCGCAGGCGAACCCGGCCCCGGCGCGCACGGCGCCGTGAGCGATGGCCTCGTTCCCGGAGAAGAAGAGCTGTCGTTCCATGGGGAAGCGCATTCTACCCGAGGCTGCATGCCCCGGCGCCACTCGGGATCGGCCCGTCGCAGGCCGCGGCGGCGGCTTCGGGCGGCAGGCGGGCTGATGACCTTGCCCGGCGCGCGATAATCATCATCCTCACACTCAAGAATCACCCTCAACCAGACCTTGAAGGATTCGCCGATCGCTGACAGAATAGTCACGGCATGCAGTGCGCAACCCTCACGCCTCGCATGGCTCGGACGGCGGCCGAGTGAGCCGCCCGCCTCGCAGACGCCGCGACCCGGCGCTTCTGCGGGCACGCTACCGGACCCTCTTCTTCGTCCTCCTCGCGCTGGCGGCGCCGGCGCTCGGGCACCCCGGCGCTGCGGCGCCCGCCCTGGCCGGAGCCCTCATGGGCGTGTACTCGGTACGTGTGGCGCGCAAGCGCCCGGCCGAGCTCGCGCACACGTTCGTCGTCCTGGACTGGGCGCTCCTCGGCATCACGCTCGCGCTCTCCGGCGGCGCCGAGAGCTGGCTGCTCCTCGCGGTGCCGTTCCTCGTCCTCGGCCAGCTGGCCGGGGCGCCCCGGGAGGAGTGGGTCTTCCTCGTCGGGCCGTCGCTGCTGCTCGTCGTGATCCTCGCCATCGCCGACCCCGCGCTCGGCGGGAGCCGGTTCCTCTCGGTCGCCAAGGTCGTGGTGCTGGTCGCCGGCGGTTGCGTGGCCGCGACGCGCCTGCGGCGCACGCCGGCGGCGGCGCGCCGGCGCGAGCCGCACGCGCCCAAGGTCGACGTCAGCACCGGGCTCTCCACCGCGGCGTGCCTGCCGGGGTTCCTCGAGAGCAGGACGGCGGCCGCGCTCGAAGAGCATCGGCCGCTCAGCGTGGTGTACCTGCGGCTGGAGCACTTCGAGGACAGCCGCAACTTCCTCGGCGCCGAGGGCAGCGAGGAACTGGTCCGCGGCGTCGCCCGGCGCGCGGAGCGCCGCACCGGCTCCGACGGGCGCGCCTTCAGGGTCAGGCCGGACAGCCTCGTGCTGGTCCTGCCCGGCCTGTCCCTCGCCGAGGCGCGCGCGACGGCGGCCGACCTCGCGCACGACGTGAGCGCCAGCCTCATCGGCGGGCGCCGGCAGACACTGGCGACCGGCGCCTCCTCGTTCCCGACCGTGCGGCGCATCGAGGATCTTCTCTCCGCGGCCCGCGACGAGGCCCTGCCGGCCCCCGTCTCCACCGAGGTCGCCGGCACCGTCATCCCACTGGCGGCAGCCCAGTAGCCGGTGCGCCTTCGGAGCACCGCCAGGTGAGCCGGCAACGTCGTTCGCTGGATCCGCGGCCGCTTCCACGGCCCGCGTCTTGCCACTCCCCATGCGCCTCGCTAGTCTTCGGCTGTGGAGATCGACATCAGCAGCCTGCAGGTGCCGGAGGGCGTGGCCGTCCAGGTCAAGGTACGGCTCTCGGGGCGTGAGAGCAGCCGGCTGTTCGTGAGCGGCGACACGCTCCTTCAGCTCCCGCTGGAGGGCGCGCTCCCCGACCCGGACGGCTCCCCCGTCCCCCGCGGCAGCATCTTCCTGAGCGAACTGGCCGGCAGGCGCGACGGCCTCGTCCGGACCTTCACCAGCGGCGGCGACGCGGACGCGTTCTCCGCCGCCGTGCGCGCCCAACTCGAGACCGCCTTGGAGGCGTCATGACCGAGCAGGCCGACACCCTCGCCGCCCAGCTGGCCCCGTACCGGCAGACGCCGGGCATCGTCGCCGCCCTGCTCGTCTCGCGCGACGGCTTCGTCGTCGCCGCCGACACCGAGCCGGAGTTCAAGGCCGACGCCGTCGCCGCCCAGGTGGCCGGCGTCATCGACATCGGCGCCCGTCTCGCGGCCGAGCTCGGCCGGCCGGGCGCGCGCTACATCTCTCTCGACCTCGACGGCCTCAACGTCGTGCTCGCCCCCTTCGACGGCGAGTTCATGCTCGTGCTCGCAGGTCTGCCCAGCGCCCTCACCTGCGAGTACCGCCTCGTCAAGCCAGGCGCCTGACCGCCCGGCCACACTGCAGCCGGACCGACCAAGGAGAACCTCATGGAAGACGCGGTCGAACAGCTCGACAACCTGGCGCGGAGCGTCGGCGAGTGCACCCGCTGCGAAGAGCTCGTAGCGAGCCGGCTCCGCGCCGTACCCGGCGGCGGCCACCCCCACTGCTCGGTGATGGTCGTCGCGCTCCACACCGACCCGCAGGACGAGGAAGACGGCGGGCTGGCCGGCGAGACGCTGCTCGCCGACCTCGCCGAGTTCATGCCGGCCCTCGCCGACAGCCGCGACAAGGTGTACGTCACGGCTCTCGCCAAGTGCGTGCCGCGCAGCGACTGCGCCGTGCGCGGCCCGCTCCCCCAGGAGCTGGGCAACTGCTACCCGTACCTCTCCAAGGAGCTCACCATCACCACGCCGCACTACGTGCTCACGGTGGGTGAGGAGACCACGCGGTTCCTGCTCGGCAAGCTCTTCAAGGACCAGCCCTACGAGCCGGGCGACTCGCTCGAGCTGCGCCTGTTCGACAACCCCGCCTTCAAGGTCGTGCCGGTGGCGACGCCGGACGAGCTGCGCGCGCGCGACCCCAAGGCGCGCGAGGAGTACGTCAAGCGCCTGCGCACGCTCGCGCAGGTGATGGGGCTCTAGCGAGCTCCGCCTGAAGGCCGCCGGTCCGGGCGCGGGACGCGCCCCCTCCGGCGGCCTTCGCGCGTACCCTCCGCGGCCGGCCGTCGGCGGCCGAGGAGCTCGCGGGCAGGCGTCAGCGGCCGACGAGCTCCCGGCCGGCGGCCGCGATGACGGCGGAGATGCGCTCCTCCGCGCCGGCAGGCAGCGGCGCCGGCTTGTGCGTCGCGAGGATCTCCTCCACGGCGGCCGTGGCCCGCTGCACCTCGGCCGCCTGCCGCGTCCCCGGGGTGCGCGCCGCGTTCCAGGCCTCGAACGGCTCGCGCTGCAGCAGGCGCGGGGGCAGCAGCTCGCCGCTGCCGCAGGTAGTCGCCGCGTCTCGCGGGCACGCAGGTAGTGGCCGCCGGGGCCCACGCGGCCGACGAGCTCCTCGAGCAGGTGCTCGTCGTCCACCTCGAACCCGGCGCGCACGCGCCGGCACTGCCGGAAGAGCTCGCAGTCGAGCAGGATCTTGGGCAGCGAGAGCATCTGCGCGCCGTCGTGCATGCCGGCGCCGCAGAGCAGGTCGGGGTCCATGAGCGCCGAGGTCAGCGCCGTCATGCCGGCCTCGGCGCCGCTCATCATCGAGAACTCGTTGGCGTCGCCGGTGAGGCCCGTCGCCATGACGGGGAGCTCGTAGCGCCGGGCCAGGCCGACCATCGCCTGCGTGAGCAGCACGGACTCCGGCGCGGCGGCGGCGTAGGCGCCGGAGCGCATGTCGAGCACGCCGGTGTCGGCGACGTAGATGCAGCCGACCCCGGGCCGCGCCAGCTGGAACAGGACGATGGAGCTGAGGATCTCGACGTTGGCCTGCATGACGGCGCCGGCGAGCGTGACCGGCGCCGTCGCCCCGGTGAGCCCCATGCTGTAGATGCACATCGGCACGCCGGCGCGCGCCAGAGCCAGGCCGGCGCCGATCATCTCCGGCTCGTGCTGCAGCGGCGGGACGGGGCAGTAGACGATGGAGAAGAAGGGCCGCTCCGGGTCCCACCGGCCACCCTCCGCGGCCGCCGCCAGGATCTCCAGCACGAACGCCGCCTCCTCGGCGCGCTGCACCTCGCCCTGGATGTGCTTGCCCGTGTGCGTGAGGCAGGCGACGAGCTCGTCCAGGACCTGGGTGTTGGGCGGCGCGTCGGCGGCGCTGACGATGTTCCAGACCACGCCGACCTCCTCTGCCGCGTCGGCGACGAGGCTGGCGTCGGCGAGGTCCTGCATGGTGGAGGGACGACGCTCCCCGGTGCGGTGGTCGAGCGTGTACGCGCCGGTGCCGTCGAGCGTGAGGTGCACGTCCGTGCCGTCGCAGCGCACGTCGTGCGCGGGGTCGCGGCCGGCGAGCAGCACGTCGCGAGGCGCGGCCGCCAGCGCCTCCTCCACCAGCCGCGGCGGGATGCGCACGCGGCCGGTCTCCGCGTCCACGGCGGCGCCGGCCTCGGCCAGCAGCGCCTGCGCGCCGGCGTCGGGGAACGTCACCCCGACCTCGGCCAACACGCGGAGGCTGGCCTCGTGGATCGCCTCGACCTCGGCGGCCGGCGCCGGCCCGATGCGGGGGATCACGGCACCACCACGCGCAGCGCGCGGGGCATGACCTTGCACTCCATCGGCAGCTTGCCGGCGATCTCGCCGTCTGTCTGCACGAGCACCTCCTGGCCCTCTTCGACGGCCTCGATGACGGCGCGCTCCGTGCGGAAGTACTCCACCTTGGGGTGCGTGATGTGGGCGTTGATCAGCGCCGTCACCCAGTACCACACGGTGCTCACAAGTGACTTGTCCTTGAGCACGCAGACGTCCAGGAGCCCGTCGCGCATGTCGGCCAGCGGGGTGATGCCGAACGCACCGCCGTAATTGGAGGAGTTGCCGAACACGGCGAAGTAGCCCTCCACCGTGCGCTCGTCGGTCGTGACCCGGAAGAGCGGGTCCTCGTGCGTGAGGTAGGTGCCGAGCCCCTGCACGGCGAACGCCGCCTCCTTGAGCGCCTTCTTCATGACGGGGTTGAGGGAGGCGACCACGGCGGCGTCCATGCCGACGCCGGCCATGAGCGCGAAGTAGCGGTCGCCGGCCAGGCCGAGGTCGATCCACGAGATGTTGCCGGCGCCGGACCCGAGCAGCTTGACGGCGTCCGGCGGCTCCAGAGGGATGCCGAGCTCCATGGCCAGTACGTTGACGGTGCCCGTGGGGATGATGGCCAGCGGAGTGTCGCTGCCGGCGAGGCCGTTGATGGTCTCGTTGACGGTGCCGTCGCCGCCGCAGGCGACGACGACGTCGAACCCGGCGGCGACGGCCTCGCGCGCGAGGCGGCTGGCGTCGCCGGGCTCCTCGGTCTGCAGCTCCTCGACGGTGTAGCCGAGGCCGCGCAGGGCGGCGAAGATGAGCGGCATGTCGCGCCGGTACCCGCCGCCGCCGGAGTGCGGGTTGAAGATGGCCGCGAGGCGCTCGCCGTGGAGGGTCATGCCGGCCGCTCCCCGTCCCGCGGGCCCGCGGGGAGCGGCTCCGCGGCGTCCGTGGAGAGCCGCACCAGGGTCTCGTACCCCGCCGCCCGCGCCAGGTCCGCGGCGTGGTCGAAGCCGTGCCCGACGTCGCGCGGCTTGTGCGCGTCGGAGCCGAGCACGAGCGGGATGCCGAGCGCCCTGGCCTCGGCCAGCAGCTCGGGCCCCGGGAACGTCTCGCCGACGGCCTTGCGCAGGCCGCCGGTGTTGATCTCGACGCACATGCCGGCCGCCGCCACGGCGCGCAGCGCCGCGGTCGCGGCGGCCGCCACCGCCCCCGCGTCTGCCGGCGGCCCGAACTTCTTGGCGTGGTCGAGGTGGCCGGCCACGTCGAACAGCTCCGACTCGGCCAGCTGCCGCGTCAGGTCGAGGCTCTCCAGGTGGATGCGGTCGATGCCGTAGGCCGGCAGCCGGCCGGCCATCTCCGGGTGGTCGAACCCGAACCGGTCGCCGACGATGTGCACAGAGCCGATGACGTACTGGAACGGGTACTGCTCCAGCACCGCCGCCGTGTCCTCGAGCGTCTCGGGGATGAAGTCGGCCTCGATGCCGAGCAGGATGCGCACGTCGCCGGCGTACTCGCGCGCGAGCTCCTGGACGACGGAGCAGTACTCGTCAAGCTCGTCGACGCGCATCGCCCAGTCGTCGGTGAGGTCGTGCAGGGGCTCCCAGCCGCCGAGGAACGGCAGGTGGTCGGCGAACCCCATCTCCCGCATGCCGAGCTCGACGGCGCGCTCGACGTACTCGCGCGGCTCGCCCTCCGCGTGACGGCACATGCGGGTGTGGATGTGGTAGTCGGCGATCACGGCACGGTGGCCCCAGCGGTCGTGAGGACTGGTGCGGGCAAGCTTACACCCGGCGCCCTCTTCCGGTGGCCCGGCCGCCGGTGCTCCCGGGACGGCGGGCGCTGCGGCGAGGACCCCGCCGCGCGAACAGCAGGACGAGGACGAGGCCGGCGACGAACCCCCCGACGTGGGCGAAGAACGCGACCCCGGCCTCGCCCGACCCGTACGTCGTGAGGCCGCTCACCGCCTGTACCGCGAACCAGAGCAGGAGCAGGATCCACGCCGGCACCTCGAAGACCGGCCACACGACGATGAGCGGGATCACCGTGAGCACCCGCTGCCGCGGGAACAGGACGAGGTAGCCGCCGAGGACGCCGGCGATGGCGCCGCTCGCGCCGATGAGCGGCACGTCGCTCAGCGGCGCCGCCAGCACCTGGGCCGCGGTCGCCACGAGGCCGCAGGCGAAGTAGAAGACGACGAACCGCGGCCGCGTCATCGCGTCCTCGACGTTGTTGCCGAAGATCCACAGGTACCACATGTTGAAGATGAGGTGCAGCCAGCCGCCGTGCACGAACAGCGACGTGAACAGCGTCGCCGGCCACGGGAACCAGGCATGCGGCGGCACGTCCACGTGGCGCGTGAGCTCGAACGGCCGCGCCCCCAGCAGGTAGTACCAGCCCTCCAGCGTGATGCCCCAGCGCGGCAGCGCCAGCTGCACGACGAAGACGGCCACGTTGGCGGCGATGAGTGCGATGGTCACCGCGGGCAAGCGGCGGGTCGGATTGGCGTCGTGAAGCGGGATCATGCGCCAAGAGTGTACCCGCCGCCACGGCGCCGGAGGACGGCGCGGTCTCTTGACCATCACTTCGGTATCCGTATACTTCGGGTACCGAAATGAATATCGACGACCCCCAGAACAGCCGCCAAGGACCCGAGGACGTCACCAGCGAGCTCGCCCGCCTGCTCCCCGAGCTGGCGGTCGCGCTCTACGAGTCGACGCCCCACGCCACGGCGCGGCGAGCGGTCCTCGGCGACGAAGCAGCTCACCGGCCGGCAGCTGGAGGCCGTCGTGTTCCTCTCCCACCACCGGCGCGTGACCATGAGAGAGTTCGCCGAAGGACTCGAGATCTCGCCGGCCGCCGCCACGGAGCTCGTCGCGCGGCTCGTCGAGAAGGACGTCGCGCGCCGGGAGACGGACCCGGAGCGACCGGCGCGTCGTCCACGTGCGTCTCGCCGGAGAGGCGGAGCGGTACGCCGAGACCATGCACGCCGCCTGGCAGCGCCAGATCGGCGGCGTCTTCAGCCGGTACCCCGGCATCGACCCCGACACCCTGGTCGCCTTTCTCGGCGACCTGATCGACCAGTTGAAAGGACGGACCACGCCATGACCGCGCAGACCACCGCCGCACAGGCCGAGGCCCGGCCGGCCGGCCCGGCCCGCAACCCCTGGGCCGTGCTGGCCGTGCTCTGCCTCGGCCTCTTCATGATCCTGCTCGACGGCACGATCGTGAACATCGCCATCCCGCACATCCAGAGCTACTACGACACCACGTACAGCAACATCGAGTGGGTGATGAACGCCTACATCCTGGCGTTCGCGGTGCTGCTGGTGCCGATGGGTCGCTTCGGCGACCTGTGGGGCCGGCGCAAGCTCTTCCTGGCCGGCATGGTGCTCTTCACGCTCGGCTCGCTGGCCTGCGGCCTCGCGCCGAACATCTACCTGCTCATCGCCTTCCGCGTGCTGCAGGGCGTCGGCGGCGCGGCGATGATGCCGAGCACCCTGAGCATCATCGCCGCGGTGTTCGCGCCCGACAAGCGCGGCGCGGCGATGGGCGTCTGGGGCGGCGTGAGCGGCCTCGCCTCGGGGCTCGGCCCCGTGATCGGCGGCATCATCATCCAGTACGTCACCTGGCCCACGGTGGACGGCAGCTGGCGCTGGATCTTCCTCGTCAACATCCCGGTGGGCGTCGTCGGCGTGCTGCTCACGCTGCGCCTCGTGCCCGAGAGCAAGAACCCGACGGCCGTGGAGTCGCTCGACCTGCCCGGAGTCGGCCTGCTCTCCATCTCGCTCTTCGCGCTCACGTTCGCGCTCATCGAGGGGCAGAACTACGGCTGGGCTTCGGGCGCGATCATCGGCCTGTTCGTCGGGGCCGCGGTCGCCTTCGTCGTGTTCTACGTGTGGGAGCACCGCGTCAAGCAGCCGCTCATCGACTTCTCGCTGTTCCGCAGCCTCAACTTCAGCGCCGGCAACGCGACCGGCCTGCTGCTGAGCGCGGCGATGATGGGCGCCTTCTTCACCATCCCGATCTTCCTGCAGTCCGTGCTGGGTTTCAGCGCCATCAAGGCGGGCCTCGTGATGGCGCCGATGTCCGTCGTCATCATCTTCGCGGCCCCCGTCGCCGGCATGCTGTCGGACCGGCTCGGCAGCAAGTGGATCGTCGCCGTGGGCATGTTCCTCCTGGCGCTCGGCCTGGCCTGGATGGCCGGGCTCATCCCCGGCGTGGAGAAGATCGACCCGCAGACCACCTCCGGCAGCCTGCTCGTGCCGTTCCTCATCAGCGGCATCGGCATCGGGTTCGCCGTCGCGCCCGTGACCTCGGCGGTCATGGCGACGGCGCCCCGGGACCGCGTGGGCAACGCTTCCGGGGTGCTCTCCACCATGCGCCAGGTCGGCAGCCTGCTCGGCATCGCCGTGCTGGGGGCCGTGCTGCAGAACCGGGTCACGGCCAACATCACCGACGGCGTCCAGGCGCTCACGCAGATCCCCGACACGCTGAAGCAGAAGATCATCGACGCGGCGGGCGCCGGCATGCAGATGGGCGCCCCGCAGGGCACGTCCGGCCTGCCGGCCGCGGCGCAGCAGATGATGGCGACCATGTTCAAGGGCTGGTTCACCGACGCCATCGCCAGCTCGTTCGTCGTCGCCGTGGTGTTCGCCGTGGTCGGCGGCCTCTGCGCCCTGCTGCTGCGCAGCCACGTCAAGGAGACGATGGACGCCGCGGAGACCGCCCCGTCGCGCACGGCCACCGGGGCCCTCGCGGAGACGGCGGCGGCCGAGGCCGACGGGGTCTGAGACCCGCGGACGGGGCCGGGCCGGGGCCGGCGCGGCCCCGTCGCCAGCTCTGACAACACCGGGCTGCCGGCTCCCACGCTCGCGCAAGGAGAAGAGCCGGGCAACGGCGAATGACTCGCCAGCCCTGGTGGTACCGTCAGGGTAGAGGAGGAGGTCCCTTGATGTCTGTGACGACGAGCGCACCGCCGCGCATCATCGTTATCCCCCGCCAGCTGGAGGGGTTCTTCTACGAGCGCCTGACCGGCGAGTTCGCCGGCCGCGACGACGTGCGCGTCGTCGTCGACCGCCGCGTCGGAGAGCGCCGGCGCCCCCGCTACGTCAGCGGCGCCGGCCCGTTCACCGACCGGCGCCGGGGCGACGACCGCCGCGCCGGCGCGGCGGTCTGGTCTCTGCCGGACATGCCGTTCTCGGCGTCCTGACGAGGGCGAGACCGTACGCGCGAAGGGCCGGCATACGCCGGCCCTCGTCACGTACGGTCTCCTCGCAGCCCGGCTAGATCCAGCCGTTCTCCCGGCTGACGATGACCGCCTGGGCGCGGTCCACCACGTTGAGCTTGTGGTACACGTTGTGCAGGTGGTTGCGTACGGTGCTCTGGCTCAGGTCGAGCGCCCGCGCGACTTGCTTGTACGTCTTGCCGCTGGCCAGCAGGCCGAGGACCTCGAGCTCGCGCTGGGTCATCGGGTTGGGCACGTCGCCCTTCGGCGGCCCGAGCTCCCCGAGGTGCACCTTGACCCGTGCCAGCAACTCCTTGATGTGGAACGGCTTGGTGATGTAGTCCGCCGCGCCCTTCTCGAAGCCCAGGAGCTTGTCGTTGATCTCACGCCGCGCCGTCAGGAAGATGATCGGCGAGCGCAGCTCCACGGGCTTCTCGCGCAGCTTCTCGTACACCGTGAACCCGTCCATGTCGGGCATCATGATGTCGAGCAGCACGAGGTCGGGCAGGTACAGGCCGCCCGCGCGGAGGGCCTCCCCACCGTTGGCGGCCGTCTGGACGTCGTAGCCGGTGACCTCCAGGGCCTCGGCGACGAGCCTGCGGATATCCGGCTCGTCGTCCACCACGAGGATTCGCTTCGCCATCTGCTCACTCTCCTGAAGCCGGGGTCGGGGGCCTCGACCGTTCGTCGTACCACCGGAGGTCGCCGGACTGCCCGGACTCTGCGGGGCTCCACTCGCGTGACCCCGCCGCTTGCTGATTCGGGCGGCGCTGCCGATTCCCTCCGACCGGCGTTCTCACTATCGGCAACACCCGGATGAACCTTAGCTCATGGTGCGTTGTCCACGAACGGCACGGGTCCGTCCGTTCGCGATCAGCGGATCAGGCGGTCGCCGAAGGCGATGAGGAGGGCCACCACAGCCACGACCACCACGGCGGCGGCGGCGATATCCGCGTAGCGGTGCGTGCGCAGGGCGTTGCGGGTGAGCGTCACCAGGCCGTACACGGCGACCAGGAGCCCCGCGACACCGGCGATGAGGATCACCCAGTTCACGACCGCCATCGTACACGGTCCGCGATGGGGGCGGCGGGGGCGGGCGGGGCGGCGCGAGCGACGCCGCGTCAGACGACGAGCCGGCCGGCGAGGAACTCGAGAGGGTGCAGGGCGGCGCGAGCCGCCGAGGTCGCGGACCTGCGCGCGGCAGGACGTGCCGGTCGCCAGCACGGCCGTCTCCCTGCCCGCCGCACGCACCGCCGGCAGCAGCCGTCGCTCCGCCATGGCGACGCTGAGCTCATAGTGCTCGGCCTCGTAGCCGAAGACACCGGACATGCCGCAGCAGCCGGCGTCGGGGTCCTCGACCTCGAGGTCCGGCACCGCCGCCAGGGCCGAGACGGTGGCGGCGGCGAACCCGAGCGCCTTCTCGTGACAGTGGCTGTGGAGGAGGACGCGGCCGCCGGCACGGAAGTGCAGGCGGCCCTCCGCGGCCAGGTCCGCGACCAGCGCCAGCGCCGGCCGGCTCGCGGCGGCGACGTCCGCCACGCGCGGGTCGCCGGGCAGCAGCCGCGCCCAGTCGTCCCTGACCATCGAGAGACACGACGGCTCCACGAAGAGGATGTCGGCGCCGGCGACCGCGAGCGGGTGCAGCGCCTCGAGCGCCCGCCGCGCTTCGCGGCGCGCCTTCTCCAGCTGCCCCGTGGACAGCGCCGTCCTGCCGCAGCAGCCGGCGTCGGCAAGCTCGAGGCGCATGCCGGCGGCGGCGAGCAGCAGCGCCAGCGCCTCGCCGGCTCCGGGCTCCTGGAACTGGACGAAGCAGTCGACGAAGAGTGCGGCCCGGCGGCGCTCCCGGGCGGCAGCGAGACGGTCGGGAGCGGGCGCGAGGCGCCGCGTGAGCGGCCGCCGCACGAACGCCGGCAGCGGTCTGTCGTGCGCCACGCCGAGCCTGTCGGTCACGAGGCGGACGGCGCGCGTGCGGGCCAGTGCGTTGACCAGCGGCGCGACGGGCGCGGCCAGCGCCGCCAGCCTGCGGAAGTCGCCGATGGCGCGCGCGAGCGGCGGCACGCCCTCTCGCGCGCGCACCTCGGCCAGCCACTCCACCTTCAGCGCCGCCATGTCGACGCCGGCGGGGCACTCGGTCTTGCAGGCCTTGCAGGCGACGCAGGTCCCCAGCACGTCGCGGAACTCGTCCGCGCCGATGGCGGCGAGCGGCACGGCGCCGCACACCACTCCCTGCAGGGCGTTGGCGCGCGCACGCGTGGACCGCGTCTCGTCGCGCGTGGCGGCCGCCGGCGGGCACATCGTCCCGTCGGCCTTCTTGCAGAGCCCGGCGCCGAAGCACCGCTCGACGGCGGCGCCGAACCCGCCCTCCGCGGCGTAGGAGAGGCGCGGCGCCCAGGCGCCGTCCCCGCGGTAGTCGGCGCCGAACCGCAGGTCCTCGGTCACGCCCGGACCGCCGATGACGACGCCGGGGTTCAGCAGTCCGTGCGGGTCGAACGCGTCCTTGACGGCCGCCATGGCCTCGTAGAGCCCGGGGCCGAGGAGCCGCGGGAGCAGCCAGCTGCGCGAGCGCCCGCACCCGTGCTCGCCGGAGATCGCGCCGTGATAGCCGGCGACGAGCGCCCCGACCTCGCCGGCGAGCTCCTCCATGCGGCGACGCCACCCGCCGTCTTCAGGTCCAGGAACGGCCGCAGGTGCAGGCAGCCGGCCGATGCGTGACCGGTGAAGCTGGCGCGCCCGCCGTGTGCGGCGACGATGCCTTGCAGGTCGGCGACGAAGTCGGCCAGGCGCTCAGGCGCCACCGCGGTGTCCTCGACGAACGCGGCCGGCCGCTCCGCGCCCGGCGTCCCCATCAGCAACGGCAGGGCGGCCCGCCGCAGCGCCGCGGCGTCGGCCAGGGCCTCGGCCTGCTCCAGCCACACGGTCTGCGCGGCGCCCAGGCTGCCGGCGAGCGCGCGAAGCCGCGCGAGGCCGGCGAGCGCCTCCTCGTCGCTTCCCTGGTACTCCACCGTGAGCAGCGCCGCGTCCGGACCCTCGAGCAAGGTGGCGAGGCTGCGGTACCGCTCGAGGTTCGGCGCCCGGCGCAGCGGCTCCAGGTCGAGGAACTCGACCGCCGACGGCGCCGTCTCGAGGATCGCGACGTTGGCCTCGAGCGCGGCGCGCAGCGTCGCGAACGAGAAGGCCGCGCCGACGCGCCGCGCCGGGCGCGCGTCCAGCGCGACCTCGAGCCCGGTGAAGAGCGCGAGCGTCCCCTCCGACCCGGCGAGCAGCCGCCCCAGGTTCGGCTCGGGCGCGAGCAGCTCGCGCAGGTTGTAGCCGGAGGTGCACCGGCGCGTCCGCGGGAACCCGGTGGCGATGGGCTCGCGGTACCGCTCGCGCACCTGCGCGAGCGCCGCCGCGAGCCTCTCCCCCGCCGGCCCTCCCGTGCCGGAGGCGAGGTCATCGGCCTCGCAGGCGCCGAACGTGACCCGCTCGCCGCCGGCGAGCACCGCGTCCAGGCGCAGCACCTTGTCCTTGCTCTCGCCGTACACGATGGAGCGGGAGCCCGACGAGTTGTTGCCGACCATACCGCCGATCGTGGCCTGGTCGACGGTCGACGTGTCCGGCCCGAACTCGAGGCCGTGACGACCGGCCGCCGCGTTGAGCGCGGCCTGCACCACTCCCGGCTCCACGCGCGCGCGGCGGCCGTCCGGGTCGATCTCCAGGATCCGGTCAAGCTTGAAGCAGTCGACGACGATGCCCGGCCCGACGGCCTGCCCGGCGATGCTCGAGGCCGCGCCGCGGGCGCACACCGGCAGGCCCGTCTCGCGGGCCACCTCGGCGGCGGCGGCGAGGTCGTCCGTCGAGCCGGCGACCAGCACGACCTCCGGGACCACGCGGTAGCTGGAGGCGTCCGTGGAGTAGAGCCAGCGGCTGAGCGGCGTCGCCCGGACCTCGCCGGCGGCGCCGCGCCGCAGCGCCTCGGCCGCGGCGCGCCCCGCTGGGGAAGGCTCGGGGATGCGGTGACGGGCGCCCATGCTCCTAGGATATCGCTCCACTCATCGAAAAGGCCGGGGCGCCCCTTGACTCGGAGCCCACCCCGGCCGGCGCCGCGGCTCAGAGTCCGCCGGGACTGAGCGCCGGCATCCAGCGCGAGAGCTGCTGGAGGACGCCGAACATCATGAGCACGCCGAACACGACCAGCAGGACCCCGGCGGTGACCTGGATGGCGCGGTAGTGGCGCTTGATCCAGCCGAGCTTGCCGCTCATCCAGTCGAAGGCGAGCGCGGCGAGCACGAACGGCACGCCGAGCCCGATGGAGTACACCAGGAGCAGCAGCGACCCGGAGACCGCGCTCTGGCTGGTGGCCGCCATGGAGAGGATCGCCCCGAGCACGTAGCCGACGCACGGCGTCCAGCCGATCGCCAGGGCCGCGCCGGTGAGGAACGCTCCGCCCGCACCGGCGCGCTTGGGCGCGATCTTGAGCACCGGCTCGGGGAGGTGGATGACGCCGGCGACCACGAGGCCGCTGAAGGCGATGAAGGCGCCGGCGACGATCATGAGCACGTCGCGGTACTCGATGAGGAGCCGGCCGACGCCTCCGGCGCCGGCTCCCATCAGCACGAACACGGCCGTGAACCCGGCGACGAACAGCAGGGACGTCCCCAGCAGGCGCCGGTGCTCCTTGCCGAGGTCCTCCACGCCGACGCCGGAGATGAAGGAGAGGTACACCGGCAGCAGCGGCAGCACGCAGGGCGAGACGAACGACAGCAGTCCCGCGGCGAAGGCGAGGCCGATCGCCGTGAGGCTGAGCGAGGTGATCTCGGCGGCCGTCATGATCGCTGGCTCGCCGCGCGGGTCAGGCCGGGGCCCGCGTCACTGCGCCTTGGCGAGCGACGCGTTGAACCGGTCGAGGGTGGCCGCGCCGACGATGCGGTCGACCTCCTCGCCCTGGGCGTTGTAGAAGATCGTGGTCGGGTACGCGGTGATGGCGGTGTCCTGCACGATCGTGCCGTCGTCCAGGACGAGAGGGAACGTGAGCCCGAACTGCTCCATGAAGCCGATGGCTCCCTCCTCCGTGTCCTCGCAGGCCACGCCGACCACCTGCACGCCCGGGGTTCTGCTCGGCGAAGGCGGCGAGCTCCGGGGCCTCGGCGTTGCAGGGCGGGCACCAGGAGCCGAACATGTTGACGACCAGCGGCTTGCCGGCGTAGTCGGCGACCGAGAAGTCGGCCGGGGTCAGCACCTCACCGGTGAACACCGTCGCGGACGCTCCCGACCCGTCCGTGCCGGCGGAGTTCGCGTCGGACGACGAGCGGGAGGTGACGACGAGGACGGCTGCGACCACCACCACGACGGCGAGGACGAGCAGGCCGAGCGTCTTGGTCTTCATGGTGTCCCCTTCTCTCCGGGAGCCCGGCTCTCCGGGTCCGCTGTGACTCAAGTAGAGTTTACGCTGTCGCCGCAGTGTTTGCGCAGGGCGGCAAGCCGAGGCTATAATACCCCCCAGGGTATGTAATCCACCACCGCGATGGAGGGTCATGGCGTCCTACGATCTGGTCTGCGACGCGTGCGGGCACGACTTCGAGGTCTTTCGGCAGGGGTTCCTGAAGGATGAGGACCGCGTCTGCCCGGACTGCGGGAGCGCGGACGTCCGCCAGAAGTTCACGAGCTTCCTCAAGAACATCGGCGGGGCGAGCAGCTCCGGCGGCGGCTGCGCGGCTCCGTCCCGCAGCGGCTTCGGCTGAGGCTGATCCCCGGCGGCGCGGTCGCGCCGCAGACGACTCACCAGGCGCCCGGCGGCCCTTGCGGCCTCCGGGCGCCTTCCGGTTCCTGCAGAGGTCTCGTACAGGGGTCGCAGTACCCCCCTTCTGACGGTACACTCGGATGCACCATCGGCGGGCCGCGTGGGGGCACGTGACCCGTTTCTCTTACCGCACGTCAGCAGAGGAAGGGAGCGGCTATGCGGAGAGTCCTGCTTGGAGTGGCGCTGGGGGCGCTGCTCACGATCCTCGCGGCAGCGCCGGCCGGCGCCGTGCCGCCCAACGAGATCCTGATCGCCAAGAACCTGCAGCGTCTCGGCGTCGTGCCGAGCTACGCGACGCCGGGCATGGCCCGCGCGGCCGCGCAGGCGCTCGCGGCGAAGGGGACGCAGCACCAGGCCAAGCCGGCCGCGGGCACGCAGACGTCGGGCGCCGCGCTCGGCAAGTACCTCCGCGCGCGCGTCGTCACCGGCAAGGCGGCGAGCACCTACGCCACCAACGCCCTGGTGCTCCTGGTCGAGTTCGGCACGGGCGCGTGGCCCGAGGGCGACTCCACCGACCACTACATGGACGGCCCGCTGCACGGCTCCATCAGGCCGCCGGCGCCGGACGACAACGCGACGTTCTGGCCGGGCGACTTCAGCCCCATGCACTACCAGCAGATGCTCTTCGGCAACTCGTACCCGATCTACGGTGCGCGGTACTGCACGTCGACAAGAGCAACCAGGTGGCCAACGCGGCCGGCAAGAACGGCCTGCCGTACATCACCTGGATGCGCGGCTCGAGCGACGACACCATGCGCAACTACTACCTGGAGCAGTCGCACGGCGCCTACACCGTGCAGGGCGACATCCAGGACTGGGTGACCCTCGAACTGCCGGAGTCCTGGTACGGCGCCGACAGCGACCCGTGGAACTCCACGGACGACCTCACCGGTCCGGTCTGGCGCGTCGCCCGCGACGCCATCGTCAAGTTCGCCGCGGACAACCCGGACTTCGACTGGGCGCAGTACGACCAGGAGAACCCCTGGGGCATCACGGGGTCGGACTTCTACCAGCCCGACGGCTACCTCGACCACCTGATCCTCATCCACGCCGGCAGCGACCAGTCGGCCGGCGGCGGCGACGCAGGGCAGCGACTCCATCTGGGCGCACTCCTGGGGCATCTACGAGAACTACAGCGGCGGCCCCGGCGACGGCCCGGGCATCATGATCCCCGGCACGGACGGCCAGGGCCCGCAGGGCCTCGGCATCTGGGCCTACAACTACACGATCAACCCCGAGGACGGCGACGTCGGCGTGTTCTGCCACGAGTTCGGCCACGACCTCGGCCTGCCCGACGAATACGACTACGCCAGCGCCACCGGCGACGCCACCAGCGGCTTCTGGACCATCATGGCCAGCGGCTCCTGGCTCGGCCGCCAGTGGGGCATCGGCACGCAGCCGGCGGCGATGAACGTCTGGGACAAGTACGCCCTCGGCTTCGTCGAGCCCAGAGAACGTCAAGCGCGGCAAGGACGTCACCGTCAAGCTGCAGGCCGCCGCGGTCGGCGACGCCGGTACGACGGGCGTCAAGATCCAGCTGCCGAAGGCGAACCACACCATCCCACTCAGCGGCAAGGACGGAGCCATGGAGTGGTACTCCACCATGGGCAACGACGTCGACGTCTCGCTGACCACCAAGAGCGCGGTCGCCGTGCCGGCGGGCGCCGACCTCACCTACCGCACGTGGTACGAGATAGAGGCGGGCTACGACCACGGCTTCGTCGAGGTCTCGGACGACGACGGCGCCACGTGGGACACGCTCGTCGACTACAGCGACGTGGACACCGACCACTGGGCCGACACGCAGACCGTCGACCTCTCGGCCTACGAGGGCAAGGACGTGCTCGTGCGCTTCGAGTACTACACCGACGGCGGTGTGGCGCTCCGCGGCTGGGAGGTCACCGACGTCATGATCGGCGCGACCGCCCTCGGTGAGTCGGCGTGGGAGACGGACGGCTGGGTGCGCGTGGACGGCGAGTGGAAGCAGAAGACCGAGCGCTACTACATCGCCGAGTACCGCAACTACGACGGCTCCGACGCCGAGCCTCAAGAACTGCTACCAGTGGAACTACAACTACGCGAGCTGGGTCGACTGGTTCAGCTACAACAAGGGCCTCCACCTCATCTACCGCGACACGTTCTACATCGACAACGACGTGGCCCTGCACCAGGGGCACGGCGGCTGGATGGTCGTGGACTCCCACCCCAAGCCGATGAGCGTGGAGTATTCGGAAGGCACGGATGACTACGTGGGCTACTGGCGCCCGCGCATCCAGGTGAGCGACGCCTCGTTCAGCCTCAAGCCGACCAAAGCACAGAGCGTCTACTTCGTCGACTACGCCCAGGGATGGGGGGTCGGCGAGGACGTCGTGCCGGGTAAGGCGGCCCAGTCCACGTTCAACGACAGCAAGTCCTACTGGTACGCCGAAGCCCCCGAGGCCGGCGTCAAGATCCCGCGCAACCTGGGCGTGCGCATCATCGTCAAGTCGATGAACGAGCACCACGATGACGATCCGGGTCGACAACGTGAAGTGACCCGGCGCCTGCGGAGCTGTTGACCGCGAGAGGGCGGGGCGGCCGGAAGAGCCGCCCCGCCCTCTCGCACGTACCGGGCCGGCCCGCAGCCGCGCGTCCGCCGGGTCTGCCCGGCTGATACCATCGCCGCATGCGCGTCCTCGTCACCGGCGGCGCCGGCTACATCGGCAGCGTCATCGTCGCGCGCCTCACGGCGCGCGGCCACGACGTGGTGGTGTACGACGACCTCTTCCGCGGGCACGCCGCGGCCGTCCCGGACGAGGTGCCGCTGGTGCGCGGCGACGTCCGCGACAGCGCCGCCGTCCGCGCGGCGCTCGAGGGCGGCGGCTGCGAGGCCGTCGTCCACATGGCCGCGCTCGCCGAGGTCGCCGAGTCGGTCGCGGAGCCGGAGCGCTACCGCAGCGTCAACGAAGAGGGCACCGCGGCGGTGGTCGAGGCGGCCGTGGCCGCCGGCGCCGGACGGCTGGTCTTCAGCTCCACCGCCGCCGTGTACGGCGCGCCGGAGCGGACGCCGATCGACGAGGACGACGCGCTCGCGCCGGCCAACCCGTACGGGGAGACCAAGCTCGCAGGGGAGCGCCTGCTGCAGAAGGCGCGGGAGCGCGGCGAGCTCGCCGCCACCGCGCTCCGCTACTTCAACGCCTGCGGCGCCGACGGCGCCTGCGGCGAGGACCACGACCCCGAGTCACACCTCATCCCGCTCGCGCTGCGCGCCGCGCGCGACGGCACGGCCATGCGCGTGTTCGGCGACGACTACCCGACGCCGGACGGCACCTGCGTGCGCGACTACGTGCACGTGGCCGACCTCGCCGACGCGCACATCGCCGCGCTCGAGGCCCTGCCCGCCGTGCAGGGGTCGTTCAACCTCGGCACCGGCGCCGGGGACTCCGTACAGACCGTCCTGGACGCCGTCGAGACGGTCACCGGGCGGCGACTGCTCCGCGAGGTGGCGCACACGGCGGGCCGGCGACCCGCCGGTGCTCGTCGCCGGCAACCGGCGGGCGATGGAACGGCTGGGCTGGCGTCCGCGGCGCAGCCTCACGGACGCCGTGGGTGACGCCTGGGCGTGGATGCTCGCGCACCCGGACGGGTACGCGGACCGCGCGCGCTGAGCTGAGCCGACTGCGGCGAGCGCCGCCGCGGCTCCGGGTCAGGCGACGGGCGCCGGCTCGGGCGCGAGCGACTCGAGCGTGATCGAGCCGAGCACGTCCATGAGCTGGCCCTGTGCGCGCAGCCAAGCCTCGTGCGTGGCGCACGAGGCGCTGCGGGCGCAGTCTTCGGGACTGAGGACGCACTGGTTGACGGAGATGGGACCGTCGACGGCCTCGATGACCTGCTGCATGGTGATCGCGGAGGCCGGGCGCGCAAGCGCGAAGCCGCCGTGCGCACCCCTCTGCGAGACGGTCAGGCCGCCGCGCACCAGGCTCTGCAGGATCTTCGCGAGGAAGCTCTCCGGGATCTCCTGCGCCTCGCCGATCTCGTGCAGCGAGGCGACGTGGCCTTCGGGGAAGCGCGCAAGGTAGGTCATCGCGCGAACGGCGTACTCGGCGCCGCGTGTGAGTTGGAGTCCCATGGTCCTTCGCTTTCCGCTGTCGCGATCCGCCTAGCGGCTCGCTCGGCGCTCACTAGCTCTCGTGCAAGTCGTCAGAGACCGGACAGAAACGGTCTAAAAGGAACTGTATCCTCTCCGGCCTTCACCGGGTCAACCGACCGGGGGCCATGTTAAGCGGCCGTTAAGGTTTGGAGAAGAGCCGCTCGACTCCTGCGAGATAGTGCCACTTTGCGGGCAAAACCCGGTCGCGAGCGCCTCCGGCCGGTGCTATCCTGCCAGAGGCGCCTGTTGCGCGCCTCCCCACCGGAAGGACGAGAGTGAGACGATCCCTGGCCCTCATCGCCGTCGCCGCAGCCGTGGCCGTCGCCGGCGCGGTGGTGGTCGCCGGCATGAGCTCCGGCGGCGACGGCGACGCCGGCGCCGGCGCGGGCCAGACGCCGAGCGCCCTGCCCTCGGGGCATCCCTCCGTCGCGGCTTCGGACGACGAGACCGCGGAGCCGCAGGCCGGAGACGAGGCCGACGACAAGCCCGCGGACGACGCCCTCGCCGACCTCGAGGCCCGGCGCGACGAGGACCCAGACGACGTGGAGGCGCTGCTCGACCTCGGCGACGCCTACTTCATGCGCCAGCACCTGCAGCAGGCCGAGCGCGCCTACACACAGGCGCTCGCCCGCGACCCGGAGAGCGCCGCCGCCCAGGTCGGACTCGCCATGGTGTGGCACGCGGAGGGCGAGTCGAGGCGCGCCGAGACCGCTCTCGCCGAAGTGCTCGAGGCGCACCCCGACGACCAGGAGGCGCACTACTGCTCTGGCTATCGTCTACTTCTCGGCGGGACGCATCGACGAGGCCAAGCAGGAGTGGCAGACGGCCGCGCGCATCGACCCCACCACCACCACCGGGCGGCGCTCGCAGAGCTTCGTGGACCTGCTCGAGGACCAGAAGTCGGCGGCGCCAACCGCCAAAGAGTGACGGCTACTCCAACCGCGCGCCGAGCACGTCACGCACGTGCGCGAGTGCGAACCGGTTGAACTCCTCCGCGTCGTGCCCCGGCGCGTCGTACGTCTCCACGAGCCCCTCGTGCACGAGCACGTCGTAGCCGAGCGCCCTGAGGCCGGCGACGGTGTGCAGCACGCAGATGTCGGTGCACACCCCCGCGACCTCGACGACCTCGGGAGCGAGCCGCTCGAGCACGGCGTCGAGATCGGTCCCGTGGAACCCCGAGAACGTCGTCTTCTGCACCACCGTCCCGCGCTCGGCGAACTCCTGCAGTTCCGGGATGATGTCGTTCTCTCCGGTCCCCGCGACGCAGTGCGGCGGGAACACGGCGAACTCCGGGTCGTCGGCCGCGTGCGTGTCCTTGAGGAAGATGAGGTGAGCACCCTCGGACTCGGCCTCCCTGAGGAGGTCGCGGAGCGGTGGCACGATCGCGTCGTAGCGGGGGCTGTAGAGCGCGCCGCGGCGACAGAAGCAGACGAGCATGTCGACCACGATGATGACCCGGCGGGGCCGAACGGCCTCGCCGCCGGGCCGCTGCGTCAGAGTGACTGTCCATACCGGTCCGATACCCCGGCCGGGACGCTAGGTCACACGCTCGAGCCGGGGGTTGGGCCGGTACCTGCGCCCGACCTTGGCGCACGGCCGGCCCTCGACCAGGACGACGTCCGCCGTGTAGTCGGTGTTGCCGCGCAGCAGGCTGCTGCCGACCCCGTAGGCGTCGGCCGGCACGCCGGCCTCCTCGAAGCTCCGGATGCGCTCCGCGTCGAACCCGCCGCTGACGACGATGTTGACGTGCTGGAAGCCCTCGTCGTCCAGAGCGCGGCGCACGGCGCGAACGAGCTCCGGCGCCACCCCGTTGGGGCGGAACGCGCCCATCTCGTCCCAGAGCGAGCGGTCGACCATGGTCTCGCTCGTGTCCAGGCGCACGCCCCAGAGGCGCTCGCCGAGCGCCCGCGCGCAGGCGAGGCTGGTGGCCACGCAGTCGTTGTCCCAGTCCACGAGCGCGGTGACGTTGATCTCCGGGTGGTGGAGGTCGGCGTAGGCGGCCGCGGCGGCCACCGTGTCGCCGCCGTACGCGGCGATCAGGGCGTGCGGCACGGTGCCGATGCCCTTGCCGCCCCACCAGGAGGCCTGCGCGTCGGTGCTGACACCGATGGCGCCGGCGACGTGCGCGGCGTACCCGTCGCCGGTCTGCACCCGGTAGTGGTCGAACCGCGCCGGGAAGAAGAGGATCGGCTTGCCGCGGGCGGCGTCCGCGACGCGGCGCACGTTGGTGCTGATGAGCGTGCGCCGCGAGAGCACGCCGAGGTACACCGTCTCGAGGTGGGCGAAGAGGCCGTAGTCGCCCTCGACGGTCAGCACCGTCTCCCAGGCGGAGAGCTCGTCGCCGTCGTAGAGCGCGTGCACCAGGAGGTCCTCCCAGCCGTCCCGCCACACGCGCTCGTCGCCCTCGCCCTCGTAGCGGCCCGAGCACAGGCGGAGCATCGCCAGAGCCTCGTCCATGCCGCCGAGGACGGCGCCGTCCCTCTTCTGGAAGACCTGCATGGTCACGCGGGGGTGCAGGTCCTTGGCCTCGAGGACGCGCTTGGCGCCGTTGAAGTAGGCGTCCGTGTAGTAGCCCTCCCGCAACCTGTCGACGGGGAGGGCGAAGACGTCCGGGGCGAGTCGTGGCCGTGACATGCGCGGATTGTACCCTCCAGCCGGCGCTCAGAGCCCGAGCCGGCCGGTCGCCACGTCCAGCATGCGGGCAGGCGTCACCTCGAAGCGGAGCGTGTAGTCGCCGGCCCGGACCAGCGTGACGTCCATGAACCGGTCCGGTCGCGGCGTGACCTCGCCCGGCCCGCCCTCGAGCACCCAGTACGGCGACGAGGTGAACTTGAGCCAGTAGGTCCCGGGCTCGCTCACACTGAAGTCGATGCGCTGGTGCCCGACGCTGCCGGATCGTGCCTGTGCCGGCGCCGGGCGCCTGCGGCTCCGGCACCAGCAGCGGCTCCGCGTCCAGCAGCTCGTAGATACGCCAGGCGCCCGTCTGCTCCACGAGGTCGAACGCCGGCGAGCTCTCCAGCAGGCGCGCCTCCCGCTTGCTCCACGGATCGAGGGGGCCCTCGACCGGCGAGAAGATGTACCTGACTCCCATGCTGCGCAGCCAGGCCACGTACTCGGCCGCGTCGTACGGCGTGTAGAAGATCCCGTTGTGGATGGCGTCCGCCTGGCGATACCAGCCCCGCGTGATGGGATAGCCGGCCTCGGGGAAGTAGAGCGCCTCCCAGTGCCGGCGCAGCGCGACCACGTGGAAGCGGTAGTCGGGGTCGTAGAGCTCCCGCGCCGCCGTCAAAGCCGGAGCGAAGTAGGCGCGCGTGGTCTGCGGGCGCTCGACGGCGTTGAGGAAGTGGCTCGTGGCCGTACCGACCTGCAGCAGCGCGAACGCCACGATGGGGATGATGGCGAGGTCGCCGTAGCGGAACGGCGGCCGCAGCCGCGTGTGGCGCAGCAGCAGGAGCAGCGGCAGGCCGAAGACCATGAAGAACCGGCCGATGTTGTTGCCCAGCGGGCTCCCCGGGGTGATGAACGACCCCACGCAGAGCGCCGCGTACACCAGGAACAGGACGACGAAGGGCCGGCGCGGGTGCGCGGCGTTGACGCCGGCCAGGCCGAGCCCGACGAGCGCGAAGCCGAGGTACACCATGAGCTGTGAGGTCTCGTTGAGGTAGGAACCCGGCTCAGAGAAGGTCCAGCCGAGCACGAAGCGGACCACGACGGCCGGCGCGAGGACGGCGGCGAACACCAGGTACCGCCGCCGCGCCGCGCGCCGCGCGATGAAGTCGGTGAGCACGAACGGCACCACGACGACCAGGCCCATCGGGTTCGCGAAGATCCCGATCGCCACCGGGAGCGCCGCCCAGACGGGGTGACGCCGCGCCAGCAGCGCGAGCCCGGCGAGCGTGAGCGCCAGCGCCAGCACGAAGGGGTCCTGGCCGTGGGCGAGGTAGAGCGTCATGACGAGGGCGAGCCCCCAGGCCGGCCAGACGTCGTCGATCCTCCACAGGTCGCGCACGTAGACGTAGAAGCTCACCGGGATCGTGCCGGCCGCGGCGACGACGATCACCGCGCCCGAGACGTACTGCGCCAGCCAGTAGAAGACGAAGCCGTAGGTGATGGCGCCGTAGCCGCCGCCGTACCAGTACGTGTCCCAGAAGATGGAGTCGCCGCGGCGGAGGAGGAAGACCTTGTACGCGTGGGCGGCGTCGTCCCATCCCGGGACGCCGCCGACCTCCATCAGCACCGTGACCAGCGCCATCGACGCCGTGGTGACGAGCCACAGCGTGAGCAGGCCGCGGCGCGTGCGCAGCCAGGACTCGGCGGTGGAGAGCTTCACGCGTCCGGCGCCGCCGGCCGCATCGCGGCGACGAGGCCGGCGGCGAGATCCGGCACCGCCGGCAGAGACGGGACGAGCGTCGTGGCCAGGCAGCGCTCGTGCACGAACCCCTCGACCTGGCCGTCCTCGCGGCCGCCGAGCCGCCACGCGAACGCCTCCTGCTGCAGCGTGAGGAACTCGAGGTCGAACAGCTCGTACAGGGTGACCTCGCCCTGCAGGTAGGGATTCTCGCGCGCGGCCGTGGCGCTCACGTAGCGCGGCCGCTCGTACCACTCGAGGAGCTCCGCCTCGCCGGGCAGCACGCCGGCCAGCTCGTGGGTGCGACCGCGGCTGTCGGCGAGCCGGCGCAGCAGCAGCAGGGCGCCGCCGCCGAGCGCCAGCGTGGGCAGGCCGGCCGCGATGGCGTCCGCCACGGACGTCCTGAGCCGGTCGTTCGCGGCGAACGCGCCGAGACGCTCCTCGTCGAGGAGCCCGGCGAGATACAGTCCCGCGACGCCGGCGGGCAGCGCCTCGTCCTGCTCCAGGTGCACGGGCACGAGCTCGAGACCCTGCGCCTTGAACAGGTCGATCGCCTCGAGCGCGAACGGCTCCAGCGGCGGCCCCCAGGCCACGGCGAGCCTGAGCCCGGCGGCGGCGGGCAGCGGCGCGAGCAGCCGGCGCGGCCGCGCCGGCAGGAACCCGCGCCGCGCGGCGGCGGCCTCGAGCCCCGCGCGGTCGAGGTAGGTGGCCGCCTCGCGGCAGAGAGCGGCCTCGCCGCCCTTCGCCGGTTGCGGCCCGATCTGCCGCAGCGGCCCCTGGCCGCCGCCGTACCCGCGCGCGAACTGCTCGCTGAGCTGCGGCGGCACCCAGCCGAGCAGCGGCAGCTTGGCGGTGTCTTCGATGAGGCCCCGCAGCCCCTCGGCGCGGCCCTGCTCGTCCCCGCCGACGACGACGACACCGGCGAACTCGACGCCTCGCGCGAGCAGCCGGAGCCCGCAGGCCCACGCGCCCAGGGTGGCTCCGCGCTCGCGCGCGTCGACGACCAGCACGAGCGGCGCGTCCAGGGCGAGCGCGACGTCGAGGGGTCGTGAGCCTTTGACGTTCTCCCAGCGGTCGAGCGCCGGCTCGACGGCCACCACCACCGTGAGGTCGGTGTCGGCAGCCCAGGAGTCGTACAGCTCGCCGGCCGCGGCGTCGTCCAGCAGCCTCGGGTCGAGAACGCGGGGCGTGCGTGCGGAAGCACCGCAGAGGAGTCGCCACAGGGGCAGGTCGGCGCCGAGGAGCACGGGGCGGACGGCGCGCTCGTCCGCGAACGCGGCGAGCAGCGCACCGGCCACCAGTGCCACGGCAGGACCCGGCTCGAGACCACACACGACCAGGCGAGGAGCGGACACGACGGGCGTCCTCCTTTCGGCCGGCGGGCTCCCGCGGATGGCGGCGGTCGGGCGACCCGGAGGGGATTCCGGGGGCCGGGGATAGAATACCTCACCAGCCCTTCAGGAGGAGGACGGACCTACCACATGGACCTGCACGAACAGCTTCACGACGCCATGTGGGTGCGCGTGCTGTTCACGCTCGCGCTGCTCACCGGCGTCCTCTGGGTGCAGATGGACCATCACGGCTTCGTGGCCGGCGAGGTACTGGTCGGCGTCGGCATCGTGGCGCTGGCCAACCTCCCCATGTACATCGTCGAGCGCCGGCTGCCGGCGCGGACGGCGGCCGCCGTGATCGTGGTCACGGACCTCGCGCTGGTGACCATCGCGCTCGTCTTCGCCGGCGGCGCGCTGAGCGCCGAGGGCATCTTCTACGTGTGGCCGATCGTGCTCTCGGCCGTGTTCCTGCCGGCCTGGGCTCCCTACGCCGCGGCCGGCGCCGCCAGCGCCCTGTACGTCGCCGTCTGGGAGCTGCAGCACGTAGGCTGGCTCTCGGTCTCGGCGCTCGTGGACGAGATCCAGGTGCCGCCCAACTGGATGCTCATCACCGTCTTCCTGCACATCGCCGCGTTCATGCTCGTGGCGCTGCTCAGCGGCCGGCTCGCGCAGGCGCTCATCGGCAGCACCACCGAGCTCAGCGGAGCCAAGGCCGACACCGAGCAGCAGCTGCGCCGCATGCAGGCCACCAACGAGCAACTCCGCGTCATGAGCGAGAGCAGCCGTGCGTTCCTGCGCCACCAGGACGTCGCCGGGCTGGTGCCCGAGGCGCTGGAGCAGATCTCGGGGGCGACGGGGGTGCGCATCGGGTTCGCGCTCATCCTCAACCACAACTCCGGCGACTTCGACGAGCGCGCGGCGGTCGGCGGCATCACTTCGGACGAGGTCCGCCGCTACAAGGAGCTCGGCCTCGTGGAGGTAGCACGGGCGGGCGCGCAGCGCTTCGACTCCGTCACCGACCCGCAGGTCGGCCGCCTGCTCAAGGCGATGGAGAAGGACGGCTACCGCGGGTTCCTCGTGGCGCCGCTCGAGGCCAAGCACGAGGTGCTCGGCGTCGTCTGCCTGCTGCACCGCTCCGGCGAGGCCGTCCCCGAGGCCGCAGTGGCCACTCTGCGCGCCCTCAGCGGCCAGGTCGCGCTCGTCGTCCGCAACATCCAGTACAACGAGGAGCTCGCGCGCAAGAACGAGGAGCTCACCCACCTCGACCAGCTCAAGAGCGACTTCATGGCCACGATGAGCCACGAGCTGCGCACGCCGCTCACGTCGATCATCGGCTACAGCGACATGCTCCTCAGCGGCATGACCGGCGAGCTCAACGAGAAGCAGTCGGCGTTCGTCGACAGCATCCTCAAGGGCGGCGAGTCGCTGCTCAACCTCATCAACGACGTGCTCGACCTGACCAAGATCGAGGCGGGCCGCCTGGAGCTCAACCGCGAAGCGGTCGACCTGCGGGCGGCCCTCCTCGGCGTGCTCCCCGTGGTCAAGCCACGCGCACAGGACAAGCGCATCCGTATCAGCACGTTCCTGCCCACCGACCTGCCGCTGGTGTGGGCCGACCCCGGCAAGCTCAACCAGATCCTGCTCAACCTCATCACGAACGGCATCAAGTACACGCACGAGAACGGCAGCGTCAGCGTGGAGGCCCGCACCATGGACGACTTCGTCGAGATCTGGGTCAACGACACCGGCATCGGCATCGCCCGGGAAGACCAGGACAAGGTGTTCCAGCGGTTCACGCAGATCGACTCGTCGGCGACGCGCTCCCAGGGCGGGACCGGTCTCGGACTGGCCATCGTGCGCGAGCTGGTCGAGCTCCACGGCGGCGCGATCCGCATGCAGAGCAAGCTCGGAAAAGGCTCCAGCTTCATCTTCACCATGCCGATATCAACCAAGCCGGCCGATCCGCTGGCCGCGGGCAAGATCAGTTAGAGGGAGGAGCGCAGAATGGCGTACGCCATCCTGGTCGCAGACGACGACCCAGATATCCTCAGCATCGTGAGCATGTCCCTGGAGACCCAGGGCTACACCGTGCACAAAGCCACCAACGGGCGTGAGGCGGTGGACCTCGCCCGCGAGCACCACCCCGACCTCATCCTCATGGACATGATGATGCCCGTGGTGAGCGGATACGAGGCGGTCGGCGAGCTCAAGGCCGACGCCGGCACGCGGGACATCGTCATCGTCGGCCTCTCCGCCAAGGCGATGGCCACGGACATGGAGCGGGCCACGGACGCCGGCATCGACGGCTACATCACCAAGCCGTTCCGCATCGCCCAGGTCCTCTCCGTGGTGGAGAGCTACCTGGACAAGTAGGCGCCGGGCGCCGGAGACGAGCCCGTCGCCCGAGCTCGGCGCGCGGGCAGGAGCCGGCGCCTCCGCGGCGTATGGTTCACGTGATGAACACGCTGAACCCCGAGTCCCCCGCTCGGCAGCCTCCGCTGATCTGCGTCGCCGACGTCGACACGCGCCTGAGCTGCAGCTGCTACTGCGCCGTCTGCCCGTACTACACGCGCGACCGCCGCATCGGCGAGCGGCGCACCCTGCACCGCCCCACGCACGACCGCCGCATCCTGAACCGCTTCCGCGGCTGACGCCGCAGGCTCGCCTCCCGGCAAACGTCCGCAGCTCAGGACGGTGCACATATCATGCTCTCTCGACAGTTGCCGATACGAGGAGTGTCAGGAAGCTCCCGAATCGAGGCCCGATCACGGCCGCCCCACCAGAGAAGAGACCGGGCCGGCAGCCCGGATATGAGCGAGGCGTCAGCCTCGAGCTGAAGACGACGGCCGTCGTGGCCGTCGCCGTCGTGGCCGCGTTCCTCCTCTTCGCGTTCGTCATCGACAGCGACTCGCTGTGGGCGGTCGCCGCCGTGCTCCTCGGCGTGTTCGCGGTGATCGCGGTGGTGTTCGACCTCTGGGTGTACCGGCCCGTCGACGGCCTCATCTCCCGCGCGCGCAAGCGCCTCGGCGGCGACTTCGAGCGCAGCGACCCGCGCTACCGCGACGAGATCCGCGAGCTCGGCTACCTGGTCGGCACGCTCATCGCCGTCTTCACGGCCTCCGAGGACAAGGAGTGGGTCTCACAGAGCATCAAGGACGACCTCATGCGCGTGCAGTCGCTCAACCGGCAACTCATGGACGTCGGGGTCCTCGGTCGCGAGATGAACGCCGCCCTCCCGTACCGCGAGACGGTGGAGCGCGTACTGTCGCGCAGCCGCTCGTTCCTCCACGCCGACTTCGGAGCCCTGCTGCTGCTGGACGCCGAGGCGCGAGCGTTCTCGCTCGAGGGGGCGCAGGGCGTGCTCACGCCCACGCTCTCGGCCGAGTGCTGCGCCTACACGCCCGACTGCCCCGTGCGCCAGGCCATCTCCACGGGCGAGATCACCCGCACCGAGGGCCACACGTGCACGCTGTTCCCGCACACCATGACCCACCAGTTGGTCATCCCGGTCAAGGTGGAGAACGTGGGCGACATGGCCCTGCTCGCCACGTCGACCAGCGGCGAGTACGCCGACCTCCTCACGCTGGACATCCTGATCGCGCTCCAGAACCACGTGCAGAGTGCGCTCACCAACGCGCACAAGTACGACGCCATCCGCCGCCAGGTGGTCACCGACCACCTCACCGGCCTCTACAACCGGCGGTACTTCATGAACCGCGCCGGTGAGGAGATCGAGCGCAGCCTGCGGCACCAGGAGCCGCTCAGCGTGCTGATGCTCGACATCGACAACTTCAAGCAGTTCAACGACACCTACGGGCACGCCACCGGCGACCGCGTGCTGCAGACCGTGGCGCGGGCGATGAAGGACGCGCTGCGCAAGCCCGACATCTGCTCTCGCCACGGCGGCGAGGAGTTCGCCGTGCTGCTTGCCCAACACCCCCGGCGACAACGCCTACTTCGTGGCAGAGCGCGTGCGCAGGACTCTCGGCGGCACGCGCTACACGGGGCTCGGCCTCCCGCCGGAGGTCAACATCACCCTCAGCGTGGGCGTGGCCACCTGCCCGCGCGACGCGACCGTGCTCGACGAGCTCATGGAGCTCGCCGACAAGGCGCTCTACCAGGCCAAGGATCGCGGCCGCGACCAGGTCGTCCTCTGGGGCGCGCAGGAGCGCGAGCGGATCAGGAGCTGAGCCGTGCGGCCGCGGGACGCGGCCCGAGCCCCATGCCCCAGGCGATGACGGCCGGAGGCAGCGAGCCCCAGGAGAGCAGCTCATCGTGGAACGCGCGCAGCGTGCCGCCGCGGGCCGCGCTCCAGGCGTCCGCGAGCCGCAGCACCTCGCGCTTGCCCAGCAGGTAGCTCATCGCCTGCCCCGGCTCCTCGGCGTAGCGGCGGCACTCGAGCTCCGCCTCCCGCCGGTTCATGCGCGCCTCCCTCGCCAGAAGGTCGATCGCCTGCTCGAGGCCCAGGCGCCCCAGGTGCAGCTCGACGTCGATGACCACGCGGCAGGCGCGCCAGATCTGGTCGTTGAGGCGCATGAGACGCACCGCCGGGTCTCCCAGGAACCCCTCGCGGTCCATGAGCTCCTCGCAGTAGAACGCCCAGCCCTCCACGAGGATGTTGCCGCCGTCCGGCAGCCCGGCGACGCGCCGGGCCAGCGTCGGCGCCAGGTTGGCGCTCACGAGCTGCAGGTGGTGGCCGGGGTAGGCCTCATGGACGCCGGTGGTGCGCAGTGACGTCAGAGCGTGGCCGCGCATCACATCGGCAAGGTCTTCTCCGTCGAGTCCTTCTGGCGGCGGAGTGACGTAGTAGAAGCCGAGCTGCCGATCCGCAAAGGGACCCGGCGGATCGTACGCGGCGAACGGCAGCAGGCTGCGCAGGAACGCCGGCGTAGCGAGCACCTCGAGCTCTTCGCCCTCCGGCATGCCGGCGATGTCGCGGGCGACGACGTAGTCGCGCGCCTCCACGACGGCGCGGGCGTAGGCCGCCACGAGCTCGCCGGGCGCCGGTGTGGCCGCCTGGGCGGCGGCCACGGCGGTGGCCGCGTCGGCGTAGCCGGCCGCGGCCGCCAGCTGCTCCATCGCCGCCCTCGTCTCCCCCAACACCTCGCGCCCGTACGCGGCGAGGGCCTCCGCCGGCTCGTCCAGGCAGTGCTCCCAGCGGAGAACGTCCGCGAGCACACCCGCTCCGGCGCCGCACTCTCCCACGGCGGTGGGCGCGAGGACCTCACGCAGATGGTCGCGGAACCCCTCGAGCGCCACGGCGGCCGCGGCCGACGGCGCGTCCACCGCACCGTCGTGCCCCACGGACCGTGCGAACGCGCGCGCCGTGGGGCCGACGAGGTCGACAAGGCCGGCGGCGTAGTCGATGCCGGCCTCGAGAGCGGCCCTGGAGAGCCCGGGCTCGAGCGCCTCCCGCGCGTCGGCGAGCAGCTGCGGCACGGCCGCGAGCCGCCCGGCGAGGGCCGCCACGCGCTCGTCCGCCGACCCGAGCTCGCGCACCAGCAGCGGGAACACGCCGGCCACGACCTCGAGCACCGCGCCGGGGTGACGCTCGGGCGCCCGGCGCAGCTCCAGCAGGCGCAGCCGGCGGCGCACCACCTGCAGCGCGGCGAACGCGTCGACGGCGGCGGCGTCGCCGGCCGCCAGCAGCGGGGTCAGTGCGCGCTCGTGCGCATGGAGCATCTCCAGGCGAGCCTCGCGCGCGGCCGGCGTCCACGCCGGCAGCCGGCCGGCGCCCTCGGTGAGCCCGAGCGCCGTACCCAGCACAGGGTCGTCCGCGACGAGGTCGTCGAGCAAGGCCCGGACCGCCTCCTCGGCGCGCGCACGCTCGTCGCGTGCCTCATCCTCAGACCGTCCGGACATCGTTGCCCCCGCGTTCGCTCGACCGACCCGCCGACTCTACCGACGCGCCCCCGGCCGGGGCAATCCGGCCCGCGGCCGGCTCACGGCGGGCCGGTCACGGCCTGCACGGTCCACCACCGCCAAGTGCCGGAGACGTACGCGCGGAGGGGCCGGGAGCGGCTGCAGCCGCTCCCGGCCCCTCCGGACGAAGAGCTACACCCCGGCGGGAGCCGCCGTCAATGCTCTTTGGGGCGCTGCAGGTAGTCGATGAGAGGGCCGGTGTTGCCGCCCATGATCTTGTCGACGAGCGCGTCCAGGATGCCCTGGGCGACCTGCTCGTCGGTGACCTTGGGCCGGTACACGTAGGCCGCCTGGGACTTGTCCTGCTCCAGCAGGCCCTTGGCCGCCAGGTTGCGCAGGACGCTCATCACAGTGGTGTACGCGATGCGGCGGTTCTCGCGCAGATCCTCGTACACGTCGCGAACCGTCACCTCGCCCTTGTCCCAGACGACCCGGAGGACATCTGCCTCCAGCCATCCGAGACCGGTGAGATCGCGGCTGTGGTCACGACGCTGCCAGGCTTTGGGCTTCTCGTCAGACATCAGGACCTCCGTCCGACTGTCGCGATTTTGAGACGGTGAGGACGGGATTCCCGAGGGCGGCGCCGGAGGGAACCGGCACCGTCCTTGCCGCCAGGTCGCGGGAGGACCAGTCCAGCTTCGACTCTACTGACCGTACCGGGGTAATGCAAGACTGTGCCGGGGCCCGTGGCGACGCCGGGTATACTGCCATCGGACCGAGAACGGAGACTGGTGGGCGGCAGGACCGACAGTACCGGACGTCTGAGCGCGGAGGAGCTCGCCGCATGGCGCGGGTTCCTGCGCGTGCACAGCGCCCTGCTCCACCAGCTCGACGCCGACCTCTCGGCGACGGACGACCTCCCGTCTGCGCTCCTACGAGGTCCTGCTCCTCCTCGAGGACGCTCCGCAGCGACGCCTGCGCATGTCGGACCTCTCGCGCTCCGTGCTCCTCAGCCCCAGCGGGGTGACCAGACTGGTCGACCGGCTGGAGCGCGAGGGGCTCGTGGAGCGGGAGCGCTGCCCCGAAGACGGGCGCGGCTACAACGCCGTGCTCACCGTCGCCGGCGGATCCAGGCTGCAACGGGCGCGCGCCACGCACCTCGCCGGCGTCCGCCGGCTGTTCCTCGACAGGCTCGGCGACGACGACCTGCTCCGGCTGGCCGCGTACTGGGACAAGCTGGTGCCGGGCGCCGCCGGCTCGGACGCGGAGTGGCGGCGCACGCCGCCGGGCTGTGAGGAGGTCCTCGATGCCTGATGTGGTGGTCGTCGGCGCCGGTGTCTCCGGCCTCTGCTGCGCCCGCGAGCTGCACGCGGCCGGACTCGAGGTGCTCGTACTCGAGCGCGGCGACCGCCCCGGTGGCCGCGTGCGCACGGACGAGGTGGACGGCTTTCTGCTCGACCGCGGCTTCCAGGTGCTGCTCACGGCGTATCCCGAGGCGCGGCGCACGCTCGACTACGAGCGCCTCCGTCTGCGCGCCTTCGAGAGCGGGGCGCTCATACGCAAGGACGGCCGGTTCGCGCGCCTCGCCGACCCGTCCCGGCACCCGTTCCAGGCGCTCGAGAGCCTGCGCAGCGCACCCGGCAGCGTGCCGGACAAGCTGCGCGTAGCGCGCCTGCGGCGGCGCCTCTCCCGCGGGTCCATCAACGAGATCCTCACGGCGCCGCAGGTCACGACGGCTGAAGCGCTGGAGCGCGAGGGGTTCTCGCCGAGCCTGGTCGAGGCGTTCTTCCGCCCGTTCCTGGGCGGCATCTTCCTCGACCCCACGCTCGAGACCTCGAGCCGCCTCTTCGCCTTCGTCTTCAAGATGTTCTCGGAGGGAGAGGCGGCGCTGCCGGCCGCCGGCATGGAGGCGATCCCGCGCCAGCTGGCGGAGAGCCTGCCGGAGGCGGCCGTCCGCTACGGCGCCACCGTGGAGTCCGCCGGCCCAGGTGAGGTCGTCCTGGCCGGCGGCGAGCGCATCGCCGCGACCTCGGTGGTGGTCGCCGCCGAGGGACCGGAGGCGGCGCGCCTCACCGGCGCCGTGGAGGCGCCCGCCGCGCACGGGGTCACCACGCTGCACTACGCCGCCGGGCGCTCGCCGCGTCGGCGAGCCGATCCTTGTGCTCAACGGCGAGGGGAGCGGCCCCGTCAACGACCTGTGCGTGCCGAGCGACGTGGCGCCGAGCTACGCGCCGCCGGGGGCGGCGCTGGTCTCGGCCACCGTGCTCGGTGTGCCGCCGCTGGACGACGCCGCGCTCGACGCGGCGGTGCGCGGCCAGCTGCGCGGCTGGTTCGGCGCGCAGGTGGACGGCTGGCGGCTCCTGCGCGCCCTCCGCCTGCCGTTCGCCCTGCCGGCGCAGCCACCGGCGGCGCTCGCGCCGGCCGAGCGGCCGGTGCGCCTGCGCGAGGGCCTCTTCGTCTGCGGCGACCACCGCGACACCGCGTCGCTCCAGGGCGCCATGGTCTCCGGGCGCCGCGCCGCGGCCGCCGTCCGCGGGCTGGACACGGCCCCGGCCTGCGCGCTCTGAGGCGTCGCGCCGGCTCCGCCGGCGGCGCCCGTCCCCGGAAGAACGGCGCGCCGGCCCTCCCGCGTCAGGCCTTGCCGAGCAGCACGCTCAGGCACATCACCGCGAGCACGACCGCCGTGATCAGCACGTAGCGGCGGTCGCTGCTGCCGCACGAACGCCACGATGGACCCGGCCACGCGCACGAACGGCGTGGCGATCAGCACGATCACGCCGAGCGAGAGGTACGCGGCCGGGTCGAGCGTCCGCGAGCAGCGCCGGCAGGTCGGCCAGCGGCACGACGTGCGCCGGCAGGTCCTCGGCGCCTCCGCGATGCTCAGGACCAGGCCGGCGGCCAGCAGGCGCGACGGTGAGGCACGATGCCGGCGGTGAGGAGGAGCGTTGACCAGTGCGCTCCACGGCGTCCATCTCGTGGCGCGGACGGCGGGCGGGTGCGCGCTGCGTCGCTCATACGCCCACCCCCAGCGGCCTTGAGGATCATGAGCACCGCGAACACCGGGAGCACGACCTCGAACGCGATGAGCAGCACCCGCGTCGGCAGGTGGATGGCGAGCCGCGGGCCGTAGGCGTGCGCCGACGAGGATGCCGAGCGCCGCCGGCACGACCCAGTGCGGGTCCATGTAGCCGCGGCCGTAGAAGATGGCGGCGCTCGTGGCGGCGGTCACGCCGATCATGAGGTTGCTGGTGGCGATCGTCGCCTTGAGCGGGATGCCCATGAGCAGGTTCATGATCGGGACCTTGAACGCGCCGCCGCCGACGCCGAGCAGCCCGGAGACGTTGCCGGCGAAGAAGGACAGCACGAAGCCCAGATGCCGAGGCCGTGGACGCCGTAGCGGATCTCACGGCCCTCCGCGGGGTCGTAGTAGGCGGCGTGCATGACCGGGCCGTCGACCGGCACGATGTCGCCTTTGCGGCGGCCCATCTGCCAGGCGACGTAGAAGAGCAGCGCAGGCGAACGCCACCTGCAGGTAGCGTCCGTCGACGAGGATGGCGGTGATTCCGCCGGCGATGGCGCCGACGGTGGTCGCCACCTCGAGGAACATGCCGAGGCGCATGTTGGTCATGCCGCGCGCGGCGAAGGTGGTCTGCGCCATCGACGACGTGGCGATGACGCAGACGATGCTGGTGGCGATGGCCGTCTTGATCGGCACGCCGAAGGCAAGGCTGAGCACCGGGACCATGATGACGCCGCCGCCCACGCCGAGCATGCTGCCGAACACGCCGGCGAAGAACGCGATGACGAGGATGCCGATGAGCGCCGCCATGGGCGGTACTCTACACGGCGACCGCGGGCGCCGGACCCGTACCCGTTCCGCCCGAGGGCGGGCGGCGGAGGCGCTTGGCGGCCGCCCGCCGCGTCTTCTCGGCGAGGCGCCGCTCCTTGGCGGCCCGTGAGGGCCGCGTGGGGCGGCGCGGCGGCGGAGGCGGCTCGTTCAGCCGCCGCAGCTTGAGACGCAGGCGGCGCAGCGCATCCGACTTGTTGAGGTACTGGCTGCGCTGCGCCCGGCTGGTGACCGTGAGGCCGGTCGGCCGGTGCACCAGCCGCACGGCGCTGTCGGTCACGTTCTGGTGCTGGCCGCCCGGGCCGCCGGCGCGGAACGTCTGCACGTCGCACTGCGCGAGCAGGGCCTCGTCGCTCTCGGGGATGTCGATGGGTCCGTCCACATCCTGAGCCTACCACCCGCCGTGATAGCCTCTGGCCATGCTCGGCATCGCCCTCGCCCTCGGCGCGTCTCTCTGCTGGGGCTCCGGCGACTTCCTCGGTGGGTTCAGCACGCGGCGCGCGAGTCTCTGGGCCGTGATCATCGGCAGCCAGGCCGTCGGGCTCGCCGGGGCGGCGCTGGTGACCCTGGGCACCGGCCACGGCTGGCCCGGGCTCCAGGCGGTCTGGCCGGTGCTGCTCGGCGGGCTGGCCAGCGTGGTCGCCATCTCCTGCTTCTACAAGGCGCTCGCCATCGGCACCATGAGCATCGTCGCGCCGATCAGCGCGACCAACGCCCTCATCCCCTTCGCCGTGGGCATCGCCGCCGGCGAGCGGCCCGCCGCCGTCCAGCTCGCCGGCGTGGCCCTGGCCGCCGTCGGCGTGATCCTGGTGGCGATCGAGCCGGCGCGTCGCGGCGAGACCGTCGGCGTGGGCGCCCTCCCCGGCGAGCCGGCCGTGGAGCCGGAGGAGGCGCAGGCGCTGTTCCGGCGGGAGGCGCTGCCGGCGGCGGCCGTGCCCGCCGCCGCCGACCGGGCTGCCCGTGGCCGCGGTCGCGCCCGGCGGCGCGGCTCCGCGACCTTCGCGCCGCGCTCAGCGCCGCGCGATCGCGCTCGCGCTCCTCGCCGCGGTCTGCATGGGGCTCGTCCTGATCGGCTACGACGCCACGTCCCGCTACGACCCGCTGTGGGCCATGCTCGGCGGGCGCACTCTCGTCGGCCGTCCTCTTCGCCGCGTTCTTCCTCGTCCTGCGCCCGCGGGTCAAGCTGGAGCGGTCGGCGCTGCCGTTCATCGTCGCCGTCGGCGTGCTCGACACCGGCGCCAACGGCCTGTTCGCGCTGGCGACCACCGAGGGCTACCTGAGCCTCGTGGCGGTGCTCGGCTCGCTCTACCCGGTGGTGACCGTGCTGCTCGCGTTCGGCGTGCTGCGCGAGCGCATCGCCCGGCACCAGCTCGCCGGGGCGGCGGCGACGCTCGCCGGCGTCGCCCTCATCGCCGCCGCATGAAGCCGGTCGCCGTCATCCCGTCGCATGAAGCCGGTCGCCGTCATCACCCTGCGCGGCGCCGGCGGCGAGCCCGTCGACCTGCGGCGCACCCTCGGCTCGCACGGGGTGGCCGAACTGCCGCCGATGGCCGTGGACGACGGCGGCCTGGGCGCCACCGTCACGCTGGCCACGCCCGGCGGGCCGCGGACGGTGCGCCTGGAGCCGGCGCCCGGCGAGGCGGGAGCCGGACGCTTCGGGCGACCCGCCCCTCCTCGTGGTCACCGCAGCCGACACGGGACCGCCGCCCGGCGAAGCGGAGGCGGCGGCGCTCGCGGCGACGGTCCGCCGCATGCTCTGCCTGGACGACGACCTCGGCGGCTTCTACGCCGCCGTGGCCGGCGACCCCGACCTGGCGTGGGCGGTCCGCGGCGCGGGGAGGCTCCTGCGCAGCCCCACCGTCTTCGAGGACGTGGTCAAGACGGTGTGCACCACCAACTGCGCCTGGTCGGCGACGGAGCGGATGGTCGGCGCCCTGGTCGGCCGGCTCGGAGAGCCGGCCCCGGGGGCGCCGACCGAAGGCGTCGCCGGGCGCGCGTTCCCCACGCCGGCGGCGATGGCGGCGGCCGGCGAGGACTTCTACGCGGGCGTGGCCCGTGCCGGCTACCGCGGGCCGTACCTGCGCACCATCGCGGCCCGGGTCGCCGACGGACGAGCTCGACCTCGAGGCGCTGCTGGCCGCCGGCCGGGACGAGCTGCCCGACGAGGAGGTCGCGAGCATCCTGCTCGCGCTCCCCGGCGTCGGGCCGTACGCGGCGGCCCACATCATGATGCTCCTGGGCCGCCACTCGCGTCTGGTGCTCGACTCCTGGACGCGGCCCAAGTACGCGCGCCTGGTGGGCAAGCCGAAGGGCAGGCTGGTCGCCGACCGGACCATCGAGCGGCGCTTCGGCCGCTACGGCCGGTACGCCGGGCTCGCGTTCTGGCTGTTCCTCACCCGCGACTGGGTGGACGACGAGCGGGCGGCGCGGCGCCGGAGCGGCTCCGCGCGGGCGAGCCGAGCGGCTGACCGCGTCAGGGCGCCGGGCTGGGCGAGGCCGCCCCGCCCATCCCCCAGTCCTTCTCGATCACGTCGAGCACCAGCCCCGCCATGAGGTCCCCGCCGGCGCGCGAGAGGTGGATGCCGTCCGGAGCGCGCATCAGGATCGAGTCGCCGTCCTCGTCCTTGAGGTACTCGGCGTACGAGCCCTTCTCGTTGGACAGCAGCTTCCAGGTGCTGACGAACGTCACCCCGGGGTGCTTCCTGGCCTCGGCCTCGTAGATGTGGTTCATCATCGCGATGCGCTCGCGGTAGCCGAAGTCCTTCATGATGGGATTGCCGACCCAGTAGACCCGGCGGCCGCCCTCGGTGAGGATGTCCATCGCCTCGCCGACGCGCTGGGCGTAGACCTCCTGCCAGGCCTTGGTGCCCACCTTGAGGACCTTGCCCTCGTAGAGGACGTCCTGGCCGTCGTTGGCGCCGAAGAGCACGGCGACGGCGTCCGGCTTGTAGTCGACGATCTGGTCGACCATGCGCTGCGGCCAGTCGAAGAAGTCGGGGCGGCTGAGCCCGCTCGAGACCTTGTAGTCGTTCTTGGCCTTCACGAGCCCGGTGGCCTCGGAGAGATTGACGAGCGACGACCCGAAGACCTGGTCCATGGAGTCGCCGGCGATGTAGAGGCGCAGCGGCTTCTTGGCGGTGATCGCGCGCGGCCAGAGCGACTTCTTGGTCTTCTTGACGTCGGCGAGCGTGTGGTGCGGGCCCTCGCCGCGGCCGAGCGCGGTGGCGACGCGGGCGCCGAGGTCGTCGGCGCGGACCAGGCCGCTCAGCCCGGTCATGGGCGTGAGCAGCGCAAGCTGGAGCGAGCGCAGCGCCCCGTACGGCCGGCGCCTCGACGTCCTTCTTGATGTTGGCCACGTCGAACAGGCCGGCGAGGAAGAACCCGAGCAGCATGGCGAGGAGCACCGCGCCGGCCGGCAGGCGGCGCCGGCGCGGCCCCTTGTGCCGCTCCGGCAGGGAGCCGATGGTCTCGGCGCCGTGCGTCGCCTCGGGCTCGAGCCACTCCTCCCACTCCTCGGAGGTCTCGTAGCCGTCATCCGGCTCGTGACGGCTGCGCCGGTCGCCGGTGGGGTACTCGGGCGCGCGCCAGTCGCCGGAGGCGCGCGCGTCACGGCCCCGCCGGCTCGCGCCGGCGCTCTGCTCGTACCGGCCGGCGCCCGTCTCGCGCTCGTACCTGCGGTCGAGGGCGTCGCGCTCCGTCCGGGCGCGGTCGTCCGCCGCGCGAGCCGGCACGGCGGCCGCGCCGGCGCCCGCCCCGAACTCCGGCACGCGCCAGTCGCCCGGCACCTCGTCCGCCGGCGGCCGCGGCTGCTCGCGGCGCGGCGGCCGCAAGCGTCCCAGACGAAGAGGTCGTCGTCCGGGCCGGACCCGCGGCTCCGCCGCCGGCCGGCCGGCCCTCGTCCGCGTCGCCCTCGAGCGGCATCCCCATCTGCCCGGGGTACTCGCCCCCGTTGGGTCCGTCGTCGCTCATGCCGTCCCCCCGTCCACTCATCGTCGATCCGTCCGCCTCACACGCTCAGAACTTGAAGTACAGGAACTCCGCCGGCCCCACCGGCCCCAGCACGTCGATCAGGAACAGGGCGACCGCGAGCACCAGTCCCTGGCCGACCCAGCCGATGCGGCTGAAGCTCGCCTCGAGCCCCTCGATCGCCCGCCGCGGCACGTACTGGATGGCGATGCCCAGGACGCACAAGGCCACCACCGGCAGGGTCACCGCCGCACCGATAGACCCGAGCCCCGCGATCAGCCGCCACAGCACGGCGAACGCGTTGGGCAGCGACTCGGCGCGGAAGAACACCCACGCCACGCTCACGAACACGAACACCCACAGCCGCTGGAGCGCCCTCGCGCCCGGCGTCCGCCCGGGCTCGGGCAGTCCTCTCGAGTGACGCGTGTCCATGCGCGCCCGTTCGACCGCCAGCCCGGTGCCGTGCATGAGCCCCCACACCACGAACGTCCAGCCGGCCCCGTGCCACAGGCCGCCCAGCAGGAACGTGAGCACCAGGTTGACGTAGGTCCTCCCGTTGCCCTTGCGGTTACCGCCCAGCGGGATGTACAGGTAGTCGCGCAGCCAGCTGGACAGGGTGATGTGCCAGCGGCGCCAGAAGTCCTGGATGGTCCGCGACGTGTACGGCGCGTCGAAGTTGGCCGGCAGCTCGAACCCGAGCAGCAGCGAGATGCCGATGGCGATGTCCGCGTAGGCGCTGAAGTCGCAGTAGATCTGCACCGAGTAGGCGACGATGCCCCACACGGTCTCCCACGACGAGTAGGTCTGCGGCGACGCGAACAGCCCGTTGACGATGTGCGTCGAGAGGTAGTCGGCGATCAGCATCTTCTTGATCAGGCCGCCGAGGATGAGCACGAAGGCGCGCGAGGAGTCCACGTTGTGCGGGTTCCGGGGCGACGTGAGTTGCGGGAGGAACTCGCGGGCTCTGGCGATGGGGCCCGCGAGCAGGTACGGGAAGAACGCCGTGTACACCGCGAAGTCGAGCGCCGGCGCCGGCGCGAGCTGGCCGCGGTAGATGTCGATCACGTAGCTCAGCATCCGGAACACGAGGAACGAGATGCCGACCGGCAGCAGGAGGCGCAGCAGGGGCAGCGGCGCGTCCATGCCGAACACGCCGAGCAGGTCGTTGAGGTTGGCGGCGAAGAAGTCGAAGTACTTGAACACGCCGAGCGTGACGAGGTTGGCGGCGACGGCGAGGACGACCCAGCGGCGGGCGGCGGCCCGCGAGCCGCGCCGCCCCCCAGCTCCCGGTGCACCTGCACGCCGAGCGCCTGGTTCACGAGCGTCGCGCCGACCAGCAGGAAGATCAGCCGCCAGTCCCACCACCCGTAGAACACGTAGCTGGCGGCGATGATGAACCACTTCCAGAGCCGCAGCCGCGGCATGAGCACCCAGTTGAGCACGTAGACGACGAGGAAGAAGAGCGCGAACGTGATGGTCGGGAAGAGCACCCTGCCGCCTGCCAGTCACCGGGACGCGCGAGGCCCGGGCGGCCCCGCCTGCTGTCGCGCATGCTACACCAGCGCACGCGGGCGGCGAAGCGCCTGACAGGGACCCGCGCCGACAGGGATCCACCGTGCCGCGCCGGCGGGGTTTCGACTCCCGGGACTTCTGGTGCGTTGGGCCTCTGTGCCAAAGCACGTACGTTCCGCTCACCAAGACGTACGCGGATCGTACGCAGCGCTGGAGGACACATACCGGTCCGGCACGTCGAGACGCAGCCGTCGGGGCCGGCGGGTGCCGGCTGGCGTCAGGGCGCGGGCGTGGCCGACTTCGAGGGCTTGGGCGAGGGCGAAGGAGGCGGGCCCTCGCCCTTGTTGGGGAACCACTCCTTCTTGATCGCGTCGAGCACCGCGCCGGCGACGATCAGGCCGCCGGCGTAGGTGAGGTGCTCCCCGTCCTGCTCGCGCGCCTGCACCGTCTTGCCGTCGACGCCGGGCAGGTACTGCGAGTAGGCGCCGTCCTTGGAGAGCAGCGCGTAGGCGTCGATGTACTCGACCCCGAACGTCTTCTCGGCCACGCTCCTGTAGATGTCGTTCATGAGCTTGACCTGGTTGTTGAACGACCCCTCGGGCATCACCGGCTGGCCGATCCAGTACACGCGGCGCACGCCTCCCTGGAACAGCAGACCGACGACGTCCTCCACGCGCTTGCGGTACTCCTTCTTCCAGCCGTCGCTGCCGAACTGGTAGATGTCGCCCGACGCGGTCTGGACCCCCTGGTTGTCGTTGGCGCCGAACATCACGGCCGCGGCGCCCGGGTCGAACCCCTTGACCTGCTGCTGGATCTGCGCCGGCCAGTTGAAGAAGTCCGGCCGCACGAGGCCTGTCGAGATGTGGTAGTCGAGCTTGGGCTTGATCAGCTTGGTCTTGTTGGAGAGGTTGGTGAGCGCCATGCCCGGCAGGCCCATCATGGAGTCGCCGGCGATGTACAGGTGCATCGGGTGACCCTTGTACGGCTTGGGCAGGGGCTTCTCCTGCAGCGTCTTCTTGGGCTTGTCGCCGTTCTTGCCCGGCTCGTCGCTCGCCGCCCTTGGTCGGCGTGGGGGTCGGCACGACCACGACGACCTGGGACGGCCCGGCCGGGCCGGGATCCGGCTTGCCGAGCACGACCGCGGTGAGCTCGGCCGGCCGGTCGAGGAAGAGCCAGTGGCTCACGGCGGCGAGCGGGTCGACGAGCGCGAGCCGGAAGCTGCGCTCGCCGCCGAACGGCATCTCCTGCGCCGTCTTCTGCATCGCCGGCGCGTTGAAGAGCGCGCCGAGCAGCAGCGCCACGAGCATGGCGATGAGCGCGCTCGCGGCGGTGCGGCGGCGGCGCCCGTAGGGCAGCTTCTCGTCCTGCGCGCCGTCCGGCGGGCCGCCCCGACGGTCGTCCAGCGGCGGGCGGCCGCGCTCGTCTCTGGGTGTCCGTGGATCCGTCATCAGAACTTGAAGTAGAGGAAGGCGGCCGGGCCCACAGGGCCGAGGATGTCGAGCAGCATGAAGCCGACGGCGAGGATCACGCCCTGCAGCACGGGGTTCAGCACCGAGAGACCGGCCTCACCGCGCTGCCAGACGGACCTGGGCACGTACTGCACGCCGATGCCGGCGGCGATGGCGAGGAACACCCCGGGAGTGACGGCCGCTCCGATCGAGCCCCAGCTCTCGAAGAGCCGGCTGATGACGTCGACCGCGGAGCCGAAGGTGTCGGAGCGGAAGAAGATCCAGGCGAAGGTGACGAAGGCGAAGGTCCCGACGCGCGGCCACACGGCGCCGTGCCACGGGCGGCGGTCGTACTCGAGCGGACGGCGCGGCCGGGGCGTGCCGGCGCCGCGCCCGGCTCCTCCGGCGGCGGCGACGCGTCGGCGATGCCGTCGAACGCCGCCGCCAGCTCCCGGCGCTGGCGCTGGACGACCAGCGCGCGCTGCTTGCGCTTGTCCACGCGCGCGTGCTCCACGATGAGCGCGCCGCCGTAGAGGAACCCCCAGAAGATGAACGTCCACCCGGCGCCGTGCCAGAGGCCGCCGAGCACCATGGTGATCATCAGGTTGAGGTAGGTGCGCGCCTTGCCTTTGCGGTTGCCGCCCAGCGGGATGTACAGGTAGTCGCGCAGCCAGCGCGAGAGGGTCATGTGCCAGCGGCGCCAGAACTCCTGCACGGAAGCGGCGGTGTACGGCGCGTCGAAGTTGTCCGGCAGCTTGAACCCCAGCAGCAGCGAGATGCCGATGGCGATGTCGGCGTAGGCGCTGAAGTCGCAGTAGATCTGCACGGAGTACCCCACGATGCCGACCAGCACCTCGAGCGACGAGTACTGCCCCGGCGTGGTGAACACCCCATTGACGATGTGGGTCGCCAGGTAGTCGGCGATCAGCATCTTCTTGATGAGGCCGCCGAAGATCAGGAAGAAGGCGCGCGCGGTGTCCACCTGGCGCGGGTCGCGCGGGCCGTTCAACTGCGGCAGGAACTCCGAGGCGCGGGCGATGGGGCCGGCGGCGAGGTACGGGAAGAACGCGACGTACACCGAGAAGTCGAGCAGCGACGCCGGCCGCAGCGAGCCCCGGTACACGTCGATGACGTAGCTCAGCACGCGGAACGTCAGGAAGGAGATGCCGAGCGGCAGCACGATGCGCAGCAGCGGCAGGTCGGCGTTCAGGCCGAAGGCCTCGAGCGCGTTGACGGCGGAGGTGACGAAGAAGCCGTAGTACTTGAACCAGCCGAGCACGCCGAGGTTGGCGGCGACCGCGGCGGCCAGCGCCCACTTGCGGCCGGCGGCCCCGGGCCGCATGCCGGCGATCCAGAGCGCGAAGAACTGGTTGACCGCGGCGCTGAGCGCCAGCAGGAGGACGAAGCGCCAGTCCCACCAGCCGTAGAACACCAGGCTGACGACGAGCATGAACGGCTTCCAGACCCGCTGTCGGGGCATGAGCAGCCAGTTCCCGACGAAGACGAGCAGGAAGAAGACGGCGAATGTGATGGTTGGGAACAGCATGCGGCGAGTCCGGCTCCCCAGTCTAGGGAAAGGGACGGCCGGTCGCCAGCCAGGGTTCGGCCGCGGGCGCGACGCACGCGTGAACGCCCGCGCGGCGGCGGCCTCATCGCGTATCATGTCGCCGTGACCGAGCCGCCCGTCTTCACCCAGAACGAGCTGCGCGAGGGCTTCGTGGAGTTCGCCTTCGGCGAGCCCGACCCGGCGCTGCTGCCGGTCGGGCTGGTGCGCGACGCCGCCGGGCGCGCGCTCTCCTCTCCCGGCGCCGCCGGGGCTCTCGCCTACGGCTCCAGCCCCGGGCCCGAGGACCTGCGCGCGCACATCGCCGCGCGCACTGCGGAGCGGGAGGGCCTGGCGCTCACCGCCGGAGACGTGCTCGTCAGCGGCGGCAACTCCCAGGCCCTCGGCCAGGTGCTCACCGACCTCACGCGACCCGGCGACGTGGTCTTCGTCGAGTGCCCCACCTACAACCTCGCGCTCGGCATCATCGCCGACCACCCCGTGGACGTCGTCGGCGTGCGCGTCGACGAGCAGGGCCTGGACGTCGACGCGCTGGCGGAGGCCGTGCGCGAGGCCAAGGCGTGGGGCCACCGCCCGCGCCTCCTCTACACCATCCCGACGTTCCACAACCCGGCGGGCGTGAGCCTCGCGCCCGCGCGCCGCGAGCGGCTGCTCGAGCTCGCGCGGCGCGAGGACCTGGTGATCGTCGAGGACGACGTCTACCGCGAGCTCGTGTACGACGGCGAGGCGCCGCCCGCGCTCCGCGCCCTCGACCCGGAGGCGCCGGTGGTGCGGCTCGGCTCGTTCGCCAAGTCGCTGGCGCCCGGGCTGCGCCTGGGGTGGATCGACGCGCCGCCGGAGCCTCCGCGACCAGCTGAGCGCCGACGGCGTGCTCGAGAGCGGCGGCTGCGTGAGCCAGTTCTCCGCGCAGGTCGTGGCGGCGCTGCTCGACGCGGGCGCCTTCGGCGCGCACGTCGCCGCCCTCCGCGTCGCCTACGCCTCACGGCGCGACGCGCTCGCCACCGCGCTGCGCGAGCACCTGCCGGCCGGTTGCCGCTTCGCGCTCCCGGCCGGCGGCTTCTTCATCTGGGTCACGCTGCCGGAGGGGCTCACGGCGAGCGCACTGCTGCCGGTGGCCGAGCGGCGCGGCGTCGGCTTCGCGCCCGGCGCGCGCTTCTGCGCGGACGGGGACGACCGCAGCCTGCGGCTCGCCTTCAGCCTCTACGGCGCCGACGACCTCGCGGAGGGCGGCCGGCGGCTGGGCGCCGCCGTCACCGAGGCTCTCGAGGACCAGTGAGCGGCTCCCGGCCAACGGGAGTGCCGGCCGGCCGGCGGCGGGCATGCTGCAGGCAGTGCGGCGCGGGCTCCCGCGCCCTCACGAGCGGAGGACGATGATGGCCGACGAGACGCCCGGCGGCGAAGCCCCGGACGACGGCACGCAGGCCGGCCCGGACGCGCCGGACGCAGACACCGGCGCGCCACCGCGCAAGCGCACCCGCCGCACGGCAGCGCCCAGGACCCCCAAGGACACCGCGGCCGGCGACCCGTCCCCACCGGCCGCCGACTCCGCGGGGCCGGCGGAGAACCCCTCCGCGGAGTCGGAGAAGACCGCCGTCACGGCGGCGTCCGCGGCGCCGGCCCGCGCGCTCGGCGCCGTGCGGCGCGCGCTCGCCTCGCAGCGCGCGCCGCGCCTGCGCGCCGGCATCGCCGCGTTCCTCGTCGTCGCCGCCCTGCTGGGCGTCCTGGTCAGCGCGCTGGCGCTCTGGGCGCACACGGTGGTCTTCGACACGGACGCCTACGTGCGCGTCGTCACCCCCGTCGCGGAGGACCCGCAGGTGCGCGCCGACGTCGCCGAGTACGTCGCCGCCAAGGCCGTGCAGGCGGTCGACCTCGAGGCCCGGCTCGAGGACGCGCTGCCCTCCGAGGCCGGCCTGGCGGCCCCAGCCCTCACGCAAGCACTCCAGCAGTTCCTCGTCACCGAGATCGAGAAGTTCCTCGCCACCGACCTCGCGCAGCGCCTGTGGGTCGACGTCAACCGCTTCGCCCACCAGCAGCTCCTCTCGGCACTGCAGGACGAGAACCGCTTCGTCAGCGTGGGGCGAGACGACGTGGAGCTCAACCTGCTGCCGCTGGTCGCCGTCGCCCTCCAGAAGCTCGAGGACAGGATCCCCGACCTCCTCGGCAAAGACGTCACGCTGCCGCGCATCGACCCGGCGACCGCGCCCGAGGACATCCGCACGCTGCTGCAGGACGCCCTCGGCCGCGAGCTCCCCGCGGACTTCGGCTCCATCACGCTGCTGCGCGGCGACGCCGGCTACGAGGCGAAGCGCGCGCTCAAGCTGTTCGGCGACCTCGTGATCGTCGTAGTGGTCCTCACCGCCGTACTCGTCGCCGCGTCCCTGCTCGTCTCGGTACGCCGCTGGCGGACCGCCCTCTGGCTCGGCCTCGGCGCGCTCGTGGCGTTCGCCGCCGCGCGCGTCGTGGAGGTGCAGCTCGAGCGCGCGGCCGTCGGCGCGATCAAGTCCCAGGGGGGCGCCGCGGTGGCCCGCTCGGTGCTCACCTCGGCGATCGCGAGCCTCAACGGGTTCCTGGTCTGGATCGCCGTCGCGGGCGTCATCGTCGCCGCCGCCGCGTTCCTCGCCGGGCGGCGCACCTGGCTGGACGCCATGGGCCGCGGCTTCGCCGAGCTCTTCGGGGTGTCGTCGGACCTCTCCACGCCGGACACGCGCGCCGGACGCTGGCTCGCCGGGCACCTGGACGAGCTGCGCGTCGCAGGGGTCGGAGTCGCGGTCGTCGTACTCCTCTTCGTCACCGGCTCGCTGGCCGGCGTGGTGGTCGTGGTGCTCGCGCTGGTCGTCTACGAGCTGGCGCTCACGACCTACGGCGCCGGCGTTCCGCGCGAGCTCGACGAGCCGGCGCCGGACGAGACGGCGGACGGGAGCTCAGAGGAGCCCGCGGCCTGACGCGACCGCGCGGTGACCGAGGGTCCTCGCGCGCCGGTGCGCCCGCGAGCCGCCGGTGCGCCCGCGACCCGCGCTACACGCGCGAGCGGCGCGACCCGCCCTTGGGCCCGCGCCCACGGTCGCGGTGGTGGCCGCCGTCACGCCGCGGCAGCGGGAGGTGCGGCTTGCCGCCGATGACGTCCCACACCACGTGCTTGCGGCGCTCCCACAGCTGGTGGAAGCTCTCGTCCCGCCGCAAGGCGCGCTCCATCTTCGCCGCGCTGGCGGCGTACTGCCGGCGCGCCCACGGCGACCCCGGCTTGGCCAGCCGGAGGGCGCCCACGAACGCCACCGGCGGGAAGAAGATGCCCACCGTGCCGAGGAACAGCTTGCCCTTGAGGTAGCAGACGACGACGAAGACCGCGCCGCTCAGGATGAGCGCGGAGAGCACCCAGCGCGAGAGCGTGATGTAGTCGCCCAGCTCGACGAACGTGCGCGGCAGCAGACCGGTGAGCAGCAGCGTGATGAAGGTGACGCCGAGGATGATGGCGTCGATGCTCTTGCGGCCCTCGCCGGTCCAGTAGACGTCCTCGAGGTGGAGGACCAGGGCGAACTCGTCGAGCGTGAGCGCGGCGCCGGCGCCGAAGATGAAGGCGATCATCTCCACCCACGGGCTGCCCGGCTGGACGGCGAACTCGAGGATGCCGGCGACGACCATGCCGATGATGCCGAACACGGCGTGGTGGATGTGCAGGCCGCCGGGCGTGACGATGCTGCGCAGGTGAGGGGTCGCGCCGCCGCGGCGGCGCGCGAGGCGCGTGTTGAGGCGCACGAACAGGAACGTGACGATGAATCCGCAGAGCAGCACGAACAGCGGCCGCTTGGCGTCGTCGAGCACGTTCCCGGGGATGGCGGCGAGAAGTAGGGTCATTGCCCTTTCATTATCCTTCGCGGGAGGACCGGCCAACCATCGCCCGACGGACCATCGCCGCCCGTGTCACCGCGAGACACGGCGAGACGCGGGGCAAGGATGCCGCGGGGCCGCGGCGCGGCGTCAGAGCGAGGACGCCGAGGGGCTCGCCGAAGGCGATTCGCTCGGCGCCTCAGACCCCGGGGGCAGCCAGTCGGCCTTGACGGCCTTGTAGACCCTCTCGGCCAGCAGGTCCTGGCCCTCCGTGGTGAAGTGCACCTGGTCGGCGAGACGCAGCGACGCGTCGAACGACCCGTCGGACGTGGTGTAGAGATCCCAGATGTCGACGTACTCCGCGCCGGGGCGTTTCTCGCTCTGCTTCTGGAAGACCTTGTTGATCAGCCTCATGCGTGAGTTGCGCCAGTCCTCGCCCATGATCGGCATCCCGACCCAGTAGACGCGGCGCACGCCGCCGTCGAGGAACGTGTCGATGATGTCGCCGACGCGCTTCTCGTAGGCCTTCTTCCAGTCCATGTCACCGTAGGCGATCCACTCGCCGTCGTCCTGCGACACTGACTGGGTGTCGTTGGTGCCCATCATGATGACCGCAGCCTGCGGCTTGGCCGTCTTGACCACGGTCTCGATCTGCTGCTGCCAGTTGAAGAAGTCGTAGCGGCAGATGCCGCTGGACTCCTTGTAGAAGGTGATGGGCTTGAACACCTTGGACTCCTGCAGCAGCGGATCCAGCGAGAATCCGAGCTCGCCGCCCATGGAGTCGCCGCCGACCCAGACGCGGACCGGGTCGGTCGTGCTCGCCACCCACACCTCGGGCGGCGGCGTGGTCGGCGTGGGCTTGGGCGTCGGCGAGCCCTCGGCGACTGCGTTGTCGCCGCCGCCGCTACCGGCGGCGGCATCTCCGTCACCGCCGCGCCCGCGCACGACGACCACGGCGGCGACCGCCACCGCGAGCGATCACGACGACGAGGACGAGCACGAGGAGACGGCGCCGCGCCTGCTGCTTGCGCCGGCGGCGCCGGTCGTCGTGCGAGGGGGACGAGTACGTGGTGTAGTTGCCGTTCTGCATGTGCACAGTGCTCTCTCAGCGAGTGTACAGGAAGGGCATTCGCGCCGCCGCCGCGGCCACCTGCCCCATACGAGGAAGGACGCAGAGCGGAGGCCGCCGGTTCGCCGCGCACTCCCCTCCCGCCCGTTTCGGCCGTGGCCGCTCTGGGATACAGTTCCTCCAGACCATGAGCGACGCCACCGCCACATCCCAGTCCCCGCCGCCGAGGCGCCTCCGGCTGCTCGAGGACTCTCCGCGCTTCGCCGACAGCTTCGGGCTCGTCCTGCTGCTGCTCATCGCCAGCTACTTCGTCGTCGCCGGAGCCGGCGACGGCACACCCGGCCGCGTCGTCTCGATGGTGATCTTCGCCGCCACGACCTGGCTCGCGCTGCGCGCCTCCCAGGTCAAGCGACGCATCCTGCGCATCGCGCTGGCGCTGATCCCCCTCGCGACCCTGCTCGCGATCGTCCTCGTCATCGGGGGCAACGACGACACCGCCACCCTCGTCTCCAAGCTGCTCACGATCCTGCTGGTGGTCGTCGCCCCGATCGCGATCCTCAAGCGCCTCGTGGAGCACCCCGTGATCAGCCTCAACACGTTCTACGGGGCGATCTGCGTGTATCTGCTCATCGCGATGTTCTTCGCCACCCTCTACGGCCTCATCGCGATCATCTCCGGCGATCAGTTCTTCGCCCAGCTGACCGTATCGCCCAAGGACACCCCGGCCTTCGACTACCTCTACTTCAGCTTCGTGACCATCACCACCACGGGGTACGGCGACTTCACCGCGGCCGCCAGCGTGGGGCGCATGACCGCCGTGCTCGAGGCCGTCTTCGGCCAGCTCTACCTCATCACCGTGGTCGCGCTCGTGGTCCAGAACCTGGGCCAGAGGAGCCGGCTCGGACGCAAGATGGACGAGGAGCTGCAGCGGACGGATCAGGCTGGTGCGACGGGCACGGGCGGCGCCGAGACGGCCGCGGACGACGACGCGCCCGGACCCGGCGGCAGCTGAGCCGGCGCGCCGGGCGCGGACCTCAGTCGTCGGCCGAAGCCTTGAGCTCTTCGGCCTCGCTCGGCCTTCCGCTCGGCCGACTCCATCTGCCGCTCGCGCGCCGCCTGCCACAGGAAGAGCGCCAGGCCGGCGATGACGGCGGCCGAGGCCGCGCCGAGGGCGAGGATGTCGCTCTTGCCGTCCCAGGTGAGCGCCCAGCCGAGGAAGATGACGGCGATGGCCACCACGACGACGCCGGCCAGGAGTTCCTTCAACTGACCGAGGTCGTGGATGCGCAGCCAGCCGGGCATCGGGATGCGGTCGTCCACGAAGAGGCTGTACAGGCCGAGGGCGAGCACGTACAGCACGGTGGCCAGCAGCGCGTAGTCGGCCTGCTTGATCAGCTTGCCGATCATCTCGTTCTGCGAGTAGTTGCCGGTGACACCTGACACGATCGCGAACACGGTCGAGACGAGGGTCGACACCATCACGGCCATGAACGCCAGGAACAGGCTGATGGTCGCGATCAGCACGAAGAACCGGCTGGACGCCACCATGCGTCCGATCATCGCGGACGGGCGCTGGGGCTCCTGCCCCTGAGGGGACCCGCCCGACTGCGCGGACCTCCGCGCCGGCCGCGGACCTTCGCTCATGGGCTCCACCTCAGCATCGGCACTGCAGGCGTCGGCGCGCGGCGTACGCACGACGAGCCAGTAGGCGAGCGCCATGGCCGCGACCACCGCCGCGGTCGCGTAGATGTACTGAGGACCGGTGGTGGAGTAGTCGAGGATGATCACCTTGCGGGCGATCGCCATGAGCGCCGTGGCAAGCACGATGCGCACGTGGATGACGTCGTCGCGGAGGTAGCTGACGATGTTGACGAAGATCTCGATGGCGATGAGCACGGCCATGAAGGCGCCGAACGTCGCGAGGATGTCGGTGATCTCCAGGAAGCCCTTGGGCTCGCTCATGAGGCGCTTGTACAGGACGTAGCAGACATCGGCCACGCCGAAGACGATGACTCCGGTCATGAGCACCGCGAGCGCCCGGACCGCCATGCGGATGACCCAGTGCAGACCCCTGACGAGGGGTTCGTCGTCCTCCCGGAACTCAGCCACCCGTGCACCTCCCGGCATCGCTGCCGACCAAGGCCCGGCATCGCCGCCGAGCGCGTCCCTGCCCGGTTTCGGCGCTGAGCGGAGCATCCCTCCGTGCCTGCCCGGTCGCGTACACTACCCACATGTCAGCTTACGACACCCGCGCCAGACGCGTCGCAGGTGGCGCCTTCTGGCTCTCGCTGTATGTGATGCTGTCCATCACGCCGCTGCTGGTCGCGTTCGCGTACCGGGACCACCCGCCGCGCGCCTTCTGGACGGAGTTCTCGGTGGCGCTGGGCTTCGTCGCGCTCGCCATGATCGGATTGCAGTTCGCCGTCACCGCACGGTTCCGTCACATCGCCGCCCCGTACGGCATCGACATCGTGCTGCGCTTCCACCGCCAGATCACACTCCTCGCACTCGGCCTGGCGATGGCCCACCCGGTCATGCTGTTCGCGACCAGACCCGAGACCCTGGGACTGCTCAACATCCTCGAGGCGCCGTGGCGAGCCCGCTTCGCCGTCGGCGCCACCGTTGCGCTCCTCGTACTGGTCGCGATCTCGCTGTGGCGACGGCGAGTGGGTCTGAGCTACGAGCACTGGCGGACGGCCCACGGGTTGCTCGCCATCACGGCCCTGACGCTCGCGCTCGCGCACGTCGAGCTCGTCGGATGGTACGTGGACCTGCCCTGGAAGCGCCTCCTCTGGGCGGCCATGGTGATCGCGGTCATCGCCCTGCTCGTCTACGTACGCCTCGTGGTCCCCCTCGGGCAGTTGCGCCGCCCCTGGGTGGTCGAGCACGTCATCCCCGAGCGCGGCCACGCGACGACCCTCGTGCTGCGGCCGCGTGGGCACGGCGGCATGCGCTTCCTGCCCGGGCAGTTCGCGTGGCTCACGCTCGGGCGAACGCCGTTCGCGGTGGAGGACCATCCGTTCTCCTTCTCCTCAAGCGCAGAGGACGCGACGGGAGTGGCGATGACGATCAAGGAGGCGGGCGACTTCACGGGCACGATCAGACACGTCGTTCCGGGCGCGACGGCCTATCTGGAGGGACCTCACGGCGCATTCACCATCGACCGATACCCGGGATCGGGGTGCGTGTTCGTGGCCGGGGGCGTGGGGATCACACCCGTCATCAGCATGCTGCGCACGCTCGCCGACAGGGGCGACCGGCGACCGCAACTGCTCGTGTACGGGGCGCGGACCTGGGACGAGATCACGTTCCGGGAGGAGCTCGACGACCTGCCGGATCGTCTCGACCTCCGCGTGGTGTACGTGCTCTCCGACCCGGACGGGGAGTGGCCCGGAGAACGCGGTCGGATCACGTTCGACCTGCTCGAACGGCACCTGCCGGAGGACAAGCCGTCGTATCTCTACTTCATCTGCGGGCCTCCGCCGATGATGGACTCTGTGGAACACGCCCTGCGGCGCGCCGGTGTGCCGTGGCCCAGCATCTACACGGAACGCTTCACGATGGTCTGAACGGGGGTCGGGAATGCGACACGTCCACACCACACGCGTCGTGCTGCTCATCGGCGCGCTGACGACGGCGGCCGCCGCGCTGTTCGCCTGGCTGAGGGGCGAGTCAGGCCTTCAGCGCCCGCCGCAGTGAGAGCGCCTGCACGATCGCGCCGATGCCGAACAGCAGCGCCGCGAGGCCGACCAGGATCATGAGGATCGTGACCGTGGGCCCGGGCCAGATGATGAAGACGAGGCCGATGACGGCCACGATGGCTCCGAACCCGACCACCGCGCCGTAGCCCTCGCCGCGGGCGGCGATGGCGGCCACCGCCACGGAGACTCCGCTGATGAGGAACGCGAGGCCGATGATGATCGCCACGGTCTTCACGGAGGCCTCGGGCCAGGCGATGAGCGCGATGCCGAGGATGATGGCCACGACGCCGGCGATGATGCGGCCGGTCTTGCCGCCGCCGCCGATGAAGAACTGCAGGATGCCGGCGAACAGCAGGAACAAGCCGGCGAAGATGGCCACGAGGTGCACGCTGCCCCAGATGTTGGCCAGCACCAGGATGCCGAACACGATGGCGACGACGCCGACGGCCAGCACGAGGCCCCACGCGCCGCTCATCGCCTTGCGCCCGTCCACCACGACGACGGTCTCGTTGACGACCTCGGGCCTGGGCGGCCGCGGCTCGTTGTCGTAGTCACTCATGTGAACCCCCTTGTCGCGCGGCCCTTGGGCCGTCGCCCGCAAGTCTATTCCCCGAGCACCTTGATGATGAGCCGCTTGGAGCGCCGGCCGTCGAACTCACAGTAGAAGACGGCCTGCCACGGCCCGAGGTCGAGCCGTCCGTCCGTGACCGGCACGATCACCTGGTGGTGCACCAGCAGGTTCTTGAGATGAGCGTCGCCGTTGTCCTCGTAGCCGCCGCGGTGGTGGCGGTAGTCGCCGCCGCCGGGCAGCAGTTGCCGGGCCACGTCGTTGGCCGGCGGCTGCCAGGAAGGCGGCGCCAGCTTGTCGAGCCACTCGAGCGCATCCTCCTGGATGCCCGGCTCGTCGTCGTTGATCCACACGCCGGCGGTGATGTGCATGGCCGCGACGAGGGCCATGCCCTCCCGGATGCCGCTGTCGTCGACGGCCTCCTGCACGTCCTCGGTGATGCGCACGAACGCCCGGCGCTCGGGGACGTGGAACGTCTTGTAGACGGTGTGGGACTTCACCAGCTCACCCGGTCCGCGGCGCCGCGCTCAGCCTTCGTCGTCCGCGCGCCGCGGGATGCGCACGAAGCGCACGTCGAGCCCGGACCGGCCGCTCTCGACGATGGCGATGGTCGGGTCGTCGTCCTCGAAGTGCGGCGCGCTCGCCGACCCCGGATTGAGGAAGAGCGTGCCGTCGACCCACTCCACAGCGGGCAGGTGGTCGTGCCCGCACACCACGAGGTCCGGGGAATCGTGCTTGCCGACCCCGTCGATCTTGCCGAGCGCAAGCCGCTTGAGCAGCCGCTTGCGCTTGTGACCGACGATGAACCGGACGCCGCCGACCTTGCCGGCGACCTCGCGCGGCAGCTTGCCGAGCTTGCCGTCGTCCATGTTGCCGGCGACGGCGGTCACTGGGGCTACGGCCGAGAGCGCCTCCAGCGTGGCGGCATCCATGATGTCGCCGGCGTGGATGATGTGGTCGACGCCGGCGAACTCGGCGAGCACCTGCGGGTCGAGGTGCCCGTGGGTGTCGGAGACCACCCCGATGCGCACACTGTCGCTCGACTTGACCATGACCGTCCTCCGATCCGGATACCGGCCGCAATCATCCCACCTGGGCCGTCCCCAACGCCAGCAATCTGCCCGCATGCGCGGTTCGCGGAACCTTTCGGTGGGGGGAGACTGGCCACTCCCGCCCCGGGGTACTACTCTGGCCGGGCGCGGAGGCGCCGCGTGAGCGTCGAGACCGGGAGGACGACGATGGCGACTCGCAGCACGAAGAGCAAGACGACCGGCAAGGCCGGGGCGGCGAAGACCAAGCCGGCGACCAAGGCGAAGCCGGCGACGAAGACGAAGGTCAGAGCCGGCGGCGAAGGCGAAGGCCGGCGACAAAGGCGAAGCGGCGGCGGTGACGAAGGCCAAGCCGGCGAAGCGAAGACGAGGCCAGGCCGCGCCGGCCGACGCCCCCATCAGGGTCGAGCCCAAGGACGCCGGCTGGGTGCCGGCGCGGCACGCGCAGCCGGCGGCGAAGGCGGTGCGTCCCAAGCCGGTCACCGCCGCCACCGCGGCGACGCCCGCCAGCATCCGCAGGCGCCGCCGCGCCACGCGCGAAGAGCGCGCGGCGGCGGGCAAGGCCCAGCGCCAGACGGTGCCCCTGGAGGCGCTGGGCGCGTTCGAGCCGGCGGACGACACGCGCGACCCGATCGCGATCCTCGAGCGGCAGGAGAAGGACCGGCTCCAGTTCCTCCTGCCGGTCCGCCACGCGCGCATGCTCCAGAACGCGTTCGGCTTCTACCGCGGCGCCCCGGCCGTGATGGCCGCCGACCTGGGCGCCGGGCTGCGCACGGACCTGCAGGTCCAGCTCTGCGGCGACGCCCACCTGCTCAACTTCGGCATGTACGGCTCGCCGGAGCGCTCACTCGTCTTCGACATCAACGACTTCGACGAGACGCTGCCGGGCCCGTTCGAGTGGGACGTCAAGCGGCTCATCACCAGCCTCGTGGTGGCCGCGCGCCAGAACGGCATCGGCGGCAAGAAGGCGCGCGGCATCGCCCTGGCCGGCGCGCGCTCCTACCGCACCTTCATGCGCCGGTTCGCCGAGCTCGACACGCTCACCATCTGGTACACGCAGCTCGGCGTGGACCGGATCCTGGACGGCATCCACGACCCCGTCATGCGGGCGGAAGCGGCAAGGGCGGCCGCCAAGGCCACAAGCCGCGACAGCGCCCAGGCGGCGGCCAAGCTGAGCACCGTGGTGGACGGCGAGCGGCGCATCAGCAGCGCGCCGCCGCTGATCATCTCGCTCAGCGACGTGCCGCTCGGGCTGATGCCCAAGGACATCGAGCGGCGACGAAGATGAACTACGACACGTACCGCAGGTCGCTCCGCCCGGACGTCAAGGTGCTCATGGACAGGTACCGGCTCGACGACATCGCGCTCAAGGTCGTCGGCGTCGGCTCCGTCGGCACGCGCTGCTTCATCGGCGCGCTGACCGGCCACGACAGTGACGACGTGCTGTTCATGCAGGTCAAGGAGGCGGTGCGCTCGGTGCTCGAGCCGTATCTGCGCAGGAGCCGCGTACAAGCACCAGGGCGAACGGGTGGTGACGGGCCAGCGGCTCACGCAGTCGGCCAGCGACATCTTCCTCGGCTGGAGCCACGGCCCGTCCGGCGGCGACTTCTACTGGCGCCAACTGCGCGACTGGAAGGGGTCGGTGGACGTCGCGACGATGGACGAGAAGCACCTGCTGGCCTACGGCGAGCTGTGCGCCTGGACCCTCGCCAAGGGACACGCGCGCTCCGGTGACCCGGTCGCGATGGCCGCGTATCTGGGCAAGAAGGACCGCTTCGACGTGGCGATGGCGGACTTCGCGGAGAAGTACGCGGACCAGAACGAGGCGGACTACGCGGCCCTGCGGCAGGCGGCCGAGGACGGCCGGCATGGAGGTCGCCGAGGTGTTCTAGCCCGGGGCTCCAGCACGGGGATCACAGGAAGCCGCCGGCCACGCCGCCGGGCCCGGAAAGCTCGGCGGGGTCGTCCCGGTCGCCGGGCCACGCCGGCCAGCCGTGCTCCGCGTGGCCGGCGTGGCCGGCGAGGGTCTCCTCCACCGACAGCCCCTCGCCGGGGCGCAGCAGCACCGTGTGCACGTCGGGCTCGAGGTCGGCGGCCAGCGCCATGAAGAGGAACGGCGCGCGGCGGTGGAAGTCCGGGCCGAAGCGGAAGAACGCGGTGCCCGGCAGGTGATAGGTGCCCCAGTGGATGGGGACGACGAGGCGCGGCCGCAGCAGGTCCATCGCCTTCACGGCGTGCCGCGGGCTCATGTGCTTGAACTCGGGCATCAGCGGCCCGATGCCGGCGATGGGCAGGAGCGCGAGGTCGAGGCGCTCGGGCCAGATGTCGGCGATGCCGGAGAAGAACGCCGTGTCGCCGGCGAAGTACACGCTGTGCGACCCCGAGACGACGTAGCCGAGGCTCGGGGTCCTCGCCGCCAGCGGGTGGCGCGTGCCGCGGTGCTTGGCGTCCGTGCCGACGATCTCCAGCGGCCCCAGGCGCAGCCTCTCACCCGGGCTCACCTCGTGGATGTCCTTGAACCCGCGCCATCTCAGCGAGAGCCCGGCGCCCACCGGCGCGACGATCGGCGTGTCGCGCCGGAACAGCCGCAGCGAGCGCGGGTCGTAGTGGTCCAGGTGCAGGTGGGAGATGAGGATGACGTCCGGGTCCGTGATCGGCTCGGTGATCGGCCGCGGCACGCGCCGGTACAGCGGCCCGACCAGCCGCCGCAGCACGGGATCGGTGACGATGCGCATGCCGTCGATCTCGATCACCGTCGAAGCGTGACCGAGGAAGGTGACGCGCGTCCCCGGCGCCAGCGGCTGCGCACGCGCCGGCAAGGGCTGGATCTCAGTGGTGCGGGTGACATCCTCCATGGTGCTCATTGTACGGTCGCCGCCTGTCCGCCGCGCCAAACCAGACGCTCCGGCCGCAAACGGCCCCGTCAGGTGTCGCCGTGTGCTCATCGGGTAGGACGTCGGGGACCTGACTGCGGCGACGGCAGGGCTCACGCCAGAGAGGCGACCCGTCGCCGCGAAGAGAGGAGTGTCAATGGACGAAGAAGCAGTGTTCCTGTTCATCGCCACCTACGGCTCGCTCGAGGACGCCACTGAGGACTACGAGGCGATCAAGCAGCTCCACAAGGAGAAGGTCATAGGCACGTACGACGTCGCCGTCGTCTCCAAGGGTGAGAACGGCAAGGTCCACGTGAAGAAGCACGAGAAGCCCACCCAGCACGGCGCCTGGGGCGGCGTGGCCGCAGGCGCGGTGCTCGGCCTGCTCTTCCCGCCCGGAATCCTCATCGGAGCGGCAGCCGGCGGGCTGATCGGCGGCGCCATCGGCCACTTCTGGCGGGGCATGTCGCGCAAGGACGTGCTCGAGCTCGGCGAGTTCATCGACGACGGCGAGGCGGCGATCATGGTGGTCGGCGAGTCGAAGATCCAGGCCGACATCGACAAGGCCATCAAGAAGGCCGAGAAGCGGATCACGCGGCAGATCGACATGGACCGCAAGGCGTTCGAGAAGGAGATCAAGGAGGCCGCGAAGGCCGCCGAGTGAGCGTCGCTCGGACTTGAGCTGAAGACGTGGCGGCCTGACGCCTCCGCTCCATTCCTGACATCGGCCGAGGGATTCCACTGTCCAGACGGTGGGTATCCTGAGGCGCAAGCGAGCTACTGTCGGGGAGAGGAACGGAGGCGTCATGGCCACCATCCAGCAGCAGATAGAAGTAGCCGCCGAACCCGCTCTCGTAGCCGCCAACTGGGGGAGATTCATTCGCTGGGCGCACACCGGCCCGGGCCACCTGGCCTGCGACGAACTGGCCTGTGTCGACGCGGTACGGTCGGGGCTCGTCGACTTCGTGCCCGCGGCCGGCGGCCGGACCACCGTCATCTTCCACGTGGAGCGACCGGACGCCGGACCGGCGCCGGAGGAGCTCGAGCGCCAGCTCGGTCACGACCTCGTGATGTTCAAGGACTACGTCGAGCGCAGCGGACTGGCCAGGCGTGAGGTCACTGAGACCGAGAGGACGGCGTTCGAGATCGAGTCCGGCCGCAAGGGCGACACGCCGCGCCACACGCGCGTGAGCAATGAGGCCGAGACGCACGTTCTGGCGCAGCCACTTCCCCACGTGAGCCGGACGGTCAGATGACCCGCGCCACGGGAGGCGACGCGCACGGCGGCGGGCGGTCTCTTCCGCCCGCCAGCCTCCGCGTCGCCTCCTTCAACGTACGGACCGGCCTCAAGCCGGACGGCCGGCACAGCTGGCCGCTGCGGGCCGGCGCGTGCGCAGCCGCCATCGCCGGCCTCGACGCCGACGTCATCGGCTTGCAGGAGGTGCGCCTCTTCCAGGAGCGCGGGCTGGCGCGCCGGCTGCCCGGCTACGCCGGCGCCGGCGCCGGCCGCGACGACGGCCGCTGCCGCGGCGAGCGCTGCACCGTGGTCTACCGCAGCGCCCGTCTGAGGCTCGAGGGCTGGACCGTGCGCTGGTTCTCCGACACGCCGTGGCTGCCGGCCTCGCGGTCGTGGGGCAACCCGATCCCGCGGATCGTCACCCTCTGCCGCTTCGCCGACCTGCGGACCGGCGCGGCGTTCGGCCTCGCGAACCTGCACTGGGACGGCGCCTCCGCGGTCTCGCGGCTGCGCGGCGCGGAGGCGCTCCTCGGGTGGCTCGACCCGGCGCTGCCGTGGCTGGTGGCAGGCGACCTCAACGCGACCGCCCGCGACCCGGCGGTACGAGCACCTGACCGCCGCGGGCCTGGCCGACACGCTCGTCGAGCTCGGCCCCAGCGGTCCGCTGGCCGCGACGCACCACGCCTGGGACGGCTCCACCGGCGGCACCCGCATCGACTACGTCCTCGCGGATCCGCGCTGGGAGGTCCTGGACGCCTGGATCGACCACACGCGGCCCGGCGGGCGCCTGCCGTCGGACCACTGGCCGGTGGTGGCCGACGTCGTGCTGAGGGAGGCGTAGACTCCGGCTCATGGACCCGACCCTCCGCCGGCTCGAGCCCGGCGACAGACCGGCCGCGACGCGGCTGCTGGACGACGCCGTCGGCGCCGGCTTCTGGAGCTTCTGCCAGGGCGGCGACGACCTCTCGGCCGTGGCGCTGCGCGCGAGAGGCCTCGCCGGCATCGTCGTCGCCGCGCTGGAGCCGGCCGGCGAAGAGGACGTGCGGCTCGTCTTCGGGCCGGCCGCAGGCGTCTCGGCCGGCCGGCCGGTGCTGCACGTGCGCGCCGTAGCCGTCGCGCCCGAGGCGCGCCGCACGGGACTGGGTCGGCGTCTGCTCGCGTACGCAGAGGACGCCGCGACCGAGCGTGGCGCTCCGGCCGCCTTCCTGTTCGCCTGGCTGCCGGCCGGGCGGCCGGAACCGCCGGCGGTGAGGCTCTACGAGGCGGCCGGCTACGTCGCCGCCCCGGACATCCCGGACTTCTACGCCGCCGGCAGCCTCGCGGCCGGCGCGCACTGCCCGTACTGCGGCGCGCCGCCGTGCCGCTGCGCGGCGCGCCCCTACGTCAAGATGCTCCGCCCGGTCTGAGCCGCCCGCGGCGGCCGGTCAGCGCCCGGGAGACTCCGGCGACCACGTGCGGCGCTTCGCCGCCCAGTCGGGGTCGTCACGCCAGGTGAACGTGTCGTTCTGCAGGTCGCGCAGCGCCATCGTGATCTCCTCGCGCGAGTTCATCACGAACGGTCCGTACCTCGCGATGGGCTCCCCCAGCGGCTTGCCGCTGACGAGCAGGAACCGGACCGGCGAGCCGCCGGACGCCTCGACGCGCACCTCGTCCCCGTCGCCGAAGACGGCCATCTGAGGGGCGGTGAGCAGCACGCCCTCCAGCTCGCCGCCGTAGCCGAGGTCGGCGGCCACGCCGAACCGGCCCTCGCCCTCGAACGCGTACGCGAGGGCCGCGTGCCCCCGCGGCACGACCTGAGTGAACTGCGCCCCGGCCGGCAGCGAGACGTCCAGGTACTCGGGCTCGGCGTAGATCTCCGTCACCGCACCCCGCACGCCGTCCACCTCACCGGCGACCACCCGGACCACCGTGCCGTCGTCACGGCGCACCTCGGGGATCTGCGCGGCGCTCAGGTCCTGGTACCGGGGGTGCGACATCTTCAGCGACGCCGGCAGGTTCACCCAGAGCTGGAACCCGCCCATCCGCCGGTCCGCGCCCGCCTGCGGCATCTCCTCGTGCATGATCCCGCCGCCGGCGGTCATCCACTGCACGTCGCCGGCGCCGATGCGCCCCGAGTTGCCGATGCTGTCCCGGTGGTCCACCTCGCCGGCCAGCATGTACGTCACCGTCTCGATGCCACGATGCGGGTGCCAGGGGAACCCGGCGAGGTAGTCGTCTGGGTCGTCCGAGCCGAAGTGGTCGAAGAGCAGGAACGGGTCGACGTAGTCCAGGGTCGGCGTGGCGATACTGCGCTTGAGCCGCACGCCGGCGCCTTCAATCACGGGTTGCGGGGTCACGACACGAGCGACGGAGCGTGCTTCGGCGGCCATGAGTCGTCCTCCAAGGGATTGGTTGCTGAGTCGCATCCCCTGAGCAGGGGCCGGACAAACCGTCGACGACGGGGAGGGCGGCGGACGCGGCGGCGCTCGCCCGCCGCCCGCCCGGGCGGTTAGCATGAAGGAAGCACCAGCCGACCGAGGGGGGACGCCCGGTGCCCGCAGCCGCCATCAGGCGCGTCGCCGCCGATCTCAAGGGCCTGCCGCGGCCGTTCTGGCTGCTGGCCGCCGGCACGTTCGTCTACCTCATCGGCGTCGAGATGACGTACCCCTACGAGACGCTGTACCTCAACGGGCGGCTCGGCGTCTCGATGACGACCCTGGGGCTGATCCTCGGCGTCACACTGCTCGCGACCCTGCCGCTGCAGGTGGTCGGCGGCGCCCTGTGCGACAAGGTCGGGCGTCGCCCCGTCCTCATCGTGGCCATCCTCGGCACCATGACGCTGTACGGCGGCCTCGCGCTGACCACCGACCTGACGTGATCGTCGCGCTCATCGCCTTCGAGGCGGCGTTCGGCTGGGCGAAGTACATCACCGCGAGCAACGCGATGATCGCCGACCTCACACCACGAAGCACCGCGCGGAGGCGTTCAGCGTCTCCCGCGTCGCGCTCAACGCCGGGATCGCCCTCGGCCCGCTCATCGCGCCGCCACTGCTCGTCCTCGACCCGACGTTCCGCCTCAATTTCATGGCCGGCGGTCCTCTGCGCGGTCTTCCTCGTGATGGTGGTCTTCTTGTTCAAGGAGACCCGGCCGGACGGGGTGCGGGCCGTCTCGGTCCTCGCTTCGTTCCACGGCTACGGGGAGGTGCTCCGCGACGGCGGATGCTCGGCTTCTGCCTCATCGCCCTGCTTCCTATGTACGGCTTCGGCCAGGTCTGGGTCACGATGCCGGTCATGCTCGCCGACCTCCACGGCGTGACGGCGCAGAGCTGGAGCGTGGCGATGATCGTCTACGGGCCTCGACGGCGTCCTGCAGTACCCGGTAATCCGCATCGTCGGAGGCCGCGACCACATGCTCCTCCTCGCTCTCTCGTGCGTCGCCCAGGGCGTGGGAATGGGGGCGGCCGCGTTCGTGCCGTGGCCGGCGACCCTGCCTGCATCGCAGCGATCGGCTTCGGGATCGTGCTTCTGATCCCCATCGGGTCGACCGTGGTGTCGCGCCTCGCGCCCGTCGAACTGCGCGGCCGCTACATGGGCGTGTGGACGCTGACGTACATGGGCGGGTACGCCATGGGCCCGCTGCTCGGGGGGTGGGCACTCGACTCGCTCGGGGGGCGAGTCTCCTTCGCGCTGACCGCCGCCGTCTGCGTGCTCGGCGCGCTCCTGTTCCCGGTGCTGCGTCGCAGCAGGAGAGCGCGCGTGCGCGCGTCGGAAGGCCCTACGGCGGCGGGGCTGGACGCGGTGAGGCGCTCGGAGGTGGACTGGTGTGCCAGCGCCCGGAGCGGGCGCGCTAGGGCGGCGGCCCGACCGGGCCGGCGGCCTGCGGCCGCCGGCCCGGCCGGACCCTCACCAGAGGGTGTTGAGCCGCCACACCTGACAGCCGTAGAACGGGTTGGACATGCCGAAGTAGAGGCGGAACGGCGCCGCGACGATGTTGCGGAAGCCGTAGCAGTACTGATCGCCGAACCCGGTCAGTGTGACCGTCCCCCACGACCGTCCGTCCCAGGTGCGGTACAGATCGGCACCGGCTCCGGCGTACAGCGCCTGGACCTGCTCCGGGGTGAGGCCGAGCATGGCGACCTAGCTGCTCGGGGGGAACACCGGCGAACTTGAGCATCGAGGTCAGGTCGAACGTGCCCATGTAGAGCCTCCCGCCGTGCACCGCCATGCTCCAGCAGTACAGGTTCAGCGGGTTGCCGATGCCGGACGGCTTGCCGCTGACCGGCGTCATCATCCGCGTCCCCGGCCGGCGTCTCCGCCATGCGCGGCGTGCCGATCACCAGCTGCCACGACCCGGACGGCCAGATGCGGATCAGGTCGAAGCCCTTGAGCTCGGTCGAGCCGGAGACGCCGGGCACGTGCATCGAACCTACGTAGACGGCGCCGTTGAAGACCTTCATCGTTCCCGCCCACTCGTTGGCGATGCTCCCGGCGCCGCCGGTGACGACCTTGGTCCAGTCGGCGTTGCCCATCGGGTCGCGGACGTCGCTGCGCCAGACCTGGAAGCCGTAGCGGTTCGACGTGCCCGCGTACAGCCGGCCGCAGAGCGTGGCGAACGACAAGACGTTGTTGTTCGTGGGATCGAGTGTCGGGAAGTCGATGACCTTCTTCCAGCTCGTCGGGTCGGCCGGGTCGTCGCTCGCCCAGGCCCCCGGCTTCACCGAGCTGCGGATCTCGGCCGGACCGACGCCCAGGTAGAGCTTGCCGTGATGGGCGAAGATGGCGCGGCTCTCGCGGCCCATCTCCGGCGGGGCGTAGCACGGGGTCCAGGTGACGCCGTCGGTCGAGCGCATGAGCAGCGGCTGCTGGAGAGCGAAGCTGAACCCGCCGGCGGCCGCGTACAGGGCCTTCACGCCGTTCTTGTCGGTCATCACGGCCATGCCGCGAAGGCCGAGGATGGCGGCGGCGGAGCCCTTCGGCGCGCCGGCCAGGTACGAGTCGATGAGCGGCGCCTGCCAGACGCGCTTCCACACGCCGCAGCGCAGGCGCCAGATCTCGGCGCGCGACGCACTCGTTGAAGGCGGTGTACTTGGCGACGTCGGTGACGCGTCGTGCCGTCGGGGCTGACGAACGAGCTGACCGGCGGCGCCTGCAGGGTGTTGCCGGGGATGAAGCCGCCGGGGAGCGGTACGCCCGCGCCGCCGGCCATCGGCCCGCTCATCAGCGACATCACCGACGAGGTGCAGCCCACCCTGCCGGTACCGATGTACAGGTCGCCCTTGAACATCGACATCGACCACGGGTAGGAGTTCTGCCAGCTGTCCGGATAGTCGCCGATGCCGTCGGTGGCGATCCGCGTGAGCTGCGGCGTCCAACAGTCGCCGCGAGGCCGCCCGAGGGCCGGCGCCCGCGACCAGGCACGACGACGAGCACGCGCGCAGCACGACGAGCGAGACACAGGACGAAGACTGGTGCGGACGTTCTTCATGGCTCCCCCTTCGTTTGCCCGCGAAGACCCGGCGCCTCGGGCCGGGCGGAACGAAGCGCGCCGCCGGCACGGCCGGCGGCTCACCGCGTCCTGGCGGCCACCTAGGAACCGTTCGCCCGACGATCAATACGGCGAACGCCCCAAACAGCCGCGTACGGCCCGTGGACGCAGGAGTCGGGCGTTGTCAGCGGCTACGAGCTGCAGGCGGAAGCCCGCGGCGCCGGACGGGACAGACGGAGCCGCGTGCGGTCGGAGCCGCTCGCGGCGGCGCGGCCGGGCGGCTGCGGAGCCGCCAGGCGAAGCCGGCCAGCCGCGCCTCGTCGATCGGGTCGCCGTCGTTGTAGACGAACAGGACCGGGAGGCCGGCCTCGCGCCGAAGCTGTGCTTCGGCGATCAGGGCCGGCCCGCACCCTCGCGGCGCGACCGAGACCACGCCGTCCACGGGCTGCGTGCGCCAGGTGAGCAGCGCGCCGCCGACCGCCGGGATCGTCTCGCCGAAGGGATACGGCGCGACCAGCCGGCGGGCCTCCTTGTCCACCTCGCGCACCTCGTTCCAGAACACCCACGGGTGCTCGGTGCGCACTGCCTTGACGAGGCGCCCGACCACGTAGCGCATCGTCCCCAGGGTCGCCTCCTTCTCGGGCAGCTTCTTGAGCGCCACGCCGTCCTGGATCTGGCGCAGTTGCAGCAGCTCGAAGAACGCGCCGTAGGGCTCGAAGATGACGCGCAGGCCGAGGTCGGCCAGCTTGCGCTGCAGGTCGTCGTTACCCCACTCGTCGACGCGCAGGTAGAGGTCGCCGCAGAGGTACACGTCGCGCAGACCCGCGGCCTTGGCGGCGTCGCGCGGCAGCTCCTTGTAGGCGCGCGCCGCGTCTGCGAGGAGCTCCTCGACCTCGCCGCAGAAGCGGAAGGCCCCGGCCACTGTGGCGGTGGTGCCGGCGTCCGGGCGGGGCTGCTCGAGCATCGCCTCGAGGCGGTCCGAGTACTCGTGGAAGAGGGCGTCACTGGCCCTTCGCTCTGCCTCGTCGGCCAAGTGGTAGAAGCGCAGCATGTTGAGCACGTCCACGGCGACCAGGGCGACCCAGACGACGGGCATCATGCGCACGTTGCCGGTGACGAGGCTGAAGTTGGCGACCTCCACGTGGTCGCTCAGACCGAGCCGCTCCAGGGAGATCTGCTCGGTGAGCGGGAACAGGTTGGCCCGGCACGCCTGGAAGCCGTTGCCGGCGCTCAGGAACAGCGCCTTGGTGCCGTCCAGGCGAGCCGCCTCCTCGTCGAGAAAGCGCGCGAAACTGCCCCAGATGAGCTGGTAGGGCAGGCACTCCTTGCCCGAGCAGGCGGCGCCGGCGGCGCGCAGAGCGGCGGCGTCCGGCTCGCCGACGTAGGAGGCGTCGTACCCGGCGCCGCGCATCGCCGCCGCCAGGTGGCGTCCGAGACCGCCGCCGACGTGGCCGAAGTAGAAGCGGTCGTAGCCGGCGTCCAGGCTGTGCGGGAGGCGCCCGTCGAGGCGCGCGAGGCGCGCCGGCAGGCCGGCGCCGGCCGCCACGTGGTCCGCCGGGACCTGTGCCGGCGGGGCGGCCGCCGCCTCGGCGGCCTCCTGCTCGCCGGCCACCTCGGCGGAGGCGTCGCGCCAGCGCCGCACGCTGTGCAGGAACGCCTGCACGCGGGTCACGTAGCCCGCCTTGCCGCCGTGGCCGTCGGTCTCGAGCACCGCGTGCGGCCAGTCCTCGGTGAGGTCCGCGAACAGGTGCTCGATCATCGAGTTGGGCCCGCACCCGTAGGTCCGAGCAGCAGCGGGAACACGTCGCCGGCGGCGGCGCCGGCGGCCGTGGCGCGCAGCGTCTGCCCGGCGCTCGCCCAGTGCACCCGCTGCAAGCCCGGCACGTCCTCGGGCACCGGGTAGTAGTCCAGCGGCAGCGGCACGGCGCCGTTGGCGGCGACGAGCTCGTGGATGCCGGCGTCGAGCACCGCATCGTGGATCACGTGGGTCTCCCCGGCGAGCAGCACCACCGGGAAGCCGTGCTCTCGCGCCGACGCGAGCGCGCGCTCGCCGACGGCGCGCAGGCCCGTCTCGAAGCGGTGCTGCGCGTCCAGCGCCGCCTCTAAGCTGCGTCGAACTCGGCCGGCGTCTGCGACGGCATGCCGGCCGCCTTCGCCAGCGACCGCGTCGCGCGCGAGAGCGAGCGGATCACGCGCGGCGCGTCGAAGCCGTCGCCCTCCCTCTCGAACAGCGCCGGACGCAGCACGCGCTTGCTCGAGCCCTCGGCGTGCAGCGCGCGCCCCACCATGTCCGGCGCGCCCTGCGCCATGGGGCAGGTGTACGTCCGCGCGCCGGCGTTGGGCAGCGGCAGGTGGACGAAGATGGGCGCGAAGAGGATGTCCACGTCCGCGCCGGCCAGCCCGTGCAGCAGCTTGACCGGCGCGCAGGCGCCCGGAGCCGCGCAGTGCCGGTCGCCCTCGGCGAGCGTGTCGCGGTCCGGGCGCAGCACCTCCACCGGGTGGCCCAGCCGCCGCAGGAGCGTGTGGAAGAACGGGAGCGTGTCGATGAGGTAGTGCGCGTAGGGCAGACCGACGACGAGACCGGCGGAGCCGGTGACAGGACCCGCCGAGCCGGCGTCCACGGGTGCACCGCCGGCCTCCTTGTCCAGAAGTGACGCCAGCAGCGCTTCTCGCTCGCGGTACGGGTTGGGGGCATCCTTGGGCAGTTGTCGCCGGCCGCCGAGACGTCGTCGTACTTGGGGCACTGCCCGCCGCTCACGATCTTGGCGGTGGACCCGCCCAGGTCGATCTCGGCGAGCTCGAGGTGGCAGCCGTCGAGGCAGTCGCGGTCGCGGCACTGGAACTCACGGCGGCCGGCGACGCGCGCCTCGAGCACACGGGAGAGGTCGAGCGCAGCGAGCGCAGCGAGGCCTTCGCCGTTGCCGCCCGCGAGCGACCGCGTGGCGAGCAGCGCGATGCCGATGGCGCCCATCGCGCCCGGGTCGGCCGGTACCACGACCTCGCGCTCGAGCACGGCCGCGAGCGTCCGGGCCAGGGCGGGGTCGCTGGTGGGCTTGCCCTGGAAGAACACGCGCTCGAGCAGCCGTCGCTGGCCGATCACCCGGCTGCGGTAGTTGCGCACCACCGAGTGCTGCAGGCCGGCGAAGATGTCCTCGCGGCTGAAGCCGTCGCCGAGAGCCTCGGCCGCCACGTCGGCGACGAAGACCGTGCACGTCTGGCCGAGGTCGGGCGGCCCGTCGCTGCGCGCGGCCTGTCGCCCGAACTCCTCGATGTCGTCCACGCCGTGGGCGATCGCCTGCTCCTCGAGGAACGAGCCGGTGCCGGCGCCACACACGGTTCATGTTGGCGTCGACCACGCGGCCGTTCTCGACGTTGATGAACTTGGCGTCCTGGCCGCCGATCTCGACGATGGAGAGGCTGCGGCCGCCGTCCGCGTCCAGCCCGGCGGCCGCCGTCGCGCGCGCGACGATCTCGTCCTGCACCGTGAGGTGCGCCGCGAGACCGGGGAAGGCGGCGCGAAAGACCGTGGCCGCGGCGTCGCGGCCGGAGCCGGTGAGCCCGACCGCGATGACGGGGTTCGGCGCCATCTCCCCGACCTCGGCCACCAGCGCCTGAGCAGCCTCCACGGGGTTGCCCTCCGTGCGCCGGTAGACGCTCGCCAGGACGGCCCCCAGCGAGCGTCGACCAGCGCGGCTTTGGAGCCGGTGGAGCCCAGGTCGAGGCCGAGGGCGGCCGGCGCGGCCGGGTCGGATGCGGCGGCGCCCTCGTCGCCGAGCCGCAGCACGGAGCCCGGCCCCCTGCGCGCGGGCTCGAGGCGGCCGATGCGGCTGCGGATGGGCCGCACGAGCTCGCGCGGATCGGCCGGGAACCGGGCGGAGCCCGGCGCGGCGCCGGCCGCCCCCGTCTCTCCACCCAGCTGCGCCGCGAAGCGCAGCGCGCCGAGCGCCTCGAACAGGCCGGCCTGCTCCGCGACCTCCACCGGCGCCTCGCTGAGAGCGACCACGCCGGCGGCGACTGGCGTGATGAGCGCCCCGTGCCCGACGAGGACCACGGGGCCGTCGATCTTGCTCTTGTCGTACAGGCTGTGCACGTTGCGGGCGACGCCCTCGAACAGCCCCTGGAAGATGCGCCCGTGCGACTCGCCCTGGTTGGCGAAGTGCGTGAGCTCGCTCTTGGCGAACACGGCGCAGCGGCTGGTGACGGTGACGCCGTCCGGGCTGTCCTCGGCCAGCGCGACGGCTTCGTCGAGCGAGCGGCCGAGGCGGGCGCACAGGCCCTCCACCGTCTCGCCGGTACCCGCCGAACAGCGCTCGTTGGCCTCGAAGCGCACGACGCCGGAGGCGTCCCGCGTGAGCACCGAGTAGCCTCCGCCGCCCACCCGGACCACGTTGAGCGGACCGTCGGGGTAGACCCAGGCGGCGGCGTGCTCCTGCGCGATCTCCTCCGGCACCCCGCCGACGGCAGGAGCGCCGAGGCGCTCCCCATACACGCCGGTCGCCGCCACACCGGCCAGGCGGCCGGCGTCCAGCTCCCGGTACACCTCGAGGAAGAGGCGGAGCGGGTCGCCGAGGTGGCGCTCCGCACGCGTGAGCACGACGCGCAGCTCGCCGTCGTCGCCGAGCTCGCCCACAGCCACGCAGGTCGTGACCTTGCCGAGGTCGACGCCGACGAGCAGAGGACGCGCTGACGGCGCAGCCGATGATCTGGGCGCGCGGTCGCTGCGGGGAGTTGAGGAGGGGTCGGTCACGGCCCCTGCTTATACCAGACCGGACACGGTCCGAACCATCCCCGGCCCGCCGCGCGCAGATCAGGCCCCGCGCCGCTCCGGTCCGGAGGGCGGCCGTAGCTCGCGACGCCGGTCCTCCACGCACTCGGCGCGCCCGACGAGCTCCAGCCACCCGGCGCCGCCCAGACGCGCGTCGCCGAGCGAGCGGGCGAGCAGGGAGACGAGGTCGTCGTCCGGCTCCGTCATCCACGAGGGGGTTGATCCCTCGGGGACCTCGGCCGCGCGTGCGCGCCAGACGTCCCCGTCGTCCAGGATCAGGTAACGGTCCCCTTGGGTCTCCGGCCGCCGGTCGCCGACCATCCACCCGCGTGCCTGAGGACCGGCCTGGGACGAGGCGTCCTCGTCGAACACCACACCGCAGTTGGGGTGTGTCCCGCGACACGCATGGACAGCGTCCAGTTGGTGGTGACCTCGCGGAGCTTGCCGCGCGGGTCCCGAGGGCGATACGTGGTCACAGCTTACCTCCTCTTGCCAGGCTTCCCTCGGATTGTCCCTCGTGGAAGGGTGACGATGCAAGAGGCGATTCGTGCGGCGATACGCTCGCGAAGTCTCTACGGGGTACAGTAGCGACATGGACGACGACACGACATACGACCCGGAGTTGGAACGCCTCCTCGACGACGCCTGGGAGGCGCTCGAGGAAGGCGACCTGCGCGCCGCGAAGCGCGCCCTGAGGACGGCGCGCGAGACGGCGCCGGACGAGCCGGCGGTGATCGAGCTCGAGGCGTTGCTGGCGCGCGAGCAGGACGACCCCGAGAAGGCGCTGGACGCCTACCGGCGCTGGAGCGAGGCCGACCCCGACGACCCGGAGCCCTGGCTGGGGTCGGCGGAGATCTACGTCGAGTTCGGTGAGCCCGGCGAGGCCGCGCGCCTGCTGCGCGAGCTGCTCGCCGGTCCGCCCCTCGATCCTCTCGACGAGGCGGACGCGCGGCACCTGCTCGGCGTCGCCTGCGAGGAGAAGGGCGACGCCAAGGGCATGGTCAAGGAGTGGCTCGCGACTCTGCGGCTCGACCAATCCAACGACGGGCGCGAGCCGCGCCTGCCCCGCGAGGAGTTCGAGCGGCTGGCCGCCGACGCGCTCGACGAGCTGCCGGACGAGATACTCGCGCGGCTCGGCAACGTGCCGGTGTTCGTCGAGGAGCGTCCGTCCGAGGTGCTCGTGCTCGAGGGCCTCGACCCGCGCACGCTCGGCCTCTTCCACGGCATCGCGATGCCGGACCAGTCGGTGCTCGGCCCCGGCCCGGACATCGGCGTCATCCACCTCTTCCAGCGCAACCTCGAGCGCGAGGTGCCGGAGGACGACGAGCTGGCCGAGCATCCGACATTACCGTCCTGCACGAGACGGCGCACTACTTCGGCGCCGGCGAGCAGGACATGCACCGCTTCGGCCTCAATTAGCCCTCCGCCGCCGGCCCTAGATCGGTGGCGCGCCCCCGAGCGCGAGCATGCCCCACGGACGCGAACGGGGCGGCCGTCGCCTCGCGCCGGCCGCCCTGCCCCTCCACCGCGGGCTGACGTCTTCTCCTACTGGACGTTGACCACGGTCATGTAGACGGCGCCGGGCGTGCCGCCCTCGGCCGGCGGCTGCTCGAGCAGCACCAGCTGGGCGGTACCGGCCGCCAGGGCCTTGAAGTGGAACACGGTCGCACCCGGGGCGCCGGGCATGTCGGTCGTCGGCGCCTCGGTGGTCGGGTCGCCTTGCTGCTCGACCACACCGTCGGGGATGACGCTGCTCACGGTCCACTGGTAGCCGGTGGACGCGGTGTTGCTCTCGATGGCGATGTCGAGCAGGTCGCCGGCCTTGACCTCGATCGGCTTGGCCACCTTACGCTCGTTGGCGTGGACGGTGACCGGAGCCTTGCCCTTGCCCACCGTGGCCGAGAGCGCGTAGGCCTGCGCAGGATAGCCGCCGCTGCCCGTCGCGAGCAGCACGGGGGTCGCCACGCCGTGGTGGCCGGCCTTGAGATCGATGACGACGGTCTTGCCCTGCTTCACCGGCTTGGACGCGATCAGCTGCTTGGTCGAGGCGGGCTTGCTCCAGGTGCCGGCGCTGGCGGCCAGCTTGAGCTTGATCGTGTCGCCCGGCAGCACGTGCACCGAGTCGGCCGGGTTGGACGGCGCGGCCGCCACGGTCTTGGGGGTGAACCCGGGCTTGGCGGCGACGTTGACCTGCCACGTCTTGACGGGCATCGCGTCGGCGGACACCGACTGGTAGTCGGCGATGAGCGGAGCCTTGCCGGCGCCGACCACGCTGAACGTCCACACCAGCTTGCCCTTGGATCCCATCGTGTCGTTGTTGGGGAAGAACTTGGGCTCGCCGACCTGCTTGAGGACCTTGGCGTTGGGCTTCTGGAACTTCCACTGGAAGTCCGTGGAGGGCTGGTCCATGAGCGAGACCTGGATGGTGTCGCCCGCCTTGGCCGGCACGTTCTGCTGGTCGCTGTGCTTGTTGAGCTGGTGGATCACGGCGCCGCCGGCGTCTTGAGCGCCACAGGGAGCGCGAAGGTCTGCAGCGGCGGGTCGCCGGTCGGGGTGACGATGACCAGCGTCGTCGTACCGGCCGCGGCGCCGGCGAACGTCAGCGTCTGCTTGCCGCCGGAGTACTTCTGGCTCAGCAGCTTGAGCTGCGGCGCGCCGCCGATCATCTTCCAGGCGTGCCGACCGGAGTCGGAAGCATTGGTGATGGTGACGAGAAGGTTGTCGCCGGTGCGCATCTCCGAAGTCTCAGCCGCGTACTCGACCGGCGTCCACGTCGACCTGCACGTGGCCGTCGCCGGCGTGCACGACGAGCGCCCAGGTGGCCCCGGCCGCGCCCTCGGCCGGCGGCTGGTACCAGAAGCCGACCTCGTCCACGCCCTCTTCCATGACTTCAAAGGTGAACTGGGTGTGACCGGGCGCCCCGGCCAGCTTGCTCTTGGGGGCGACGATCTTGGCGTCGCCGACCTGCTTGAGCACGGTGGTACCGCTGAGGTCCTGCGCGACCCACTGGTAGCCCGTGCTCGAGTTGCCGTGCAACGTCACGGTGATCGTGTCGCCGACGCGGGCGCGCACGACGCCCGGGAGCTGCGACTCGGCCACGTGCGTCGTGCTGGCCGCGGCATCGGGCTCGGGCTGTCGCCCGACGAGTCGGTCGTCGCGGTGTCCCCGCACGCGCTCACCGAGAGCGCGAGAAGGGCTGCCGCCCCGACCGCCCCTATGACTCCGATCTTCCTGCTCACGTCCCAATTCCGTTGACTCCTCCTGCAACGGGAGGCCACCAGCCTGGTCGACCCCACCGTCGGCGCCCGTCATGCCCATGCACGTGACGTGTAGTCCGTCTCGACAACGGCCCGCCGGAACTTGAGTGCTCAGGGCGGTCGACGGTCCGAAGGTCGCTGAGCACTGTGGTCGGCGAGCGGATTCCCAAGGAGAATGGGCACGCGCCTCAGAGCGAGGCTGGACTGGGCGGATGTTTCAGCGGGGCGGTCAGGCGGGGGGGAAGGCCGAGCAGCTGCAGCGCGCGCTTCTTGAGCGCGCTGCCGATCCCGGCCTTGGCGGCCTCGTCGGCGCCGCCGCCGATGAGGAACGCGTAGCCCTCCTCGAGGGCCTTGACGGTCACGGCGAGCTCGTGAGCGTCGTCGCCGCCGATGTGCCCGGCGGCCATGCACTCGGCGATCGTGCCCTCCACCAGCTCCAGCGACGTCTCGTAGAGCGCCGCGTAGCTCTTGCGCACAGCGGGGTGCCGGAGGCTCACGTAGAAGCAGGCGTAGAAGACGCTGTCGTCGAGAAGCTGGTGGTACTCAGGGTCGAAGAACGTGTCGAGGATCGCGACGAGGCGCTCGCGCGGGTCGGCGAGGCCGCGAGCCGGTCGCCGTAGCCCTGCCGGTACTCCTCGAGCAGGTAGTCGACCAGCTCGATGGTCATCTGTTCCTTGGTGCCGAAGTAGTGGATGAGAAGACTCGGAGGCGCGTCGATGCGTCTGGCGATCTGGTGATCGACGTGCCCTGCAGCCCCTCGTCCTTGAGCACCTGGTAGTAGGCGGCGAGCATCTCGCGGCGCCGCTGCCGCGCCCACTCCTCCCGCCTCATCGTGCTGCCCTTGCCTGCTCCCCACCATGCACGGCACTCGACAGTCTCGCCTCGGCACGGCCAAGGAGGCGTTCAAGAATCGAACATTCGCTCATTCTTGGACTGAATACTCGCTCAAGAGAGGCGGGAGCCCGTGCCGCCTCCCGCCCCTCGCGCGCTCCTCAGGAGTCGAAGCCGAGGCCGAAGCGGTCGAGTGACCGCAGCCACAGGTTCCGCCGGCTGCCGTGCAGCTCGGCGTGCTCCGTGGACCGTCGCGTCGCCTCGATCGTCGGGAACAGCAGCGGCTCGGGCGGGAACGGCAGCGGCTTGCTGCGCACGAAGTCCAGCTCGGTGAGCTCCGTGCGACGACCGTGGACGAGGTCCAGCGCCACCAGAGCGCCGAAGCGCGAGGCGGCGACGCCCAGCCCCGTGTAGCCGAGCACATACGCGACGCGCCCGTCCAGCGCCGTCCCCCAGAACTGGCAGAAGCGCGAGCAGGTGTCGATCACGCCGGCCCAGCGGTGGGTGAAGCCCAGCCCCTCGAGCTGCGGGAACGTCGTGGAAGAAGTGGCCGGCGAGCTTGGCGAAAAGGTCCTGGCGGTCCTCGTACTCCCTGCGGATGCGGCGTCCGCGGTAGTACATCGCGTCCCAGCCGCCCCAGAGGATGCGCTGGTCCTCGGTGAGCCGGTAGTAGTGGAACATGTAGCCGGCGTCCGCCAGGGCCTGCCGGCGCGACCACCCGATCGCGTCGAGCTGGGCAGGCGTCAGCGGCTCGGTCATGAGCGCGTAGTTGTACACCGGCACCACGTGGTAGCGGAGACGGCGCAGCAGCGGACGGAACGCGTTGGTGGCGAGGACGGTGCGCGCCGCGCGCACGGCGCCCCACGGCGCGCGCAGTTCCACGCCGGCGCCGCAGCGCGCCAGCGCCGTGACGGGCGTGCCCTCGTAGATGCGCACGCCCCGCTCCTCGCAGGCGCGCGCGAGCCCCCACGCGAGACGCGCGGGGTTGACGATGGCGGCGTCGTGGTGCCAGTAGCCGGCCTGGTACGTGGGCGAGTGGATTGGCGCGCAGCTCGTCGCCGTCCAGCCAGGTGCCGGGAAGCCCTGCCGCCTCCGACTGGTCGCGCAGCTCGCGCAGCCCGTCCACCTGCCACGGCGCCGTGGCGATCTCCATCTCACCGGTGAGCTCCCAGCCACAGTCGACAGTCAACTCCCGCACGGCGCGCTCGATCGCCGCGAGGTTCTCGTCGCCGAGCTCGGTCAGGTGGGCGTTCTCGGACGGGAAGAGCTCCTCGCCCTGGCTGAACCCGTGCGTGAGCGACGCCATGCAGATGCCGCCGTTGCGCCCGCTGGCCTGCCCGCCCACGGCGCCGGCCTCCACGACGACGACGTCGGCGGCGGGGTCCTGCTCCTTGGCGAGCAGCGCGGTCCACAAGCCGGAGAAGCCGGCGCCGACCACGGCGAGGTCGCAGCTCTCCCCGCCGGCGAGCGCCGGCCGAGGGGCCGGCGCCTGCGGGGCCGTCCAGCCAGAAGGGCGCGGGCCTGGCGTCGCGGAGCGCGCGCAGGGCTCTCAGGTCGGACGCGTCTGTTGATGTACGTGCCTGTGTGCATGCGGACCACCCTCCAGGTGGCGGTGAGGTCGCCGGGCACACGGAGAGCCCGGGCAGGGTCGGGGACCGGTCAGCGCCCGTCCGGAGGGATGGCGGGCCCGACCGCGCAGCCGGTCCAGCCGCGCGGTCGGTGCCAGGAGTCGTGGACGTCATGCCAAGCCTTCATGCACCCGAGCCTAGGAGCGCGACGGCGGGCGCGTCAACGCGATGACCAAGAGCGAGCAGGTATCGAATCGCGGGGCCGTGAGGATTGAAAGGTATGGTCGCTGGCGTCCGTGTCGGAGGGATGACAGCATGACCCCGCATCCGGTGATCCTGGCGCCGGTCCGCGAGGGGGGGGATCCATGGAAGGCCAGCTCCGCAGGGTGCGGCTGCGGCTCGCGACCGTGGTCGTGATCGACTTCGTGTTCGTCTCGTCCGGGGCGTTCGGCCTCGAGGACATGGTCGGCTGGTCGGGCCCCGGCATCGCGCTGCTGCTCCTGCTCGTCCTGCCCGTCGTCTGGGCCCTCCCCATGGGCCTCGTGTGCGCGGAGCTCGGCTCGGCGATCCCCGAGGAGGGCGGCTACTACGTCTGGGTCAAGCGCGCCCTCGGCGAGTATTGGGGGTTCCAGTGCGGCTGGTGGTCGTGGCTCACCACGTTCGTCGACTCCGCCCTCTACATCGCCCTGGTCACCGATTACCTGCAGTCGTGGCTCGACCTCGACCCCACCGTGGCCTGGCTCATGGGTGTGGCCGTCATCGCCGTGCTCGCCTACCTCAACATCCGCGGCCTCAACGTGATCGCCGTCAGCTCCATCGTCATGGTCGTCATCATCCTGACACCGTTCGTCGTCCTGACCATCCTCGGGTTCGCCAACTGGCACGGCGTGCCGTGGCAGCCGTTCGCCTACCCGGGGCAGAGCGTGCTCACGAGCATCGGCTACGCACTCGCGGTGGGCATGTGGATGTACTCGGGCTACGACTCCATGTCGGTGCTGGCCGGCGAGGTGGAGGAGCCGCGGCGCGTGATCCCCAAGGGGCTCATGATCGCCATGCCGCTCATCGTGATCTCGTACTTCGTGCCCACGCTCGCCGCCCTCGGAGGCGTCGGCCGCTGGGACGAATGGACGACGGAGGGCGGCATCAGTTTCGTCGAGATCGCCGAGCAACTCGGCGGGACCGCGCTCGGCGTGGCCATGCTCGCTGCCGCCGTGGTGAGCAACCTGGCCCTGTACCAGGAGTACCTGGCGCAGGGCTCGCGGCCCGCCTACGCGATGGCCGCGGACCACCTGCTCCCGCGCGTGCTCACCCGGACACACCACAAGTACGGCACGCCCTGGGTCTCCATCGTGGTGCTCGCGGTGATCAACGCGGGACTGGTGCGCTACGGGTTCGAGACGCTGATCGTGATCGACGTCTTCCTCATGATGTTCTACTACATCCTGATCTTCATCGCGGCGGTGGTGCTGCGGGTGCGCGAGCCCGCGCTGGAACGGCCGTTCAGGGTGTGGGGGAACACCGCGGTGCTGGCGGCGATCTGCGCGCCGGCGGTGGCGATCGCGGTCATCGCGCTGTTCACCAACGGGACGGACTGGCTCGTCGGCGGGCTGGCCGGCGTGCTCACCGGGCCGATCGCCTACCTCGTCTTCAAGCCGCTGTGCCGGCCCAGGGGAGTCCCTCCGGCGAGCCCCTGAGCCCCTGAGCCCAGGATGACGTAGAGCCGGCCCGCGGCGGCGGGCGGTCCTACTCGCCGGCGTTGAACTCGATCGGCTTGTTCTCGCAGGAGAGGGTCGAGAAGAGGCAGAGAGCGCTCGGCGGCTGCAGCACCTTGTCGCCCTCGCCGTGGTGCAGCACGCCGTCGACGCCCGCGGGGGCCTCGAGCCCGTAGTAGTCGTAGAGTCGCCCCTCGCGGTGCGCCGCGTAGTCCTTGCCCTTCATCGCGTTGGGCGCGCCGGTGAGCTTCTCCATGTCGTAGTGGACCTCGAGGCCGGCGTCACTCACCACCACGTCGGTGACCGGGATCACGCTGTGGAACCCCGGGAAGAAACTCGTCTCGACGAGCAGCCAGTGCGGGCGCCCGTCGTCGTCAACGTAGAGGTCGGTGATCTCGCCGATGTCCTTGTGACCCTGGTCGAGCAGGTGCCGGCCCTGCAGCTCCTCGGCCGTCAGTGAGATGGTGGCCATCGTCCCCCCTCCTGTAGCGCCCACCGCGATGCGGGCTCTGGACTTCACAGAGGTGAGCTTACCCGCGCAAGGCCGCCGAGAACGTCGATGGCCTGTACGGGAGACCGGGTCGGCCGGGCGCTACTGGAGCGGCTGGATGACGAAGGCGCTGTCGCCGGCGGTCCAGCCGACCAGACCGTAGCTCGTGCTGTCGGCGTCGTGGGCGTAGGCGAAGTCGCCCTCGCTCGGGTCGCCGGAGCCCGCGCCGCCGCCCAGCGCCTTGGCGCTGATGAAGCCGACGTTGGTGCCGTACCAGCCGCGAAGGCCGGCGCCGCCCGAAGTGAAGGTGCTGTCACGGAAGTCGAGGACGACGACGCCGTCGACCTTGCAGACGATGTGATCGCCCACGGCGCTCACTGAGACCTGGTGCTCGGTCCCGTAGACGGCGAAGCCGGCGGGCATGTTGGCGCGCGCGATCGGCGCCGTCTCCGTGCCGTTCACGACTTTGCGGACGACGAACTGGTTGCCGATGCCGGGGTCGAACTGGAAGCAGTAGCCGCTGATGTTCGTCTTGCCGTCGGAGCGGAAGTAGACACCGTAACCCGGCCCGCTGTTGAGCGTGGCGCTGACGTCGATCTGCGCGTCGGTCCAGTCGGTGGAGCCGAAGGCGAGACGACCGCCCGAGGTCGGCGGCACGAGCGCGCCACCGACGATCTTCCAGGCGCCCTGGAGCGGCGTCAGACCGCTCATGTCGTGGAAGTCGGTGTTGAAGAGGACGTTGGTGCCGGTGTTCTCCATCGGCTCGCCGGTCCAGGGATTGCGCGGCCAGGTGTCGAGGTACCTGTTGCCGAGGTTGTCGGCGCTCGTGTCGTTCGGGGTGTAGGCGACGTACTCGGTGACGGGATAGTCGCCGCCGTGGTCCGCAGCGTAGGCCATCACACCGACCTGGATGAGGTGCGCGCCCTCCTTGACGGCCGCGTCCTTGGCCTGGTCGCGCTGGGAGGCGTACACGGGGATGGCGATCGCCGCCAGGATGCCGATCACGATGACCACGATGAGAAGCTCGATGAGGGTGAAGCCGCCCTCTGAGGTCCGCTCGGTGGACTCCATCACGCCTTCCTTCCGCCGCCTGCCTGCCCGCTACCTTCACCACCTTCATCGACGGCTCGCGAGGCCACGAGCATCGGACAGGCGTTTAGGGAACGGACCCTCGGTGCGGCGAAGCGCCGACCCCAGAAGCGGCGGGAACCGGCGCCCAGGGATGTGAGCGGGCGGCGGCCGCAGCCGTCAGTCGAGCGGCTGGATGACGAAGGCGCCGCTGCCGGCGAGCCAGCCCACCAGACCGTAGCTCGGCGTCTCGCCGTCGTAGGCGTAGGCGAAGTCGCCCTGGCTCGGCTCGCCGGAGCCGGCACTGCCGGCGCCGGTGCCCAGAGCCTTGGCGCTGGCGAAGCTCACGGCGCTGCCGCCGTCCCAGCTGCGCAGGCCGGCGCTGCCCGACTTGTAGGTCGCGTCGGTGAACGAGAGCACCTCCTTCCCGTCGACCGTGACCACGTGCTTGTCGCCGACGACCTTGATCGCGATGTCGTGCTGCGCGCCGTAGATGCTGAAGCCGGCGGGCATGTTGAACGACGCGATGGGCGCCGACTCGCTGCCGCGTGTGACCTTGCGCACCACGAACTTGTTGCCGAGGCCGGGGTCGTACTGGAAGCAGTAGCCGCTGATGCTGGCCTTGCCGTCGGAGCGGTAGTACACGCCGAACCCGCGGCCCGCGTTGAGCGTCGCGTTCACGTTCAGCTCCACGTCGGTCCAGTCGGCGGACCCGAAGGCGATGCGGTTCTCGCCGCCGCCCGTGGGCACGAGCTTACCGTTGACCACGGCCCACTTGCCCTGCAGCGACGTGAGACCGTTCAGACTGTCGAAGTCGGTGTTGAAGAGGACGTTGGTGCCGGTGTTCTCCATCGGCTCGCCGGTCCAGGGATTGCGCGGCCAGGTGTCGAGGTACCTGTTGCCGAGGTTGTCGGCGGTCGGGTCCGTCAGGGGTGTACGTGACGTACTCCGTGGTCGGGATACGCGCCGCCGTGGTCGGCGGCGTACGCCATCACGGCGGTCTGGATGATGTGCGACCCCTCCTTGACGGCGGCGTCCTTGGCGCTGTCGCGCTGGGCGGTATAGGCGGGGATGGCGATCGCCGCGAGGATGCCGATGATGATGATCACGATGAGCAACTCGATGAGTGTGAACCCTTGCGTAGCGGCGGCGCGTCTCTTCATTGGAATGCCCTTCGATTCCTCTCTGGACGGTGTCTTCAACCTATTGTGGTCCGAACGGGCGTCGGCTGAGACTGAGACAATCGTCTAGATAGTATGGGCAGGAAATCAGCCCGAGGCCACGGGCGAGGCCAAACGCCACAGGGGTGCGCGCGGGCGCGCACGAGGCTAGGATTCAGGGCAGCCCGTCCGTTGCCGATGCACCGGACAGCATTCCCCGAAGGGAGCTCATGACCACCACGCGCCGCACTCTCCTGTTGCTCGTCGTCTCCGTCGCCTTCGCGCTGGGCGCGCTGCCGGGCGCAGCCGGAGCGGCTGCAGCGACGACGCGGCCCGAGCTGGGTCCGCTCAGCCCCGCGTTCGTGGAGGCGCTGCACGACCCCATGGTCACGCTGGGGCTGGGGCACGTACCCAGCCCGGTCGAGGTGCATGTCGGCGAGGCCGCGCAGGCCAGGGCGGCCCGCGCCGCGGCGCCCACGGCATTCGACCTGCGCGCCGAGAACCGGCTTACTCCCGTCACGGACCAGGGCAACTACTCCACCTGCTGGGCGTTCGCCAACATCGCCGCGCTCGAGTCCAGGCTCATGTCGGCCACTCCCGCCCCCGACCCCGTGCCGGACTTCAGCGAAGACAACATGGTCGGTCGCAGCGGCTACGGCACCTCCCGGTACTGGCGCTACTCCTACGGCGGCTACGACTTCATGGCCGTCGCGTATCTCGCGCGCTGGGCGGGGCCGGTCGCCGAGAGCGACGATCCCTACGACGACTCCCACGTCACGCCGGCCGGCCTGCCCGCGCAAAGCACGTGCAGGGCGCCACCATGATCCCGGGGCGTACGTCGGCGGGCGGCAACGACCTCGTCAAGCAGCTGGTCATGCAGAACGGCGCGCTCAGCGTCGGCATGTACATGGACGAGGCGGCGTACCTGGACTGGGCGACCGACTCGTACTACTGCCCAGTCGCCAGAGGCGAGAACCACGGCGTGACCATCGTCGGATGGGACGACACGGTACGCCGCGAGCAACTACGGGCACTCTGGACCGGCTGCCGGCCGGCGACGGAGCGTTCCTGGTGCGCAACACCTGGGGCGACTCGTGGGGCGACGGCGGCTACTTCTGGGTCTCCTACTACGACAGGTCCTTCGCGAAGGAGCAGGGCCTCGGCGGTCTCGGCGGCATGACGTCCTACTCGGTCGTGGAGGACGCCGACAACTACTCGCGCGTGTACCAGTACGACAAGCTCGGCGTCACCGCCCGTGCCGGGTTCCGCGGCACCCGCGTGTGGGGCGCCAACCGGTTCACGGCGGCGGGGACGCAGACCATCAGCGCCGCCTCGTTCTACGCGCTCGCCTCGTCCACCCGGTACGAGGTGTGGGCCGGCCGCTCGCTCAAGACGCTCAGCAAGCGGGCGTCCGGCACGACGGCCCTGCCGGGCTACGTCACGGTGAGCCTCGACACGCCGTTGCCGGTCACCGCCGGCAGAACGTTCGTCGTCGCCGTCAAGCTCGTCTCCCCGGGCGAGACGCACCCCCTGGCGATTGAGTACCCGGGCAAGAGGGCCCTGACGTCCGGCGCCACGGCAAGGGCGGGTCAGAGCTTCATCAGCCGCAACGGGACGACCTGGCGCGACACCACGAGCCTGTACCGCAGGAGCAATGTCTGCCTCAAGGCCTTCGCCGACTGAGGGCGGGCACGGCCGCGCCGGCGTGAGCGGCGCGCGGCCGTTCCGGCTCCGGGCGGTCGTCTTCGACTTCGACGGTACGCTCACGCACCCGGGCGCGCTCGACTTCCCCGCCATCAAGCGCGAGATCGGCTGCCCTCCGGACCAGTACCTCCTCGAGTGGATCCTCTCGCTGCCATCCGGCGAGACCCGCGACGCGGCGACGCTCGCCCTCGAGCGCTTCGAGCTGGCCGCGGCGGACACGTCGGCCCCCAACGAGGGCGCCGAGGCGCTCGTCCGCCGGCTCCGCGCCGAGGGGCTCGCAGTCGGCGTACTCACCCGCAACGGGCTGAGCGCGGTGGAGCGCGCGCTGCGCGGGTTCGACTCGCTCACCCTGGAGGACTTCGACGTCGTCGTCACGCGCGACGACGGCGAGATCGCGCCGAAGCCGGCTCCGGACGGCGTGCTCCACGCGGCGGCGGCCATGGGCGTGCCCGCCGCGGAGACACTCGTCGTCGGGGACTTCCTGCTGGACATGCAGGCCGGGCGCGCGGCCGGCGCCGTGACCGCCTATCTGCGCAACCACGGCGCACCCGGCGACGGCGAGGCGCGCGAGCCCGACGTGGCCGACTGCGACTTCGTCGTCGGCCGCCTCCCGGAACTGACTGAGGTCGTCCGGCTCGGACTGCCGCTCGCACCGGGCAAGCTGCCCAACGAGCGGCTGGCCGCGTTCCTCAGCGGCCTCCCCGGCGACCCCACCCTGGTGGTGCCGCCGGCGGTCGGAGAGGACGTCGCCGCGATCGACCTGGAGGGCGCCGAGCTCCTGGTGGCGCACGGCGACCCGATCACGCTCGGCGGTCACGACGTCGGTGCGGCCGCCGTGCTCGTCAACGCCAACGACATCGCGGCCGCCGGAGCGGAGCCGCGCTGGCTCCTCGCGACCGTGCTTCTCCCGCCGGGCACGACGCCGTCCGAGGCGGGAGCTCTGCTGGAGGGGCTCGCCGCGGCGGCCGCCGTGGCCGGCGTCACGCTGGCCGGCGGCCACACCGAGGTGACGGACGCGGTGACCCGCCCCGTCGTCTCGCTGACGGCGCTCGGCACCGTCGGGCGCGCCGAGCTCAAGGACAAGCGCTCGGCGCGCACCGGCGACCGCGTTCTGCTCACCAAGGCGCTGGCGGTGGAGGGCGCGGCGCTGCTCGCCGACGAGCTCGGCGAGCTCCTCCTCGCGCGCGGCATGAGCCAGGAGGAGCTGGACGCCTGCCGCGCGCTGCAGACGCAGCGCGAGCATCCTGCCGGAGGCGCGACTCGCACGCGAGGCGCCCGGCGTACGCGCCCTGCACGACGTCACCGAGGGCGGGCTCGCCACCGCCCTGCGCGAGCTCGCCGCCGCCACCGGCCGCGGCGTCCTCGTCCACCGGGACCGGGTGCCCGTGTCGCCGGAGACCAGGCGCATCTGCGCCCTGCTCGACGCCGATCCTCTGGGACTCATCGCCTCCGGCAGCCTGCTCGTGTGCTGCGACCCGACGGAGGCGGCCGGAGTCCGGGCGGCGCTGGAGGCGGCCGGCGTGCCGGCCGCCGACATCGGCGAGCTCACGGAGGAGGGCGCCGGAGTCGTCGCGCTGCAGCGCGACCGGCCGGCGCCCTGGCCGGAGTTCTCCACCGACGAGGCCGCGCGCCTGCTGGCGCGCTACGGCACGGCGGCGGAAGAGGAGTGACACCCGGCGGCGGCGGGCTGGGACGCGATCTGCAGAGCCGGGCGCGAACGCCCACGCGGGCCGGGTGCGGACGAGGCCGGCGCAGCCCTCAGAGAGCCGTGAGCCGCCAGTCGATGTTCATCTCGTCGCAGAGGTCGCCGAGCTTCTCCCGGAGCTCGGCGACGTGCGTCGCGGCGGGCACCGAGAGCACCAGTTCCATCTCGAAGAGCGGCGTGTTGGTGTACGGCGCCGGGCGCAGCGACGAGTCCACGCTCTCGATGTTGACACCCAGCCCGCCGAGGAGGTGCGCGACGGACTGCATGAGGCCGGGGTGGTCCATGGCCCAGGTGTTGAGCTTGAAGGGGAGCGCCGGAGAGCGCTGCGCGGCCACGGAGACCGCCGGCCGCAGCTCGGCGTGCACGCTGCTGCTGCGGCGCAGGCCGCCGAGGCCGTCGTGCAGCCTGCTCATGGCCTCCTCGCTGCCGGCGACGAGCATCATCATCGCGAACTGGCCGCGCAGGTTGACCATGCGGCTGTCCTCGAGGTTGCCGCCGCGCTCGGTGATGTAGCGCGTGACCTCGTCGACGAGGCCGGGGCGGTCGTCGCCGACGGCGGTGAGCACGGCGTGATGCTGCGTCTCCATGGCAGAGACAGTACGGCATCGCGCGCCAAAGGCAAAGCCTCGCCGCCCGTGGCGGGTCCGCCGGCGGCGACGCCATCGACGCGCGGCGTCTGAGGCGCGCCCCCTTGAGGTAGAGTGAGAATGTGACCACTCGCTTCAGAGCCGACCTCCACGTCCACTCCAGATACTCCGAGACGTCGGGCAACGCGGGCATCCGCGCCTTGCGCAGCGCCGAGTCGTTCACCGACCCGGTCGAGCTGTACCACGCCCAGCGCGCCCGGGGCATGGACTTCGTCACCGTCACCGACCACAACTCCCTGGGCGGCTCGCTGGCGATCGCGCACCTCCCGTGCACGTTCCTCAGCTGCGAGTTCGACACCTGGTTCCCCGAGGACCAGCAGCGCGTGCACGTCGTGGCGCTGGGCATCGACGAGCCGACGTTCGCGACGGCCGATGCGGCGAGGACCAGCGTCTACGACCTGGTCGCGTGTCTGCGCGAGGCGGGCGTGGCCCACTACCTCGCGCACCCGCTCTTCGACATGTCGAACCGGCTCACACCCGACACGGTGGAGCGCATGCTGCTCCTCTTCAATGTGCTGGAGGGGCGCAACGGGGCGCGCACGAGCCGCTCCAACGGCCTCCTGCGCGCTATCGCCGGCCAGCTCACGCAGGAGCAGCTGGGCGATATGGCGGAGAGGCAGGGCATCGAGCCCTACGGCGAGGCGCCGTGGCGCAAGGCGCTCACCGGCGGCTCCGACGACCACAGCGGCCTGTTCGCGGCGAGCGCGTACACGGAGGCCGGCGGCGACGGCACGCCGCAGGGATTCCTGCGTGCCATCGCCGCCGGCGACTGCACCCACGGCGGCATCGACGGCGACTCGCGCACGCTCGCGCACAGCATCTACGCCGCCTCGTTCTGGAAGATCCGCGAGATCCTGCGTCTGGACGAGCACGAGGAGCAGAAGCGGGCCCTCAGCCTGCTGCGCAAGGGCTTCGGACGCATCGGCCGCGACGTGCCGGTGCTCGAGAAGACGCTGAGCGGCGTGCGCAGCATGGCGCCCGGCCTGTACAGGGACGGCGACCCTCGCGGGCCGTCCTGGGAGGAGCTCCTGGACCGCGAGATCGGCAGCCTGCTCGCCGACCCGGACGGCATCAACGCCGTCGGACGCCAAGGAGCTCAACCGGCGGATCTTCGTCGTCGCTCAGCGCCTCGCCGACGACGTCATGGGCCTGCACCTGCGCGCGCTGCTCGACCCGCAGGTCCGCCTGAGCCTCAAGCAGCGGCTCCAGAGCATGTACGCCGTCGGCATGGTCGCGTTCCTCGAGATCCCCTACTACTTCGCCTGGAGCTTCCAGACCAAGGACCGGCTCCAGCAGGAGCAGCTGCGCGCGTACTTCCTCGGCGAGCGGCGACGCGCGCAGCGCGAGAGGATCGCCGTGCTGTGCGGCTGGCCGGAGACGGTGGCTGGCGCAGCAGAGAGGCAGGGCCGGACGCGGCGGACCCCGTGTGCGCGACTCCGCCGCACCTCGACGTCGACGTCACGCTCGTCACCTGCTCGGTCAACGGCGAGGCGGCGCCCGGCGGCGTGGCCGACTTCCGCGCCCTGGCCTGGCGGCCTGCGCTGAACGGCGACGGGCCGAGCTGGGTGGTCCCGCCGCTCGTGGAGGTGGCGGACTTCATCGAGGAAGAGGGCTTCAGCGCCGTGCACACGGACTCGTCCGCCGGGCAGGGGCTGGTGGCGCTGGCCGCGGCGCGGCTGCTGCACCTGCCCGTCACCGGCGCGGTCGACCCAGAGAGGCTCGCGGCGCCGCGCGGCGCCGGCGACGTCGCCGGGCGGCTGCGGCTCCGCTACGCCGCCTGGTTCTACGGCAAGCTCGACGAGGCGTTCGCGCCCAGCCGCGAGGTGGCCCGGACGCTCGTCGCCGCCGGCGTCGACGCCTCGCGCATAACAGTGCTGCCGGTAGCCCCGGGCCGCACGAGCGACTGAGGCGGCCCGTACGCGAAGAAGCCGCCGGCGGACCTGGATGGCCCACCGGCGGCTCCCTTGCTGCTTCCTATTCTGCTTCGGCGAGCAGCGCGTAGATCTTCTTGCGCGCCTCGCGCAGGATCTCGAGCGCCTTCTGCGCGTCGTCGCCCGAGCCGGTCACCGCGACCTGCTTGACCGCTCCCGCGAGCTGGAAGGCCGCCTGTCGCAGCGCGAACCGCGGGTCCTGCTCACCGCCCTCGCCGAACGGCGACTCGCCGAGCTTCTCCTTGAGCTTGCCGGCCTCTTCCACGCCGGCCTCCGTGAGCGAGAACACGCGCTTGCCCTCGGCCTCCTCGCCCTTGATCAGCCCCTGGTCCTCGAGCAGCTGGAGCGTCGGGTACACCGACCCCGGGCTCGGGCGCCAGGCGCCGCCGCTGCGCTGCTCGAGCTGCTGCATGATCTGGTAGCCGTGCATCGGCTCCTCGGCGAGCGCGAGCAGGGTCGCCGCGCGCACGTCGCCGCGCTTGGCGCGCGACCACGGACCCCGGCCGCGACCCGGACCGCCGAACCCGGCGCCGAACCCCGGGCCGTGCCCGTGGCCCCGGCCCTTGCCCTCGCCCTTGCCGCCGCCGCCTTCGCCGCGGCCGCCTGCGCGGAACCGGCCCGGGCCGCACTCGCCGCCGGGGCCGCAGGCGCGCCGGCCGCGCCCCTGACCTTCACTGTGAGGTCCGCGTCCGCGGCCCTCTGTCTGGTGTGACTCGAACATGTCGTCCTCCTTGGACGGTTCAATTGCGCTGTAACACGATATATCGTAATGCATCGTTTCCGAAATGTCAAGCACTTGCCCGATGAGCTGGCTTGATCTCGTCGATGAGCCGGCTGGATCTCGTTGGAGCCGCGCCTTCAACAGACCGCTTGACCGAGTCGTCATCCGTGGGGTATACAAATGATTACTTCTAGAAGTACTTCATTATGATGAATGCATGTGGGAGGTCGAATACACAGAGCAGTTCGGCGCGTGGTGGGGCTCGTTGGACCATGGCCGGCAGGAGCGGGTCGCTGCAGCCGTGGAGCTCCTCGAGGAGCATGGCCCCGCGCTGGGACGTCCGATCGTCGACTCCATCAAGGGCTCTCGGCATCAGAACATGAAGGAGTTGCGCCCACGCGGAGGCCATCTGCGCGTCCTGTTCGCGTTCGACGCGCGGAGAGTGGCGGTCCTCCTGCTTGGAGGCGACAAGACCGGTCGGTGGAGTCGATGGTATGCCGAGGTGGTCCCACTTGCCGATCTTCTGCTCGACCAGCACACGCAGACCCTCACGAAAGAGAGGCCTCGCCATGAAGAGGACTGAAGCGTCCAAGCAGGCGCAGCCCTTCGCGAAGCTCCGCGAGCAGATCGATGCCGACCCGGAGCGGCGAGCCCGGGTCGACCAGCACAAGCGGGCGCTGCTTGCGGACCTGAGGAAGAGTCTGGACGTCACACAGGTCGTGCTCGCGGAGCGGCTGGACGTGACCCAGGAGAACGTCTCGCACATCGAGCGCGGCGAGGCCGACGTGCGGCTCTCCACGCTGCGTCGGTACGTGGAGGCTCTGGGAGGGAGGCTGGAGGTCCGAGCCACCTTCCCCGACCGGTCGGTCGAGCTCGACCTCGATCGGACGGGCGTCAAGTGAACGCCGACGTACCGTTCCTGTAGAATCCCGGGGCCATGATCCGGTACCGGGACACCCGCGGCGCCATCGACGCGCCCCGCACCTTCACCGAGGCCATCCTCGAGGGCATCGCCCCCGGCGGAGGGCTGTTCGTGCCGGAGCGGCTGCCGTCGTTCAGCGTGGAGCAGATCGAACTGTTGGGGACCGTGCCGTACCACGCGCGCGCAGCGGTGGTGTACGAGGCGTTCGGCCTCGACGTCGGCGCCGCGAAGACGCGCGAGATCGCGGCGCGTGCCTACGGCCCGAACTTCGACGACCCGGAGGTCGCCCCGGTGCGCGACGTGGCCCCGGGGCGGCACGTGCTCGAGCTGTGGCACGGGCCGACGCTCGCCTTCAAGGACATGGCGCTCCAGTGCATGCCGCTGTACTTCAGCGAGGCGCTCGAGCAGGCGCACGCCAAGGGCGCAACGGACCTCGACTATCTGATCCTCGTCGCGACCAGCGGCGACACCGGCGTGGCGGCGCTCAACGGCTACGCCGATCGCGCCCACACCCGCATCTGCGTCTTCTATCCGGATGCGGGTGTCTCGGCGCTGCAGGAGCTGCAGATGGTCACCCAGCCGGGGGACAACCTCACGGTGTTCCGGCTGGGCGGCGACTTCGACGACTGCCAGAGCTCGGTCAAGGCCGTCTTCGACGACGCGGCCTTCGCCGCCGAGCTGGCCGGGCGGCACGGGCTCGCCCTCAGCTCCGCCAACTCCATCAACTGGGGGCGGCTGCTGCCGCAGATCGTCTACTACATGAGCGCCTACGCCGACCTCGCCGCCCGCGGCGTCGTCTCGGGCGGCGAGTGCGTCGACGTCTGCGTGCCCACCGGCAACTTCGGCAACATCCTCGCCGCCTGGTACGCCAAGGACATCGGCGTGCCCATCGGCCGTCTGCTCTGCGCCAGCAACAGCAACAACGTGCTCTACGACTTCCTCTCGAGCGGCGTGTACGACATCGCCGCCCGCTCGCTGGTCAAGACGCCGTCGCCCTCCATGGACATCCTCATCTCGTCCAACCTGGAGCGGCTGCTGTACGACCTCACCGGCGACCCGGCGCGCATCGCCGTGTGGATGGCCGAGCTCAAGGCCTCGGGGCGGTTCGAGGTCGACGACGAGACGCGCGAGAAGCTGCGCACCTGGTTCACGCCGGCGTGGGTGGACAACGACACCTGCCTGCAGGTGATCGGCCGTGTGCAGCGCGAGCAGGGCTACCTGCTCGACCCCCACACGGCCGTCGCCTGGGAGGCCGCCGAGCGGCTCGCCGGCGACGCGCCGGTGCTCATTGCCAGCACCGCGCACTGGAGCAAGTTCGCCGCCGACGTGGTGCGCGGCCTCACCGGCGTGCCCGCCGGCGAGCCCGTGCCCGGCGCCGCCGACGACCTCGAGCTGCTCGACCGCGTCGTGGACCTCGCGCCCGGCGCGAGCGTGCCGACGCAGCTGCGCGCCGTGCGCGCGCGGCCGCGGCGGTTCGACGCCCGCGTGGAGGCCGGCCGCGAGCCCGTCGAGGCCGGCCTCAGAGAATGGCTCGCCGGCTCGTGACCGCCGGCCCGGCCGAGACGACGACCCTCAAGGAGACCCCGTGAGCGAACACTACAAAGGCCAGGGCGTGGGCTGGATCCACTTCGCCGGCATCTTCTTCCTGGTCGCCGCGGTGTTCAACGCCATCGCCGCAGCCTCGATCCTGACCCGGGACGAGCTGTTCGACGACAGCAAGCTCGTCGTCTCGGATCTGCAGACGTGGGGCTGGGTCTTCCTCGTGGTGGCCATCGTGCAGCTGGTGGCCGGCATCGTGGTGCTGCGCCGCCTGCGCGCCGGCCGCGTGCCGGCCATCGTCATCGCCGTGATCGGCATGGTGGCCTGGTTCGTGGCCTGGTCGATCCTGCCGTTCTGGGGACTCGTGATGATGATCCTCTATGGCCTCATCATCTACGCCCTGACGGCGTTCACCGAGTACTTCGAGTGACCCTAGGCGTCTGAGGCCGGCGGCGCTTCGCCGGCCGGCCCTGCCGCTTTGCCGGCCGGACTCGCCGCTTCGCCCGACGGCCCCGGCTGGCCCGGCGGCCCGCCTTCTCCACTCCCAGGCGGCCCACCCTCGCCCGGCGGCCCTTCGTCGCCCGGATGCGTCACCGGCGAGCCATCCTCGAAGAGGCCTGCCTCCTTCATCTGGTGGTACGCCTCCACGGCGATCTTGACGAACGGCGCCGCGAAGATGCCGCCGAGCGCGCCGGCCAGGACCGCGCCCCCGGTGGTGGCGAACAGCACTACCAGCCCGCTCAACTTGAGCGAGGCGCCGAGGGCGAACTGCGAGACGACCGTCTGCAGCGGCCCGTTGGCGATGAGCACGAAGATCAGCATCCAGATGGCGTCGGTGACCCCGCCCGTGCCGAGCGCCACGAGCACGGCGAACGCGCCGCCGATGAACGCCCCGAACATCGGGATGTAGTTGGTGAACCACTGGACGACGAAGATGGTGAACGCCAGCGGCACGCCGATGACGAGCGCGCCGGCCCCCACCACGAGGCCGTTGAACAGGCCGATGACGGTGCTGCCCACGATGTAACCGCGCAGGAACCGGGCGCTGTCGGCGAGGATCCTGTAACCGACGGCGGGCGGCACCGGCCCCATGTGCTCCGAGGCCCAGCGGCCGATCTTACGCCCGCCGACGAGCACGTAGACGAGGATGTTGAGGCCGATGAACGCGCCGAAAGCGAACGCCGCGAAGGTGCTGACCCCGGCCAGAGCGCTGCCGAAGATCCCCTTGGCCCAGCTGCCCATGTTGCCGGTGAGCGTGTTCTTGGCCGAGTCGATGAGGTTCGGGTCGATATCCAGGTCGTCGAGCGCCTGGTTGATCGAGTTGACCGCCCCCTGGACCTGGGTCTCGATGGTCGACCACTGCCGGATGATCCCCACGCTCATCAGCACCAGCAGCCCGAACGCGCCCACGACGATGAGGATGGTGACGAGAAACGCTCCCCAACCACGTCCGACGTGGTGCCGCTCGAGCCAGTCGACCAGAGGCAGGAACGTCGCGCCGAGCAGGACGGCGAAGAGCGTAGGCACCACCAGCGTGGCGAGCGCGTGCAGGGCGTAGGCGAGCCCGATGAGGACGATGGCGATGCCGATCATGTACCAGCTGGCGACGCCGAGACGCTTGAACCAGTCGGGGATGAAGCCGTGAGCGAAGGGCCTGGGCTCGGGCGCGCCCACGGGAGTGGAGGCCTCAGCCGCCGGCTCGTCCGCGTGCCTCTTGAAGAACTTCACCCCATCCCCTTGGCCGCCGGCGCCAGTGCGCCGCAGTGGCGCCATACTACACGGTGGGCGAAGCGCTCAGCGCTGCGATAGGCTCGCTCCATGGACCCAGTACCGGACCGCTACCCGTGGGAGCACGAGGGCGTGCGAGTCGAAGCCGGGCGCCTGCTCGTCGCGGGACGCGACGCGGAGGCGCTCGCACGCGAGCACGGCACGCCCCTGTACGTCTTCGACGTCACCAGCGTGGCCGAACAGGCGCGCGCGCTGCGGGACGCGCTCGCGCGCGCCGGTCTGCGGCCGCGCGTACGGCTGGCGCTCAAGGCGCAGCGCGCGCCCGAGGCGCTCGCCGCGCTGCGCTCGCTCGCCGCTCTCGGGTCGCCCGACGCCGTAGGCGTGGACGTCTGCTCGCCCGGCGAGCTGCTCCACGCGCTCGCCAACGGGTTCGAGGCCGGAGAGATCAGCTACACGGGCACCAACCTCTCCGAGCGGGACCTCGACGTCATCGTCCCCACCGGTGTGCACGTCAACCTGGACCTGCTCACACAGCTCGAGCGCTATGGTCGCCGCTGCCCCGAGCGCACGGTCGGGCTGCGGCTCAACCCGCGCGCCGGCGTCATGCGCGGGCACGAGGAGAGCCTGTACAGCGGCGGCCGGCCCACCAAGTTCGGCATCTACGAGGAGGACCTGGACGAGGCGCTGGCCGTCGCGCGTCGCCACGGCCTCGTCGTCGACACGGTGCACGTCCACCTCGCCAACGGGATCCTGGACGACGAGCTGCCGGCCTACGACGCCGCCCTCGCACCGGTGGCGCGCATGGCGGAGCGTCTGCTGGCGGCCGGCTGCCCGCTCGTGGAGGTCAACGCCGGCGGCGGGCTCGGCACACCGCTGCTCCCCGGCGAGTCGCCCCTGGACCTCGACGCCTACGCGGGCATCCTGGCGAGGCGCTTCGGCCACCTCGGCGTGGCCGTCGGCGTGGAGCCCGGCGAGTTCCTCACCAATCAGTCCGGCGTGCTGCTCGCCGAGGTCGTGAGCGTGGAGGACAGGCTCGGCGCCACGTTCGTCGGGCTCGACGTGGGCTGGAACGTGTACAACGACCCCTACATCTACGGGCGGGCGGCCGAGGCCGTCGTCGCCGCCCGCGGCCGGGCTCCGCGCGACCAGGTGGTCACGCTGGCCGGCCACATCAACGAGGGCAACGACGTCTTCGGGACGGACATGCCGTTCCCGAGCGTGCGCGAGGGGGAGATCGTCGCCATCGTGTCCAACGGCGGCTACTGCCCCGGCATGTGGACCGACCACTGCATGCGCCCGCGCGCCGGGTCGCTGTACTTCTCCGACCGGGTCTGAGCCTCAGCGGTTCAGCAGGGCGACGGCGAAGGCGAAGTTGACGCCGGCGACGGCGGCGAGCAGCAGACCGGCGAGGCGGCGCCCTGTGACCCACGCCGTCACGGAGACCAGCGTGAACATCACGCCGCCGCCGATGGTCATCCACACCACGAGGTCGACCCCGGACCGCACGCGCACCTCCTTCGTCCGCCGCGGCCGGAGCACAGGCCGCCCGGGTAGTCTTGCCCGCCGCGACGCCGGCGGCAAGCCGCGCCGGTGACCCGCGGTTGCCCAGTGCCGACCCGCGGTTGCCCGGCGGCCCCCGCGGCGGCACACTGAGGCGACCGATGCCCGACGCCGCCGACATGACCCGCGCCGCTCCGGCCGCTCCCGACTGGGCGGCCGTCCTCGACGCCGCCTCCGCGGCGGGCTGGACGGCGGCCGTGGTCGCGGCCCGGCGGCTCGACGACGTGCGCGGCCGCGTGGCCGGGGTCCTCGCCTCCGGCGAGCTGCCCGGCCCCACGGCGGAGCACCTCGTCGACGAGACGGGCTTCGCCTGGCCGGCCGAGCTGCCGCAGGCGCGCTCGGTCGTCGTCGCCGCCACCCCCCGGCCGCTCACCCGGGCGACGCTCACGCTGGAGGGCGGGCCGCACGAGGTGGTCATCCCGCCGCACTACGCCGGCTACCACACCGTGCCGGACGGGCTCGCCGCGGCCGTCGGCGCGGCGCTCGCCTCCACCGGTCACCGCGCCGTGCGCTTCGAGCCGCCGCTCAAGACGCTGGCGGCGGCGGCCGGCCTGGCCCGCTACGGGCGCAACAACGTCGCCTACGTGCCCGGCCTCGGCAGCTACCTCATGCTGGCGGCGTGCGCCACGGACGCGCCGCCCCCCGACGGCTCTCCCTGGGGCGAGCCGCAGCAGTTGGCGCGCTGCGAGCGCTGCAGCGCCTGTCTCCGCGCCTGCCCCGCCGGCGCCATCCGCGCGGACCGGTTCCTCCTGCAGACGGACCGCTGCCTGACCACCGCCAACGAGTCCGAGGAGCCGTTCCCGGACTGGGTCGACCCGGCCTGGCACCACGCCGCGGTGGGCTGCCTGCGCTGCCAGCAGTCCTGCCCGGAGAACGCCGCCGTCGAGCTCCGGATCGCCGCCGCGGAGGTCTTCGACGAGGTGGAGACCGCCGCGATCCTCGCCGGCGCCGGCGACCACAGCCCCGCCGTCCGAGAGAAGCTCGCGCGCTGCGGCCTCGACTACTCCCCCTCGCTCATCGCGCGCAACCTCCGGGCGCTTCTCGGGCTCTGACGCCCACCCGCGTCCCCCGTCCCTGCGACCGGCGGGTGGCGCAGCGGCAGACGCACCACGCCCACGCGCCTAGCCGGAGCGCGCAGCGGGAACGATGCAGGTGTGGAGGCGCAGTCTCCGGGAGCGGCCAGGAGGCGGCTGGAGCTGCGGGGAAGGGAGTGAAGATGTCACACCCCATCGTCCTCGGCTACGACGGCTCGGCGTGTTCGTCGGCGGCGCTCGACGAGGCCATCGAGTTCGGTCGTGACACGGCCGGCGCGAGGGTCATCCTCGTCTACTGCCACGAGCCGCCGCCCGGACTGAGCTGCACGCTCGACCGGGGGTGCGCCGCGGCCAAGGAACTGCGCGACTACGAGCGGCGCGTCGCCACCGAGGTGGAGCCGATGCTGACCCGCGCGGCGGACCGCATCCGTGCGGCGGGCGTGGAGGCCGAGGTGCAGCTCGTGTGGGACGACCCTTCGCGCGCGCTGCAGGACGTGGCGCACCGGTGCGGCTCTCACGTGATCGTGGTCGGCTCGCACGGAGAGGGGCCGATCGCCGGCGCCCTCAGCCGGCGCACGCCGTTCGAGCTGCTGCACCACTCGGACGTCCCGGTGCTCGTCGTCCCGTTCCGGGAGGACAGGCGCCGGCACTGAGGCGCGCGCGAGGCTCACTCACTGCGTCTCGCGCGCGAACCCCCGTACGGCGCCGACCGCGGCCCGCCAGCGCCGGCGCAGGTCGGGTGCGCCGGCCTCGACCGCCGGCGCGAAGCTCACGCCGGCGCGCCAGAGGCCGGCGACCTCCTCCTCGCTCTCCCAGACGCCGGTCGCCAGACCGGCGAGCCAGGCCGCGCCGAAGGCGGTCGCCTCCGGCTGGCCGGCCCGCGTGACCGGCACGCCGAGCAGGTCGGCCTGGAACTGCAGCAGCAGGTCGCTGGCCGCCGCGCCGCCGTCCGCGCGCACCTCGGCCGGGGCGACGCCGGCGCCCTGGGCCTCGGCCTCGTAGAGGTCGGCGACCTGGAAGGCGATGCCCTCGAGCGTCGCGCGGGCCAGGTGCGCGGCGGTCGACCCGCGCGTGAGGCCGAAGACCCCGCCGCGCGCGTACGGGTCCCAGTAGGGCGCGCCGAGGCCGGCGAGCGCCGGGACGAAGACGACGCCGTCGCTCGACGGGACGCTCTCCGCCAGCGAGGTCGCCTCGGCGCCGCTGCCGACGATGCCGAGCCCGTCGCGCAGCCACTGCACCGCGGCGCCCCCGATGAACACGCTGCCCTCGAGCGCGTACGTGCGCTTGCCGTCGCGCTGGAGGGCGACCGTGCTGACGAGTCCGGGCGGCGCGGACGCGGGCTCCTCGCCGGTGTTGAGCAGCAGGAAGCAGCCGGTGCCGTAGGTGACCTTGATCATCCCGCGGCGGGTGCAGGCCTGGCCGAAGAGCGCCGCCTGCTGGTCGCCGGCCATGCCGGCGATCGGGACGGCGGCGCCGAGCAGCGCCGGGTCCGACTCGCCGACCACGCCGCTGCTGTCCACCACCTCGGGCAGCAGCGCGCGCGGCACGCCGAAGAGCTCGAGCAGTTCGTCGTCCCAGCGGCCCTCGCGGATGTCGTAGAGCAGCGTCCGCGAGGCGTTGGTCGCGTCGGTGACGTGGCGGCGGCCGCCGCTCAGCCGCCACGCCATCCAGCAGTCGACGGTGCCGAACGCCAGCTCGCCCGCCTCGGCCCGCTCGCGCACGCCGGGCACGTTGTCCAGCAGCCAGCGGATCTTGGTGGCGGAGAAGTAGGGATCGAGCAACAGCCCCGTCTTGCGCCGGACCAGCGCCTCGGCGCCGGCGCCGCGCAGCTGCTCGCAGAAGTCCGCGGTGCGCCGGTCCTGCCAGACTATGGCCGGCGCCACCGGCTGCGACGTCACCCTGTCCCAGATGATCGTCGTCTCACGCTGGTTGGCGATGCCGATGCCGGCCACGCCGTCAGCGGTCACGCCGGCCTTCTCGAGCGCCTCCCTGGCCGTGGCCAGCTGCGCTTGCCAGAGAGCCTCGGCGTCCTGCTCCACCCAGCCCGGCTGCGGCGTACTGAGGCCCGCCTCCTGCTGGGCGCTCGCCAGCACGACGCCGGCGGCGTCGATCACGAGCGCCCTCCCGCTCGTCGTCCCCGTGTCGAGCGCCAGCACCACCTTGCCCGTCGCGTCGCCCATGCCGCCCTCCGTCGTCCCGGCGCCGCCCGCGGGCGTGCGCTTCATCCAGCCTGACGGCGCCCGCCTGAGGGCGCGTCCTCCGCCTGGCCCGACATGATATCCCCGCAGCCCTGTTTACGGGACGCGCCCACCCCGTCCATCAGGTGAACACCCCATTTATGAGTCCCACTACACACTTCACGCCCCGCTGAGGGGTACAGTGCTGGTGAAAGGAGTCGCAAGCCCCACGCGACCCGCAAAGCTCGTGGAAGGAGGAGCCATGGGCTGGAGGAAGATCCTCGAGGCGGAGCACCGGTTGATGCTCGAGGTCGCCGAGGCAGCCGAGGCCGAGTGCCGGCACATCGAGCTCACCGGCACCGTCCGCACGGACCTTGTCGGCGACATGATCGGGTTCTTCCGCTACTTCGGTGACGGACTGCACCACCCCAAGGAGGAGTCCCTGCTGTTCGCGCGCTGCCACCGGCGAGGGATGACCGACGACGACGAGCCGCTCGAGCAGATGATCGGCGAGCACGAGTGGTGCCGCGTCAAGCTCGATGGGCTCGAGCAGGACCTCGAGCGCCTCGACCCCGGCGACAAGGCCGCGGCTCTCGACTACGCCGCCCGTCTGCGCGAGTACCTCGAGGTCGCCCGCTGTCACGTCGAAGTCGAGGAGGAGGTGTTCTTCGACACGGCCCAGCACTACCTCACTGAGAGCGACCGCCACGAGCTCACCGAGGAGTTCGAGGCGGTGCACTGGGACGAGATCGAGGAGGGCGTGGCATCCTACTGGCAGGACCTGGCCCACAGGCTCTGGGTCGCGGAGACGCAGTAGCCGGTGTGCCTGCGGCGCACCGGCAGATGACCCGGCAACGTCGGTCATTCCGCCTGATAGGCGAACGGAGCTCCTCCAGACGGGCTCGCGACAGCAGAAGTGCCCGGGGTCGCGAGTCCGTCACTCGGCGGGGCCGCGACGGGAGCACGTGTCAGCTCCAGGCCGCGGCCCCGTCGCTCAGGAACTCGTGCATGTCGTCCGCCGCCATGCGCGCCGCGCCCATGGCGAGGATCACGGTCGCGGCGCCGGTGACGATGTCTCCGCCGGCCCAGACCTTCGGCACACTCGTCCTGCCGGAGTCCGAGAACGTCCGGATGTAGCCGCGGTCGTTGCGCTCGAGGCCCCGGGCGTCCTCGAAGAGGGCCCGGTTGGGGCCGGCTCCCACGGCGACGACGACCATATCCACGTCGATGAGGAAGTCCGACTTGAGCACGGGCACGGGTCGGCGACGGCCGGAGTCGTCCGGCTCACCGAGCTTCATGCGCACGCAGCGCATCTCGCGCACCCAGCCCTGTTCGTCGCCCTCGTAGGCGATGGGGCTGGTGAGGTACTCGAAGCGCAGCCCCTCCTGCTCGGCGTGCAGGATCTCCTCCTCGCGCGCCGGCATCTCGGCGCGCGTGCGCCGGTAGACGATGCTGACCTCGCGCGCGCCCATGCGCAGCGCCGTGCGCGCGCAGTCCATGGCCACGTTGCCGCCGCCTACCACCGCGACCCTGGTGCCCAGAGGCGCAGGCGTGTCGTACTCGGGGAACAGGTAGGCCTTCATGAGGTTCACGCGCGTGAGGTACTCGTTGGCGGAGACGATGTTGCAGAGGTTCTCACCGGGCAGGCCCATGAACCCGGGCAGGCCTGCCCCCGTGGCCACGTACACGGCGTCGAAGCCCAGGTCGAAGAGCTCCGTGAGCCCGTAGAGCTTGCCGACGATGCTGTTGAGCTCGAACTTGACGCCGAGGTGCCGCAGGTTGCCGGTCTCCGCCTCGACGATGCTCTTGGGGAGGCGGAACTCGGGGATGCCGTACACGAGCACGCCGCCGGGACTGTGCAGCGCCTCGAAGATGGTGACGCTGTGGCCCTTGACGGCCATGTCGGCCGCCATGATCAGCCCCGCCGGTCCGCTGCCGACCACGGCGATGCGGCGGCCCGTCTTCGGGGCCCGCGGAGGCAGCGTGACCTGGTCGGTCTCGCGCTCGAAGTCGGCGGCGAACCGCTCGAGCGCGCCGACGGCGAGCGGCTCACCCTTGTTGCCCAGCAGGCACTCCTTCTCGCACTGGTCGTCCTGCGGGCAGACGCGCCCGCAGATGGCCGGCAGCGCGTTCTTCTGGCGGATCAGCCGGGCCGCGCCGGCGAAGTCGCCCGCGGCCACCAGACCGACGAACCCGGGGATGTCGACGCCCACTGGGCAGCCGTCGACGCAGGCCGGCTTCTTGCACTGCAGGCAACGACTCGCCTCGGCCACAGCCAGCTCGCTGTCGTAGCCGTAACTGACCTCCTGGAAGTTGCGGACGCGCAACTTCGGGTCCTGCTCCGGCTTCTTCTGCCGCGGCGTGCCGGCCAGGATCTTGGCGCGCGTCCTCTTGGGCACGCCGTGCCAGTGGCAGTCCGCACGCGTGCAGCACGAGAGCGGCGCTACCCGCGTGTGCAGCGAGACGTCGATGCTGAACACGCGCGCCTCGCACTCGCCGCAGAGCGCCTCGTCCTCGATGAGTGACGCGTGGCAGTGCGGACACAGGACGTCCGTCGCCAGCGCATCGCCCGTCCAGCACGGCGAGCAGACGCGCTCGAACTCCTCGAGCCGGGGGTTCACCAGGAGGTCGCAGGCCACGTCCCCGACCTCCACGTCGAGTCCCACCCACACGCGCCTGCTCTCTGCGTCGTACACGTTGAGGGCGGCGTGGCAGCGCGGACAGAAGCTCGCGAGGTCGCCCTGCTGGGCCAGCGTCGCGAGCTCGTGGTCGATGCCGGTCATCGCCGCCCCCTACCGCGCCTTGATGGACGTGAGCAGCGACAGACGCTCGTCTCGCCCGTACATGGCGTTGCGCTGGATCAGCTCGTCGAAGTCGACCTTGAACGCGTCGAAGTGCGGGCCGTCCACGCAGGCGAACTTCGTCTCGCCGCCGACGCTGCAACGACAGCCGCCGCACATGCCGGTGCCGTCGACCATGATCGGGTTGAGGCTCACCTCGGTCGGCAGGCCGTAGATGCGCGTCATCTCGGTGACGGAGCGCATCATGATGAGCGGCCCGACGGCGAGGACCCTGTCGATGTGCTCGTGCCGCTCGACAAGCGCCTGCAGCGCGTCGGTGACCTTGCCGTGCACGCCATAGCTGCCATCGTCGGTGGTGACGATGAGCTCGTCGCAGAGCTCGCGCATCTCGTCCTCCAGGATCAGGAGGTCCTTCTGGCGCGCCCCGACGACTCCGATGATGTGGTTGCCGGCCTCCCGGTGCCCCGTGAGCAGGTGGTGCAGCACCGCGATGCCCGATCCCCCGCCGATGCCGACGACTGTCCCGATCTCACCGATCTCCTCGGGTGTGCCGAGCGGGCCGCACAGGTCCTTGATCGCGTCGCCCACGCCGAGCGACGCCAGCATGGCGGTGCTCTTGCCGACGACCTGGAAGATGATGGTGACGGTGCCGTTGGCCGCGTCGCGGTACGCGACGGTGAGCGGCACCCTCTCCCCCGTCTCGTTGACGCGCAGGACGATGAACTGACCCGGTCGGATCTTGCGCGCGATCTGCGGCGCCTCCACGGTGAGGCTGATCAGGTCGCGCTTGGTGAGCTCCTGCCGGTCGACGATCGTGTGCATGGCCAGTCCCCCCGACCCGATGACTCGATGACGTCGCGCGGCCGCTGTGGTCGCGTGGCTCCACCACCACTATACCCATGTCACGCCGCCGCGCATGGGGTTAACACCTGACGCACGGGCCAGTACGTCTGGGGCCGCTGGCCCGCGAGTCCTCCCCCCGGACGGCGGGCTCCCACGCCAGACGGCCACGGGGGCGCGATGCCCCGGGGGCCGGGGCCGACACCGCCCGGCCGCCTCGGCAGGGGCGGTCAGGATCGGGCGTGCGACCGGCCAGCCGATGCTCGACCCCGGCAGGTGTCAGAGGCCGAGCGGCTGCGCCTCGTCGAGAACCACGAGGTCCTCGCGGGACTGCGGGGCGCGGATGCGCAGCACCTCCGCGCCCTCACGGCGCCCGTCGCCCCCCACGACCGCGTAGGCCGCCGCCGTCGGGCGGGCGTTGTACGGCGTCATGAGCTCGAGCGTGTAGGCGCCGGCGTCGTAGAAGGCGAGGAGGTCGCCGGGCGCGCTGGCCGCCGGCAGGCGGCGGTACGCGCCTCCGTCGTCGCCGCCGTACACGTCGCCGCCGTCGCAGAGTGGGCCGGCGACGCGGAAGCTCCCGTCCGCCGGCGCGCCCGCCCTCGTCACAGAGACCAGCGGGTAGTACCAGTCGTAGAGTACCGGGTCGAAGAACGTGTTGTAGCCGGCGTCCACCAGCAGCCAGCGGTCCTCCGCGACCAGGTGGCCGCGCTGGTCGCGCAGCCGCTTGGTCTTGGCGTTCTCCACGCGTGTGACGAGGATCGCCGTGTCGGCGGCGACCGAGCGACCCGGCTCCAGCCAGAGCTCGAGCCCCGGACGCCGCCGCGCGACCTCCGCGCAGATCGCGGCGGCGTAGTCCTCCACGGCAAGTGGCGCGAAGAAGTAGTCGCCGTCGGGCGTCAGCGGGCGCTCGCGGTAGGCGACGGCGAAGCCGCCGCCCAGGTCGAGCGCCGGCACGGTCACGCCGAGCTCGCGCTCGACGACGTCGATCAGGTCGAGCGCGACCTCGAGCGCCTTGAGATACGGCTCCACGGCGGTGATCTGCGAGCCGATGTGCAGGTGCAGGCCGGCGAGCTCGAGGTGCTCCGACTCCACGGCGAGCCGGAACGCCTCCATCGCGTCTCCGCGGTCGATGCCGGCCTTGCCCCCGCTCGCCGTCTCCAGGCCGGGGTGCGTACCGCCGGCGACGTCGACGTCCACACGCGGCAGCACGCGCGCCGGGGCCCCGAGGTCGCGCGCGACCTCCTCCGCCCGGCGCAGCTCGCAGAGCGAGTCGGCGACGATGCCGGCGATCCCCACCGCGACCGCCTCCTCGAGCTCGCTGCGGCTCTTGGCTACGCCGTTGAACACGGCCTGCTCCGGCGAGAACCCGGCACGCAGCGCCTTCCACAGCTCGCCGCCGGAGTTGACCTCGATGCCTGCTCCCGCGGCCCGCACCTGCTCCAGGACCCACAGGTTGGAGCACGCCTTGCCGGCGAAGAACACGCGGCTCGCGGCGTGCCGCCCCTCGAACGCCGCGCGCACGCGCGCCACGTTCGCGGCGATCCGCCGCTGCGAGTAGAGGAAGAACGGCGTCTCCACGCGGTCCGCCAGGGCCGCGACGTCGACCCCGTCGAAGAGCAGACGCCCGCCCTCCACCGTCACGATGTCCGCCATGCGCGTCACCCGCCGCTCCCTTCCCCCGCGATGTGGTGGCCCGGCGCCACCTCTCCTCGTATCCACTTAAGCGTATACAGGACCAGTCCCCCACTCCACTCCCCGCCGCGTCGTCTCGTGAATACCAACCGCATTGGTCGGGTATATGCCACTCCGGAGCCGCGCTCCGGCGCTGCACCGACATCGTGAAGGGAGACCACATGGCAGACGAACCGAAACCCGCTCTCACGCTCGACTGCATCGGGCTGTACTGTCCCGAGCCGCTGTTCCAGACGCGCGAGAGCATCGACTCGATCGAGGTCGGCGACGTGCTGGAGGTCATCGCCGACGACCCGGCCGCCGAGGAGGACCTCAAGCGGTTCGCCAAACGCGCCGGCCACGAAGTGGTCTCGCTCGAGAACGACGGCGTCGAGCTCCGCATCCTCCTGCGCCGACTCAAGTAAGAAGACCGAGGCACGAAGACCGAAAGGACCACCATGGCCGACGAGAAGAACATCCTCTACGTACAGACCAGCAACTCCCCCGAGCGCCAGTACTCTCCCCTCGTGCTCGCGCAGAGCGCCAAGGCGATGGGCGTCGACGCCGCCGTCTACTACCTGGGCATGGGCCTCACCGTCCTCAAGCCCGGCGCGGCGGAGGAGATGAAGGCCGGCAGCTTCCCCACCGTAGCGGAGATGCTCCAGAAGACGATCGACATGGGCATCACCGTGTACGTCTGCGAGGCCAGCAAGCAGATGCTCGGCTGGGAGACCGTCGAGCTCATCGACGGCGTCAAGATCGTCGGTGCGGCGACGCTCAACGACCTCGCCCTCGACGCCGACGCGACGATGTGGTTCTGAGGCGGGCGATGACTGACCAGCGAGACACCGTACTGACCCTCGCCGACCCCGGCGCGGCGCTGCGCACCGCCGGGGTCGTCTACGCCGACTACCAGAGCGCCAAGCCGGTCGACCCCCGTGTGGTCGCGGCGATGCTGCCGTACCTCACGGAGAAGTTCGGCAACGCCGCGTCGCTGCACGGCGTGGGCGACGTGGCGACGGAGGCGCTCGAGGAGGCGCGCGGGCGGATCGCCGCGTTCTTCGGCGCGGACCCGCGCGAGATCGTCTTCACCGGCGGAGCCACCGAGGCGACCAACCTGGCAATCGTCGGCTACGCCCTGCGCAACAAGCGCAAGGGCAACCACGTGATCATCAGCGAAGCCGAGCACATCAGCGTGCTCAACATCGCCAAGTACCTCGAGAAGCAGGGCTTCCGCGTGACGCGTGCGCCGATCGACCTGCACGGGCGCGTGAGCCCCAAGAAGCTGCGCGCCCGCATCACCGACGAGACGATCCTCGTCTCGCTGCAGTGGGCGAGCAGCGAGATCGGCACCGTGCAGCCCATCGCCGAGGTCGCCGAGATGCTCGACGGCACCGGCATCGCGCTCCACAGCGACGCCGTCGCCGCCGAGGGCCTGCTCCCGATCGACACGAGCGCCGTGCCGGTCAGCCTGCTCAGCCTCTCGAGCAACGACCTCTACGGCCCGCGCGGACTCGGGGCCCTCTACGTCCGTCAAGGCGTACAGGTCGCGCCGGTGCTCCTCGGCGGCGGCCAGGAGCGCGGCCTGCGCTCGGGCAGCGAGGACCTGGCGAGCATCGCCGGCTTCGCCGCGGCGGCAGACATCATGGCCGCGGAGATGCCCGCCGAGGTGGAGCGCGTCCGCGCCGATCCGCGACACGCTGGTCGAGCGCGTGCTCGCCGAGATCCCCGACTCGCACCTCAACGGCCACCCCGAGCAGCGCCTGCCGAACAACGCGCACTTCCGCTTCCACGGTGTGGAGGGAGAGGCGATGGTGCTGTCGCTGCGCGACGCCGGCATCGCCGCGTCCACCGGCTCCGCCTGCAGCTCCAAGACGCTGGAGCCGTCGCACACGCTCATCTCCTGCGGACTTCTGCACGAGGAGGCGCACGGCTCGCTCGAGTTCACCTTCGGCCGCTGGAGCACCCCGGAGGACGTGGACCGCATCATGGACGCGCTGCCCAACGTGATCCACCGCCTGCGCGCGCTCTCGCCGCTCTACAAGACGCAAGCTCCCGCGGCGCCGTGAGCGCCGCGACATCCGCTCACCCGAAAGGCTCCGACCGATGAAATCGACGCAGTACACAGAGAAGACCCTCGAGCACTTCCGCGACCCGCGCAACGTGGGCACGCTGGAGGGCCCGAACGTCGCCGTCGGCCGCGTGGGCAACCCCGTCTGCGGCGACATGATGGACATCTACATCGAGGTAGAGGACGACCGGATCAAGGACATCAAGTTCCAGACCTTCGGCTGCGGCTCGGCCGTCGCGACCTCCAGCATGATCACCGAGCTCGTCCTGGGCATGCAGCTCGACGAGGCGCTCAAGGTGAGCCGCGGCGACGTGGCCGACGCGCTGGACGGCCTGCCGCCCATCAAGATGCACTGCAGCAACCTGGCGGCGGACGCGCTGCACGAGGCGATCAAGAACTGGCGCGAGGGCGTCGGCCCGGAGGACGCCAAGAAGACGCCGGGCGGCACCGCCTGCCACCCGATCCCGGCAGAGGTCGCCGAGGTCGAGATCCAGAACCTCGGCGCCTACGACGGCAGCGGCCTCTACCGCAAGCTCGACGACCCGAGCGTGCTCGCGGACGAGCGCGTCGTCGTGCTCGACAGCGGCGACGACGCGGCGCGGCTGGCGATGGACCTCACCGAGCACACCGGTCGCGTCGTGCTGATGACGACCGGCAAGGAGCCGAGCGTGAGCCCGGCGGTGCGCTCGGCCCTGCGCCTCAGCGACGTCAAGGTGCTGGCCGAGGCGCAGCCGCTCGAGCTGCTCGGAGAGGGCGAGCTCGAGCGCATCCGCGTCCACGACCTTAACGAGGACGAGGAGTACGAGCTGACGGCCGACGCGTTCGTCGTGCTCGAGTAGTCTGAGCAGGGACCGCCGCGCGCCGGATCCCTGCGGCGCGGCGCCCTACGCAGCGACGGGGCGGGCGTCTCTCCGGACTCCCGCCCCGTCGTCGTGCCGCCGTCGCTGCCGGCCTAGGACTCCGGTCCCGCCCGGCGAACGAACGGGTGTGGGAGGCGACTAGGGCTCGCTCTTGCGAACGACATCGACGGCATCGAAGGGGTGGCCTGTGTCGTCCTGTCGGCATCGTGGCCTTGCTCCTGGCTTGGCCGTGCGCTGTCCTTGTCGCCGTGGGCTCCGCTGCCCGCGAGCATCACCGCCGCCGGCTCGCCGTCGAACTCGCTTGGCGCGGGCCGGTCGATGCCCTCGTCCTGGATCACACCCCGCTCCCTCAGGTCCCCGGCGGGAGCACCGGTCGTCCTCGATCTCCTGCTCCGCTACAGGGCGCATGCTGCGCGGACCCGAGGCGGCCCATATCACCGACTATCTCGAGGCGCAGGGCTACGTCGAGGAGGCCGTCGAGGGTCTACGCTCACGGAGCCGCTGGACGGCGCGCCGACTCGGCGGCCTGCTCGGCCGCATGCGCTCGGACGCCGCCGTGGCCGCCCTGGTGGAACTGATGGGCGACGAGAGCGACGACGTGCGCATGATGGCCGCGCGAAGCCTCGCCGCGATCGGCGATCCGGCCGCCGTCGACGCCCTCACGACGGCTCTCGCCGACTCGTCCCGCTGGACGGCGACCACGGTCGCGACAGACCTCATCGAGATGGGGCCGCGCGTCAGTGCCGACCCTCATCGAGATCGCCGCCTCGGCCGACTCCGGCAAGGCCGGCGCGCACGAGGCGGCCGTCACCGCGGTCCGTGTGCTCGGCGAGATCCGCGATCCGCGCGCTGCGCCCGTGCTCGTCCGCCTGTGGACGAGCGCGGGCAACCTGAACGTCCGCGCCCGGGCGGCCGCGGCGCTCGGTCCGTCGGCGGCCCCATGGCGCCGCCCGCGCTCCGGGCGGCCCTGCTCGACGAGGCGTGGCAGGTGCGCGCTCAGGCCGCCGCCAGCCTGGGCGCGCTCGGCGACCGCGGCGAGCATCCCGGCGCTCGAGCGACCGCCATCGAGGACGAGAGCTGGTGGGTGCGCCGCAACTGCGCGGAGGCTCTAGGCGCGCTCGGCGAGCCCGGACGGGAGGCGCTCTCCGCTCGCTGGCGGCCTCCGCGGACAGATACGTGCGCGACCGCTGCCTCGCCGTCCTCCAGGAGCTCGAGCTCCGCGCCGCCCCCGAGACGGAGCGGCTCGTGAACACCTGGCTCGCCGTCGTCAGCACCTTCTTCCTCTGCTACTTCATCGCACTGGACACCGTGTATGCGACGCTGTTCGCGCATCTCGTTCTACCAGTCGGGCGTGCACATGCGCCGTCTGGCGCTCGGCGGTGACGACATCGTCCTGCAGTCGCCGCTCACGCCGCCGATCTCGATCATCCTGCCGGCGTTCAACGAGGAAGCGTGCATCGTCGACTCGGTCGACGCGGTGAGGCTCCTCGAGTACGGCGAGCTCGAGATCATCGTCGTCGACGACGGCTCGACCGACGGCACGCTGGAGCGACTCACGGAGGCCTACGACCTGGTCCCCTCGCAGGACTCCGCTGCGCTTGCAGCTGCCGTCCAAGCCGACGCGCGCGGTCTACGTCTCCCGGCGCCTGCCGAACCTGGTGGTGGTCTGCAAGGAGAACGGCGGCTGCAAGGCGGACGCGATCAACGCCGGCGTCAACGCGGCGCGCTTCCCGCTGGTCTGCGTCACCGACGCCGACGCCATCCTCGAGAAGGACGCGCTGGTTCGCGCGGTCCGCCCGTTCATCGAACGCCCGCGGGAGACGATCGCGGTCGGCGGGACCGTGCGCATCGTCAACGGCTGTGCGGTCGCCGTCGGGCGCATCACCCGCGTCGGTGCGCCCCGCAACCTGCTCGCCGCGCTGCAGGTCGTGGAGTACATGCGCGCCTTCATCGCGAGCAGGACGGCGTGGAGCCAGATGGGAGGGCTGTTCCTCATCTCCGGCGCCTTCGGGGTCTTCCGCAAGGACGCCCTGGTGGAGGTCGGCGGATTCAACCCCAAGGCGATCGGCGAGGACATGGAGCTGGTCCTGCGCATGCACCGCACGTTCCGCGCCCAGAAGCGACGCTTCCGCATCGTCTTCGTTCCCGACCCCGTCGTCTGGACCGAAGCCCCGGAGTCCCTCAAGGGGCTGCGCAGCCAACGGAAGCGCTGGCACAGAGGCCTGCTGCAGTGTCTCTGGTGGAACCGGCGCATGGTCTTCCGGCCGTCCCAAGGGGCCGTCAGCATGCTCGGCCTGCCGTATCTCTGGATCTTCGAGGCCGGCGGCACCGTGGTGGAGGTCGTCGGCTACGTCGTGATCGTCGTCAGCGCGCTGCTCGGCGAGCTGAACGCGCCTTCCTGGTCTTGTTCGTGGTGGTGGCGATGGCCTACGGCGTCGCCCTGTCGGTCTCCGCCCTGGTCATGGACGACACCCGCTCCCTGCACACCCAGAGCGTCGCCGACATCGCGTGGCTGCTGCTGTGCACGGTGATCGAGAACTTCGGCTACCGGCAACTGCTGGCGGTCTGGCGCTTCGCCGCGATGATCGAGCTCCTGGCCGGGACGCGACGCCGGCTGGGAGCCGCTGGAGCGCAAGGGCTTCCAGGCCGACTAGCTCGAGCCGGGCGGCGTCCGGCGACCGGCGCGGGTCAGGCGCGCGACGAGCAGACGAGCGGACGCGCGCGCGCAGCTCGCCGATCATGAACGGCTTCGTCACGTAGTCCGTCACGCCGAGTCGAAGCCCTTGACGATGTCCTCTTCGGGGTACGCGCGCGTGAGGATGAGCACGGGCACGCACACCCTTCGTCCTCCAGAGCCCGCAGGCGGCTGAGCACCTCGAAGCCCGTGAGGCGTGGCATCATGACGTCCAGGACGACGAGATCGGGGCAGCACTCCTCGAAGCGCTCAGCGCCTGTCCCCGTCCCGGCCACGCTCGACGTGGTAGCCGTCGGCCTGCAGCACGTGGCGTACCAGATCGCTGACGTCCGGGTCGTCCTCCGCCAGGAGGACCGTCGCGCCGCCCTGCCTCCGGTCTGCCGCGTCTGACGCCGTCACGTGTCCCTGCCCCGCCCTCCGTGCCTCATCGGTATCGGCGGCGACTGTCGCGGCTTGAGCACCGTGCGTCCGTGAAGAGCGCAGAGGCGAGGCCGGCCGGCCGGCCACGCCCTGCACACGGCGCGTCCGGCCCACGCGGGGGCCGGCCGTTCACGCACGCATCTCAGTAGTTCTCGGCGCAGACTTCCTGGTAGTCCGTCGGGTGGTCGCAGGCCGGGCACTTGGCGAGCGCCTTGGTCCCCGTGTGCACGAAGCCGCACTTGCGGCAGATCCAGGTGACCTTCTCGTCCTTCTCGAACACCTTGCCGTCGTCGATGTTCTTCTTGAGCGCGCGGAAGCGCTCCTCGTGGTGCGCCTCGACCTTGGCGATGTTGCGGAAGCGCTTGGCGACCTCCGGGAAGCCCTCGCTGTCGGCCATGTCGGCGAACGCGGGATACAGGTCGGTCCACTCCTCGTTCTCGCCGTCGGCGGCGGCCTCGAGGTTCTCGGCGGTGGTGCCGTTCAGGCTCCCGGCCGGGTAGGTCGCGGTGATCTCGACCATGCGGCCCTCGAGGAACTTGAAGAACATCTTGGCGTGCTGCTCCTCGTTGGCGGCGGTCTCCGCGAAGATGGCGGCGATCTGCTGGTAGCCCTCCTTCACGGCGATCTTGGCGTAGAAGGTGTAGCGGTTGCGCGCCTGGCTCTCGCCGGCGAACGCCTTGAGGAGGTTCTGCTCGGTCTGGCTGCCCTTGAGCTCGGCCACGGTGGCTCCTTTCGTCTGGATCCGTCGTGCGCAGTCTATCGACCGGTGGCGCGCCTCCGCCAATGCGGGGGTCGCCGCACCGGACCATGCGTCCACGCGCTCAAGGCGCGGGGAGATCGACGCCCTGTTCGGCGGCGCCGCCGGTGGTCCAGCTGGCGCCGGCGGCGGCGGCCATGACGGCAGCCATCGCCGCCGCCTCGAGCGGCGAGATGCGCTGGCCGAGCACGACGAGGGCGGCCAGCGCGGCGATCGCCGGCTCGATGCTCAGCAGCACGCCGTAGGTGGCCGCGCGCACGCGGCGGATCGCGACCATCTCCAGCCAGTAGGGGAAGGCGGAGGACATGACGGCGATGACGATGCCGAGCGCCACCGCGTCCCAGTGCCCCGCGAGCTTGACGCCGTCGATCGCCAGCAGCGGAGTGGCCAGGATGGTCGCGCCGACCATCATGAGCGCGGTCACCGACAGCGGGTCCATCCCCGTCACGAGGCGCTTGGCCAGCAGCAGGTAGAGGCCCCAGCACACCCCGGCCGCGAGGGCCAGCAGCAGCCCCAGGCCGGTGGCCGCGCCGGAGGGGCCGGCGAGGACGACGACGCCGAGGCCGGCCAGGACGATCCACAGCCAGTCCAGACGGCGGCGCGTGCCGATCACGGCCACGCCGAGCGGGCCGAGGAACTCGATGGCGACGACGATGCCCACCGGTATGCGGCTGATCGCGGCGTAGAAGCTGAGGTTCATGATGAAGAGGACCAGCGCGAGAGCGGCCAGCGGCAGGCGGTGGCCCTTGGGCGGCAGTCGCAGGAGTGAGCGCGGGCGGGCAAGCACGAGGATGAGCGCCGCGAACGCCGTGCGCAGCCACAGGGCCTCGAACACTCCGACCGAGTCGATGACCTTGACGGCGAGCGCCGAGCCGATCTGGATGGACAGCGTGAGGACGACGACGAGCGACGGCCGGCGCCGCCGCGTCGCGCCGCGATGGAATGAGGCGCGCCGGGAGGAGTGCGGCGGCGCGCCGGGTGCGCGCGGGGACGTCGGGTCGTCACTCATGCCGTGAGTCTACTGAGGCGTGCGGGGGCACCGCATCCGCCGCCGCGCACCCCCTGAGAGTGGGCGGACCGACACTTGTCGGCCGCCTACGGGCATGGTACCTTCTCACCTTCCCCCAGTAGCGGAGTGAAAGAGTCCGCTTCCCCGACAGCGAGGACGACGACATGAGCGCGAGGCCGAAGACCCCCACGCCTGCCGACGAGAAGCACGCCATCCTGTATGGCCATCCCATCCCGGAGAACAGCTTCGCCGTACGGGACCTGCAGCACAAGCTCCCCGGCGTCGGCCTGTTCGACCTGCGCCGCACCGAGACCGGCGCCCACGCCTGCACCTTCTGCGGCGCCTGCGCCAAGAAGTGCCCCGTGCAGTGCATCGACGTGCGCATGGACAAGTCGCGCTCTCACGGCAGGGGCGCCGAGCGCCACTTCGCCGGCACGATCACCATCGACGAGCGCCGCTGCGTCACCTGCAACCACTGCATGGAGGCGTGCAAGTTCGACGCGCTCGTGCCCACGGAGCTCTACCACGAGCACCGGCGCCGGGTGCAGAAGGAGGCCCACAAGGCCCCGCAGCTGTCGCCCGGTCACGGCCTCTGCAGCGGCTGCGGCGCCGGCGTCGTCGTCAACCAGGTGCTGAGCCAGGTCGACAGCCACTACGTGGTCTCGGGCGCCACCGGCTGCCTCGAGGTGAGCACCACGCGCTACCCGTACACCGCCTGGAAGGGCAGCTACATCCACACCAACTTCGAGAACGCCGCCGCCACGCTCAGCGGCGTCGAGACGGCGTTCCGCGCGCTCTACAAGCGCGGCAAGCTCGAGGACAAGGTCAAGTTCATCGCCTTCGGCGGCGACGGCGGCACCTACGACATCGGCCTGCAGGCTCTCTCCGGCGCCATGGAGCGCGGCCACCAGATGCTGTACGTGTGCTACGACAACGGCGGCTACATGAACACCGGCTTCCAGCGCTCCTCCGCCACGCCGCAGGGCGCCTGGACGACGACCAGCCCGGTGGGCGAAGAGATCCCGGGCAAGCTCGGCCACAGCAAGAACCTCACCGAGATCATGGTGGCGCACCGCCTGCCGTACGTGGCGCAGTCCTCACCGCACGACCCGCAGGACCTCACGCACAAGGCGTCCAAGGCGCTGGAGATCGACGGCCCCACGTTCCTCAACGTGCTCTCGCCCTGCCCGCGCGGCTGGCGCAGCGACAACGACAGCGCCATCGAGCTCGCGCGGCTTGCGACCGACGCCTGCTACTGGCCGCTGTTCGAGGTCAACGGGGGCAAGTACCGGCTCACGTACCGGCCGCGGCACAAGCGGCAGCTCGGCGAGTGGCTGGAGCGCCAGGGCCGCTTCGCCCACCTGGCGCTCCCCGGCAACGAGCACCTGCTGGAGCAGCTCCAGGCGTTCGTCGACGAGGAGTGGGACCTGCTGCTGCGCAAGTGCGACGAGATCCCCGAGGCGCAGTGGGACAGAGGCGAGCAGCCGCCACAAGGCGGAGCCGTTCGTGATGCACCCCCAGCGGCATCACCTGGAGTCGCTGGGCGAGCCGCTCACCGCGAGCATGACCTACACCGCCACCGAGTGGGACGACTTCGACTGGGGCCGCCACTCGGGCTTCAGCGACGGCGGCTTCGAGGATTAGCGCTCGTAGGCGCCGCAAGGCGCCGTAGATGGGCTGACGTGCGGGGCGCCGCAGGTGCACCACACACTAGCCTCGGCGGGCGCATCGATTGACCAAGGTCATGCCTCAGCCATGAGTGGAGGGGTATCCTCAAAACGCACGACGGCGCTCGGGCCGGCGGCCGCAGGCGAGCCGGCCGGCCCTCGAGGAGGCGGACCATGGGCATGGACAGAGGCTGTCCGGGACAGGACAGGAGCAGCTGGACCGCGGACGACATCTTCGAGGTGCCGTGCGCCAACTGCGGCGCGCTCGTGGAGTTCTTCAAGGACGACGCGCGCCGCTACTGCCGCTCCTGCGGCGCCTGCGTGCCCAACCCCAAACAGGACGTCGGCTGCGCCGCCTGGTGCGCCGCCGCCGAGAAGTGCTCCGTGGGCCGGCAGTGGATCGAGGACGACGCGGCCGACCCGCCGGCGATCGACGGCTGACCCGCGCGCGGCCGGCCGGGCCGCGGACGCAGTGAGGGCCGGGGCGGCGCCAGCGCCGCCCCGGCCCTTCTTCATGCCGTCCGTCCCCCCGGCCGGCATGCACTGAGCGCGTCCCCCCGGGCCCGCTCAGGCTTCAGCCGCAGCTCAGAGCTGCAGGTACGAGTCCGCGTAGAGGGTCTCGTTGGTGAGCATGCGATAGGTCTTCCAGAGCTCGACCTGCTCCTGGTCGCCCATGTCGACGGCCGACTGGTCGAGCGTGTCCATCGCCGCGACCGCGTCGTACAGCGCGACGATGAGCTTGCCCAGCGGCGTGCTGTCGTCGTGCTGCTCGGCGATGCGGATCCACTCGTTCTGCACGTTGTCGAGCGGGTCGGCGATCGCGCTGTCGAGCCCCGCGCCCATGGCCATCACCATCATCACGCGGTTGATCAGCGGACGGACCTCGGGCAGCGCGCCGTTGGAGATGTTGGAGAGGCCGATCACGGTGGTCGGCGGCGGATCGGCCATCATCTTGAACATGCGCACGGCCTCGACGGTCTCCATGGCCACGTCCTGGTTGCAGTTCACCGCCAGGACGAGCGGGTCGAGGAAGATGTCCGCCACGGGGAGGCCGGCCGCCTCGGCCGCCGGCAGCAGCGTCTCCATGGCGATGCCGGCGCGGCCGTCGGCCGTCGTCGGGATGCCGTCCACGCCCATCGTCAGGGCGATCACCTTGGCGCCGTACTTCGCGGCCAGCTGCATCACGCTGTCGCAGCGGTCGGGGTCGGCCGAGGCGGAGTTGAGCATCGCCGGCTGCTTGCAGACCTTGAGGCCCTCCTCCATCGCCGCGAAGTTGGTGGTGTCGAGCGAGAGCGGGACGTCCACGACCTCCTGCACCGCCTGGACGATCCACGGCATGACCTCGTGGCCGAGCTTCTTCTGCGGGCCGATGTTGAGGTCGACGATGCCTGCGCCGGCCTCGACCTGGGCCACGGCCATCGCCTGGATGGTCTTGGCGTCGCGAGCCTCGATGGCCGCCTTCACCGGCGGGGCGATGATGTGGATGTTCTCACCGATGATGAGCACCGGCGGCCTCCTTCTGCTTGGGTGTGACGAGCGCGGCGGCGACGACAGGCTCCAGCGCCGCGCTCAGTGTGCTGTCGGCCGGCAGGCCGACGAGCGGCTTGCCGGCGGCGTCGAACTCGGCGACCGCCGGGTCGTCCGGCAGGACGGCGAGCAGGTCGAGCCCGTTCTCCGCGATCACGGCCTCGAGCTCGGGGGTGAGACCCTGGGCGGCACGGTTGACGATCAGGTAGTGCCGCCCCACCTTGGTCTCGAGCTCGCCCAGCAGCGCGGCGACGCGACCTGCGGTCGTGATGCCGCGCACCGTCGCGTCGCTGACGATGAACAGCACGTCGACGTCGCGGGTCGTGCGCCGGGAGAGATGCTCCAGCCCGGCCTCGTTGTCGATCACGACCCACGGGTAGCTGTCGGCGATCTTGTCGATGATGAGGCGCAGCATGCTGTTGGCGGCGCAGTAGCAGCCGGGGCCCTCGGGCGGCCCATGGCGAGCAGGTCGACGTTGGTGCCCTCGACCAGGCTCGAGTTGATCTCGTAGTCGAGCAGGTCGTTCTTGGCGATGCCCGCCTCCAGCAGGTTGGCGCGGGCCTTCTCGCTGGTCTCCTCGCGCACGTCGCCGACGGTCTTCTCCAGCGGCAGGTCGAGGACGGTGTTGAGGTTGCTGGCCGGATCGGCGTCGATAGCCAGGATCGGGCCGGCCTGAGACTCCGCCAGCCGGCGGATGAGCAGGCCGGCCAGTGTGGTCTTGCCGGTCCCCCCCTTGCCGGCGACGGCGATCGTGGTGGTCATGGATCAGCCTCCGTTTCCGCTCCCGCGGCCGCGCTCGGCCAGGGCCGTGCGCACGCTCGGGAATCCGCTGAGATCGGTGTGGGGGAGGAAGAGCGCCGACGTGTACTCGTCCATGAACGTGTTGTCGGCGCTCAGCTCCAGGTAGGTCATCTTGCCCGCCACGTCGATGACCTCGTGGCGGATGTTCACGCAGAGCAGCGTGGCGAACGCCCCCAGCGCGCTGGTGTTGCCGAGGAAGTGGAACTTCTCCACCGGCTGGTCGGGCAGCAGGCCGATGCGGATGGCCTTCTCCACGTTGAGGTACTGGCCGAACGCGCCGCCGATGAAGATCTGCTCCACGTCGGCGAGGTCCACGCCGACGGAGGTGCAGAGCACCTCGAACCCGGCGTAGATGGCCGCCTTGGCGCGCACGAGGCTGGAGATGTCCGACTCGGTGAGGACGATGTCCTTCGCCGCGCCGCCTTCTCCGGCCCGGCACACCACGTACTCGGGCACGCCGCGCGTGACGCGGATGCGCGCCGTCGGCGCCTCGATGTCGAGGTGCCCGGACTTGCCCAGCAGCCCGGTGACGAACAGCTCGCCGAGCAGGTCGATGAGGCCGCTGCCGCAGATGCCCACGGCCGGGGCGTCGTCGATGGTGCGGAACGTCGGCTCCCAGGTGGCGTCGTCGATGAAGACGTCCTCGATGGCGCCCGGTGAGGCGCGCATGCCGTCGCCCACGCCGCCGCCCTCGAAGGCGGGGCCGGCGGAGCAGGCGCACGAGAGCAGCCAGTCCTTGTTGCCCAGCACCATCTCGCCGTTGGTGCCGATGTCGATGAACAGGGTCAGCTTCTCGGTGGCGTACATGCCCGACGAGATGACGCCGGCGGTGATGTCGCCGCCCACGTAGGCGCCCACGGACGGGAGCACGTGGACCCGGGCGACCGGGTTCACGTTGAGCCCCAGCTCCTCCGCGATGAGCTTGGGCGGCGCGCTGATGGCCGGGATGTAGGGCTCCTCCCGCAGGTAGCGCGGCTCCATGCCGAGGAGCAGATGGACCATCGTCGTGTTGCCGGCGACGGCCATCTCGTGGATCTCGCGCGGCTCGATGTTGTTGCGCTGCCTCAGCTCGTCGATGAGGTCGTTGATGGTCTCCCGGGCGAGCTTCTTCAGACGCTCCAGGCCACCCTTGCGCTTGGCGTAGATGATGCGGCTGATGACGTCCTCGCCGCAGGAGATCTGCTTGTTGTAGGCGCCTGCCGAGTCGACCACGCGTCCCGAGGGGAAGTCGAGCAGGTAGGCGACGACGCCGGTGGTGCCGAGGTCGACGGCGAGGCCCATGCTGGCCTGCGGGAACGCCGTCGGGTAGACGCGCAGCAGGCGCGGCGGCAGGTAGCTGCCGTACACCCAGTCGCGCATCTCGAGCGCCACGGTGACCTTCCAGTTGGCGTGGCGCAGCGCCGTGCCCATGTGCGCGAGCTCGGGCAGTTCGGCGCGCAGCTCCTCGATGCCGTGCTGCTGCTGCAGGGCACGGCGCAGGCGGTCGAAGTCCGCCGTCTGGTCGTCGAGCGACGGCGGCTCGATGTCCAGCTCGAACAGCCGCACCGCCGGGTCCTGCTTGTAGTCACACGTGATGGGCAGCGACTCGGGCTCGGCGACGGCGTGTCCGTGCGGCCGCGCCTTCTCCTTGCGCCGCTCCGGCACCTCCACCTGGATGGCGCCCTCGCCGGCGTAGGTCTGGCAGGCGACGGCCCACCCCTCGAGGATGTCGGCGCCCGAGAGCGCGGCGCTGCTGCGCCGCTCCACGTCGCCGCTCACGACGCGCACCTTGCAGCGGCCGCAGCGTCCCTGCCCCGCGCACGGGGCAGGGACGTCCAGCTCGCAGAGGATCGCCGCGTCGAGCAGGCTCGTGCCCTTGGGCACCTCTATCGTCTCGCCGGACGGCGCGAACGTGATGTTCGCCATCGCCGTCCGGGGCTTGGCCGGGGCCTCGTTCACGAGGCCTCCTTCTCAGAGCACGGGCACTGCATGAGCCGTTATGCGCCCCAGACGTTCTTGATGTAGTTGGGGATGTCGACGGCGTCGCGCGGGCCGACCATGATCTTCCACTCGGGCAGCTCTTCCTCGACCTCGCCCGAGAGCCCGGCCACGTGGCCCGGGATGACCAGCTTCTTGTGGCTCACCATGTCTCTCGATGCCGGAGCCCTTGACCGTCTTGGCGATCTTCTCGGCGTCGAACTTGCCGGCCGCCCAGCCGGTGAGCACGGACTGGCCGTCGCTGTCGGCGACGAGCAGCCACGTGGGGATGCCGGCGCCCTCGACCTCGCCCGCCACCGAGAAGTAGGTGAGCGAGAAGTTGGTCGTGATGAGCACCGGGCTGTCGGCGGTCGGGGAGCCGATCTCGTAGAGCTTGGGCTCCATCTGGATCGGCTTCTGCGGGTCGGTGTAGATGTTCTGGCGCAGCGTGAGCAGCGAGTAGAGCATCGCCGGCTCGAAGTGGTCGAGGATGATGACGCCGGCGTACTTGCCGACGGCCTGGGTGGCGCGCACCAGCTCGGCCTGCCACGTCGGCGCCGCCGCGACGGCGACGAGCGGGTAGCCAAGGTCCCGCGCGCCCTTCTTGAGCGCCAGCCGGCGGAGCTGCGTGGCGGCGGCGAGCTCGCCGGCGAGGGTCGTGGCGCCGGGGTCGAGGACCAGGTCCTCCACGCCGGCGCCGCGGACCTGCCCGGAGAGCTCGAGGAGGCCGTCCAGGTCGCCGTCCGCGACCTTGATGACCAGCGGGCAGCCGTGCTTCTTGGCGACCTCGGCCATCGCCTGCCAGTTCGCCGCGGTGGCGGCGTGGACGAGCGGCTTCTCGGCGGCTGCGCCGCCGGCCAGAGCCGCGTCGATCGCCGCCGCGTCGGCGCTCATGAGCACCAGCGGCAGACCGGGAGCGGCCGCGCGTGCGGCGGCCACGGCGGCGGCATACGCGTCCGCGCCGCCGCCCGCGTCCTCGACGGCGAGGCCGTCGAGCGTGAGCGTCATGCCCACGCGCTCGACGCTGTACTGCGGCCACGCGCGCCGCCACGTCGCCGAGGTCGGCGGCGTCGCTCCTGACGCGCACCACGAGGCCGGGCTGGTGGACGAACGTCTTCTCGTGCCGGTACATCACCGTCTCGTTGCCGACGCCGAAGGCGCGCTCGCCGGCGCCGATCGTCGCGAGCTTGATGGGCGGCGCCGACGCGGCGTCCAGCGCCGTCCTGGCCTCGTCACTCACGTACGGGCACTTGTCGAGCTCGGTGCCCTTCTGCGCCAGCTTCATGGCGAAGGCGAGGCAGGTCGGGAACCCGCACTCCTTGCAGTTCGTCTGGGGCAGCAGCTTGTAGATCTGGAGTCCGCTGAGGGCCATCGCTCAGGCTCCCTTCGTCAGGTCGTCGAGGGCGTCGCGCATGGCGCTCACGCTGGCCGGGTGCCGCAGGACCAGGATGTCGGCGCCGGACTCGAGCAGCGTCGTCGCCGTGCTGATCTCCCAGGCGACGCCGCGCTCGGCGAGCGCGCCCCACGCCTCGGGCACGTCGCCCTCGGCGCGGCCTTCCTTCTGGCGCCACGCCTCTTCGCCGGCGGTGCAGATCATGGGCTGCTGCGTCATCGAGTCGCCCATGAGGGCGGCCAGGCGCAGGCGCTCCATCACCGAGTACGTGTACTCGAGGCCGTAGCCCAGGGCGCCGGTGTTGGGGTCCATCAGCACGCGCTCGAGCGGGAGGCCCATGTCGCTGATGAGGATGTTGAGCTGCTTGGCCAGGTTGACGTCGATCGGCGTCTGGGCGATCACCGCGTGCCCGTTGCCGAGCGCCGCGGCGACGATGGTGCGGTAGTTCTTGTCCTCGCAGAGGCCCAGGGCGAGCTGCTCGCCCTTGGTCTTCTCGGCGACGGCGACGAGCACCTCGTTGTCCTTGTCGGCCGAGCCGGGCCCGTACACGATGAGCGGCACCGGCACGGCGGCCAGCACGCGCTCGACGGTGCGCACGGCGTCCTCGCAGGAGCCGTCGCCCTGGTCGGGGTGACAGCTGCGGAGCTTCAGGGCGATCAGGTCCGCCCCGGCATCGACGGCCTTCCGCGCCCACGTGGCGGCGTCGTCCATGGCGTCGCCCCACGCCGCCTGCAGCTCGGCGGACCAGTCCTCCGGGTGCATGTCCTGCACCTCGACGGCGATCGCCGGCCGGTGAGGCATGGCGCCCTCGAAGCCGAGGAACGGCAGGGCGGTCTCGCCGCCCACGGTCACGGTGCTGCCACGCGTCCCACCGCCGTAGCTGCTGCCGAGCGTGACCTCACGCACGGCGCCGGACCACTTCTCTGCTGGGATCTCGACTGGTGTCATCTGCACCCTCCGGGTGTCAGGAGAACGGGCTCAGGGATAAGGCTCAGAACAGCGGGTCCATGGTCAGGGCGGGGTGCCCCTTCTCCTCGAGGAAGGGAAGGAGTTCCTCGACCGAGGTGGCCACGGTCTCGTCGGCGATCTTGTCGAGCAGGTCGGGCATGCCCTCCCGCTCGCAGACCTCCTGCAGCGCGGGACGCATGCTCTCGCGCAGGTTGGAGCTCAGCCAGACGATGCGCTTCATGCCGCCGTCGCCGAGATGAACTTCCTGCTCGTGAGGTAGTACTTGCCCATGCCCATCATGCCCGGCGTCTGCATGCCGCCGCCGGCGGTGCCGGCGAGGGTGCTGAAGGTCATGCCGCAGGGCGTCATGCTCGGGTCCTCGCGGCTGACGATCATGAAGCCGTTGGCCTCGGGCACGAGCACCATGATGGCCTCGAAGCAGCCGCACGAGGTCAGCGGGCGCCTCCATGATGGAGTAGAGGGTCACCCTCTCCACCGCCTGGTTGGAGTTCTGGTAGATGTACTCGTTGGGGCCGCTGAACTCGCCCATCACCGGCGTCGATGACGAGACCCTTCGCGACCGGCTGGTTCGGGCCGGTGGGGTTGATCTCGTAGCTCGCCTTGCAGTCGAGCCAGTTGTAGGCGCCGCACAGACCCACGCGCTCCGGGTTGATGACGCAGACGTGGTTGGGCGCGAAGCTCTGGCACAGCAGGCAGCTGTAGAAGGTGTCGACCGACTCGTCGGTGAGGTTGGCGATGCGCTCGTTGCGCTCGGCGTAGGCGACGCGCGCGACCTCGATGAGCTCGTCCACCTCGGCCTGGTCGGTGGTGAGGTGCACCTGCACCTTGTCGACGATGTTGCCGAACACCTCGTGGATGCGCGCGTGGATGACCTTGCCGAAGTGCTCCAGGCGGAACCCCTTGCCGAAGGTGCTCTTGCTGATGCGCGTCCAGGCGATGTCGCGCTGGCCGTTGTGCTGGATGCCCTCGACGCCGTTGATGAAGTAGTGGAACTGGCGCTCGAGGATGGGCTCGAAGTCGGTCTGCATCTTGCGGCCGGAGACGTCCACGACCATGCCGAGCGGCAGGGCGCCGCCCTCCTCCATGCCGTCGATGTCGGTGCCGCTGACGGTGATCTTGCCGTCCTCGACCTCGTCGGCCGGCTTCATGCGCAGGAACTCGAACGCGTTGGAGCGCTTGCCGCCGAACTCGGCGTACATGATGTCCTTGCGGATGCGCTCGCCCTCGAAGGCCGATCCGTAGCTGACGGGGATCGGCACCTTGGCGATCTTGACCTTGACGCCGCGGACCTCCATGCAGCGCTGGATGAGCTTCTCCGTGCGCTCCATGTCGTCCGCGCCCGGGATCTCGTCGAACGGCATGCTCACGACGTGCTCGTAGGTCGTCACGCCGGTCGGCAGGATCTGCGGGATGCGCGTGTCGGCGATGGTCGGGAACCCGAAGCTGATGGCGCCGGCCGCGGTCGCGTACTTGAGGTCGTCGACCTCGCCGAGCGCGAGCACGAAGGCGAACACGCGGTACTTGTTGTACAGCATGATCTTGCGCGCGTTGCCGGCGTCCATGCCGCCGAACGTGAGCGCCGAGCGGGCGGCGAACCCGAGGGCGTACACGGCGGAGATGGTGTCGATGCCGAACGGCACCGTGAAGGTGTCGTAGCCCAGCTGGATGCCCTCTTCCTGCAACTGGTGGATGATGCTCCGCCCGTTGACGTTGCCGCTGAGGAAGATGAGGATGCCGCGGCTCTGCAGCTCGCGGACGATCTTGACCGCGACCTCGTTGCTCTTGGCGCAGCCGACGATGGCGCAGAACCCGGGCATGCGCCCGTCCACGAGCTGGATGCCCCAGGCCCGCAGCTGGATGTCGTCGATCGGGCCGTTGAGCTTCATCTTGTCGCCGTGCACGCCGAGGTCGCCGCCGGTGAAGCGGGCGCCGTCGGCGCGCGCGTGGTCGAGCTTGATCACCTGCGGCTCGGTGCCGCGGGCGAAGCGCGCGCCCTCCATCGCCTCTTCGGCGAACAGGGTGGCGATGCCGCTGTCGAGCGTCTCGCCCAGGTACGGCAGCCACATGTTGTCGCTGGGGACCGGGTGCAGCAGGCTCTTGGCCCGCTCGATGACCGGCGGCAGGTCGCCGAGCTTCTCGACCTTCTCGCCGGTGAACGCGTAGATCACCGGCAGGTAGTACGCGGTGTTGGTGAAGGCGACCGGGGCGTCGGGGCCGAGCTCGGCCAGGGCCGCGTTCACGGCCTCCTCGGCCTCGCGGACCATGCCCTGGGCGCCGCGGATGGCCCGGGTCGCGATGTAGCGTGACATCAGGCCTCCCCCTCGCCGTGGGTGTGATCGTCGGGACGTGGCTGTGCGTGTGCCCGTCGCCGTGGTCGTGGCTGTGACCGTCGGCGAGCGGGTAGACGGGCGAGCCGACGGTCTCGACGCCGCGCTCGGCCTCGGCGGCCTTGTCGGCCAGGTACTTCTTGATCTCGGCGAAGAAGAGGCTGTCGCCGCTGTCGCCGTACTGGCTCGGGTCGTACGCCGGGAGCTTGAGAGCCGCGCGCTTGGCGTCGATGAGCTCGAGCGAGCGCGCGTACATCGCGTCCCAGTCCGGGATGAACTCGAGGTCGCCGCCGACCATCTCTTCCCAGCCGGTGGTCATGAGGCGCGTGGCCTCGGTGGAGGCCTCGACCGGGCTGCTCACGCCGAAGATGACGTGGGCGCCGGAGGCGGCGAAGTAGGTGCCGATGGCGATGGCCTTCTCGCACATCCACTCGGGGCAGAGGCCGACGGCCGGCAGGTCGTCGATGTCCTCGCCGAGGCCGCCCTCGGTGGCGACCTGCGTGAGCACCGTGAGGATGCGCGAGTTGTCCACGCAGGAGCCGAGGTGCAGCACCGGCGGGATGCCGATGGCCTCCATGACCTCGCGCAGGCCGGGGCCGGCGTGGTCGAGGATCTCGGGGCTCAGGTAGCCGGCCTTGGCGCCGGCGTTGGCGGCGCAGCCGGTCACCACGACCATGACGTCGTCGGCGATGAAGCGCTTGATCATCTCGACGATGCCCTCGTCCTGGGTGACGCGCACGTTGTTGCAGCCGACGACGCCGGCCAGCCCGCGCACGCGGCCGGCGATGATGGCGTCGTTGAGCGGCCGGAACGAGCCGCGGTGGAACCCGCCCTGCATGTAGTTGAGGTACTCGTGGCTGAAGCCGGCGACGAGCGGCTCGTGGTAGTCGGGGATGTGGACCGGGCCGCGGTTGGCGTAGTTGGCGATCGCCATGCGCACGATCTCGTGGGCCGTCTCGGGGGCGCGGTGCTCGTCGAACTCGACGTGGGTCGCGCCCGGGATCTTGGCCTTCGGCGACGTCGTGACCAGCTTGGTGTGGAAGCGCTGGGAGAGCGGCCCGAGCGCCTGCATGATGCACTGCACGTCGACGACCATGACCTCGACGGCGCCGGTGAGCACGGCCAGCTCCTGGTGCAGGAAGTTGCCGGCCGCCGGGATGCCGTAGCGCATGAGGATCTCGTTGCTGGTGCAGCAGATGCCGGCGAGGTTGATGCCCTCCGCGCCGGCCGCCTTGGCCTCGGCGATGAGCTCGGGGTCGCGCGCGGCCTCGACCAGCATCGCCGACAGCGTCGGCTCGTGGCCGTGGACGATGACGTTGACCTGGTCGGCCTTGAGCACGCCGAGGTTGACCTCGGACGAGAGCGGGCTCGGCGTGCCGAAGAGGATGTCGCTGATGTCGGTGCTCAGCATGGCGCCGCCCCAGCCGTCGGCCAGGGAGCAGCGCAGCGCCGACTTGAGGATGTTCTCGGCGTCGAGGTCCACGCCCTCGTGGGTGCGGTGCATGCACCTCGACCACTTCGCGGTCGATGGCGCGAGGGGTGATCCCCAGCTCGCGCCAGGCCTGGCGCTTGGGCGTCGCGCGCTTGGTGTAGACGATCTCGCCGTGCGGCTGGCCGAACTGCTCGAGAGCGCGACGTCGGCCACGTCGAGGGCGATCTCGTTGACCTCGCGGCCGCTGGTGGGGATGCCGAGGTAGTCGGCCACGACGTGCAGCTTCTGCTCGTCCTTGACCTTGTAGCCCGCGGCCTCGCCCATGGCGACGGCGCGCAGCGTCATCGCCATGTCGCGGCCGTGGTCGGAGTGGGCGGCCACGCCGCCGGCGACCTGGCGGGCGAAGTGGCGCGAGGCGATGGTGCCCATGTCGGCGCCGCAGATGCCGGTCTTCTCCTCGGCGTCCTTGCCGACGAGGCGGCAGGGACCCATCGAGCAGATGCGGCAGCAGGCGCCGGACTCGCCGATGGGGCACGGCTTCATGGTGTCCGCGCGCGAGAACGCGGTGTCGAGCCCGCAGCCCTCGGCATGCGCCAGCATCTCGAGGGCGGCCGGATCGATGCTCTTCGCGGCTACCGGCTTGGCGGCGTCGTTGGTCTCGTTATCCATGAGGCGACTCCTTCACCCGCGCGCATCAACGGGCCGCGACGTGCGAGCGGCCCGGACGCCCGGGCGGTTCGTGGACGGGACGGATGCGCACAGAACGGTCGGCGATCAGTACTTGCGGTGGTCGCCCGACATCGTGAGATCGGCCGGGTCGGTGGCGGTGACGCGCACGCCGGCCGTAGTTCCACGCCGGCTTGTCCGTCGGCGGCGCCTCGGCGTCGGCCGCCTCACCCACCGTGTAGCCGGCCTGCTCGAGCTGGGCGGCGATCTTCTGCGGGTCTGTCTTCGCCGGGTCGTACTCGAGGCTGAGCGTCGCATCCATCGCGCTCGCGCCGGTGACCTGGACGTCTTCCGCTTCGCGGAAGAGGCCTCGGACGGCGATCACGTGGTGGTCGGCCCACATGCCCGGGACGATCAGGGCAAGCTGCTCCATTCGTGCCTCCTCGCGCGAACGGCTCCGGGGAGGCGGCCGCCGGGGGAGGCGGGGCGTCGCCCCTTGACAAGGAACCTAGGGGGGTATCCGCAAGCTAGTGTGCGCGACTGTACGACATGGCGCAACCGCAGGTAAAGCATTGTGCTTGTTGTCACAAAATGTCGAACATCGGCGCACGTTAACAGCACCGAAATGCGCGAAAACCGGGCCGCGGGGCGAACAGAAGCGCTCATCCCGCGGCCCGGCGGCATGTGCGGGGCGTCACAAGTCCACGCGTCTTTGCGCTGCTGTCAAGGGCCGCCTGCCGCTGATCGGCCGGGCCCCACCCAGGCGCTGCTCGCGCGGACCCCGCGGAGGGGATGGTGTCGTTCGGGGCGATCGGCGCCCCATGCGGCACCGGATGTGGCACCGCATGCGGCACCGGATGAGGCACCGCATGAGGAGCCGACCCCCGCGACGCATACCCCCTCCCCTGCGCCGCATCCCCCTCCCCGCGCGCGCGGTTCGGCGACCCCGTCGACGCTCACTCGGACCGACACCTCGCGCCACACGCAGAGATGCCCGCCGGCGCGGGGAGCGCCGGCGGGCATCGGTGACTCGACCTTCGCGGGAGGCGCCGTCAGGCGGTCGCGGGCACCTCGGCGCGCCGCGCGGCGCGGAGCAGCACGCCGGCGAGCGCGACGATGGCCGCGCCGGCGACGAACGACGTCGGCTGCATCCAGCTCACGTAGCCGATGATGGAGACCTGGGCGACGATCCAGAGCATGAGCGTCACGCCCATGCCGAGAGAGACCCACGGGGCGAGGCTGCTCTTGCGCCACCAGACGAGCGTCGCGACCAGCATGCCGCCGCCGATGACGACGAACAGGAACAGGCTCGGGATGAAGAAGCTGCTGAAGGGGCTGCCGTCGAGCCAGGAGAGCGGGATGTCCTTGGCGCCGGCGAGGCCGTAGTAGCCGCCGCCGAAGGCGTTCAGCATGACCAGCAGCTGGATGACGATGAGGGCGATCTTCGTGAGCTTCATGGTCCTGCCTCCCGGCGTTGCGCCGTGTCCGCGTTTGCTGTACCGTGTCGAGGTAACAGCGTTACTGTAACGTCGTTACCGTAACAGCGTTTACACGGGCGTGTCAAGGGCCTTCTTCACCAGCTCGCCCGCGACGCGAGACGAGGAGCGGACATGGCTGAGCGAGCGCGAGGCAAGGGACGGACAGGGCCGGTCACGGCGGAGGCTGTGATCGACGCGGCGCTCGTCGTGATCGACGAGGAGGGGCTCGACGCCCTGACCATGCGCCGGCTGGCGCACGACCTGGGCGTCGAGCCCGTCACCATCTACCGGCAGCTGCCGAACAAGGATGCCATCCTGGCCGGCGTCGCCGAGAAGCTCTGGCGGGAGATGGCGCCGCCGGAGGGTGCGGCCCGGGCGGCGCCTCCCCGACCGACGCGGCCCCGGGCGCCGGCGCCTCTCCCCGCCCGCGCCCGCGGACTGGCGCGAGCAGGTGCGCGGCATGTGGCTCGCGCTGAACGGCCTGATGCAGCGGCACCCCAACGCGATCCCGATCATCGCCCGCGGCGGGTCCTTCTCGCCGACCGCGGGCGAGGGCACGCTCGGCATGCTGCTGCTCTTCAAGCAGGCGGGGCTCACGCCCGAGGAGGCGGCGGAGTTGCTGCACATCCTCTCCGCCTGCGTGGTGGGCTTCGGGTTCGCGACGCTGTGGGGCCGGCAGGCCGCCGACCGCCCAGGGAGACGGCCGCGGCGGCCGGCGAGCCGGCGCCCGCACCGCCGGATGCCGGCGACCTCGCCGACTACGTCGAGGCGATCGCGCGCTGGGACCCGGCGCAGTTCGCCGCCGCCGTGGACATCGTGCTCGATGCCTACGGCGAGGACGCGCGCTAGTTCCTGACCGCGACCAGCGCTACGCCGAGCTTGTCCTCGAGCGCCTTGATCCTGTCGATCTGCGCGGCGTCGATCGGCGCGGCGTCCATCTGGTGGCAGGCGAACGCGAGGATCGGCGTGCCCATGTCCTTGGCGAGCGTCTCGATCTCCTGCGATCTGGCCCTGGTCGAGCTTGGTGGCGAGGCTGCACAACATGGCATGGCTCCTTGGTGCGCGGGTGGACCTTGGCTGATGCCTTCCCGCGGCGGTCGGGCCGCAAGCGTTGACCCCCGTTCGGCGACGGCAGGGATGCGCACGCGCGGAGCGGGGCGGCGGAGGAGACCCGGAGGGTCGGTCCGCCGCCCCGCGTCGGAGGGCGTGCGGTCAGGCCGGCGCCGGGCTCAGACCCGGGCCGGCGCGGTCGCTCAGGCCGGGACCGGAGCGGGCGCCGGCCAGCAGAGGCCGTACTCGGCGATCTCGGCCCAGGTCACGCCGGCCAGGGACGGGATGAGCAGGGCGATCTCGTCCTCCCACACCGCCTTGGGGTAGCCGGACTGCCACTCGTGGCCGAGCCGCTTGGCGACCTCGCGGAACGCCCACCAGCCGGGGCGGGCGGCGCCGGCCGGGCGCTGGACCCGGCGCAGGCGGCTGATGCGGCGCTCGGCGTTGGTGAACGTGCCGTCCTCCTCGCCCCAGGCGACGGACGGCAGCACCACGTCGGCCAGCTCGGCCAGGTCGCCGCGCACGGCGCCCTGGACGACGACGAAGTCCGCCGCCTCGACGGCGGCGAGCACGTCGGCGGCGTCGCCGAACGAAGCGGCCTCGTTGGCCCAGACCCACGCCGTCTTGACGGCGCCGTCCTTGAGCGCCGGCGAGGATCTCGGCGGTGGCGCGGCCGGGCTCTGCCGGCAGCGAGGCGACGCCCCAGGCGTCGGCCAGGCGCTGCCGGGCGTCGGCGTCCGTGACCGGGTCGCCGCCGGGCAGCAGGTCCGGGGCGACGCCCATGCCGACCAGGCCCTGGACGTTGCCGGCGCCGAGCGGCAGCGCGACGCTGCGGGCGCCGGCCAGGTCGTCGAGCAGCGACTGCAGCTTGACGACGGCGGCGCCGGTGCCGGCCAGGTCGTCGGTGGCGCCGAGCGTGGCGCACACCACGGCCGGCCGCACGTCGACGAGCTTGGCGGCGATGGCGCGGATGGTGGCCGCGTCCACGCCGGCGTCCTCGGCGATGCGCTCCGGGAGGACGGCGGCGAGCATCGCCTCGAGCTCGCGCTCGTGCGGCACCACGTCACCGGCCTCGCGGCGGCTGTGCAGCTCGTTGGCGAGCAGCACGGCGATGATGCCGTTGAGCACCTCGGGGATTGTGCCGCGGCGACGGTCATGCGCACCGCGGCGGCGTCGCCGAGGTCGCTGTGGCCGGCGTCGAGCACCATGAGGTGGGCGCCGTCCCGGACGGCGCGGCGCAGGGCCGTGCCGGCCACCGGGTGGTCGGCCACCTCGCCGTCGCCGACCACCAGGACGGCGCGGGCCTCCTCGAGCACCGTCAGGGCGCCGGAGGTGTAGCACACGCCGGCGCCCGTCCCCGTGCTCGCCAGCGAGACGCCCGACGTCGGCGCGGCGCGGTGGTCGATGTCGTTGGTGCCGAGCACGGCGCGGAAGAACTTCTGCGCCTGGTAGGCCTCCTCGTTGGTGCACACCGGCGCGATGAGGCCGGCCACTTCGCCGGGCGCCGCGGCGCCGAGCCTCTCGGCCACCAGGTCGAGCGCCTCGTCCCAGCTCGCCTTGACGAGCTGCCCGTCCTTGCGGACCAGCGGCTCCTCGAGCCGGGCGCGCTCGTCGGGCTCGAGCACCGCGAACCGGCCGCGCTTGCACAGGCGGCCGCGGTTGGGCGGCACGTCGCCGGCGCCGGTGACCTTGACCACCTCGCCGTCCTTGAGATGGACCACCGTCTGGCAGCCCATGCCGCAGTGCGCGCACGTCGTTCGGATGCGCTGCAGCTCCCAGCTGCGGGCGACGCCCTTGGCGGTGCGCTCGGTGAGCGCCCCGACCGGGCAGACGTCCACGCACTGACCGCAGAGCTCGCACTGCTCGAGGTCCGGCAGCGGGTACCAGTCCTTGCCGCCGGCGCGCTCGGCGCGCCGGCCGGAGGGGTGCGGCACCACGCCGTTGACCTGGATGGCGGTGCAGGCGGCCCAGCAGCGGCCGCAGAGGATGCACTTGGAGTAGTCGCGGATCGACGTAGCTGTCTTCCGCGAACGGGAACTCGTCGGCCGCCGGCAGGTCGGTCGGCGGCTCCACCTGGTACTCGTAGGCGAGCCGGCTGAGCTCGCACTCGCCGAGCGCGTCGCAGGTGATGCAGGTGTGGCGGCCGGAGTTGATGAGGAGCTCGAGCGTGGACCTCCGCGAGCTCCGCACGCGGTCGCTCATGGTCTGGACGTCCATGCCCTCGGTGGCCGGCGTGCTGCAGGCAGGCAGCAGCCTGCCCGCGCCGGCCACCTCGACCACGCAGAGGCGGCACACGTCGCGGTGGCCCGCCTCGGGCAGGTAGCAGAGCGTCGGGATGGCGACGCCGTTGGCGCTCGCCACGTCGAGGATGGTCTGGCCGGGTTCGAAGTCGAGCGCCCGGCCGTCGATGGTGATCTGCGGAGCCGCCATCACACCACCCCCACGGCGATGCGATAGCAGCGCAGGCAGCGCTCGGCCTCGCGCCGGGCGTCGGCCGCGCTGACCGAGCCCTCGACCTCGTCCCAGCACTGGATGCGGACCTCCGGCGGCACGACCATGGGCCGCAGCTTCTCGGTGGTGCCGGTGAACGGCAGCGGCTGCTCGGCCTCCTTGCGCACGACCTCGAGCATCGCGTGCTCGAGCCGCACGTCCGGCGGCGGGCCCGACCGGGTTGCCCTTGCAGGAACTCGTTCATGGACTCTGCCGCGCGGCGGCCGGCGCCGAGGGCCGCCACGAGGCTGCTCGGCCCCGTGTAGCAGTCGCCGCCGCCGAACACGCGCGGGTCGGCGGACTGCATGGTGAGCGGGTCGACCTCCAGGGTCTTCCACTTGCTCACCTCGATGTGGCTCGGCATCAGCTGGTCGACCGAGCACACCTGGCCGATGGCCGGGACGATGCAGTCGCAGGGGATGACGAACTCGGAGCCCTCGACCGGCTCGGGGCGGCGGCGCCCGGAGGCGTCGGGCTCGCCGAGCTGCATGCGCCGGCACTCGAGGCCCTTGACCACGCCGTCCTCGGCGATGATCTTCGTCGGCGCCACGAGGGTGACCATCTCGACGCCCTCCTCCTTGGCCTCGACGATCTCGACCTGGTCGGCCGGCATCTCCGCCTCGGTGCGGCGGTACAGCAGCTTGACGTCGTCGAACCCGATGCGGCGCGACGAACGCACGCAGTCCATGGCCACGTTGCCGCCGCCGATGACCAGCATCGTCTTGCCCTTGAGCGGGACGTTGCCGAAGGCGATCTCGCGCAGGAACTCGACGCCGGGCATGAAGCCCTGGTACCCGGCGTCCTCGCCCTCACAGCCCATGCGCGCGGACTGGTGCGCGCCGACGGCGACGAACACGGCCTCGTAGCCCTGCTCGAACAGCTCGTCCATGGTCACGTCGACGCCGAAGCGGGTGTTGTACTTGATCTCGGCGCCGAGGGCCTCCACACGGCCGATCTCGGCGCGCAGCACCTGCGCGCGGCAGGCGGTAGTCGGGGATGCCGACGGCGGCCATGCCGCCGCCCTCGGGCAGGGCCTCGAGGATGGTGCTCTTGACGCCCTCGAGGCCGAGGTAGTAGGCGCAGGCCAGGCCGGCCGGCCCGGCGCCGATGATGGCCACCCGGGGCTTGCCGGGCAGCACGCGCGGCTCGATCTCGGCCTCGCTGTCCGCGACGAAGCGCTTGAGCGTGCGGATCGCGACCGGCTCGTCCACGGAGCCGCGGCGGCAGGCGTCCTCGCAGGGACGCACGCAGACGCGGCCGATGGTGGCCGGCATGGGGCAGCGCTTGCGCACGGCCTCGGACGAGCGCTCGACCTCGTCGATGCGCAGCTGCTCCACGTAGGCGGGGATGTCCACGCCGGCCGGGCAGGCGGCCATGCACGGAGCGACGACGGCGCGCGCGTAGACGCCACGGGGGATCGGCTTGCCGGCGGCGACGGCGGCCGCGAAGGCCTCGCGGTTCTGCTCGAGCGACTCGAGCACGGCGTAGCCGCCGGAGCGGCCGAGGTCGCAGCGCGAGGCCTCGGCGACGTGCTGCGCGAGCTCGTAGGCGCGCGCGAGACGCTCTTCGGTCCCGCGCCCCTCGCAGATCTCCTCGAGGATGTCGCCGACCTCGTGCATGCCGATGCGACAGGGGAAGCACTGGCCGCAGCACTCCTGCACGGTCTGGCGGGCGTACTCGCGGGTGAGGTCGACGATGTCGACGGAGTCGTCCCACACGGCCATGCCGCCCCAGCCCATGACGGCGCGGAAGGCGCCGTGGAGCTCGTCGGGCAGGAGCGATGGGTCGGTGGTCCAGGCACCCGCCACGGCGACGGCGGCGTCGGTCATGCAGCCTCCTCTGCGCCGGTCGGGCACTGGCTCGGCGACTGCCTCCCTCCAGGGGCAGAGTGGAGGGCCCGGGACCGGACGGTTGATCTACGGCGCCCCGCGGGGCGTCTCTCAGCCCTCAATGATACGTTCGAGCACGGCGGGTCACAATCGAGGCGGCCTGTCGCGCGCGTGTGTGCGCGCGCTTCGCGGATGCGCAGGGTGAAGGGACATGTCCGCTGCGGACGAGCACCACCAAACGTACGTCCAGAAGCCCCATGGGGTGTTTGCACGTACGTTTGGTAGTGCTCCGCGGAATCGCGACATACCCCGTCGCGCAAGAAATGGCCCAGTCTCCGCCGGGCGGACGCGGCGCCGAAGCGAACAGGAGGCGCCGGGCGCTCAGGCGCCGGAGAGGGCACGGCGGGCGGCGTCCACGAGCGCCTGCGGCTGCTGGGCGCCGCTCACGGCGAAGCGCCGGCCGAACACGAAGGTCGGGACGGCGCGGACGCCCAACTCGGCGGCGCGCCGCTCGTCGAGGCGCACGGCGGTCGCGGTGAGGTCGTCCTCGAGGGCGGCCACGACCCGGTCCCCGGGCATGCCGGCCGCCGCCGCGAGACGCTCGAGCACCTCGCGGTCGCCGACGTCCTCGCCACGCCCCCAGTACGCCGAGAGCAGGCCGAGGCCGAGGCGTTGCTGCAGCTCCTGGCGGACCGGCTCGCTGTGCTCGTCCTCACCCTCTTCGAGCGCGCCGGCGAGCAGCCTGTGCGCGAGGAACGTGTTGGGCCGGCGCGCCAGATCGTCGAGGCCGACCAGGGGCAGGCCGTCCGCGGCGGCGGCCTGTGCCAGATGATCGCCCATGCCTTCGACGGCGCCGGGGCCGTACTTGGCCTCGATGTACTCGCGCCAGCCGACGCCCTCGGCCGGAACGGCCGGGTCGAGCTCGAACGCGGCGAAGCGCCAGGTGAGGCCCTTCGCCTCGTCGCCGAGCTCTTCCAGCGCAGTGAGCCAGCGCGACGCGCCGACGTAGCACCACGGTCAGACGATGTCGGACCAGAGCACGACCTCGATCATGCCTTCTCGCCTCCTGTCGTCGAGTCGCGGGCTGAGTGCCGCGCCGCACACCGCGTCACGGAGATGATTTCCCGGTCTCACTGGCCGCGACACCCATGTACCTGAGAGAATCGCGGCGCCAGCATCACCCGCGTCGAGGAGCAGCACATGCCGTCTGAGCTCAGCGTCCACGCCGTCCAGAAGGGCCCCATGGAGTTCGCGATCACGGACGGCGAACACGAGGTGACGATCGACTACCCGCTGCCGGGGACACCGGGGGCGGACGGCGACCTCCAGGGCATGACGCCGCTGCGCCTGCTGCTCGCCAGCCTGGCCGGCTGCAGCGGCAGTTCCGTCGCCGTCCTCCTGCGCCGCGACGGCGAGCCGGTGGAGCGAGTGGAGGTCGCGGCGCGCGGACGGCGGCGTGACGAGCACCCCACCGTCATCACCGACATCGACCTCGCGTTCACGGTCGTCGGCGACGTCGACCCGGAGCGCGTGCGGCACGCGCTGGAGCTCTCGGAGACGCACATCTGCCCGGTGTGGGCGATGGTGAAGGCGGGTACGCCGGTCAGCAGCAGCTTCACGGTAGTGGCGACGTGAGGAGGGAAGCGATGCGCGGCCGGACCAGGACGATCGTGGTGGCGCTCGCGGCGCTCGCGCTCGTGGCTCTGTCCCTCGCGGCCGCCGGATGCGGCTCGTCGGCGGAGGACGACAAGGGGACGTGGGAGACGGTCCTCTCGGCCGAGGTCTCGGGCAAGGAGCCCGTCAAGCTCAACCTCGGCACGCACCAGCTGGGCACCCAGGTGCGGCTCGCGTGGGACCTCACGGGCCCCGAGTCGCCTCCCGTGATCCTGACGTTCCGGCTGATCAACGCCGACTACGGCACCGGGTTCGGCTACTCGATGAACCCGACCGACGTGAACTTCAAGCTGAAGACCGAGAACGCGATGACCATCGGGCCGCTCAAGCCCGGCAACTTCACCGTGTACTTCAGCCAGCGGTTCCCGCCCGACGAAGGCCCCGGGTACGACGGGACGATCACCGTGTACACGCTGAAGTAGGCGGGCCGGCGAGCGCCTGGAGGGCGTAGAATGCTGGTATAGTCCAGCACGCGACACGCCGAAGAGAGGAGCGGGGATCATGGGGTTCACCTTCGGGCCGCGACGCGGCATCTACGTCGACATCACGGAGGTGATGCCGCCCGAGGGGCCGCTCACGCCGGACGAGCTCGCCCGCTTCGAGGCCTTCGACCTGCTCTATCGCTCGCTCTGCGCCCTCCTCTTCAACTACGTGCCCACGTCGGGCCACCCCGGCGGCTCGATCTCGTCGGGCCGGGCGGTCGCGGCCACGCTGTTCGACGCCATGGACTACGACCTCTCCGACCCGGAGCGGCCGGACGCCGACCTCGTCAGCTACGCGGCCGGCCACAAGGCGATGGGGCTCTACGCCATGTGGGCGCTGCGCGACGAGGTGGCGGCGGTGGCCGACCCGGCGCTGCTGCCCGCGGGCAAGGAGCAGCGCCTCCGCCTCGAGGACCTGCTCGGGTTCCGGCGCAACCCGATCACGGCCACCCCGCTCTTCCGCGAGTACGGCGCCCGGGCGCTCGACGGGCACCCGACGCCGGCGACCCCGTTCGTCAAGCTCGCGACGGGCGCCTCCGGCGTCGGCGTCGCCAGCTCCATCGGTCTGGCGATCGGCGCGGCCGACAGGTACGGGGCGGACGCGCCGCGCGTGCACATCATGGAGGGCGAGGGCGGGCTGACGCCCGGCCGCGTGGCGAAGCGCTCGCCGCGGCCGGGACGGCGTCGCTCGCCAACGTCGTCATGCACCTCGACTGGAACCAGGCGAGTATCGATTCCGATCACGTGTGTCGCGCCGGTGACGTGCCCGGGGACTACGTGCAGTGGGACCCGCGCGAGCTCTTCTACCTGCACGACTGGAACGTCATCGACGTGCCCGGCGGCCACGACTTCCAGCAGGTCGTGGCGGCGCAGCGGCACGCGCTCGCGCTGGGCACCGGGCAGCCGACGGCGATCGTCTACCACACGCAGAAGGGCTGGCGATACGGCGTCGAGGGCAAGGCGAGCCACGGCGCCGGGCACAAGCTCTGCTCCGAGGGCTTCTACGAAGCCGTCGCGGAGCTGAGCCGGGTGACCGGCGCCGAGCTGGAGTGGCCGACCTGCGACCCGGCGGACCGCGCCTGCGCCGGCCCGGACGGCGCGGCCGTGAGGGAGCGCTGCTTCTGGACGGCGCTGCAGGCGATACGGGCGCAGGTGCACGCGCAGCTGCCGATGGCGGCCGCGCTCGCGGAGCGGCTCGCGGCCGCTCGCGACCGGCTCGACGCGCGGGAGCGGGCCCCCCGGCCCGGCGCCGCGCGCGTCGACGACGCCTACGAGCTCGCCGAGGCGGCGGCGCAGGTCGCGCCGGGGCCGGAGGCGACGCCGGAGGAGCTGCGCCTCGAGCCCGGCACGTCCACGACGCTCCGCGGCGAGCTCGGCCGCGCCCTGCACCACCTGCAGGCGGCCAGCGGCGGCGCGTTCCTGGTCGCCTCCGCCGACCTCATGGGCTCCACCAGCGTGAACGCCATCGCCGGCGGCTTCCCGGGCGGCTTCTGGAACGCTCACGCGAACCTCGACGCCCGCCTGCTCTCCGTCGGCGGCATCTGCGAGGACGCCATCGCCGGCGTACTCAGCGGCATCAGCGCCTACGGCCACGACCTCGGCGTCGGCTCCTCCTACGGGGCGTTCATGGCGCCGCTCGGGCACATCGCGGCGCGCCTGCACGCCATCGGCGCCCAGGCCAAGCAGTCGGTGACCGGCGAGCCGTTCAAGCCGATGATCCTCGTGTGCGCCCACGCCGGCCTCAAGACCGGCGAGGACGGGCCCACGCACGCCGACCCGCAGCCGCTGCAACTGCTGCAGGAGGACTTCCCCAGGGGGACGGCCGTCTCGCTCGTGCCGTGGGAGCCGCAGGAGATCTGGACGCTGACGGCGGCCGCGCTGGCGCAGCGCCCCGCGGTGATCTCGGCGTTCGTGACCCGCCCCAGCGAGCCGGTGCTCGACCGGCCGGGCCTGGGGCTGGCGCCGGCCGAGGCGGCGGTCTCCGGCGTGTACCGGCTCCGCGACAGCGATGTCCCCGACGTCACCGTCGTCCTTCAGGAGAGCGCCGTGACCTACGCCTTCGTGCAGCAGGCGCTGCCGATCCTCGAGGAGAAGGGCGTCGACGCGCTGGTCTACTACGTCGCCAGCGCCGAGCTCTTCGACCTGCTGCCCGAAGACGAGCGGCGCGCGATCCTGCCGGAGGCGCGCGCCGCCGAGGCCGTCGGCATCACCGGCTTCACCCTGCCGACGCTCTACCGCTGGGTGACGAGCGAGGCCGGCCGGGCCGCGAGCCTCTACCCGTTCAAGCAGGGCCACTACCTCGGCAGCGGCCCCGGCGACATGGTGCTCGCCGAGGCCGGACTCGACGGCGAGAGCCAGGCGGCGGCGATCCTGCGCTACTGCGACGCCCGCGCCGCCGCCCACTGACGCCGCCGGCGCCCGCGCCGCGCCCCGCCCGCCGACGCGCACGATGAACTGGAGGAGCGATGACCGAACCGAGAGAGATCGCGCCGGCCGCCCGGGAGGTCGTCCCCGGCCTCTGGCACTGGAGCATCAGCAACAGCAACATCGGCGGGCACACCTCGAGCTCCCAGGCGCTGCTCACGAGAGAGGGACTCGTGCTCGTCGACCCGGTGCGCCTGGACCCCGCGGCGCTCGGCGCCCTGCCGCGTCCCATGGCCGTGCTGCTCACCGCCCGCTGCCACCAACGGGCGGCCTGGCGGTACCGGAGCGAGTTCGGCATAGACGTCTGGCTCCCCGCGGACGCCGAAGCGGCCGACGAGCAGCCGGACCACAGCTACCAGGACGGCGACAGGCTGCCGGGCGGGCTGCAGGCGTTCCGCACGCCCGGCCCCGAGTGGCCGCACTACTCGTTCCTCTACGAGGGAGACCCCGGGATCGTCTTCTGCTCGGACCTCCTCGGCGCCGACGCGGAGGGCGGCCTGCACTTCATCGACCCGGCCTTCCACGAGGACCCGGCGGCGACACGGACGAGCGTGGAGGGGCTGCTCGACCTCCAGTTCGGCATACTGTGCCTGGACCACGGAGCGCCGGTCACCGACGACCCGCAAGCGGCCATCCGCGCCCTGCTCGCCGAGACCGCCTGACCGAGCGGCGGGACCGCGAGTGGCGCGGGCCGCCCGCGCGGCGTGTGCGCGCGCCGCCCGGCGTCAGCGCACGATGAGCTTGCCCTCGTCCGGCGCGACGTCCGGGTTGCCGGCGGTGTCGCGCGCGTGCACGAGCCACCGGTACGTCCCCTTCGGCAGCGTGCACGTGAACGACACCGTCGCGGGCCAGCCGATCGGCACCCGGCGCCGCACGAACGTCTTCAGCAGGCGTCCCGACCTCGTCCTGAGCTCCACGACCACGGTGCTGGTCGGCCCGCAAGGCTGCGCGTCGTCCACCCGGTAGCGGAGGACCGCCGTCTTGCCGCGCCGCACGGGGGCGGTCCGGAGCGCCCGCGGCTCCGGCCGCACGCTGTCGAGGAAGATGGTGTCGGACATGGCGACCGGCTCCCCGCCGTCGAGCCGGTACTCCGCCTCCACCACGTGCACGCCCTGGAAGTCGCCGAGCCACAGGCTCGTCGTCGCCGACCACGGCCGCCACTCGCCCCAGACGCCCGTCGCGTCGCGCAGGCGCAGCTCGCAGCGTGCGGAGAGCCAGGGCTGCGCGGCGAGCACGGGAGCGGCCACGGAGGCCATCACGGTGTTGCCGGCGTGGGTGAGGTGCAGCTGGTCCGCCAGGTAGAACTGCGCGTCGTACTCGTCCCCCGTGTCGCCGATGCGCGGGTCGGCGCCGAGGTCGACGAGCCCGTCGGCGAAGTCGCTCCAGCCGTCCCGGAGCATGGCGTTGAATGCGATGCGCGTGACCTCGAACGTGTCGGTGCGGTGGCACGGCAGCACCGTGAGCACGATCACCCGGAAGCCCGCGGCGTGACGCTGCTCGCAGTACGCGCGCACCGACTCGTACATGAACGCCGCGGTGGCGCCGGCGCGGAAGTCACCACCGCCGGCAAGCACCAGGCAGACGTTGAGGTCCGCCTCCGGCTGGAAGCGCGCGTCCACTTCCGTGGGGCCCTCCTCGAGCATGTCGTCGATCCGGGCGCCGGCGGAGGCGGAGACGAAGCTCTCGCAGGCCCTCGGCACCATCGAGAGCGTCTGGGCGGGGAATCTGTAGGCGGGCTCGGACGGGTGCCCGGCGATGATGCTGCCTCCGTCCCAGACGACCACGCCCGGGCGGAAGAAGGGCGTCCAGCCGGCGTCGCCGACGGTGACGTGTGGCCCGCGAGCGTACGTCGCCCCGGCGTTCACCTGGAAGACCGGTTCGAGCGCCCTCGCACTCGGCGCCCACGCCGCCGGCGCGCACAGCACCACGGCGAGCGCGGCCACGGCGCCGAGCCCGAACGACAGACGACCTCTCATCGCGCACCACCCCCAAGGTCCCGCGGGCGCCGTCGGCGCCGACCCACCGCCAAGTGTACACACGCCGGCCGGGCGGCGACCGACGCCCGCCGCCTCACCTATGCCAGCGTGGTGAGCACTCGTGACGCCGCGCGAATACATGGCCACGTTGTAAGTAGCAGTAAGAACGACAGGTAGCACAGGCTCGAGCCGGCGAGCGCGGAATGACGCGGCGCGCCTGCTCCGCCACGGGGTCCAGGCAGATGCGCCGTCGCGCAGTGCGCGGCCACTGCCGCCGGGATCGCGGTCGCCATAGAGACGTAGGACGACGAGCTGCCGGCACTGGACACGCCTCGCTACGACATCGCCGGCACGAGCGCCGCCCGCGCATCGGCCGTGACGTGCGGCGCTGAGCGGAGTCGCTAGCCGGCGTCAGGACAGCGGCGCCGTGGCCGGCGACTGGCTGAGAACGGCCGACCAAACGACAGACTGAGTGCTCCGGCCGCTCAGCCGGTCACGGAGCTCCGCTGCGGCAGGCGGAGCCGCTTGCGGCCTCGGGTTGCGCCGGGCTTCACAATCGTGTTCACTGGAGCACGAATCTACGACAAGCGGCGCCCGTGGCGCCCCGCCCCGCTCAGATTCGTCCCCCCTTTCCTTCTTGACGGTGACGTCGTGCGGCGGCACGCCGCGGCCCGCGGACAGCCCGTACGGCACAGGCATCGTCGCTGCCGTCCGGGACACCACGTGGGAAGGACACTGTGCGTCTCAGAAAACTCACCATCGGCCTCACCCTGATCCTGCTCGCCTCCGGCGTGTTCGCCGCGCCGGCTCTGGCGAAGGACCCCTCCATCTCGACCCTGAAGCAGCGCCTGCAGCACGCGAAGCACAAGCGCGACCGCGCCCACGAGCGCGTGGTCGCCGCCGCCGCCAACCTGGCCGGCGCCCGCGAGTTGCTCGCGGCGACAGGCGGCAACCAGTCCGCTCCGGCCCCCACCACGACCCCGGACCCCACGGCCACCGACACGGCCGTGAACGGCCTGACGGTCCCGGCGGGCATGAGCCCCGCGCTCGCCGCCGCCCTGCTGGCCGACGGCGTCGTCACAGCCGACGAGATCGCCGGGCTGCAGGCCCGGCTCACGGCCGCCAAGCGCGTGGAGCGCCGCTGGTCGGTCAAGGTGCGGGAGCTGGAGAAGCGTATCCGCCAGCTGCGCCGGATCGCCGAGTGGAACCGGCGCGGCCAGTGGAAGCCCCTCATCGCCATCGCGAGCCAGCGCTACCACGTCAGCGCGGCCGGGCTCACCCACATGATGAAGCTGGAGAGCAACGGGCAGCGGCACGTCAGCAGCGGGCCGTACCACGGCCTGTTCCAGTTCATGTACCGCGAGTGGGCGATGAGCTGGAACGAGTGGCGCGACCACAGCATCTACGACGGCTGGTCCCAGATCCAGCTCGCGGCCAAGTGCATCAGCCGCGGCATGGGCCCGAGCATCTGGCCGCTGACGTACCGTATGTCGTTCTGAGGCGTGCCGGCCGCGGCCCGGGCCCTCCGGGCCGCGGCCGGCCGCCGCTCTCTTGACCCCGCCCTCGCGCCCCGCCCCCGCAGATCCGTCTCCCCTCCCTGTTGACGGTCGTGCCGTGCGGTGGCAGGTGCGCGGGTGCGAACAGCCCGCCGGGCACAGGCATCGCCGCTGCCCCGTGGGACATCACGTGGAAAGGACGCAGTGCGTCTCAGGACTCTCATCATCCTCATCGCCGTCGCCGTGGTCACCGCCGGCATCGCCGCGGCTCCGGCCCTGGCCAAGGAACCCTCGATCCCCAATCTCAAGCAGCAACTGCGCCACGCGAAGCAGCAGCGCGAGCGTGCGCGTGACCGCGCGCAGGCCGCGAGCTTCGACCTGGCCGGCGCACTCGTGCTGTCCCAGGCGACCGGCGGCGGCGGGGCCACCGACCCAGCGATCGCAGCACCGCTGCCGCCGGTCACCATGGACCCGACGGTAGCCGCGGTACTTCTCGCCGACGGCGTCGTCACCGCGGACGAGGTCGCCGCGGCGCAGAAGCGCGCCACCAGGGCGAAGAAGCTGGCCCGCCGCTGGACCGCCAAGGTCCGGCGCCTCGAGAAGAAGCTCCGCACCCTGCGGCAGATCGCCGAGTGGAACCGGCGCGGCAAGTGGAAGCCGCTCATCGCGATCGCCTGCAAGAAGTACGGCATCAGCGCCGCCGGCCTGCACCGCATGATGATGCTGGAGTCCGGCGGACGGCGGACGGTCGGAGGGATGTACAAGGGGCTCTTCCAGTACTACCCGAGCACCTGGACCGGCAGCTGGAACCCCTGGCGACACGAGAGCATCTACAACGGATGGGCGCAGATCCGCGCCACCGCCTACGCCCTCAGTCGAGGCATGGGCCCGAGCCAGTGGCCCAACACGTACCCGATGGCGTTCTAAGACCCAGCGCCACCGCGTCCTCCGCCGGGGACCGGCCTCCCCCTGCTCGCGCCGGCGGCGTGCCCCTGCGGGGGGACGCCGCCGGCTCAGGTTCCTCCCGCAGTTGACCCCAGGTTCCGCCCGGCGGGTGACGACTGCGGCTCGCCGTCGTCCTAGGCTGTCATCAGGCCAACACACCCCTCGGGAAAAGGAACCAAGATGACAGTCACCGCCACCACATCCACCCTCCAGAGACCTCGCCTCGACATCGGTCTCGCCTTCAAGAACGGCTGGAACGCCTTCACCGCCGACATCGTCCCGTTCCTGGTCGGCGCCCTGATCGCCGGCGTGCTCTCCATCATCACGCTCGGCATCCTGGCCGGACCGCTGACCGCCGGGCTCTACAACATGGCCGTCCTCCGCATGCGCGACGGGCGCCGCGCCGAGATCGGCGACGTGTTCTCCTGCTTCGACCGCTTCTGGAGCTACCTCTGGGCGGCGATCGTGCTGGTGGTCCTGATCGGGCTCGCCTCCCTCACCATCGTCGGCGGCGTGCTGCTCGCGACCATCTGGATCTACGTCTTCCCGTTCATGGTCGACCGCAGGATGGGGCTCGGCCAGGCGATGTCCGCCAGCTACCACCGCGTCGTCGACAACGGCTTCTGGGAGCACCTCGCGCTCATCGTGGTCTTCTTCGCCGTCAGCGCCGTCGCCAACGGCTGGGTCGGGATCATCACCACCCCGTTCACCATCGCCGTGATCGTCGGCGCGTACTTCGCCAGCCACGACTACGACCGCCAGTACATCGCGGCGCCGGCGGGCCCCGCCCCGCTGCCGCCGGCGCCCCTGACCGCCCCCGAGCCGCCGGCGCCGATGCAGACGGCCGTCGCCGAGAGGCCGCCGCCGAGAGCCGAGACCGACGGCCGCCACGACGGTGACCACCGAGGTCGCCGAGGCCGAGATGCCGGAGGCCGAGTCGACGCAAGCCACCGAGGTCACCCCCGCCGGCGAGGCCGGCGAGACGCCCGAGGCTCCGGAAGTGACCGGCGAGCCGAAGGCCTGACGCCGGCACAACACCCGGCGGCCGCGGCCGCAAGAGCCGGACGGGCCCGGCGGAGGCGTAGCGCCTCCGCCGGGCCCGTCCGTATGCACCCGCAGGGGGCCTCGGTCGTGCGACCACAACTTCCCGCGGGATGTGGTCACACCTCCGGCGCCGGCCGGGTGGAGGCGCCGCCCTGGCGGGCGACGACCTCGTCCGGCGGACTTGTGGTCACACCGGACCCGCAACTGTGGTCGCAGAACAGACGGGCTCCGGAGACGACACCACTCCGAGACCCGAACCCGGTTGGGGCAGCAGCCCGGACCGGACCGGGCGGCGATAGCGCCCGCAGCCGCGGTCAGGCCGGGAAGACGACCTCGAAGCGCTCGCAGACCACCGGCATGTCCGGGGCCGGCGAGCGCTCCGTGCCCTCGAACTCGCGCGAGAACGCGGCCCAGTGCGCCTCGCGCCAGAAGGCGAGCGAGAGGTCGCCCTCGCCCTCGCTGGCGGCGAACTCCTCGCTCACCCGGTCGAACGGGACGGTCTCGACGGCCGTCGTGCGGATCACGCAGCGCGCGGCGCCGCTCCAGTCGGTGACGACGCTCAGGCTGCCGGGACGCGGCACCGGCTCGCCCTCGGCCTCGTAGGACCACAGGGCGCCGGCCGTGGCCCGCTTGCGCCCGGCCAGCACGAGCTCCACGAGCTCGTCGGCGTCGGCCTGGTTGTCGCAGAAGTGCCAGGCCTCGTACGTGGTCTCCGGCCCGGCAAGGTCCGGCCGGGCCTCGACGAACGCCGCCCAGAGCTCCTCGACCGTGGCCATCACGCCCTCCTGCGGGCGAGGAGCTGCCCCGTCAGGAACGGCACGACGACGGCGTCGACGCGCTCGTCGGCCTCGGCGCGGTCGAGCATCGGCTGCACCTCGTCGTGGAAGTCGGCGACGTTGTCAGCGACCAGCAGCCCGCCGGGCACCAGCTTGGGCACGACGAGCTCGTACAGCTCGAGGTAGTCCTCCTTCTCGGAGTCCAGGAACGCGAAGGAGACGCCCTCCACGCCCTCGAGCCCGGCGCGCACGTCGGCGTGCACGAGCTCCACCACGTCCTCGACCTCCGCCACCGCGAACGTCTCGCGCGCGAGCTCCACCTTCCACTCGAGGATCTCGAAGGTGGTGACGCGCCGGCCGGTCTCGCGCGCGGCGAGCGCCAGCCACAGGGTCGAGTAGCCGGCGCTGGTGCCGATCTCGACCCAGCGGCCGTCCGGCGCGCTCGCCGCCAGGATCGCGAGGAACCGCCCGACCTCGAGCGGCACCTCACGCAGGCGCTGCATGCGCGGCGTGCCGTCGGCGCGGTCGCGCACGCCGCGCTCCTTCAGCTCGGCCATCCGCGCCGCGACAGATTCAGGGATGTCGTGGAACACAGCGCTCAGTCCACCGGCAGCTTGAAGAAGTCCCGCGGCGTCTGGTAGCAGACCGCGTCGATGGTCTCCTTGTCGAGGCCGAACAGCCTCATCGCCAGCTGCACGCGCGGCACCATGAAGTAGTCGTTGCCCATGCCGCCGAGCTCCGAGTTGACCATGAGGCGGTCGCGCCACTCGGGGTGGTCGATGACGATGTGCGCGGCGGCCTCCGGCGGCATCTTGTCCCAGCAGATGCTGAGCCCGACCATGCCGCCGGTGCTCATGCGGAACTCCATCGTCTCCTCGCCGGCGTGGTCGAACACGCAGCGCTCCACCGGGTACCCCTCCTCCTTGATGATCTCGAACACGCGTGGGGTGACGGTCTGCCCCTGCGGCGCCAGGCGGATGGGCGTGTGCAGGATGACGGGGAGGTCGTGCTCCTTGGCCAGCCTGAGGTGCTCGCGGAACAGCCACTCCTCGAACTCGGTGCCGCAGTCGAGGCCGATCTCGCCCATCGCCACGACGCGGTCGTTGGCGAGGAACTCGGGCATGCGCTCGAGACACTTCTCGGCGTCGGCGCGGTTCACGCCGAAGAACGGCACCGAGATGGAGGTGAACGCCTCGTAACCGAGAGTCTTCGCGGTGGTCGCCTCCATCGTGAGGAAGCGCTCCCAGAGGAGCAGCACCGTGTCCGCGTCGTGCGTGCCGACGAACATGTGAGGACTCGGGATGACCGCGGCCTCCATGCCCATCATCACGAGCTTCTGGAGTTGCACGTCCTCGATCATGTCGGTGTGCAGGTGGGCGTCGATGAACCTCATGTCTGTCTCCTCCTCAGGTGACGGACCGGTGTCGCGGCGCGGGCCGCGCGGGCGGTCGTGACGGATCGATGAACGGTCATACGGGCGGATCGGCCTCGCAGTAGGGCTCGCGCTCGGCGAGCGGCCGTTGCCGGTCGGTCGCCCAGCGGGCGACCGTGGCGAGAGAGACGAGCAGACCCAGGACGCAGGTGCCCGCCCATCCCCACTGGTCGTAGGCGATGGCGGCCAGGGCGGAGCCGCCGGCCGCCCCGATGAAGCAGGACGTCATGTAGAACGAGTTGATGCGGTTCCGCGCCGCCGGCCGCAGCCGGTAGATCTCGCTCTGGTTGCTGAGGTGGACGCCGCCCGACCCGACGTCGAGCACCACGATGCCGACGATCAGGGGCCAGAGCGAGTCCCGCCCGAGCCAGAGGAAGACGAAGCCGGCCAGCATCGCCAGGGCGGAGCCGCCGGTGAGCCAGTACACCCAGCCGCGGTCGGTGAACCGGCCGACGACGGTAGCCGTGATCGCACCGGCCACGCCGACCAGCCCGAACAGCCCGATCACGCCGTCCGAGTACTCGTAGGGCGGAGCCGAGAGCAGGAACGCCAGCGTGGTCCACAGGATGCTGAACCCGGCGAACGAGAGGAGGCCGAAGAGCGCGCGGCGGCGCAGCACGGGCTCGCCGCGCACGATCGCCGCCGTGGACGCCAGCAGCTTGTGGTACGGCAGCCCGGCGGACTGCTTGAAGCGCGGCAGCTTGACGTACAGCACCACGGTCTGGACGACCATGAGCATAGCGGCGAGCACGAAGACGGCGCGCCAGCCCGCCGCCTGCGCCACCAGGCCCGAGAACGTGCGCGCCAGCAGGATGCCGAGGACCAGGCCGCTCATGACGTTGCCGACCACGCGACCGCGCTCCGACTCGGTCGCCAGCGTGGCCGCGAACGGCACCAGGAGCTGCGCCATGACCGACGTGAGTCCGATCGAGCCGCAGGCCACGATGAAGAGGCCGATGGAGGGAGCCACCGCCGCAGCCGCCAGGCCCGCGGCGGTGATCGCCGCCAGCGTGACGACGGTGCGGCGGCGCTCGAAGAGGTCGCCGAGCGGCAGCAGCAGCACCAGGCCTGCCGCGTACCCGACCTGGGAGGCCGTGACGATCAGCCCCGCGACGGCCGTGGAGACGCCGAAGACGTCGCGGATGGTGTCGAGCAGCGGCTGGGCCAGGTAGTTGCTGGCGACCGCCTGGCCCACGGCGACGGCGAACAGCAGGATCATGCCGCCGCTCATGCCGCGGCCGGCGATGGACTGGGGGGACTGCTGCGGGCTCCTCACACACCCTGACTACAGGCCGCGCCGCTCGCTGTCAAGGGAATCGTTCCATTAAGCGGTCTCAGAATCCGCATCGCGGAACGCGAGTGACGCTGACGGCACCGTGCCCCAAAGTGCGCGCCGACGGGTAGGTAGTCTCCGGCGTCATCGCGCCACGGATGCGCCAGGCATCTGCCAGCCCCGCCTGAGGAGTGACCTATGAGCACCGATCCTCGCGCCGTCGTCCTCGCCCTCGCCGAGCACGAGGAGGCGATGAGCGCCTTGTACTCCGCCTACGCGGCCGAGTTCCCCGAGTTCAAGGGCCTCTGGACGTCGCTCGCTCGCGACGAGCACGGCCACGGCGCCCTGCTGCGCTCGCTGGCCGAGAAGAGCGACGATCTGGCCGCCTTCGTCGAGAACCGCGCCTACGACATCGCCGAGGTGGAGGCCGACACCGCCCGCCTGCGGAAGCTGGCACAGCTCACGCCGGATGCGGGCTTCCCTCTGCAGGAGGCGTTCCACATCGCTCTGCAGTTGGAGGACACCCTGATCGAGTCGGAGATCTTCGTCGTGTACGACGGCGACCCGCCGGAGGTCATCGCCGCCGTGGACACGCTGCGCGAGCAGACGCAGAAGCACCAGCGCCGGCTGAGCGAGCAGACTCTGGCGATCGGAGGCTGAGCAGCGGGGATGGCTCGCACCGCGGCGTCTTCTGCGCGCTACGCCTGCCGATCGACGCCCGGCGGGTCAGCGGTCTTCGCCGTGCCACCCTGAGTCGCCGCCGCAGCCGACTGGGCGTCCGCGGCCGGCGGCGGCGCAGACGGAGCCTCTCCCGGCGGCGGAGTGATGGGCACGCGGGCGCGCTCGTCGAACCTCGCCGCGTGCGTGTGCCGGTAGAGCCGTCCGTAGAGCGGAGAGGCCAGGCCGTTCAGCACGGCCCACGCCGCGAAGACGGCCAGGAGCAGCGCCTGGGCCGCGAGCGGGGAGAAGCCGGCGGACGGGTCGGGGCCGGCCGGTGAGCCGGCGGTGGAGGCTCCGCCTCCGCCGGCCTCCGCTCCCTGCGCCAGTTGCGCGGCGAGGGCGAGCGCCAGCGAGACGATGACGGCGACCCAGTAGTCGAGCGGCAGCCGCCAGAGCCAGTGGCGGTGCCACCACACATTGCCGCGCCGGAACCGCCGCCACCCGTAGGCCGGGTTGAGCAGGAACCACAGGAAGTCCCACAGCGCGCTCCACGAGACCCAGGCGGCGAGCAGCGCCAGCTCCCTCGCCGCCGTCCACGGCGCCCCGAACGCGAACGGCAGGTGGAAGGCGAGCAGGGTCGACGCGAACATCAGCAGGTTGTAGCCGGTGAGCGGCTTGCCGCCGAGGACGGCGCCGAACAGCCGCGCGAGAGGGCCGCTGACCCGGTACGGCGTCGGGAGCTTCTCCGCCCAGCCGTACGCGCCCTCGACCTCGATCTCGACGAGCGCGAGCACGAGTGCCATGGCGCAGAGCAGCGGTGCGGCGACGGCGAAGGTCACGCGGGCGCCCCCGCGGCGGGATCGGCGTCGGAGCGGGGTGTCGCGGGACGGGCCTTGCGCTTCCGGCCCGCCTCGCCGGCCTCCACACGCGCGAGCTGCTCGCGCAGCGCCGCGAGCGCCTCCTTGTTGCCGTCCTGGTGGTAGTCGCGGAGCCGGCGCTCGTGGTCGGGGATACGCTCGAGGAAGGCGAGGATGGCGTCCTCGGCCGGCGCCGGGGCGTACTCGCCATAGCCGAGGCGCTCGAGGTAGCGGGCGTTGAGCGTCTGCTCGAACTGGCCGGCGACCGGGATCGAGAGCGCCGGCTTGTGCAGGTACACGCACTCGGAGAGCAGCGAGAAGCCGCCTCCGGCGATCACTCCGCGGGCGGTGCGCAGGTCGTCGAGGAAGACGGACTCGCTGAACGGCCGGTAGACGAGCTCGCCGTCGACGAGGTCCTCGGTGAGGTCGCGGCGCACGCCGTAGAGCCGGCATGGCAGCCCCGTCTTGTGCAGCGTCCGGACCAGGGTCTCGCTGCCGGCCGCCGTCTGGTACACGAGCAGGTGCTCGCCCGGCTCGGACCGGGCGGCGAGCACCGCCTCCCGCAGCACCGGCGCCACCAGGGTGGTGGCCTGGCGCCGCAGCGGCGGGCGGAAGAACGTCGGCACGACGGCCCAGTGCAGCCCGGCGGCCTTGGTGCGGGCGATCTGCCGCGCCAGCTCGAAGTCCAGGGTGTCGCCGCCGATGATGCCCTCGTCGTGGCGGCAGCGGTCCAGCATCATGATGTTGTCCACGCTGATCGCCGGCACGCGCTCGCGGCGCGCGACCGTGAGCACGAACGACTCGAAGTCGCTGACCACCACGTCGGCCTCGAAGTCGCGCGCCACCTCGTAGAAGCTCCGCACCTGCGCCGGCCAGCGGCTCACGGCGCCGCGGAGGTTCTGGGCCACCGTCTCCCAGCGCCGGATGGCGTTGTCCTCGTAGGCCAGCGAGAACCCGAGGATCTCGCGCACCTCGGGGAAGTGCTGCGCGAGGTAGTCGTGCGCGCGCCCGGAGGCGACGACGAGCACGTCGTGGTCGCCGACGAGGTCGGCGAGGAACGCGTGCGAGCGGGTGGCGTGGCCCATGCCCTCACCGGCCACGCCGTACAGGATCCGCACCAGGCCCCTCCTTCGTCCGGGGACGGCCGGCGGCCTCACGCCGGCCGGCCAGTGCTGACTCTACCCGCAGCGGCCGGTTCTCTCGCTGGCCGGTGCGCACCCCGCACGGTAGGGTTCGGAGACCGTGCAGTACCCCGGCGCCCTCAACGACTTCAGCCCCGGCCGCCGCATGGCCGTGGTCGGGACCCTCGGCGCGCTCGGCACCATCGCGCCGTTCTCCATCGACCTCTACCTCCCAGCGCTCCCCGCGCTGAGCACCGACCTCGGCGCGACCCAGCAACAGGTCGCGGCGACCGTCACGATGTTCCTCCTCGGTCTGGCGTTCGGGCAGGTGCAGGCCGGCTCCCTCAGCGACACCCACGGCCGCCGCCGGCCGCTGCTTGCCGGCCTGCTGCTCTTCACCGTCGCGAGTGTACTGTGCGCCGTCGCGCCGAACGTCCAGGTGCTGCTGGCCGCCCGTTTCCTGCAGGGCCTGGGCGGAGCCGCAGGCATGGCGATCTCGAACGCCTCGGTGACGGATTACGCGCGCGGCCGCGAGGCCGCGCGCCTGTTCTCCCGCCTCGCCATGATCGGCGGCGTGGCGCCCATCATCGCACCCCTGATCGGCGGCCAGCTGCTGCGCGTCGTCTCCTGGCGCGGCCTGTTCTTCGTGCTGGCGGGCATCGGCGCCGCGCTGTTCGTCTCCGTGCTCGCCGGCCTCCCCGAGAGCCTGCCGCGCGAACGCCGGTCAAAGGCCGGCGTCGGCACCCTCCTCCGGAGCCTCCTCGCGCTCGGCCGCGACCTCGGATTCCTGGGGCTCGGGCTCACCAGCGCGTTCAGCTTCGCCGGGTTCTTCGCCTACCTGGCCGGCTCGTCGTTCGTCTACCAGGAGGTGTACGGCGTCTCGCCGGCGGCGTTCAGCCTGCTGTTCGCCGTCAACGCCGTGGGCATGCTCGGGGCGAACGACCTGAACCACCGGCTGCTCGCCCGCTTCTCGCCACAGCAGTTGCTCCTCGCGGCCCTGGTGGTCTATCTGGCGGCCAGTGTCGTGGTGCTCCTCGTGCTCCTCGCTGGAGGCCTGCCGATCTGGGCGCTCGCCGCCCCGCTGTTCGTGCTCGTCGCCAGTGTCGGCCTCATCATCCCGAACTCCACGGCGCTGGCCCTCTCGCTCCACCCCGGCGCCGCCGGGACCGCGGCCGCCTTCTTCGGGACGCTGCGGCTCGGCCTCGGCGCCCTCGCCACGCCGCTCGTCGGCCTCGCCGGCGGCCTGGACGGCGTCTCCATGGGCCTCGTGATCGCCGGCGCCGGCGCGCTCGCCCTCGCAACGTTCACCGTCGTCCTGTGGCGGGACCGAGAGAGGACGAAGAGCTGCGAGTACCAGCCCGGTACCTGCGCCGACATGACGGTCTGCTGACAGTGGTCGAGACCACACCGTTCGACGCCTTCGCCCCACGCCGGCGGGCGCTCATCATCCTGATGTTCGGCGGCCTGTGGACGCTGGGCTCGTTCGCGACCGACCTCTTCCTGCCCGCCATGCCGGCGGCGGCCGAGGCCCTCGGCGCATCCGAGTCGGCCGTAGCGCTCAGCGTCACGACGTTCCTCATCGGACTCGGGCTCGGGCAGCTGATCGCCGGCCCCGTCAGCGACGGGCGCGGCCGGCGCCCGACCCTGCTCGCGGGTCTCGCGGTGTTCACCGCCTCTGCCGTCGTCTGCACCATCGCTCCGTCGGTGGAGATCCTCATCGCCATGCGCCTTGTGCAGGGCATGGCGGCCGCCTTCGGCCTCGCGATCCCCAACGCCATGGTCACCGACTACGCCCGCGGGCGCGAGGCGGCCAAGCTGTTCTCCTGGATCGTGATCATCGGGGGTGTGGCGCCGCTGGTGGCCTCGCTGGCCGGCGCCCAGATGCTCCGGCTGATGGGCTGGCGCGGGCCGTTCGTGGCGCTGACGGCGATCAGCGTCTTCGCCCTCGTGGCCGTCGCTCTCTGGCTGCCCGAGAGCCTGCCGCGCGAGAGACGGTCGCGGGGCGGCCTGGGCACGGCGCTGCGCACCATGGTCAGGCTGACGCGCGATGGGCGCTTCGTCGGCTACACCCTCACCGGCGCGCTCGTCTACATGGCGTTCTTCGCCTATCTCGGCGGCTCGTCGTTCGTCTTCCAGCACCTGTACGGCGTCTCGCCGACGGCCTACAGCGTGCTCTTCGCCGTCAACGCGCTGGGCATGCTCGCGGCGGGCCAGGCAAACCACCGTCTCCTGTCCCGCTTCTCGCCGCGCGACCTGCTCGCCGCCGCCCTGGTCGCGTTCGCGGTCGCCGGCGTCGCGGTCCTCGTCTCCGCGCTGACCGGCGCAGGCGGGCTCTGGGGTCTGGCCGTGCCGTTCTTCGTGATCGTCGCCGGCATGGGCATCATCCTGCCCGACCTCACGGCGCTGGCCCTCTCGCTCCACCCCGAGGTGGCCGGCACCGCGTCGGCCTACTTCGGCGGGCTGCGCCTGGGGCTCGGCGCCCTGGCGATGCCGCTGATCGCCCTCGGCGGCACCGTGACGGCGACGTCCATGGGGACCATGATCGCCGCCACCGCGCTCGCCGCCCTCGCGCTCTTCGCGGTCACCGCACGCCGCGCACGGGGCCAGCAGGTGCTGCTCGACCTCCCGGAGGAGAAGTCGTCGGACGTGCCCATCGCCTGAACCCGGCGATGCCTGCGGGTAGACTGACGCCAACGGCGGACGTCCCAAGGAGCGCACCATGTTCTGTGAGATCGCGAGGAAGCTCGACGATGATGAACTCGGCAAGATCCAATCCCTCGAGACCGACCTGGGTCTGACCCTGGTGGCCTTCTCCTGCCGCTCGCTCGATGCGGCGCGCGAGGAGCGGCTGCAGAAGATCATGGAGGAGCTGGGGCCCCAACTGCAGGCGCCGGCGGCCGAGCCCGACGACGAGCAGCTCGGCCGCATCCGGGCGCTCGAGGACGAGCTCGGCCTCAGCCTGATCGCCGTGGAGGCCTCGCCGAGCTGAGAGCGTCCCGGCCGCCGGGGGCGGCAGGCCCCCGCCGGCGGCCGGGACGTCACCGCGCGGAGCCGCCGTCGACGCGTCTGCCTCGCGCCAGCCGGGTGCCGGACGACACCCGGGCCTCGTCCTCGGCCACACGCCACCTTGACTGAGCGTTCACGGCACCTCTAGACTGCGGCGCTAACGACGTCGCGCTGCACGCATGCGCCTTCGACCCGCGTATGGTGCCTTTCGTCGCTCATTCACTCGGGGGAGGAAATCGTGAACAGACCCAGCAGCAAGGTTGCTCTGGCGGTCGTCATCGTCCTGGCGATGTCGCTCGCCGGCATGTGGCTCGTCGCCTGCGGCGGCGACAGCGAAACGGATGAAGGAGCCAGCGGGGCGGCGGCCGTCCCGTTCAAGATCGGTGTCGCCGGCCCCATGACGGGCCAGTACGCGACCTACGGCGCTTCGCACAAGGCCGGCGCCGAGCTCGCGATGGAAGAGCTCAACACCGCCGGCGGCGTCAACGGCGGCGAGGTCTCGATCTCGCTCGGCGATGACCTCGGCGATCCCAAAGAGGCCGTGCTCGTGGCGCAGAAGTTCATCGACGACAGCGACATCGTCGTCGTCGACGGCCACCAGTTCTCCGGTGCCACCATCGCCGCCGCCGGCAAGTACGAGCCCGCAGGCCTCACCGATGATCACGCCGTCGGCCACCCAGCCGGACATCACCGACATGGGCGAGTTCATCTGGCGGATCTGCATGACCGACGCCGTCCAGGGCAAGGGCCTGGCCGACTACAGCGTCGCGACCCTGGGCCTCAAGAACGTCGCCATCATGTACGACAACTCCGACTACGGCCGCGGTCTCGCCGACGCCTACGACGAGGGCATCAAGGCCGCCGGCGGCACCGTCGTGGAGAAGCAGCAGTACACCACCGGCGACACCGACTTCAAGGCGCAGCTCACCAAGATCAAGGGCGCGCAATCCCGAGCTGATCTTCCTCTCCGGCTACTACCCTGAGGGCTCGAAGATCGCCGCAGCAGGCCAAGGAGCTCGGCATGGACGTGCAGATGCTCGGCTCCGACGGCTACGCCTCGGACGAACTGCCGAAGCTCGGCGGCGCGGCCGTCGAGGGCATGCTGGTCTCGACCTTCTTCGATTACACCAAGGACGACCCGGCGGTCCAGAAGTTCGTGGACGCCTACAAGGCCAAGTTCGACGGCGCGAACCCCGACTGGTTCGTCGCCAACTCCTACGACGTCGTCATGCTTGCGGCCGCGGCGGCCACGAAGGCCGGCAGCAACGACCGCATGGCGATCAACGACGCGCTCGCGACCATCGGCACCTACGAGGGCGTCTCCGGTCCCATCACGTTCGACGAGAACGGCGACGTCATCAAGCCGCTCAGCATCGTCATCGTGGAGAACGGCGGCCTGGTCACCGCTCCGCAGCAGCCGGCCCAGTAAGAGCAAGGACAGTCGAGGCCCGGCGAGGGGCGAGCCACGCGCTCGCCCCTCGCCCCTCGCCCCTTCGACACGGCGTAGTGACACCGAGGACTCGTGAGCGAACTCGCCCAGCAACTCGTCAATGGTCTGATGATCGGCTGCCTGTACGCCCTCATCGCCGTCGGCTACACGATGGTGTACGGCATCATCGAGCTCATCAACTTCGCGTTCGGCGAGCTCTTCATGTTCGGCGCCTTCATCACCATCATGATGATGAGCGACGACATGGCCCTGTTCGGCGTCATGGTCAACATGCCAGGGCTCAACTTCTTCGTGGCCATCCTGATCGCCATGGCGGTGGTGGCGATCATGGGAGTCGTCATCGAGCGCCTCGCCTACCGGCCGCTGCGCAACGCGCCCCGCCTGGCGGCGCTCATCTCGGCCATCGGCGTCTCGATCCTGCTGCAGAACGTGGCCCAGTTCATGTTCGGCTCCCAGCAGGTGAAGTTCCCCGACATCCCGCTGTTCACCACCGCCGCCGGCGCTCCCAAGGCGTTCAGCCGTCGGCAACGTGGAGATCACCTACTTCCAGGTCTTCGTCGTGGTCGTCACCGTGGTCGCCATGCTGCTGCTCAACCTGTACGTCAAGCGCACACGCATGGGCCGCGCGATGCGGGCGTCGGCCCAGGACAAGAACACGTCCGCACTCATGGGCGTCAACGTCAACAAGGTGATCGCGCTCACCTTCCTCATCGGCTCGGCCATGGGCGCGCTGGCCGGCGGCCTCTACGGCGGCGTCTACCATGCCGCGTGGCCGCTGATGGGCTTCAATCCCGGGCTCAAGGCGTTCATCGCCGCCGTGCTCGGCGGCATCGGCAACATCCCCGGCGCGTTTCTCGGCGGGCTGCTCCTGGGCGTCATCGAGGCGCTCGGATCAGCCTACCTGCCGATGGGCTCGCAGTACCGGGATGCGTTCGCGTTCGTCATCCTGATCCTGATCCTGTCGTTCCGGCCGTCCGGGCTGCTCGGCTCGACCGTCTCGCAGAAGGCCTAGGATGAGCGACCAGCCGACAGAACGACGCCACGGACGGCGGAGCGCCGGCAGAAGTCGCGCTGGTACCAGACGCGGCTCAACCCGATCGCCGCCACCCTCACCGGGGACGGCACACCGCGCTGGCAGCGCTTCCTGCTCCTCGGCCTTCTCGCCCTGGCGATCGTCCTGCCGTTCCTCGTGGGCTCCAACCGCTGGATCACGCTGATGACCGTCGTCGTGATCTACATCGTGCTCGCCTCCGGCCTCAACATCGTCGTCGGCTTCACCGGCCTGCTCGACCTGGGCTACGTCGCCTTCTACGCCATCGGCGCGTACTACACGGCGATCATCTTCAACATGGTCCTCAAGGCGAAGTTCGGCGTCGACATCGACGCCTATTGGTGGCTCACCTGGATCAACTTCGTCGTCGGCGGCCTGCTCGCGGCGCTCGCCGGCGTGCTCATCGGCTACCCGACGCTCCGCGTGCGCGGCGACTACCTCGCCATCATGACGCTGGGCTTCGGGGAGATCATCCGCATCGTCGCCAACAACTGGGTCGGCCTCACGCGCGGCCCCTCCGGCATCGCCGGCATCCCCAAGCCGGAGTTCTTCGGGTACGCCTTCACGACCCAGCGCAGCCTCTACTACCTTGGGCTGGCGCTCGCCCTGATCTCGATCTGGATCATCTCGCGCATCGTGCGCTCGCGCATCGGGCGCGCCTGGACCGCCATCCGGGAGGACGAAGTCGCGGCCGAGGCCATGGGCATCCACACGTCGCGCTACAAGCTCCTGTCCTACGCGACGGGCGCCTTCTTCGCCGGCGCCATGGGGGTGTTCTTCGGCCACTACCTCAACTACATCTCGCCGAGCAGCTTCATGCTGATGGAGTCGTTCCTCATCCTGAGCCTCGTGGTCCTCGGCGGCATGGGCAACATCGCCGGTCCTGTGCTCGGAGCGACGATCTGGATCGGCCTGCAGGAGTGGCTGCGCGACTTCACGTTCGTCCAGGAGCATCCCGAGATGCGCGGCATCGCCATGGGTCTCGTGCTCGTGCTGCTCATGGTCTTCCGGCCCCAGGGCCTGTTGGGGTCGCTGCGCGTGAAGCTCGAGATGAAGCCGGACAGCAAGACCGAGGCCGACCACGAACGGCAGGTATGGTCCGATGCCGGCAACTAGCGACAACGCGGTGGCGGCCACGCCGATCGTGGACGCTGGGCAGAAGCGCGTCCTCGAGACGTCGCAGCTGGTCAAGGCGTTCGGTGGCCTCGTCGCAGTGAACAAGGTCGACTTCCACGCGTGCGAGAACGAGATCGTCGGCCTCATCGGCCCCAACGGCGCCGGCAAGACGACGCTCTTCAACGCGATCACCGGCGTCTATCCGCCCACCTCCGGCACGATCGCGTTCAAGGGTCACGCCATCGCCGGCATGCTGCCCTCCAAGGTGACCAAGCTCGGCATCGCGCGCACGTTCCAGAACATCCGCCTGTTCAACGAGATGACGGCGCTCGAGAACGTCATGGTCGGCCAGCACTGCCGCTCGCACACGCAACATGCTGCGGGTCATCGCGCGCACCCCGGGGCCATGCGCACGGAGAAGGCGGTCCGCGACAGGAGCATGGAGCTGCTCGACTACGTCGGCCTCGGCGGACATGGAGCGGAGCTCGCCAAGAACCTCCCCTACGGCTCGCAGCGGCGGCTCGAGATCGCGCGGGCGCTGGCGACGGAGCCGGTCGTGCTCTTCCTCGACGAGCCGGCGGCCGGCATGAACCCGCAGGAGACCGCCTCGCTCATGGGCCTCATCCGCCGGATCCGCGAGCGAGGGCATGACGATCATCCTCATCGAGCACGACATGAAGGTCGTCATGGGCAGCTCCGACCGCGTGGTGGTGCTCGACCACGGCGAGAAGATCGCCGAGGGCCCGCCCGACAAGGTCCGCAGCGACCCCAAAGTGATCGAGGCCTACCTCGGGAAGGGCGCCTGATGGCCGCCGTCCCTCCGACGCCGGACCCGGCGGCCGACCGTGCTGCTCGAGGTGCTCGACGTCCACGTGTTCTACGGCAACATCGAGGCGATCAAGGGCGTATCGCTCGAGATCCGCGAGGGCGAGATCGTGACGCTGATCGGCGCCAACGGCGCCGGGAAGACCACGACGCTCAACGCCATCTCAGGCCTGCTGCGCCCGCGCTCCGGCTCCATCAGCTACGCAGGGCGCGAGCTCGCAGGCGTGCCCGGCCTACGAGGTCGTCACCAGGGGACTCTCGCAGTCGCCGGAGGGCCGCAAGATCTTCCCGCGGATGTCCGTGCGGGAGAACCTCGAGATGGGCGCGTTCTCGCGTCCCCGGCAGGACCTCAAGGCGGACTTCGAGCGCGTCTTCGACCTCTTCCCGATGCTGAGGGAGCGCGAGTCCCAGCCCGGCGGCACGCTCTCCGGCGGAGAGCAGCAGATGCTCGCGATGGGCCGCGCGCTCATGGCAGGCCCCAAGCTCCTGATGCTCGACGAGCCCTCGATGGGCCTGGCGCCGATGCTCGTCGAGAGGATCTTCGACATCGTCAAGGAGATCAACGCCCAGGGCACGACGATCCTCCTCGTCGAGCAGAACGCCCACGTTGCGCTCGAGATCTCCGACCGCGGCTACGTGCTCGAGACCGGGCGCGTGACGCTCGCGGACGACGCATCGGCGCTGCTGCGCGACCCCCACGTGCGCGAGGCGTATCTGGGCGCCGACTGAGCGCCGCGGTGCCGGGCGTCAGCCTGGCCGCCGGCGGCCCACCGCGCGTCAGGCCTTCGGGTTGGGCGTCTTGACCACGAGGAACCGCACGCGACCCCCGCTCTCGTTGCGGATGGCGTGCACGCGGCCGGCGGCGCTCGGCACGAGCGTGTCCGGCCCGGCCGCCACGACCTCGCCCTCGATCTCGACCGTCGGCGACCCCTCGAGCACGTAGAAGAACACGTCGACGGGCGCCTTGTGTGGCTTGACGGCCTCTCCCGGCTCCAGGGTGATCTGACTGACGACGACGTGCGGCGTGGAGTAGAGGTGACGGACGTCGACGCCGTGCGGGTTGTCGGCGGCGGCGGTCCGGCTCGCGGTGATGGTCTGCATGAAGGGACTCCGATCTGCTGCGACAACGGTCTCTTCGGAGCATGCGCGAGAGAAGCCGCGCCCAATCTTGACGGTGGTCAACCGCCCTGGCGACGCCGGCGTCGACGACGCGACCTGACGAAGGCGTCGGCGCCTCGTCCACCCACGCTCGGTCCCGCGTTTGTCTACCCCGCGGGACGGGAACGCCACTCGTGTGACACCCGATCCCCCGAAAGGAGGCTGACGATCCATGTCGGCTGAACTGACAGGCAAACGCATCGCGATCCTCGCCACCGACGGCGTCGAGGGCGTCGAGCTCACCAGCCCGAGGGAAGCGCTCGAACGGGCCGGAGCGACCGTGGAGATCCTCGCTCCGAAGGACGGTTCCATCCAGCTCTGGGACCACGACGAGAAGAGCACCACGGTCACGGTCGACCGGGCGGTCTCCGGGGCCGACCCCGGAGTCTACGACGGCCTCGTGCTCCCCGGTGGCGTACGCAACGCCGACCACCTGCGCATGGACCAGGGCTCGGTGCGCTTCGTCGCCGAGCTGTCCGCCGCGGGGCCCCCATCGGCGTCATCTGCCACGGCGGCTGGATCCTCATCGAGGCCGAGGCGCTGAGCGGCAGGCAGATGACCTCCTACCCCTCTCTGCGCACCGACCTGCAGAACGCGGGCGCGCGCTGGGTGGACCAGGAGGTCGTCAACGACCACGGCCTGGTCTCGAGCCGGCGGCCGGCTGACCTCCCGGCGTTCAACGCGAAGATCGTGGAGGAGTTCGCCGGGGGTCTGCACCAAAGCAAGGCGGCCTGACGCGCGAGGCGCGGCGCTCGCGGGCCCAAAGCGAGGACGGGCGGCGGCGCGGCGGCTGCGCCCGCCGCCGCCCGCCTACTCCGCTGACCCAGGCGAGCGCCTCGTCGCGGTCGTGGAACACGCGGACGTCGAGCCCCCGGTTGCGGCAGGCCGTCTCGAAGAACTCGAAGTCCCTCGGCCGACTGCGGCGTCCCTCGGGCAGGACCACCGCCTCGCGCTCGATCACGCCCGAAGGCACGGACGCGAGGAGCTCCGCGACCGCGAGGACCTCGAACGCCGACCCCGCCGAGCCGATCTCCCGGCAGTCGACGAGGTAGCGGTTGGTGAGCATCTCGGCCCCGAGCGTGCCCGCGCGCGTCATGGCCGCGTCGAGCTCCTCGGGATCCTGAGTCCCGGCGAAGACCATCTCGACCACGCCCGACGCCTCGTCGAACCGCACCTCCACCGCCACCGCACGCCTCCCTAGCTGAGAATGCCCACCATCGTACCCGCAACCCGCGCTGCCCGCGCCGTTGAAGATGAAGAGGGTCTACGCTCCGGCGCCGCACCAGCGCAGCAGCATGAGCGCGACGGCCGCCGCGTGGTCGACGAGGTCCTGCACCGGCACCGACTCGTCGACGGTGTGCGCCTTGGTGAGATCGCCGGGACCGAACGACACGGTCGGCGTCCCGGCGACCCGGGTGAACACGGCCGCGTCGTGCCACGAGTCGAGGCCACTGATGCGGCCGGGCCGCCCGACGGCAGCGCCGGCGGCCAGGGTGTCCGCCACGATCGGGTCGTCGTCCGGCACCTCCGCCGGCACGATGTCGCACGGCCACTCCCACTCCGGCGGGTGCTCGGCCAGCCAGTCGTCGCGGTCGGTCGCCTGCCTGACCCACGCCTCGACCTCGTCGAAGACGTCCTGCCCGCCGCGGTCGCCGTTCACCTGGCCGGGCATGTAGACCACGGAGAGCACCGCCTCGCAGGACGACGGGTAGGTGACCATCCACTCGCCGCCCTTGATCACCGTGGGGATCACGTGCGGCCGGTGCAGGTACGGGTGGTCGAACTCCGGCCGGCTCGCCCAGTCCTCGCGCAGCGCGCGCAGGCTGGCGAGCACCAGCTCCATCTTGTCGATCGCGTTGACCGGGCCGCCCTCGCGCCAGTGCGGGTGGTGCATCTCGGCGTGGCCGGTGCGGCCGAGCGTGCGGACCACCGGGTTCACCCCGCCGCGGCAGGCCACCCAGACGTCGAAGCCGGTGGGCTCGGCGCAGAGGCCGGCGTCGGCGCGCACGCCGCGGGCGGCGCACGCGTAGGAGCCGGCGCCGCTCGACTCCTCGTCGGTGTTGGTGCAGAAGACGACGTCGCCGGCGAGCTTCGCGCCCAGCCGGGTGACCGTCTCGAGCGCGAACAGCATGCCGGCGATGCCGCCCTTCATGTCGCAGCTGCCGCGACCGTAGAGCTGGCCGTCGCGGACCTCGGGCTTGAGCGGGTGGCTCGCCCAGCGCTCGAGCGGCTCGTACGAGACGGCGTCGATGTGGCCGTTCAGGAGGAGCGAGCGGCCGCCGCCCGCGCCGCGCAGGCGCGCGGCGAGCTGCGGCCGCCCGCTGAAGTCCAGCCCGTCCGGCACCACGCGGTTGCCGGCGCCGGTCGGCTCCGGCTCCCAGACGTCGACGTCGGCGCCGAGCGCGGCCAGCCGGCTGCGCAGGTACTCCTGCAGCTCCGCCTCCTGCCGCGCCGGGTCGCCGACGTTGCGCGCCGTGGTGTCGAACGCGACGAGGTCGCTCGCGAGCGCCACGAGCTCGTCCCGGCCCTCCCGGACGGCGGCCACCACGCGCTCCTCGAGCGCCGATCGAAGGGTCTGGCTCATGGTGTGTCCTCCTCCGGGTCCGGTGCGATGGCAGCGGCCGGGCGGGCCCTCGAGGCCCGCCCGGCCGCGGTCGTTCACGTGCCTTCGGCGTCAGGCCGGCGTCACTCCGGCGGCAGCTCGCCGAAGGTGATGCTGACGTCGATGCCCTGCTTCTTGCTGCGGGCCTTCCAGACGAAGTACCAGATGATGCCCGGCGACCCACGCGCGCCACGAACAGGATCATGCTCTTGCCCGTGGTGAGGCGGCGTGGTGGGCTCGATGAACGAGTAGTAGAGCATCGCGATGATGAAGGCGAGGTACAGCACCGCCCCGATGCTCACGACGGGTATGCCGGGCCGATCTTCCAGGTCCGGTACGGCGACGCCTCCCAGATGCCGCGCACGTTCTTGCGGTACGGGAAGAGCAGCGCCGAGATGCCGGTGATCAGGAACACCGAGGCGAACTGCAGGCCGCCGCCGACAAGGCCGGCGAGCGACGCGCTGAGCCACAGGACATGACGACGACGCCGACCGCGAAGACGATCGCCGCGACGAGCGAGGTTCTTGAACGGCTGCGCGAACTGCGGGCTCACGTCGGTGAACCACTTCGGGTCCCATGCGGTCGAGGCCCCAGGCCAGCCAGGCGCGGCCGACGATGAGGATGGCGATGGTGATCTCCAGCCAGATGACGGCGATGAACGCGAGCAGGATCGCCCAGGCCACGATGCCGTTCTTGCCGCTGGCGATCCAGGTGAGCGTCAGGTAGTCGGGGCTGTACGGGGCCGTGTAGCCGGGCGACGCCGGCGCCGAAGCTCTGCGCGGCCGTGGCGCTCAGGAAGTTGAACGCCATGATGCGGTAGAGGCCGAGCACGGTGAGGAAGCCGAGCACGATCGGCACCCAGACGGCGAGGATGTTGGCGCCGAGGAGGGCCTTGTCCGGGCGCTTGACCTCGCCGCTGAGGTACGCGATCGCGTAGTTGTAGACGAACAGCGCGTAGACGCCGCTGAAGGCGCCGAACGTGCCGCGCCAGTCCCAGCGTGTCGGGCAGCGGGCCGGCGGCCTGGATGAACGCCTCGTAGTCAGCGACTTGTACTCGGTCGGCGATCGCGTTCCAGTTGGCGATGAAGTCGGCCTTGCTCGAGAGGAACAGCGCGACGATCAGCACGATCACGCCGCCGATGGCGGGGATCAGCATGATCTTCTGGATCCGCGCGTAGCTCTTCATGCTGAAGGCGACGGAGACGAAGCCGACGATGACGGCGAGCAGGCCGAGGACGACGAGGCCGGTGTTGGAGGCGACCCAGTCGGCGAAGCCCCACCAGCCCATGTACTGGGCGAAGAGCTGCAGGGCGGGCACGCCGAGCCACGTGGCGATGTACCAGTTCCAGTAGAAGATGGCGATGATGTTGCAGAACACCGCGCCGAGAGCGATGGCCGGGTGCAGGATGCGCGAGTTGTAGACGTACTCGCCGCCGGCGCGCGGCATGGAGCCGCTGAGGATGCCCCAGACGAGAGGCGCGCCGATGCCGGCGGTGACGGCGCCGATGGCGATGGAGATGAGCAGGTTGCCGGTCGGGTAGAGCGAGAGCGCGATGCCCACCATGAGCCACAGCGTGGCGATGGGCTGGCAGGTCATGAGTCCGGCGCCGAACGCGTCCCACATGTCGAGACCGCGCACGAGGCCGCTGGCTTTGCGTGCGAAGACGAGATCTTCGGCCATACGTCCCCCTGGAATGACGTATACGTTGGCGGAGGTCACGAGCCGGCGCGTCGGCGGCCCCTTCCGCGCGCCGTCCCCCTGCTCACGTCATCCCACCACCTCCCACGTGCGTCCCGGCCGAACTCGCCCTGAGTGGCCGAGTCGGTGGCCCAGCATCCTACGGCTGCGACCGGCCCGTCAAGGAGCATCCGACTTGTTCGTACACTGTACCAAGATAGTCTGGTACAGTACCCCCCATGGCACGGGAGCGCAAGAGATAGAGCGCGAAAGGACTCCTCGTCCGCGCCTGAGCCGCCAGGTCATCGCCAAGGCGGCTCTGGGCCTCGTGGACCGTGACGGGGCATCCTCGCTGAGCCTGCGAAACCTCTCGCGAGAGCTCGGCGTGGGCACCATGACGCTCTACCACTACGTTCCATCGCGCGACGCGATCGTGCGAGACGTGGTCGCGATGTTGCTCGACGAGATACAGCTGTGCGCGCCTGCCGGGGCATCCTGGGCCGAGGGAGCCACCGCCGTCGCCCGGTCGTACCGCGCGATGGCACGGCGCCACCCGCGCGCCTTCGAGCTCCTGGCGTCGGCCTCCAACCGCGAGCCCCCGGTCCTGGACTACGCGCGCCGGTTGCGCGGCTTCTACGCCGGACTCGGCGCGCCGCCGGAGGCATCGAGGAGAACTGGAGCATCCTCGATTCGTTCGAGACCGGCTTCCTCTGGTTCGAGACGCAGGCCCATGCTGCGACCGGCAGATCGAGCGCCGGCGACGAACTCGACTCCGAGGCCAGCGAGCTGGCGAGGCGCATGCCCGCGACGGTATCAGAGGGGGCGTACGAAAGCCGGGCTCGAGATCCTCGTCAACGGTCTCGCCGCTCGGCTTCCGGGCTCCCCGACACGACCGTAGCGTCACCGAGCCGGGCCCGACCTCATCGCCCGGGCGAGGCTTTCGCCCCAGGCCCGGGCTCGCTCGATCTCACCCTTCTTGAGCGGGCCGTGGCGGCCCTTGACGACGAAGCCCTCCGGCTCGGCGATCGGCGCGTAGCCCGCGGCCTCGAGCAGGCGGCGATCTCGGGCGCGCCCTTGCCGAAGGGGCCGCGCACCTGGGTGTCGAACGCGGCCCCCCAGCCTGAGCCCGGCGCCAGCTCCTCCAGCCAGGTGCACAGCGGCGGGCAGGAGAGGTCCGGCGCCGGGCCCTTGCCCGGGTTCGCGCGGATGCCGTCGCGCATCTGCGGCGACGAGAGCTTGAAGCCGAACACGGGGGCGCCGGCGACGATGAGGTCCGCGCCGGCGGCGTCCGCGGCCGTGGCCTCGTCGGTGCGCAGGGCCCGGGCGCCCGGGCCGAGCCCCTCGGCCACCGCCCGGGCCACCTCGGCCGTGTTGCCCCAGAGCGACTCGTACACCACGATCGCGTCCACGTCCTTGCCCTCCCCGCCGGCCGGCCGGCTCGCCCATACCTGGACCCCATGCTACGACGGAGATCTCGCTTCGCGGTGTTCTTCAAGGGGTAGTACGACTCCCGAGACACTCGTTCGTGAGGAGGGCTGCGATGGCATCCGAGGAGCGCCTGCGCGACGCCTCGTACAAGGCGACGGACTTCGACCCACGGGCCGCCGAGGCGCCGCCCGCACGAGCGCGGGCGGTCATCGTCGGCGGCGGCATCATCGGCGCGTCCGCCGCCCTCCACCTCGCGGGCCTCGGATGGACCGACACGGTGGTCCTCGAGCGCGGCCGGGTCGGCGGCGGCACCAGCTGGCACGCCGCCGGCCTCATGACGCGCACCCGCGGCACGCATGCGCAGACCGATCTGGCGAGCTACAGCCGCGACTTCTACCGCGACCTCGCGGCCCTCTCCGGCGTGGACATCGGCTACTACCCCAACGGCTCGCTCTCACTGGCGCGCACGCAGGAGCGCCTGACGGAACTGCGCTACGGGCTCACGCTCGCGCGCCACCACGACCTGCCGGCGCGCGAGCTCTCTCTCGAAGAGATCGCCGCCGTGTCACCGCTGCTGAGCGTCGACGGCCTCGCCGGCGGCGTGCTCTTCGAGGAGGACGCGACGCTCAACCCCGGCTGGGCGGCCTACGCCACGGCCAAGGCCGCCCACGACTTCGGCGTGCGCGTGGTCGAGGGAGTGCGCGTGACCGGCTTCCGGCTGGAGACGACCGCGCGCGGCCACGCGCGCGTGACGGCCGTCGAGACCGACCGCGGCGAGGTGGAGTGCGAGGTCGTCGTCCTCGCCGCCGGGCTGTGGACGCGCGAGCTCGCGCTGCTCGCCGGCGCGCGCGTGCCGCTCCACCCGGCGGAGCACTACTGGGCGCAGACCGAGCCCATCGACGGCGCCACGCGCGACCTGCCGATCGTCCGCGACCTGGACGGCTCGATCTACGTGCGCCACTACCGCGGCGGTCTCCTCGTCGGCGCGTTCGAGCCGGACGGGCGGCCGCGGACGGAGGCGTCGATCCCGCGGGACTTCGCCTTCGGGGAGTTCGAGCCGGACCTCGAGCACTTCGGCCGTCCGCTCGCGCGCGCCCGCGAGCGCATCCCGGCGCTCGCGGAGGCGACGTTCTCGCACTACCTGTGCGCGCCGGAGAGCTTCACGCCCGACGGCAACTTCGTCCTGGGAGAGACCGGCGAGGTGGCCGGCCTCTTCGTCGCCGCCGGCATGAACTCGCAGGGCATCATCCTCGGCCCCGGGGTCGGGCGCGCCCTCGCGACGTGGATCGACGGGGGCGCGCCGGCGGTGGACGTGGCCGACGTGGACGTCCGCCGGTTCTCGCCGGCCCAGGCCAACGCGGGCTATCTCTTCGAGCGCACCCGCGAGTCCCTGGGCCGGCTCTACGCCATGCACTGGCCGTTCCTGCAGCCCGGCACGGCCAGGGGACTCCGTCGCGTGCCGCTCGCGGACCACCTGGCCGCGGCCGGCGCGGTGTTCGGCGAGGCGGCCGGCTGGGAGCGTGCCGACTGGTACGCACCTCCGGGCGAGCGGCCGGAGTACGCCTACTCCTACGGCCGCCAGAACTGGTTCGAGGCCGTCGCCGTCGAGCACCGCGCGGCGCGCGAGACCGTCGCCCTCTTCGACCTCTCCTCGTTCGCCAAGCTGCGCGTGGAGGGGCCCGGAGCCCTCGCCGGCGTGCAGCGTGTCTTCACCGCCGACCTCGAACGTCCGCCCGGCTCCGTCATGTACACGTCGATGCTCAACACGCGAGGCGGCGTGGAGCTCGACGCGACGGTGACGCGCCTGGGCGAGGACGCCTTCCTCGTCGTCACCTCGGCCTCAGCCCAGGCCCGGGCGTTCCACTGGCTGCGCCGCCACGCCGGCCCGGGGGTCGTGACCGACGTCACCTCCGGGCTGGCCGTGCTCTCGGTGACCGGCCCGCGCGCGCGCGAGCTGCTCGCGGGCCTCACGGACGCCTCGCTCAGCGACACGGACTTCCCGTTCGCGCAGGCCCGGACCATCGACGTCGGCTGGGCGACCGTCCTCGCCATCCGCATCTCGTTCGCCGGGGAGCTCGGCTGGGAGCTCTACGTGCCGGTCGAGTCGGCGCCCGTCCTCTACGACCAGCTGGTCGCCGCGGGGCGCGCCGCCGGCCTGCGTCACGCCGGCTACCGCGCCCTCGACGGGCTGCGCGCCGAGAAGGCCTTCATCCACTGGGGTGCGGACGCCGGGCCGGCCGACACGCCGCACGAGGCCGGCCTCTCCGCCACGCTCGCGCTCGACAAGCCGCGAGGCTTCATCGGGCGCGAGGCGCTGCTCGCCGCCGGTCCTCCGCGGCGCCGTCTCGTGCCCCTGCTCCTGGCAGATCCGGAGCCGCTCCTGTACCACGGCGAGACCGTGCTGCAGGGCGGCCGCGTCGTCGGCCGCGTCACCTCCGGCGCCTACGGCCACACCCTCGGCGCCGCCGTCGGGCTGGCGGCGATCGCGGGCGAGCCTGCCGCGGTGGACGAGGTCGTCGCCGGCGGCGAGGTGGAGGTCGAGATCGCCGCGCACCGCGTGCCGGCCCGCCTGGGAGCCCGCCCGTTCTACGACCCGGGCGGCACCCGCTTGCGGCTGAGTACCGGCGCCTCCGCGCCACCGCGGCGTTCAGCTCCTTCTCAGGCGGGCGACGTAGGATGACGGCGTGCAGCGAAGACCTCTGACAAGACGCCTGCGCCGGCCCTTCGTCGTCCCGGCGCTCTGGATCGCTCTCGGAACGGCGGGCCTGCTCGCCGTCGTCGTGGCCGGCGCCGGGGCGCTGGCAGGCGCCGGGGCGCTGGCGCCGCCGTCCGCAGCCACGCCCGCATCCTCCGCGTCGCCCGCGGCCGCCCACGCGTCTTCGTCGCCGTCCCCCATCAGCGAGACCCTGAGCACGACCGTGCTGAGCACGATCACCGTGCACAGCGGCCAGACCGCACGCGTCCGCTACCGCGCGGACGACACGGCCGGCGGCTCCCTGACCGTCGATCTGCTCGTGACCACGCAGGGCGGTTCGGTCCGCCGGCGACTCGTCTCCGGCAAGGTGGTGCAGGCGGGAGCCGAGCAGGTCTGGCGCGGCCGGATCCGCCTGCGGCGCGGCCGCTACCTGCTCGTCGCGCACGCCACGGATGCGAGCGGCCGCAGCGAGGCGAGCGCCACGCAGGCCGAGCTGCGCGTGCTGCGCTCCCTGCCGCCGCTCGTGCCGACCGCGCGGGCCAGGCGCGCCGCGTTCACGTGGGCCGCGCGCCGCGCCGGCCGGGTCGCCGTCGCGGTGGTCGACAGCCGCGGCCGCACCTACGGGTACAACGCGCGGCGTCCCTTCATCACCGCGAGCACCGTCAAGGCCATGCTGCTGGTCGCGTACCTCCGCCGGCACCGCACGGTCTCGGACGGCATGCGCGCCACGCTCACGCGCATGATCACGGTCTCGGACAACTCCTCTGCCGACGCGGTCTACGCGAGCGTCGGCCGAGGCGGGCTCAAGCGACTCGCGCGGCTCGCGCGCATGTCGAGCTTCCGCACCGCCGGTGGCTGGATCCTCTGCCGCGTGGACGCCGCGGACATGGCGCGGTTCTTTCGGGACATGGAGCAGTACGTCCCACGCGGCCACCGCAGGTTCGCCGACAGGCTGCTCTCGTCCGTCGTCTCGTACCAGTCGTGGGGCATCCCCGCCGTGGCCCGGCCGCTCGGCTACCGCGTGTACTTCAAGGCCGGCTGGCTCGGCGCCTGGACGCTCGCCAGTGAGGCCGCGCGCCTGGAGCGCGGCCGCGTGCGCCTCGGCATCGCCGTCTTCACCGACCACAACACCGCCGGTGACTACGGCAAGGAGACCGTCGCCGGCGTCACTGCCCGCCTGCTCCGCCGCTGACGCGCGGAGCCCCGGCAGGCGCGACCCCCGATCTCCGGCAAGGCAAGGTGGACGGCAGGCGGTGGCAGTGAGGGGCGCTGCGTTCAGGTGGAGCCCTCGCCTGTCCGCAAACGCCGCGGATCGCCGCGGCCACCCGGACTGGCCAGCCAATGGCTACACACCGACAGAGGGGCCCCGACGGGACTACCCCCCGTCCCGGCTCGGAGTGGGCCGTCACCCGGCGGGCGCCGCCGCGGAGCAGCGTCACGGCCGCCGGCGCCGCCGCGGCATCCGGGTATCGGTCCCGGAGGCAACGGGTATCCGGCCCCCTCGACTCTGCCGCGATTGCTCCTGTGCGCGGGCGCGTCTCGTCCCGACGCTTCTCCTGAAGCGTCCGGCGAAGGCCGCCGGAGGCACGGAGAAAGCGGAGGCGAGCAGTGGTGCGACGGCTGGGCGGCGGGTTCGTTCTGGGCACGCTGCTCGCCGTGACCGTGGCGGGACTGGCGCTGCTCACCCCCACGGCGTGCTCGGCGGCCGGCGGCGGAGTCTCCGCGTCTGCGGCCGGCGGAGGCGACGTGTCCGCGTCTGCGGCCGGCGGCAGCGTCGCCCCGGCCGATCTCGCGTTCTTACGCTATCTCGAGCGCGGAGCAGCCGCGCTGCGGCTGGGTCTGGCGCCGGCGCCCGTGAGCTCCACCGGCGTCCCGCGCACGCACCTCGCGCCGCTCGCTGCCCGTGTCCCCGGCCGCTACGCCACCGCCGACAAGCCGTCCGCGCTCACCTCGTCGGACGCCGCCCAGGAGGTCCCCGCGACGTTCGACCTCCGCGACGCCGGCAGACTCAGCCTGGTCCGCGACCAGGGCCGCTACGGTACCTGCTGGGCGTTCGCCTCGCTCGCCTCGCTCGAGTCCGGCCTCCTGCCGGCGGCGGCCAGCGACTTCTCCGAGAACAACCTGGCACACAGGGCCGGCTTCGCGCTCGGGTACGACGGCGGCGGCAACAGCTACATGGCGGCCGCGTATCTGCTGCGCTGGGACGGACCGGTCGACGAGGCCGACGACCCCTACGCGCCCTACGGGCTCGCGCCGAACCCCGCCTCCGACGCGGCCGTGCGGACGCACGTTCACGAGGTCCTGTACCTGCCGTCCCGGACCAGCTCCACCGACAACCGCGACCTCAAGTGGGCCGTGATGACCTACGGCGCCGTGTACACCACCATGTACTGGACGGAGTCCGCGTACCGGGACGCCACGGCCTCCTACTACTTCGCCGGGTCGGGCTCCAACCACGCCGTGGACATCGTGGGCTGGGACGACGCCTTTCCCGCCACCGCGTTCGCCGCCGCGCCGGCCGGGCCCGGCGCGTTCCTCGTGCGCAACAGTTGGGGCACGGACTTCGGCGTCGGCGGCTACTTCTGGGTCTCCTACTACGACACCATGTTCGGCCGCGGCAGTGCGGTGTTCGACCGTGCCGAGACCGCGGACGACACCGAGCGCATCTACCAGCACGACCCGCTCGGCTGGGTCTCTTCGTACCGGCCGGCCGGCGCCGTTGACCCGACGACGGCCTGGTTCGCGGCGTCGTACACGCCGGCGGAGGACGGTACGCTGACGGCCGCCGGCTTCTACGCCACCGCCCCGGGGGCGACGTACGAGATCCGCGTGGCGGAGACGGTGGAGGGCGTGGATGACGAGACCGCGGCGGCCGCGGGCACGCTCGGACGCGGCCGGGTACCACACGGTCGCGCTGGACGGGCCGGTCGCGGTGACCGCGGGGGAGCCACTGGTGATCGCCGTGCGGCTGACCACGCCCGGCTACCGGTTCCCCGTCGCCATCGAGCGGCCCTACGCCGGCTACGCGGAAGCCACCGCCGCCGCCGGGCAGAGCTACGTGAGCGGCGACGGCTTCCTCCTGGACGGACATGACGGCGCTCATGGCCGGTACCGACGTCTGTCTCAAGGGGTACGGCCGGGCGGCGGCCAGCTCCCGACCCGGACCCGGCGCCTGATGCCAGCCCGAGTCCGAGCCCGAGCGCGAGCCCGGACCCGGCGCCGGAGGAGCCGCTCGCGCCAGTCGTCACGCTGCGCCGCGGCTGCGCGAGCGCCGGATCCGTGGTCCGGCTGGTCTTCCGTGTGAGCCACCCGGACGTCACGGCCACCGCCGACGTGCGCTTCACGCTCCGGGACCGGCGCGGGACCGTCCTGCGCCGCCGGACGCTCTGCGACGTGGACGTCACAGCCCGTCATGCCTGGCGTCTCCGTGCGCCGGACCTACGGGGCGTGTACGTGGTCGTGGCGGTCGCGACCCTCGACACCGGACAGGTGTCGAGGCCCGCGACCGCCACGATGCGCGTCCGCTGAGCGGCGGAGAGGCGGCGGCCGGAGGCTTGAGGCCGCCGCCCCGCGCCGCCTATTTCACCGTCAGCTTGCCGGGCTTCGCCTTCTTGCTCGCGTTGCCGGCGAGGTCGGTGACGTAGACCTTGAACGTGTAGCTGCCCTTCTTGAGCCGCTTCTTGACGACCAGCTTGACCTTGGCGTTGGTCTTGACCGTGCCGGGGACCTTCTTGAGGGTCGCGACCTTCTTGCCCCCGGCGTTGGTGATGACGACCTTGGTCACCGTCGCCGCTCCGCAGCCCGGCTGGGCATCGGAGATCCTGAACTTGAGCGTGAGCTTGCCGCTCTTCTTGCCCTTGGACGTGAGCGCCTTGACCTTGGTCGGGCCGCGCCGTGTCGATGCCGACGACGCACTCGCCGGTGGTCACGTTGCCGCACACGTCGGTCACGCGGTAGCTCAGCGCGTGCGCGCCGGCGCCGCTGAGCGGCACGGAGTCGCCCTGCCGCCAGTCGCCCTGGCCGGCGCGGTACTCCACCGAGGCGAGACCGGAGCCGCCGTCGCTCGCGGCGATGACGGCGGTGACGGCCGGCGTCTTGAACCAGCGGCCGGCCTCGGCGCAGCTCGCCTGCGGCGCCGTGCCGTCGATCCGGACGGTGACCGTGCGCGTCGCCTCGGCGTTGCCGGCGTTGTCGGTGGAGGCGTAGGTGACGGTGTGCACGCCGTCGCCGGTCGACGGGCACGCTCGTGCCGGTGTGGACGGCGCCGCCGTCGAGCGACCACGTGGTGGCCGCGACGCCGGAGGCGGCGTCGGCCGGCGAGAGCGTCACGGTGACGCCGCCGCCGCGCCAGCCGGCCGGAGCGTCGTCGCCGGTCTGCGGTGCGGCCGTGTCGATCCGGACCACGGCCGTGCGCGTGGGCTCCGCCACGTCGCCGTAGGCCCACGAGCGGTACCTGATGACGTGGACGCCGTCGCCCGAGTGGTCGGCCGGCGCGGCCACGGCCACACTGGTGCCGGTCTGGCGTGGCGCCGCCGTCGAGCTCCCAGGTGGTGCGCAGCGCCCGCGCGCCCGGAGTCAGCGTGACGGTGACCGGGTGGGCGACCCATCCGGCGGGCGCGTCGTCACTGCTCGCGCCCGGCGGCGTGGTGGCGATGCTGAGCGTGGCCGAGGTCCTGACGGCCTCGTCGTTGCCGGCGTTGTCGGTGGAGTAGTAGCTGACGGTGTGCTCGCCGTCGCCGGTGACCTCGACCGAGGTGCCGGTCTGCCAGGGACCGTCGTCGACCCGGTAGTGGGTGACGGCGACGCCGGACACCGCGAGGCTCCCGTGCTCGTCCGAGGCGGACAGGGTGACGGTGACGGGGTCGGTGTGCACCGGAGGCCCGGCGGCGAGGTCGTCGCGCGTCGTCGGCGCGAGCGTGTCGATGAGCACGGTCGCCGACCTGTCCGTCTCGAGGTTGCCGGCGGCGTCGGTGGACCGGTAGGCGATCGTCCGGACGCCGTCGCCGGAGTGGTCGGACGGCGCGTCCACCGGCACGCTGGTGCCTGCCTGGGTCGCGGCGCCGTCGAGCTCCCAGGTGGTGGCGGCGAGGCCGCCGGTCATGCCGGAGAGCGCGTCGGCCGGCGTGAGGGTCACGGTGGCGCCGGCGTTGCGCCAGCCCGCCGGCGCGTCGTCGCCCGTCTCGGGCGCGCCGGCGTCGATGCGCACCGTGACGCTGCGCGGAGCCTCGGCGTTGCCGGCGGCGTCGGTGCTCGAGTAGGTGACGGTGTGCTCGCCGTCGCCGGTCACGAGCACATCGGTGCCGCTCTGGGCGGCGCCGCCGTCGACGGACCAGCTCGTCGCGTCGACGCCGGAGAGAGCGTCGCTCGCGGCGAGGGAGAAGCTCACCGGGCCGCTCTGCCAGGCGTCGCCGCCGGCGAAGGCGTCGGTGGTGTCGGGAGCGGCCGTGTCGAGGTTCACGTAGCCGGTCTGGTGGGCCTCCTCGTTGCCGAGCTCGTCGGTGGCCCAGTACTCGAGGGTGTGGCTGCCGTCGGCGGCGACGTCGAACGCCGCCTCGCCGGCCGCGTCGGCCTGCGCGCCGCCGTCGAGCACGTAGTGGACGGTGAGGGCGCCGTGACCGCCGGCGGCCGTCAGGCTCACCGGCTGCGGGGCTGCGGTGCGCCAGCCCTCGTCGGCCGCCGCCGCGACCGCGGCGCTCGCGCTCGTCACGGGCGCGGTACCCCAGATGTTGACGTAGCCGGTGTGCGCGGCCTCGGCGTTGCCCGCCGCGTCCTCGCTCCACCAGGTGATCTCGTGACTGCCGTCGCCGCTCACGGCGAAGGGCCCCGTGTACTCGTGCAGCTCGCCGTCGAGCGTGTAGGAGGTGCCGTCGAGCCCGCTGCCGCCCTCGTCGGTGGCCGAGAAGCTCACGCTCTGGCCGGTCCTGCGCCAGCCGCTCTCGCCGTCCGCGGCAAGGGCCGGATCGGAGCGTCGCCGGTGACCGGCTCCGTGCCGTCGATGCGCACAGTGACGCTGTGCGGAGTCTCGGCGTTGCCGGCCGCGTCGGTGCTCGAGTAGGTGACGGTGTGCTCGCCGTCGCCCGGTGAACCGTCACGTCGGTGCCGCTCTGCGGCGCGCCGCCGTCGACGCCCAGGTCGCCCGGCGGCGCCGGAGGCGCCGTCGCTCGCCTGCAGCGAGAAGTGCACCTCGCCGGCCTGCCAGTCGCTGCCGCCGGCGTAGTCGTCGGTGGTCTCGGCGGCGTGAGGTCGAGGTTCACGAACGCGCCGTGCGCGGTCTCGACGTTGCCGGCGCGGTCGACGGCGCGGTAGCTCAGGGTGTGCGACCCTTCCGCGCCGACCAGGAACGGCACCGTGTAGGGCACGTAGCCGGCGCCGTCGAGGTCGTAGTCGATGCCGGCGAGGCCACTCACCGCGCCGGCCCCGCTGTCGGTGGCCGCGAGCGTCACGAGCTGCGCCGCGTTGCCCCAGCCGCTCAGGAGTCGAGCGCCAGGGCCGGGGTCGACGCGTCGCTGCTGCTTGGCGCGTCGCCGTCGATGTTCACCCAGCCACTGTGCGCCGGTTCGGTGGTGCCGGCGACGTCCACGGACCAGTACGTGATCGCGTGGCTGCCGTCGCCCTCCACCGTGAAGGGACCTTCGTAGTCGTGCTGCACGCCGTCGAGCGTGTAGCAGGTGTGCGCGAGGCCGCTGCTCGCGTCCGCGGCCTCGAGGGTCACGGTCTGGCCGGTCTGGCGCCAGGCGCTGTCGCCGTCGGTGGCCAGCGCCGGGGCGGAGCTGTCGCTCGTCGCCGGCGCCGTAGATCGATGCGCACTTCACGGTGAGAGGTCGGCCCGCCGCTGCCGGACGAGTTCACGGCGCGCACATGGAAGTACCACACGCCGTCGGCCTTCCCCGTGTAGGAGACGCCGAGGAACGCGGTGCCGCGGAACACGCTCACCGTGTTGTCGTTCATGTCGGTGGTGATCAGGTCGCCGTACCCGTCCCCGTTGAGGTCGCCCAGCGCCACGTAGTTGGGGCCGTTGCCGCAGGCGAGGTCCTTCTTGGGGTCGAACGTGCCGTCGCCGTTCCCGTAGAGGATGCTGATGCTGTTCGCCGAGTAGTTGGTGGTGACGAGGTCCGGGGCGGAGTCCTGGTTCAGATCGATCACGCTGAAGGCGAACGGGCCGTTGCCGAGCGCGTAGTTGACTGTGGCTTTGAAGGTGCCGTCGCCGTTGTTCAACAGGATGCTGGCGTTGTTGGTCGCCCAGTTCACCGTGGCGAGGTCGGGGCTGCCGTCACGGTCGAGGTCGGCGGAGAGGACCATCTGGGGATTGCCGCTCGCCGCGTAGTTGACCGCAGACCGGAACGTCCCGTCGCCGTTGCCCATGAGCACGCTCACGTTGCCTGCGCTGTAGTTGGCCGTGCTGAGGTCCTGCTTGCCGTCACCGTTCAGGTCGCGGAGATCGATCGACGTGGGGTGGGTGGCAGTGCTGACCTGCGTCGGCGCCCGGAACGTGCCGTTGCCGTTGTTCAGCAGGATGCTCACGTTGTGGGTGCTGGCGTTGGCCGTGAAGATGTCGAGGTCGCCGTCGCCGTCCACGTCGCCCATGCGCAGGCACTCGGGGTTGGTGCCGGAGCCGGCGGTGTAGTCGGCCTTGGCCTTGAAGGTGCCGTCGCCGTTGCTCAGGAGGACGCTCGCGGAGCTCGCCGCAGTAGTTGCCGGTGACCACGTCGGTCTTGCCGTCGCCGTCGACGTCGCCGACGGCCATGGACCACGGCCCGTCGCCGGTCGGCGTAGTCGACCTTGGCGCTGAGCGTGCCGTCGCCGTTGCCGAGCAGGACGCTCAGCGTGTCGGAGTGTAGTTCTCCACCACAAGGTCGGGCTTGCCGTCGCCGTTGACGTCGAGGATCCGCGCCTCGGCCGGCCGCTGCCCCGACGCGTAGGTGACGCGCGGGAGGTACGTGAGCGAGTTGCGGTCGCTCATCGTGTCGGGGATGGTGTCGGGCGATCCGGTCGAGCACGCAGGAGTACCCGGAGATCGCCGTGCCGTCGCTGAGCGCCGGGTCCCAGGCGAAGCTGGGGCCGGCGTTCGCGTACCACGTCGTCTCCGCCGGGTGCGTCGACGAGGTGATGCCGGTCACCTCCCCGGCACCGCGGCCGCGACCGGCGCGAGCACGGCGAGCAGGACGAGCGTGACGAGCGCGGCGGCCGCGGCCGCCGCGCGCCTGATGAGTCGACCCTGTGATCCGGACATCTCTTCCTCCGCTGCTCCACGGGGCGCCCTGCAGGCGCGCCCCAGCTGAGTGTTCGTCCTACTGATTCGGCAGCAGAGGTACGGGCCCCATAGGACATCCGTCTGGATACCTAGGCGGCTTGGGAAGCGCTCCGCCCGCGCGACCGTCGCCAGACCTGCCGCACAGTCTCGCACGGATGCGAGCACGACCCCGACGAATGTTCTGGACACTGTCACCTGCGCGATGCCGATACTGGGGGTGCAAGCGTCCGGCGCGAGGGGCGCCGGCAGCCGAACGAGGAGAGAGCAGATGGACGCCGAGACGGCAGACCTACAGCAGATACCAGATCCTCTGCGCCGAGCGCGAGGCGTGGATCGACGGCGAGGGCGAGGACGACGACAGCCTACTACTACGACGGCATCAGCTTCTGGCGGCGCGATGCCAGGGGCAAGGAGCGCCTCGTGCCGTCCTGGCGCACGCCGGTGCACGGCTGGCGCCACGACGAGCCTGCGACTGCGACCTCTGCCCGGCGCACCGCCCCGCCGATGGTGCGGCCGCTCTCCGTGGCCTGAGGCGCCCACGGACGCCGCCGCAGGGCGGCCGCCTCCGGGCGGCCGCCCTTCGTGCTTGCGGTAGGAGTGGGTCTCCCGGCAACGAAGGAGTCCCGGTCGACCTGCAAGGAGGACCTCATGGTCTGGTGGTATTGGCTGATCAGTCTCGTCATCGCCGTGCTGTGCGCGTGGCTGTGCGCTTGGCTCGCGGGCAACAAGGGCTACAGCCCGGTGCTCTTCGGCATCCTCGGGTTCTTCTTCTTCCTCATCACGCTCATCGTGGTGCTGGTGCTGCCGAGGAAGACGCCGGCCTGACGCGAGTCACTCGAGGCGGGCGCCGGGGACGAGGCCGCTCGCGGCGGCCCACTCGCCGGCGCCCATCTTGGCTCCGCCGGCCGGCCGGACGCGGGTCACGCGCAGGCGGCCGTCGGCGCAGACCACGCTGAAGCCGCCGGCGCCGACGTCGACGACCTCACCCATCGCGCCGCCGACGCCCGGCGACGTCGCGGGCCGGCTGCGGCGTCGGCGGCGAAGACCTGCAGGGCCTCGGCCGCCGCACGTCGTCCAGGCGCCCGGCGCCGGGTCGCAGCCGCGGACCAGGTCGTAGAGCTGCCGGCACGGCTTGCCCCAGTCGATGCGCGCGTTCGCCCTCTCGCACGGCGCCTCGTAGGTGGCCAGCGACTCGTCCTGCGGCAGCCGCGGCGCCGTGCCGGCCGCGACCAGGTCCACGGCCTCCAGCAGCGCCTCCACGCCCATCGGGAACAGGCGGTCGAAGTACACGGAGCCGAGCGTGTCGGTCGCAGATGGGCGTGCGTCCTCTGCAGCAGCACGTCGCCGGTGTCGATGCCGCCGTCCGGCCAGAACACGGTGAGGCCGGTCTCCGTCTCGCCCTTGATGACCGGCCAGTTGATCGCGCTGCGGCCGCGGTGCAGCGGCAGCAGCGACGGGTGGTACTGGATCGTGCCGTGCGTGGGCACGGAGAGGAACTCCGCCGGGACGATCAGCGTGACGAACGCCATCACCTGGAGGTCGGGCGCGAAGCGCGCGGAACTCCTCCACCACGGCCGGGTCGCTGAAGGAAGCCGGGCGGACGAGCGGGAGCCCGGCGGCCAGCGCCGCCTCGGCCAGCGGGTCCGGCCTGCCGCCCTCCGGCGGGGCGTACACCGCCACGACGTCGTCGCCCCGCTCGAGCAGCGCCTCGAGCACGGCCTTGCCGAAGGCCTGCTGGCCGTGCACCACGATCCGCATGCGTCCTCCTCGCCCGTCGCCGCCCCGCCACGGCGGGCGCGCGCTTGCGGCCGCTGGTCGGCGCCCGGCGGCAGGCAGCATGCTACCGCATCGTCCGTCCCCGTTGCCCGGCCGCTGCCCGTCCCCGTTGCCCGGCCGCGCCCTGCGCGTACCCTGCGGTCATGGACAAGGACGGGCTCATCCCCATCGGGCGCTTCGCCAGGCTCACCGACCTCTCGCCGCGCTTCCTCCGCAAGCTGGACGAGCGCGGCCTGCTGAGCCCCGTCCTCGTCGACCCCGACTCCCGCTACCGCTACTACTCCCACGCCAGACGCGCGCCGCGGCCCTCATCCACCTCGGGCGCCAGATCGGCCTGACCATGGACCAGACTGGCCGACCTGCTCGCCGCCGCGGAGGAGGGCGACCTGCGCGAGCCACCTCGGAGCGCCACCGCGAGGTGGTCGCCGCGCAGCTCGCGGAGAAGAGCCGCCTGCTGCGGCTGCTCGACCGCGAGCTCGCGCGCGGCGAAGGGCTGCTGGCCTTCGAGGTCACGCTCAAGGAGCAGCCGGCCGTCCTGGTGATGAGCGCGGCCGGCTCCACGCCGCGCACGCACCCGCACGACCCGTGGGCGCTCGAGGCCGCCCTGCGCCGCGTCGGCGCCGCCGCGGCCGTCCAGATCGCCCGCCAGGGCGAGGAGCCCGACCACGCACGGCATCATCCTCTACCACTCGGACTTCTCCGCGGACGACGAGATCAGCTTCGAGGTGTGCATCCCGGTCCCGCGCCCGCTGCCGGGCTGCCCGGGCGTCGAGTGCAAGGAACTGCCGGCGGCGCGAGCCGCCTCCCTGACGTTCACCGGCCCCTACGACACCATCTGGAACGCGCACGCGGAGCTCGCCGCCTGGGTCGGCGACCACGGCTACGCGCAGGCCGGCCCCGTGCGGGAGACGGGCATCGTGGAGGAGTCCGACACCGACGACCCGCAGGAGTGGGTGACGGAGCTGTCGATCCCGGTCGCTTGACCTTCCCCCCTGGGAGACTTGCATGCTGCCGGACACTGGTCCCGACCAGCAGGGACCGCAGGAGGACTCGACCAAGGGGGTAGGTCCATGAGAAGACGCATGTGGGTAGGAGCGCTGCTCACGCTTCTGGCGGCAGCGCTCATCCTCCCGGCGGCGGCGGACGGCCAAGAACAAGCCGGCCGACACCGTGTTCAAGAACGGCTACGTGTACACGGTCAATCCGGGCGAGCGCGCGGCCCAGGCGGTCGCCGTCAAGGACGGCAAGATCGTCTACGTCGGCTCCAACCGGGGCGCCCGCGCCTTCGTCGGGGCGCACGACCAAGGTCGTCAACCTGCGTGGCAAGATGATGCTCCCCGGCTTCATCGACTCGCACATGCACGCCAGCATGACGGTCAGCAGCCTCTACTCCGTGCTGCTCTACGGCATGGCGACGCGTGGACGAGTACGTCGCGGCGGTCGCGCAGTTCGCGGCCGACAACCCGGACATGGACGTGATCCGGGGAGAGGGCTGGAGCAACACCGTCGTGCCCGGCAAGGGACCGCTCGCCAGTTCCCTGGACGCGGTCGTGAGCGACAGGCCCGTCGCCATCATGTCCGAGGACTACCACTCCACCTGGGTGAACACCAAGGCGCTCGAGCTCGCCGGCATCACCGGCGCGACGCCCGACCCCGAGGACGGCGTGATCGAGCGCATCGACGGCACGCAGGCGACGGACCCGCCGTACGGCACGCCGTCGGGCACGCTGCGCGAGACGGCCGGCAACCTGGTGACGGACCTGCTCCCCGACTACACGGTGCAGGAGTACAAGGAGGGCATCGCCTACTTCCAGGACGAGGTCGCCGCGCCGCTGGGCCTCACGACCGTCTTCGACCCGCTCCTCTACGCGGACGGCAACGCCGTGCAGGCGCTGGAGGAGATGGCGGCGGCCGGGCAGCTGACGGTGCGCTTCCGCGGCGCGCTCTCGCTCACGCCGGACGAGGACCTCGCCACGTGGCTCGCGGCGGCCAGGGCCGAGCGTGCCAAGCACACACACGGCATGTTCAAGACGCCGGCCGTCAAGATCTTCGCCGACGGCGTCGTCGAGGGCCACACCGCGTACCTCGACGAGCCCTACGCCGACGCGCTCGAGTACAAGGGCGACGCGAGCTACCGCGGCGAGCCGATCTGGCAACCGGCGGTCATGAAGGCGACGTTCAAGAGGCTCGACAAGGCGGGCTTCCAGATCCACGTGCACGCCATCGGCGACGCGGCGACCACCGAGACGCTGGACGCGCTCGCGTACGCGCGCAAGGCGAACGGCCGGCACGACTGGCGGCCCGGCATCACCCACCTCCAGCTGGTGGACCCGGACGACGTCCCGCGGTTCGCCCGGCTCGGCGTCACCGCCGTCCCGGACCCCTACTGGGCGATCAAGGACGACTACTACACGTACCTCCAGCTGCCGTACCTCGGCCTGCCGCGCGCCGACGAGGAGTACCCGATCAGGAGCTTCTTCAAGGCAGGCGTGACCGTGGCGTCGGCCAGCGACTACCCGGTGACGATCCCGCCGGACCCGCTGGCGGGCATCGCCGTGGGCGTCAACCGCTGGGACCCGACCTAGGTGTACGAGTACCCGGCGCCGCCGAGCCTGGAGGGCGTGCTGTGGCCCGAGGAGCGTGTGAGCGTCGCGCGGATGATCCGCAGCTTCACCATCGAGGGCGCCAGGGCCAACTTCCTCGAGAAGAAGATCGGCACGATCAAGGTCGGCAAGCGCGCGGACCTCGTGGTGCTGGACACCAACCTGCTCAAGGTCGCCGACAAGACCGAGCTGTTCAACGCCCACGTGCTGTTCACGATGGGGAGCGGCGAGGTCCTCTACGACAAGCTGGCGGACTGAGGCCGGCCGCAGAGAGACGAGCAACGCGAAGAGGGGCGGGGCGCCGGTGGCGCCCCGCCCCTCTTCGCGTCTGCATCCGGCGCTTGACCGGCCGGGCCCGTCGCCGGCCGCGCGGCCGGCGAGAGCCTCTAGAAGCGGCCGCCGATCCAGGCGCCGCTGATGGAGCCGTAGCTGACCACGGCGCCGGTGTGCGGCGCGTGGATCATGCTGCCGCCGCCGACGTAGATGCCGACGTGGTGGCTGTAGCTTGAGCTGCCGAAGAACACGAGGTCGCCCGGCTGGAGCGCGCCCAGCGAGACGGGCTTGCTGGCGCGCTGCTGATCGGTCGCGCCGTGAGAGAGGCCGATGCCGATCTGCGCGTAGCAGTACATGGTGAGGCCGCTGCAGTCGAAGCCCTTGGGGCTCGCGCCGGCCCAGACGTACGGGCACGCCGAGGTAGCGCTGCGCGATGGCGACGACCGCGGAGTGGCCGGAGCCGCCCGGGTCGACGACGGTGCCGCCGCCCCCGCCGCCGGAGCTCGACGACGAGCTGGAACCGCCGGAGGAGGAGCCGCCGGAGGACGTGTCCGCCACGGCGGCGGCCCTGGCGGCCGCCTCCGCCTTTGCCTTGGCCGCCGCGGCCGCCTTGGCCTGGAGGTCGGCGATCTCGTCCTTGAGCCCTCCGACCGTGCTCTCGAGCTGGGCCTGGAGCGCGAGCACCTCGTCCTTGCTCTCCTCGCGCTGCGCGACCAGCTTGACCGCCGACTTGCGGTCGGCCTCGAGGGCGAGGCGCCGGTCGGCGATCTCCTGGCGGTACACGTCGGCCGCGTGCGCGGTGGTGGCGTCGTTCTCGGTCATGCGCTGCATCACATCGAGCTGCGTGAGCAGGTCGTCGAAGGTGTGCGAGGCGAAGACGACATCGAGGATGCCCGTGCTCTCGGCCATGTAGACCTGGCGGGCGCGAGCCGTCAGATGCTCGTTGGCGAGCTCGAGCTTGTCCTCGGCCACCTTGAGCAGGTGCTCGTTACGGACGATGCGGCCCTGCACGTCCTCGAGCCGGGCCGCGGCCTCGTTGAACCGCTCCACGGCCATGTCGGACTTCTCGTAGACCGTGCTCAGCTGCGCCTGCACGGCCGCCAACTTGGCTTTCTTGGCGGCCATCGGCCCAGCCACAGCGACGGACGAGGAGACGAGCAGCAGCGCGAGTGCGATGAGTACGGCGAACGTCGCCTTGCGGATGGGGGTCAAGCGGATCGCCTCCTTCGCGCCGAGTGACTCAGTGTCCCTGGCCCGGCGCCGGGCTTGAGCATGGGACGGTAGCATCCGCCCGGCACACTCGCAAACCGGCGGGCGTTGGGGCAGTGCGGATCGTGCGTGGTCCGGGAGCACATCGGTGGAGTCAGATCCGGTTGTAGAAGCCCGGGTCGCGGATGTCGCTCAGCTCGTCGCCGGAGACCGCCATGTGGCTCGGCGTGAGCAGGAGCACCGTGCTGCCGACGTGCTGCAAGGAGCCGCCGAGCGCGTAGACGAGGCCGCTGGCGAAGTCCGTCAGGCGGCCGGCGAGCGCGTGCTCGCATCCCTCGAGGTCGACGAGCACCGACGCCCCGGCGCGCAGCCGGTCGGCGATGCGCTGCGCGGCCTCGAAGTCCTCGGGGCGCACGACCTCGAACGCGACTTCCACCGGGCCCACCACGGAGAGCGGCCGCCGCGCGGGCGTCTCGAAGCGGCCCGCATCGGCGTCGCCGTACGGCTCGTCGTCCTCGTACCAGTCGTCGTAGGCGTCGCGCGCTGAGACCATGCTCCCTCCGGTGCTTCGCTCACTCCTTCTCTTCTTCTGGTTCGGCGCGGCGGCGACGTCGCCTGCCTGCCGTTACCGCGGCCCGCGGTCGGGGTAGAGCTAAAGCCCTTCCTCCGAGGCTTCCGACGAGCCCGAACGACCCCGAAGGAGGACACATGCCGGACCTGGACCTCGTGCTCGTCCTGGCGTGCGCCCTCGTCCTCGTCAGCATCCTTGCGAGCAAGGCGTCGGGCTGGGCGGGCGTACCCGCGCTCCTGCTCTTCCTCGGTATCGGCATGCTCGCCGGGTCCGAGGGGCTGGGCGGCATCTACTTCGACGACGCCTGGGTGGCCCGCGCCGTCGGCGTGGTCGCGCTGGCCCTGATCCTGTACTCAGGCGGTCTGGACACGCGCTGGGCGAGCATCCGCCCCGTGCTCGGGCGCGGGATCGTCCTCGCCACCGTCGGCACGCTCCTCACCGCCGGGCTGGTCGGTGTGTTCGTGCTGTGGCTGACCGACCTGCCGCCGCTGCAGGCGCTGCTGCTCGGCGCCGTCGTCTGCTCCACGGACGCGGCGGCGGTCTTCTCCATCCTCCGCGCCCGCCAGGTCCGGCTGCCGGGCGACGTCCGCAGCCTGCTGGAGCTCGAGTCGGGCAGCAACGACCCCATGGCGGTGTTCCTCACGGTGAGCCTGATCACGGCCATCACGACGGGGGGAGAGTCCCCGCTCGAGTTCGTCGCCTCCTTCTTCCTGCAGATGGGCCTCGGTCTCGCTCTGGGCTACGGCTTCGGCCGGGCGATAGCCTGGCTCCTCGACCGGATCGCGCTCGACCACGACGGCCTGTATCCCGTGCTCAGCCTCACCCTCGTGCTGATGACGTTCGGGACGACGCAGTACGCCGGCGGCAGCGGGTTCCTCGCCGTGTACGTCGCCGGCCTCGTGATGGGCGGGCGCGCCTATCTGCACAAGCGCAGCCTGGCGCGCTTCCACGACGGCCTCGCCTGGCTCGGGCAGATCGCCATGTTCGTCACGCTGGGGCTGCTGGTGTTCCCGAGCCGGATCCTGCCGGTGCTCGGCGTCGCCGTGCTGACCGCCGCGTTCCTGACGCTGGTGGCGCGGCCGGTGGCGGTGTACGCGTCCCTGTTCCGCTCGCGGTTCTCGCTCCGCGAGCAGACGCTGGTCGGCTGGGCCGGTCTGCGCGGAGCGGTGCCGATCGTGCTGGCCACGTTCCCGCTCGTGGCCGGCGTCTCCGGCGGAGAGACGCTGTTCAACATCGTGTTCTTCGTCGTACTGGCCTCGACGCTCATCCAGGGGACGACGATCCCCGCCGTGGCGCGGTGGCTCAGGATCGATGGGCCGGCGTTCGAATCGGAGCCGGCCTGGGCGGGCGAGCCCGTGCGGCGCGACCTCGTCGAGTTCCGCGTGCCGGAGGACTCGCCGCTGGTGGGCCGGCGCGTCGCCCAGGCCGGCCTGCCCGGCGGAGCCGACGCAGTGCTGCTCCGCCGCTACGACAGCTACGTCGTGGTGCGCGGCAGCACGCGCCTCCGCCGCGACGACGTCGTGCTCTTCCTCACCGACGACCCCGCGCTGCGCGAGCTCGAGCTCCGCGGCGAGCTGGTCCGCGAGTCGGCGCTCTCGTTCTGCGACGTCGAGCGCGGAGCCTGACGCAGCCGCACAGGCCTGCGCGGCCGGGCGTACCAGCGCGCGCGGCCGAGCCGCCCGCGCGCAGCCTACTGTTGCAGGCGCTCGACCATCGTCCTCGCCACCTCTTCGAGCTGGGCGTCGGTGAGCTGCGGCTTCTCCGCCAGGAACTTGGTGCTGACCAGGTAGGCGCTGTCGCCGACCTTCACGGCGATGCCCTTCTGCATGCCGCTCCAGTCATACCAGAACGCGTCGTCGCCGAGCCCTGCGATGGTCTGCGGCGTCATGTCCGACGCCCCTCTCTGCTCCTCGAACATCCCGGCGTGGCCCACGCGGATCCAGAGCGCCTCGGGCGAGTCCTTGCCCTGGTAGATGGCGAAGTACGTGGCGTGCCCTCGCGCTGGTTCCAGTCCGACTCGGGCATCGGCGTCGCGTCGGTGATGCCGGTGATGGCGCGGACGTCGTCCTGCGTGAGCAGCGACGCGTAGATCGACCGCTTCGGCCGACGACGCGGCCGCCGTCTCACCGGCGTCGCCGCCGCCCGACCCCGAAGACGTCGCCGCCTCCTCCGAGGCGCTGCAGGCCGCCAGCGCCAGCACCGCCCACGCAGCGAGCACAAGAAGCGTCGCCGCCAGGACTCCTCGCCCCGGTCGGTCGACGATCCGAGCACCGCATGACTTCCCCCTCCCCCAGGCTTCCCGGCCGGACGCCGGACGTGCATGGCGTCACGCATCCATCAAAGAGACGCGCGGGGCGGGCGGTCAAGCGTTGACCGGCCGGACGGACGCTGCGCCCGCACTCAGAGGACTCTCATGCGGCTCTCAGGAAGAGTGGCTACGATGCGCCCATGACCACCTCCACCTCGACATCCGCCGCCACATCGTCGCCACATCGGTCGCGACGCCGGCCGGCCCGCTCGCGAATCTGGCCCCGGGCCGGGATCCGGGCGGTCTCGAGGACCGCTCTGGATCGAGATCGCCGTCGCGCTTCATCTGCTTCGCCGTGCTGAGCGGCGCGGCGCTCACGCGCGCGGTGACGCTCGCGGAGCCCGACGACTACGCCTACCGCGCCTCCATCGTGGCGCTCACCGAGGGCCACGTGATCCTCAGCGACGCGGAGTACCAGGACCTCGCGGAGCGCCTGCAGCAGCAGGACTCCGCCGACGGGCTCAGCGGCAGTCAGGGCATCGCGCAGTGGACGCAACTGGACGACGGGAGCTGGGTGAGCGAGAAGAACCCCGGCTACCCCTTCCTGGTGGCGCCGTTCGCCCTCGTCGGGCTCGAACGGCTGGCGCCGCTGTTCTACGGCGCCCTCGGCTGCGTCGCGCTGTTCTTCGGCGGGCGACGCTGGCTTGGCGCCTGGGGCGGCACGTTCGCCGTCGGGCTGTTCTGCTCGTCGGGCGCGGCGCTCGCGTTCGCGTGGCGCGCCTGGATGCCCACCTTCACCGGCGCCGCGCTCATCGCGGCCGGCGCCGGCGCCCTGCTCTGGGCGCTGCTCGCCGTCGAGAAGCGGCCGAGGCTGCGGACGGCCGTCGGCCTGCTCGGGTTCCTCGCCCTGGAGGGCGCGATGCTGGTCCGCTACACGGACGCGATCGCGCTCGCCGTCGCCGCGGTGGCCGTACTGGCCGTGTGGGTCTTCGCCCGCGGCCGGCTGCCCAGGCGGGCGCTGCTCTGGTGGTTCGGGTCCGCCGTGCTCGCCGGCGCTCTGGTGCTCGCCTGGAACGCGTTCGTCTACGGCTCGGTCACGGCCACCGGCTACGCGAGCGGCGTCATCACCTTCGGTCTGGGAGCGATCGGCGGCAACCTCGACCACATGCCGCTGACTGCTGGTGGAGACCATGCCGGCGTGCCTGCTCGCCCTCGCCGCCCTCGTCTGGATGGTCGGGCGCAGCATCCGGCTGCGCCGCACGGCGCCCAAGGACGAGGTGCGGCCGTCGCGCGCGGCGGCGCACCGCGACCTCGCCGTCGGCGCCGCACTCGCCGCGGTCTGGTGGGGCACGTGGGCGCTCTACTTCACCTACTACTGGACGGCGCAGATGAGCACCGGGCCGGGCGGCGCCGGCGGTGGCGGCGGCGGAGCCGGCCCCGCCGGCGCGGACAACGCCATCCACCTCATCAGGTTCTTCGTCCCCGCGCTGGCGCCGATCGCGCTGCTGGGCGCCTGGGCGCTCGTCCGGGTGCCGCGCTGGGCGGCGCTGGCCGCGGTGGCCAGCGTTCTTCGGCCTCGGGTTCTGGTCCTACGCCGACATGGCCGCGGCCGACCCGCGAGGCGGCATCATGGGCGGGACGGCCCGGGGGGCCGGGAGGCATGCCGGGCCCACCACCGGGGAGTAGCGGGTCGGGTGGCCCGCCCGGCGGCACTCCCCCCACCGGCATGCCGGTCCCGCAGGGGATGCCGACACCGACGCCACCCGCTGCGCAGTAGACCGGCGCCGTCCCGGTCCTGAGGGCTCCGGCGGGACCGGGAGGCGCAGGGGTGCATGTCGTCCGGGGCGTGGGAGCCTCTTCCGGCGCCACTTCCGGAGCCACTTGTGGCACCACATCCGGCGCCGGACAGGGCTCCGGTCCGGGCTCCGACCCCCGGACGCGCACTACCCCGGGGGCCGAGCGCCGATGATCGTCACCGCGGCACGCGAGGGAGCGAGTCGGCGATCGTCACCCCGGCGCGCGACGAGCGAGCGCGTCAGGCGCAGCGCACCACTCCGCGCGCCCAGAGACAGTCGCCGCAGGTGGGATGCGGGTTGCCGAGGCAATCCTCCTCGTTGGACTCGGCCAGCTCGCACCCGCAGTCGGTGCAGGGCGGGAAGTCGAAGCGCCGGACCCGGTCGCGGAACGCGACGTACGCCGGCGCCGCCCACACCCCGGGCAGCGGCACGTCCGGCAGCCTGCCCACCTCCCAGCGCACCATCCGCTTCTCGCGCCCGCGCACGAAACAGGTGTACGTGTGCAGCAGCGGCGGGCACGGGCTCACGCCGCCGTGCCAGGCCACGGCGCAGGCGTCCTGATGCACGAACGGGCAGCGGCTGCGGGTGTCCTCGGGGTCGGCGCCGTGGAACGAGACCGGGCCGGAGCGGGTGAGCGCCTCGCCCAGGGCGGCGCCGAGCTCGGCGTCCCAGTCGAACGCCGGCAGCTGCCAGCGCGCGCCGGCGGTGGTGTGCGCGCCGCTGGAGGTGGATCCCGGCGGTCGTAGAGCGTCTGGTCGAGCATGTCCGGCGTGTACGCGAGCACGTTGCTGACGATGATGAACGTCGCGCCGAGCTGGGCGGCGAGGCGCCGCAGGCCGGGCAGCTCGCCGATGTTGGAGCGCATGGCGACGAACTCGACGCCGATGCGGACCGAAGACGCGTAGTTGGGGCCGCGGTGGTCCTGGAGCCGCCGGACGTTCTCGACCACGCGTGCGAGCGAGGCGCCGGAGCGCACGCGGCCGAAGGCCTCGGCGGAGGCGCCGTCGATGCTCACGACGAGCTGGTCCAGGCCGGCCTCGAGGAGGCCGGCCGCCTTCTCGTCGTCCAGCAGCAGCGCATTCGTGGTGACCTCCGCGCGCAGGCCGCGCTCCTTGGCGAGCGCGCACCATGTCGAGAAACCGAGGGTGCATCAGCGGCTCGCCGAGCCCCATGAAGCGCGACCGTGCCGGGACCTGCTTCGCCCCCCGGCCCGGTCGACCCCGTCCACGCACGGCCTCGAACGTCGCCCACTCCATGAAGCCCTCGGGCTCGTCCCACGCGTGGCGCACACAGGTGGCGCAGACCAGATTGCAGGCGTTGGTGGGCTCGACGTAGACCTTGCGCGAGACGGTCGGGGCCGGCGCGGTCAAGGCGTCAGCCCCCGCGCCGCAGCGCGCTTGATCTCCTCGAGCGTCGGGAACGAGAGCGCCTCCGCCTCGCAGAGCGTGGCGCAGTGCGAGCACCCGGGCACGCAGTTCGTCCTTGGGGTCAACCTCGATCTTGCCGCCTCCTCGGACCACCGGTACACGTCGTGCTTGCACCAGTCGATGCACGCGCCGCAGCCCGGTGCACGCTTCGGCGTCCAGGGTCGGGCCCCAGTCGATGTGAGCCTTGGCTCGTGGAGCTCACGGGTCGTCTTTCGCTCCCGGAGTCTCGCGCTCGGCCCGTGGGTCGGTCCGGCATGCCGCCCACGGGATCGCAGCCCACCTCGTCGCACCCGGCCGCCACGGCGGCCGGCACCGGTTCGTCCGTGACGCCCCAGTACTTGCGGCCGAACCACAGGGAGACGCTCACGAGGCCGATCAGCACCGGCACCTCGACCAGCGGGCCGATAACGGTCGCGAACGCCTGGCCGGAGTTCAGGCCGAAGGTGGCGATGGCGACGGCGATGGCCAGCTCGAAGTTGTTGCTCGCCGCGGTGAAGCTCAGCGTCGCCGTCTTGGAGTAGTCGGCGCCGATGCTGCGCCCCATGTAGAAGCTCACGAAGAACATGATCGCGAAGTAGTGGACCAGCGGGATGGCGATGCGCACCACGTCGAGCGGCAGCTCGCACGATCAGGTCGCCCTTGAGGCTGAACATCACGAAGATGGTGAACAGCAGGGCGATGAGCGTGAGCGGGCTGATGCGCGGGATGAACTTCTGCTCGTACCACTCCCGGCCCTTGAGCTTGAGCCCGACGAAGCGCGTGATCATGCCGGCGACGAACGGGATGCCGAGGTAGATGGCGACGCTCTTGGCGATCTGGCCGATGGAGACGTCCACGGTGGCGCCCTCGAGCCCGAACAGCGGCGGCAGCTTGGTGACGAAGACCCAGGCGAACACGCTGTAGAACAGCACCTGGAAGATGCTGTTGAAGGCGACGAGGCCCGCGGCGTACTCCGTGTCCCCCCTCGCCAGCTGGTTCCACACGATCACCATGGCGATGCAGCGCGCGAGGCCCATCATGATGAGCCCGACCATGTACTCGGGGTAGTCGTGCAGGAAGATGATCGCGAGGAAGAACATCACGAACGGGCCGATGAGCCAGTTCTGCACCAGGGAGAGGCCGAGGATCTTGTAGTCGCGGAACACGTCGCCGAGCTCCTCGTACCGCACCTTCGCGAGCGGCGGATACATCATCATGATGAGGCCGATGGCGATGGGGATGTTGGTGGTGCCGACCGTCCACCTGCTCGATGAACTCCGGCACGCCGACGAACGCCCAGCCGACGAGACGCCGACGGCCATGGCGAGGAAGATCCACAGCGTGAGGAAGCGGTCGAGGAACGAGAGGCGGCGCCTGCCGGCGCGGCCGGCGCCGTCGAGGGTCTGTTCGGTCAACAGGCGCTCCGTCGGGCGGGGGCTCGAAGGTCGTGATCAGGTCGGTGCGGCGAGGCCCTCCTGGAGGCGCTCGTAGTCGTAGGGGACGCGGACGAACTCGACGGCCGCGGCGCCGGCGGCCAGCGCGGCCGGGTCGACGATCGCGTAGCAGACGCGCCAGTCGCCGTCCTTGGGGCGGCCGGCGCTCCCGACGTTGACGAAGAGCGTCGAGTCGCGCCCGCGTCGCCGTGAGCGACCTCGCGGGCGTACGGCACGTGCGTGTGGCCGAAGAGGATGGCGCGGTACGGGTTCTCCTCGGCCATCCGCGCCATGGCGTGCTCCGGCCGGTCCTCGAACAGGTACTCGTTGATGCGGCGAGGGCTGCCGTGCACGGCCAGCAGCTCGCCGGCCGGCGTCTCGAGCACGAAGCGGTCCTCGAGCGTGCGCAGGTACGCGCGCGTCTCGTCGGTGGTGACGCGGTCGGTCCAGGCGAGCGACGCGGCGCCCTCGGCCTTCTGCTCGTCGGTCTTGTACACGCAGCCGCAGTCGCCGGTGCTGAAGCCGATGCCCTGGTCGTAGTTGCCCATCAGGCAGGGGATGCCGCGGTCGCGCACCAGGGCCGCGACCTCGTCGGGGAACGGCCCGTAGCCGACGAGGTCCCGAGGCACAGCACGTCGCCGACGCCGCGGGCCTCGAGGTCCGCGAGGATCGCCTCGAGGCCCGGCAGGTTGCCGTGCACATCGGAGAAGACCGCGAACCTCCCGGGGATGTCGATACGCCGCATCTCGTCACCTCACATCAAATTCACCTGCTGTGATGCTCGCACCCTGCCCCGCGCCTGTCAACGTCAAATCGCTTGATCCTGGTTTGGCTTGCCGGGGGATCAGCAGGGGGCGTCGGCGCCGAACACGCCGTGGAGCGCGCGGAGAGCCTCGGCCACACGCTCGCCGTCCACCGCGTAGAAGCTCCACTTGCCGCGGGTCTCCTCGGTGACGAGGCCCGCGTCCTTGAGCACACGCAGGTGGTACGACGCCTTGGACTGGGCGAGGCCGAACTGCTCCTGGAACTCGCAGACGCAGATGCCGTCGGGGTCGCCGGCGCCCGGCACCCCGCGCTCGGCCGGGTCGATGAGCCCGCAGCAGCCACGCCCCTGCGTCATCAGGTCGAGCATGCCGAGGCGGATGGGGTCGGCGAGCGCCTTGGCGACGCGCGCGAGGCTCGCGAGCGTCTCCGCGTCGGTGTGCGCGCAGCACACCTCCCCCGCGGCGGCGGCCGGTGTGCGGCGCGAGCGCGCGCCGGCGAGCAGCCGCCGGCAGCCGGCTTCTTCGTCTTCGTCTGGCTCTTCGCGACCATGGCGCGAGCTTAGCACAAGAAATCTTGATTTGGTATTGACGGCATCCGGGCGGCTCGGCTACACTTCGAACAACAAAAGTTGATTTGACAATCCAGGGCAGGAGCGACCATGAGCGAGCAGACCTCAGACCTCAAGGGCCGGATTCGCGACCACTACGCCGAGCGCGCCGTGGCCGCGAACGACGCGACGCAGCCGGTCAGCTGCTGCGGCCCCAGCAGCAGTTGCTGCGGCGGCAAGGCCGTCGAGGCGCAGGACGAGATCGCGCGCGGGCTCTACGACGTCTCGGAGACGAGCGACCTCCCCGACGGCGCCGTGCTCGCCAGCCTCGGCTGCGGCAACCCCACGGCGCTCGCCGACCTCGAGGCGGGCGAGGTCGTCCTGGACCTCGGCAGCGGCGGCGGCATCGACGTCCTCCTCTCCGCGAAGCGCGTCGGCCCCACCGGCAAGGCCTACGGCCTCGACATGACCGACGAGATGCTGGCCCTGGCGCGCGCCAACCAGGAGAAGGCCGGCGTGACCAACGTCGAGTTCCTCAAGGGCGAGATCGAGGACATCCCGCTGCCGGACGCGTCGGTGGACGTGGTCGTCAGCAACTGCGTCATCAACCTCTCGCTGGACAAGGACAAGGTGCTGGCGGAGGCGTTCCGGGTACTCAGGCCCGGCGGGCGGTTCGCCGTCTCGGACATCGTCTTCCAGGGCGACGTGGGCCTGATCCCCGAGCACATCATGCGCAGCATCGAGGCGTGGTCCGGCTGCGTCGCCGGAGCGCTCGAGGAGCAGGACTACCTGGACAAGCTGCGGCGTGCGGGCTTCGCCGACGCCGCCGTCGAGGTCACCCAGGTGTACGCCGCCGACCGGGAGCTCTGCGGCGTGGATCTCAGCGAGGTCCCGGAGGGCATCCGCGTCATCAGCGGGTTCGTGCGCGCGACCAAGCCGGCCGGCTGACGGGGACGACAGGAGAACGCGGAGACCCGAGGGACGGAGGGGTCATGGAGCGCATCATCGGCATGGAGCATCAGGGTGGCTGGGTCCGCGGCGAGCAGGTGAAGGCGGAGCGGCTGCGGCACCGCCGGGCGGCGGACCGGCGTTGCGTGCGCGGCGGGCTGCTGCGGCTGTGCCGGCCCGTCGAGCCCGGGCGGGAGAGGTAGCCGGGCGGCGACGCCCGCGCGCTGCTCAGCGCGTCGACGAAGTGGGTCAGCACGCCGGCGGACCACACGGCCACGGCGACGCACAGCATCCCCAGCTCGACGAGCACGCCCAGGCCCATCGCCTTGAGGGTCTCGATGCTGTAGTGCACGGCGCGGCCCACGTCCCGGTGGCGGATGGACTCGCTGACCAGCAGGCCCACGGCGAAGCCGACGAAGATGCCCACCACGGGGATGAGGAAGAGGCCCGCGATACCGGCCACGAAGGCGACCGCGATCGACCACCCGGGCACTTCGAGCTGTTTGAGCCTGCGGCCGGTGAGCACGGCGCTCGCCGACCAGCCCACGGCGCACAGCAGCGAGCCGACGATCGCCGTCACCCAGGCCGACCACGACCCGACCACCAGGGCCCAGACCAGCAGCGTGGCGATGGCGATGGCGCTCCCCGGCAGCACGGGGTACACGACCCCGACGGCGGCGACCACCAGCAGGATGCCGGCGATGACGGTGGCGACGATCTCCCAGTCCATGCGCCTATGGTGCCACGACCGCTGTCGCGGCGCGCGGTCGGGAGAACGATGACGGTCAGACGGGAGGTCTCCGGCTGACCGGGAAGACCAGAAGTGGCGACAACAAGGAGCGTACCCATGTACATAGGCATAGGCGCCGTCATCGCCATCATCCTCATCATCCTGCTGATAGCCTTCGCCTTCTGAGAAGGCTCAGCGGAACAGGGGGCGGGCCGACAGCTTGACGCCGGCCCGCCCCCTCGTGCCTGCGGCACTCCCGCGGCCGGCGCGATCCCAGGGCCCACACCAGAAGACGGCACTTCGGGTACACACGGGGATGGGAGGTGCGCATGCGACTCATCGGACGGCTCCTGGTGGCCGCGCTCAGCATCGCCGTGCTGGCTCTCGCCGTCTTCGGCGGCGTCCGCGCGGTGGAGTGGGTGTGGGACCGTGACGCGCTCGGGCTGTTCATCCGCGAGCCGGTCGAGCCCATGCGCATCGAGACGCTCGACCCCTACACCCGCAAGGTCGCCGGCAAGCGCTGGTTCGGCGACTACTTCGCCACGATGGTGTTCTCCCAGACCAGCGGGCCGGACTCCCCGCGCATGGTCGCCAAATGGCAGCGGCCCACGGTAGCGGTCAAGCTGCCGGGCGAGACCTCTCCCGAGATCAGGCGCTACATGGGCGGGCTGGTGCGCCGTCTCGACCGCCTGCAGGACCAGGTGGACTTCGAGCTCGGCGGCGCCCGACCCCTCATCACCGTCGAGTTCCTGGATCACGCGACCTACGTGCGCCGCAACGGGACGAGCAGCGTCGGCAACACGCGCACGCGCTACTTCCAAGGGCCGCCGGGGCTCATCAGGGCGCGGATCACGGTGGACACGGGCGCGCAGGACACGACCGACGAGCTGAAGTCCACGCTGATCCACGAGCTGACGCACGCGATCGGCCTCAGCGGCCACTTCACCTCATCCGCGGACCGGCGCCGGAGCGTCATGTACGAGGCCAACACCCTCACGAGCTGGAGCCAGAGCGACGCCGCCGTGATCCGCGTGTTCTACTCGCCGTTCGTACGCTCGGGTATGTCGCCGGCGGCGGCCAGGGCGGGTGTGAAGCGGTACGCGAAGGCCGCGCGGGCGGGAGAGTAGGCGGGCCGGTCGGCTGGGGGCGCGGCCGCGGGCAGCGGGCCGGGCGCCGCGGGCGGAGGTGCTAGGCCCGGACCCAGCTGAGGCGCACGATCACCTGCCGGCCGCCGGACTCGACGGGCGAGGCTGAACTGAGCACCAGCCGGTCGCCGTCGAGCTCGACGGCGCGAGGCATGCTGAGGCCGGCCCAGCCGGGGAACAGCGAGAGCTCGACGTGGTGCGTCACCGTGCCGGCGGCCTCGTCGACGCTGAACCGGCCGGCGTAGGCGAAGTAGCTCCTGGCCTCCGCCGCGTACTCCTCCGGCGTGAGCGCCGTCCAGTCGGCTCCGGCGACCGGCTCGCGCTCGCGCTCCTCGATCTGGACGGACATGCAGCCGTCCGGCGAGTACAGGATGAGCCCGCGCGGCTGCTCGCCGTGCGGGCGGCCGGCGGGCGAGCCGTCGAGCGGCTCCTCCACGACGTCCAGGAGCCGCCAGGCGCCGAGCAGGCGGGCGCGCAGGCCGTCAGGCATCGCTCGCCTCCCGGCGGCGGACCAGCGCGTCCACCCCGTCGAGCAGGACTCGCAGGTCGAAAGCGAGGTCGGGGAACGGCCTGTCCGGTGTGAAGGCGCCTCCATCCACGGCCCCGAGCAGCGCCGGGAACCTGTCGGGGCCGGCGAGCTGCCGCAGAAGGCCGGCGAACGCCGGAGCCTCCTCGCCGCTGTCGAAGTAGCCGCGCTGCACGCCGTCGGCGGCGGTGGCCGAGAGGCGCGCGAACGAGAACGTGTAGCCGCTGAGCAGCAGGAGCACCTCGACCTTCTCGCCCTCTGCCAGCGGCGTGCGCGCCAGCGCGCCCAGCCCCAGCTCCATCCACAGCAGCTGGCTCGGCGTCCCGGCTCTCTCGATGTGCCGCACCTCCTCCAGCCAGGGGTGCTGCGCCATGATCGCGACCTGTTCGCGCGTCCAGAGCTCCAGCCCGGCGCGCCAGTCGTCCGGCGCGATCTCGAGCCCCTCCGGCGGCCGCCAGCACGCGTCCTGCATCAGCAGGAGGAGCTCGTCCTTGCTGGTCACGTGCCGGTACAGCGACATGGTCGTGAAGCCGAGCCGCTCGGCGACGCGCTTCATGGAGACGGCGGCGAGCCCGTCCGCGTCGGCGAGTTCCACGCCGCTCGCGACGATGCGCTCGAGGCTCAGCCCCATGCGTGCAGGCCGCTCCGGGCCCGCGGTGGAGCTCCAGAGCCTATCCAGTGCTGTCGGTGGTCCGTCGGCCATCACTCACGCTCCTCAACGGCAGATGCTTGCAGTGTACACCGTGTGTATGTGATACTCTCTGTGTGCATGATACACAACAGCGTATGGGCTACACAAGCGACGAGGTGAGGGCGATGACGACAGCGATCTCCGTGACGGGGCTGCGCAAGCGGTTCGGCCGTCACGCGGCCCTTGACAGACTGGACCTGCGGGTGCGCACCGGCGAGGTGCACGGCTTCCTCGGTCCCAACGGCGCGGGCAAGACGACGACCCTGCGCCTCCTCCTGGGCCTGCTGCGCGCGGACGCGGGCGCGGCGTCGGTCCTGGGGCTAGACCCCTGGCGCGACGCCGCCACGCTGCACCGCCGGCTGGCGTTCGTGCCCGGTGACGTGAGCCTGTGGCCAAGCCTCACCGGCGGTGAGGTCATCGACCTGCTGGGCGCCCTGCGTGGGGGCCTGCACCCCGCGCGCCGCGCCGAGCTCATCGAGCGCTTCCAACTGGACCCGACGAAGAAGTGCCGCGCCTACTCCAAGGGCAACCGCCAGAAGGTCGCGCTGGTCGCGGCGTTCGCGTCGCCCGTGGAGCTCTACCTGCTGGACGAACCCACATCCGGCCTCGACCCGCTGATGATGGCCGTGTTCCAGGACGTGGCCCGCGAGGCCAACGACGCCGGCGCCACCGTGCTGCTCTCCAGCCACATCCTCTCGGAGGTCGAGGCCCTGTGCGACCGCGTGACGATCGTCCGCGCCGGCCGCACCGCCGACTCGGGCTCGTTCGAGGAGCTCCGACACCTTACGCGCACCTCGGTCACCGTCGAGACCGCCGTCCCGGCCGAGGGTCTCGCCGCCCTCCCCGGCGTGCACGACGCCAGCGTCGACGGCGTGCGCGCCAGGTTCTCCGTGGAGCACGCCGACCTCAACCGCGTGCTCGACCACCTCGTCGCGTTCGAGGTCCGCTCGCTACAGACCTCTCCCCCGACGCTCGAGGAGCTGTTCCTGCGCCACTACTCGAGGGGTGAGGCCGCTGGGGGCGGAGGCGCCGGATCCGCACCGGCCGTCGCGCCGGCTGCGACCGAGTCCCTCGCCGATCTGGAGGTCGTGCGATGAACGCCTTCGCCGGCACCGGGAGGCTCCTGCGCCTCGCCCTTCGGCGCGACCGGTACGTGCTCGGCGGCTGGGTGGTCGCCCTGGCGAGCCTGTTCAGCCTGTTCGCGCTGGCCTTCGCCGACGCGCTGCCCACGCAGGCCGACATCCTTCGCGAGACCCGGCTCATGGCCGGCAGCGCGGGGTTCCGCATGCTCAGCCTCTCGCCGGGCGCGAGCGTCGGAGGCTACACCATGAGCCGCGGCTGGGTGACTCTCGCGGTGCTCACCGGCGTGATGAGCATCCTCTGCGTGGTGCGCCACACGCGCCGTGACGAAGAGAGCGGGCGCGCCGAGCTGCTCGGCGCAGGCGTGGTAGGGCCGGTCGCGCCCCTGGCCGCGGCCGCAGGCGTGGCCGTCGGCGCGAACCTCGTGCTCGCGCCGCTGGCGGCGCTCGGGATGGTGGCCGCGGGCCTGCCGGCGGCCGGCTCCCTCGCCGCCGGCGCGGCGCTGGCCGTGGTGGGCGTCGCCTTCACCGGTGTCGCGGCCGTCGCGGCGCAGCTCTCGCGATCCGCGCGGGGGGCGAGCGGCATTGCCCTCGCCGCGCTCGCCGTCTCGTTCCTCGTCAGCGGCATCGGCAACATGCTCGGCCACGTTGACGCCACCGGCACGGTGGCAGACAGCGCGTGGCCGGGCTGGCTGACGCCCGTCGGCTGGGGCTACCAACTGCGGCCGTTCGGCGACGAGCAGTGGTGGGTCCTCGGGCTCGTCGCCGTGACCGCCCCGGCGCTGCTGGCAGTCGCAGGCCGCCTGGCGGCGCGGCGCGACCTCGGGGCCGGTGTGCTCCCGGAACGGGCAGGCCGTGATCACGCGTCCGCGTTCCTGGGGCGCCCTTCCGGCATCGGCCTGGCGTGGCGGCTGCAGCGCCCCGCGTTCCTCGGCTGGCTCGCGGGACTGGTGGGCTTCGGCCTGATCTTCGGGTCCGTGAGCACGAGCGCCGGCGAGTCGTTCTCCACGAACGCCGGCGCGGGAGCAGCCGCGGGTGAGGCCGCGATGCTGGACGCCTGGTTCGGCCCCGTCGTCGCGATGGGCGCCATCGCCGCCGCCGTCTACGCGGTCCAGGTGCTGCTGCGCATGCGCGACGAAGAGGCACGCGGCCGGCTGGAGCCGGTCCTGGCCGGCGCAGTGAGCCGCCCGCGCTGGATGCTCGCGCATATCACGAGCGCGATGCTCGGCGCCGCCGCGCTCCTGCTCGCCTACGCGGCGGCGGCCGGGCTGACGGCCGCACAGGCGGCCGGCGACCCCGGCCTCTTGGGCGAGCTGCTCGCTGCCGCCCTGGCCGAGCTTCCGGCGGTGCTGGTCGTAGCCGCGCTGGTGGTCGTGGCGGTCGCGCTCGTCCCGCAGCGAGCCGCGCCCGTCTCGTGGCTGCTGCTGGCGGCGGCGGCGCTGCTGAGCCCCCTGTTCCAGCTCAGCCTGCCGCAGTGGGTGCTGGACGCGTCACCGTTCGCGCACCAGCCGGCGCCGACCGTGGATGTCGGCGGCACGGCGGTCGTCGCCCTGCTCTCTATCGCCGCCGGGCTGCTGGCAGCGGGACTCGCGGCCTTCCGCCGCCGCGACCTGCGTCCGGGCTGACGGGCGAGGCGTGGGAAGATCGCGAGCGGGCGCCGACCGATCTCGAATCGGTGCGAGGGCACTCTGATCGTGGTCACGCAAGGACGGTCGTTTGTGGTCGCGATACCCCCCGCGGCGAAGCCGTCTCGGCACCCGCCGCCCGCCGCGACAGCTTGAGCCCGGAGATGTGGTCACAGAGCGGACGAATGTGTGGTCTCGCGAGCGAGCACACTCACAGGGGACACCAGTTGCCCGTCCTTGCGCTCGGCACTGCGGCAGCGCGAGAGGGGCGCCCCCCGGCTACCGCGAGTAGAGGTCGTCGATCTCGCCGGAGTACAGCCGCAGGAACTCGTGCCGGCGCAGCTTGAGCGTCTGGCTGAGCTCGCGGCCGATGCGGAACTCGCCCAGCCAGACGCGCACACGGTGGACGCGCTCGTAGGGGGCGAAGCGCCGGGCGTCGCCGCTGATCACGCTGGCGAGGTGCCGGTAGTGCTTGACGACGCGCTCGTCGGTGACGATCGCGGCCAGGTCGTCCACCGGCAGACCCAGCTTGCGGGCGAGCGTCTCGAGGTGGGCGCGACTCGGGGCGACGAAGGCGGCGACGAAGGGCCGCCCCTCGCCGACCACCACGGCCCGGTCGATCCACTCGCTGGCGCACAGCTCGTTCTCCAGGTACGGCGCGTTGACGTTCTCGCCGTTGGTGAGGACGAGGGTGTCGTCCAGACGGCCGAGCACGCGCAGGCTCCCGTCGGCGTGGGCGAGCGCCAGGTCGTGCGTGTCCAGCCACCCGTCCGGGCTGAGGACCTGCGCCGTGCGCTCGGGGTCCTTGTAGTAGCCGCGCATGATGTTGGGCCCGCGGACCTGGAGCCGGCCGACGTCGCCGGGCCGGCACTCGCGACCGTCGTCCGTCGTGAGCCGGTAGTCCATGCCGCCGATGATGTGCCCGGCGGTCTTGAGCCGGCGGTGGAACGGGTCGCGCATGGACATCACGACGATGGCCTCCGTCATGCCGTACCCCTCGAGCAGCGGCATGCCGGCGGCGTCGAAGAACTCGTCCACCGTGTCGGGCAGCGGGCCGCCGCCCACGCAGGGGAAGCTGAGCTGCCCGCCGAGCCCCGCGCGCACCTCGCGGAACACGAGGCGGTCGGCGAGCGCGTGGAACGGGGCCAGCGTCGCGGCGGCCACCCGCGCCCACGCGTGCACCAGCTTGCGGCGGACCGGGCCGCGAGGCTTGACCTCCGGCTCGCGGCCCTCCAGCACCCGCCGCGCCCGCGCGCACGTGAGCGCACGCGCGACGAGCCAGCGCGCCAGCCTGCGCTGGAACGGCGGACGTCCGTCGATCTTGAGAAAGACGCCCTTGTAGAGCTTGACCCACAGCTCCGGCACCGTGGCCATCACCACGGGGCGCACCTCGGGCAAGTCACCGCGCAGGTGCAGCACGCTGCTGTAGTGGATGTGGCAGCCGACGCTCAGGTACATGAGCTGCATCTGGCGCTCGTAGGCGTGCCACGGCTGCAGCACGCTGATGACCGGGACGCGCTCGATCTCGAGCAGTTGCGGGAGCTCGCGGAGGTTGAGCTCGTAGTTGCCGTGCGTGAGCGCGACGCCCTTGGGGGAGCCGGTGGTGCCGGAGGTGTAGATGACGGTGGCGAGGTCGTCCGTGCGCACCTGCTCGCGGCGCAGCCGAAGCTCCTCGGCGCCCTCCGGCCAGGCGGACTCCCCGAGCCGCATGAGCCCCGCGAGCGAGTGGACGGCAGGGCACGCGGCGCCCGGCGAAGCCGCTGGGCCGCCCGCCGCCGCCGAAGCCGCTCCGCCGGCGGCGGCCTCTCCGTCCGGCGCGCCGTCGGGCCCGCCGAGGAGCACCACGGCGCGCACGCCGGGCAAGGCCTCGCGGACGAGCGCCACGTGCTCCGGTCGCTCCGCGATGACCACGGCCGGCTCCGCGTGCCGCAGGATCGCCTCGAGGATGTCGTGCGGCGTGTCCGAAGCCCGCGGGACGTCCACAGCGCCCAGGAAGTGGATGGCGAGGCTGCAGACCATCCACTCGGGACGGTTGTCGGAGATCAGGGCGACGAGCTCGCCGTGACGGACGCCGAGTTCGCGCGCGAGAGCCAGCGCCAGCACGCTCGCGCGCCGGTCGAGCTCGCGGTAGGTGAAGGAGGTGAAGACCCCGTCCTCGCGGCGGCTGAGCGCGGGCTCGTCGGCGTACTTCGCGACCCAGCCCGCGAAGAGACGGGGCAGTGTCGCCCCCGCAGTGCCTTGGTCCGGTGACGATGCTGCCGTCAAGCGCCCTCTCCGCACGTAAGCCGGTCACCCCCGTGACCGGCGTGCAGTCATTGTCCCTGAGCCTCGCCCCGTGTCAACTTGACGGCGCCTGCTCCCCGGCCTCCCACTCCATGGTGACCTCGGTGCCCGCCCCGGGCGCCGCGGCGATCCGGAGCCGGGCGCCGGCCTCCGCGGCCCGCTCGCGCATGGAGCGCAGCCCCAGGTGCGCGGGGCCGAGCGGGCCCGGTGCGAACCCGCGGCCGTCGTCCCTGACGGTCAGGAGCGCTTGCCCCGGCAGCAACCGCAGATCCACCCACGCCTGGTCCGCCTGGGCGTGCCGGGCGACGTTGTTCAGCGCCTCCTGGGTGACGCGGTAGAGCGTCACGTGCACCACGGGCGGCAGCGGCCCGTCGCCCTCGATCGTGAGACTGACCCTGGTCCGCGTCCTGCTCTCCGTCGCCTCGACGACGTTGCGCAGGAGCTGGTGCAGCGGGATCTGCTCCAGCGGGTCGCCGCGCAACTCCAGCAGCATCGTCCGCATCTGCGCCAGAGCCCCACGGTTGAGCCGCTGCACCTCGGCCACGACCGCCTCTACGTCGGGGGACACACCCTCCACACCCGCCAGCGCCTCCGCCTTGAGACTCGCCGCGAACAGCGCCTGGGTCACAGAGTCGTGGAGGTCCCTGGCGACGCGGCTCTTCTCCTCGCGCGCGGCCTGTTCCACCTCGCGCTCGCGCAGCGAATCCTCAGAGCGACGGCGCTCGGTGATGTCCTCGGCGACGAAGCTGAAGCGCGGCCGGCCGCTGGCGCCGCTGGCGATGTGGGCGACGGTGAAACTGAGCAGGCGCGCGCCGTCGGCGCGCTCCAGTCCGTACTCGAACCGCACGGGCCGGCGGACGACCTCGCTGTCGCGGTACCGGAGCACGAGCTCGCGCTCGAGGTCGCCGGCCGGGCCAGACGCCGCCCGCCGGCGCGGCTCCCCGGCGCCTGGTGTGACTGCGACCCGGTCGCCGAGCAGCTCCTCGGCGGCGCGGTTGCCGGACACGGGGACGATGTGCTCGCCCTCCAGCTCGGAGACGCCCATGAGGAGGGACGCACTATCGTAGAAGCTCCGGAGAGTCTCCTCGCTCTCGCGCAGCGCCTCCTCCGACGCCCTCCGCTCGGAGATGTCGGTGTGCATGGTCAGGTTGCCGACGTGGTCGCCCGCCTGGTCGTGCAGCGGCGTCGAGCTGAAGACCGTCCAGAGAGCGCTCCCGTCCTTGCGCCGCAGTTTGAACTCGCCACGCAGGATGTCGCCGTGTCTGAGCGCCTCCCGGTTCTCCTGGACCTTCGGCAGCCAGTCCGGGTAGACGAGCCGAGGGCCGGCCATACCGACGAGATCGCCGACCGCGTAGCCGAGCATGTCCGCCATCCGCTGGTTGGCGAAGACGATGGTGCCGTCCAGGTCGCCGATCATGATGCCCTCGGCCGTCGTCTCGACGATCGAGCGATAGCGCTGTTCGCTCGCCACCAGCGCCGCGGAGAGACCCTCGCGCTCCGCCTCCCTGCGCAGGCGCTCCGAGACGTCCTGGATGTAGACGGCGAGACCGCCGTCCGCGAGCGGATTGGCCCGGGCACGGTACGCCCTCCCCGGGGTGATCTCCGCCTCGAACTCCACGCTCTCGCGCTCCGCCATCGCCCGCTGCAGCGGGTCATTCGCCGCCTCGTCCAGGAGGTCCGGGAAGACATCCCAGAGCTCACTGCCGAGCATGTCGCCGGCCGCCGCTCCTGCCCTCTCGGTGGCGGCCCTGTTCACGTAGGTGACACGCCAGTCCTCGTCCACGGCGAGGAACGCATCCAGGCTGCCGAGGATGGCGTCGAGGAACCGCTCCCGCGCCTCCAGGGCGGGGATCACCTCGTCGCGGTTGAGCTGGACCCGGCCGGCGGGTCTCTCAGGCGCTGTGCTCAGGTTCGCTCCAGTCGACGGGCTGGATGGAGTGGCCTCTCGGCAGCATACGTGCCGCGTGCCGAGGTGTCACCGGGTACGCGCACCGTGCCGCCCGGGCGCCTCGGGCCGCGGCAAGCCCCGCCGAGGCTCAGCCGAGCCGCGGCTGGTGCCGGTGCAGGTAGGCGTCCACCCCGGCGGCGACGGTGTCGTAGAACGCATCGTCGCCGACCAGGCGGGCGATCCCGTTGCGCTCGAGGTCGTGGACGAGGCCGGTGGTGGCCCTGGCGAACGCCAGGGTGGTCCCGGCCTGCTCCAGCTCCGCGATCAGCTCGCGCAGCATCTGCGCCGCCGTGGTGTCGATGTGGGGCACCGCGCCGGCGTGGACCAGGAGCTCCCGCACCGGCGGCGACTGGTCCCGCACCAGCGAGCGCACGACGTCGCGGAACCAGCGCGCGTTGGCGAAGAAGAGCTCACCGTCCACGCGCAGGATCACGAGGCCGGGGAACGTCTCCGCGTCCGGGTGGTCCTCCACGCCGCGGAACCGGAACCGCTCGTCGTCCACCGCGCCGGGCGCGCGGCCGAGCACCGCGTAGCTCGGCCGGTAGGCGCGGTAGACGAGCGCCAGCAGCGAGAGGCCCACGGCGATCGCGAGCCCGATCAGCAGCCCGAACAGCAGCACGCCGGCGAAGCAGAGGACGGCGATCACGAAGTCGGTGCCGTCGACGTGCCGCAGCCGGCGCAGTGCCTTGACGTCGATGAGGTGCGAGACGGCGGCGATGACGATCGCCCCCAGCACCGCGTCCGGGAGGTCGTGGAACAGCGGCATGAGGAACAGCATCGTGACGACGAGGAACCCGAACAGGAGGATGTTGGACATCTGGCTCTTCGCGCCCGAGCTCTCGGCCACGGCCGACCGCGAGAGGCTCGCGTCCACCGCGAACCCCTGGAGGAGCCCGGCTCCGAGGTTGGAGACGCCGAGGGCGATCAGCTCCTGGTCGGCGTCCACTTCGTACCCATGCCTCGACGCCAGCTGCCGGGCGCCGGCCACCGACTCGGCGAAGGCGATGAGGGCCAGGGCGAACGCGTCGGGCAGCAGGTGCTGTACGTCGGCGAGGTTGAAGCCCGGGAAGACGAACGACGGCAGGCCGTCGGGGATCGCGCCCACCACGGCCACGCCGTGCTGGTCGAGGTTGAAGATGCTCACCGCGGCCACGCCGAGCACCACGGCGACGAGCATGGCGGGCACCTTGGGCGCGACCCGCCTGAGGCCGAAGATCACGGCGAGCGCCACGACGCCGACGATCAACGTCGGCCAGCTCGCCTCGCCGAGCTGCCGGACGATCTCCCAGAGCTTGCCGAAGAAGCCGGTGCCGCCACCTTCCACGCCGAGCAGCTTGGAGACCTGGCCGACGGCGATGACCAGGGCGAGGCCGGCGACGAAGCCGGTGAGCACCGGCCGCGCGAAGAAGTCGGCGATGAATCCGGTGCGCGCGAGGCCGGCGGCCAGGAGAAGGCCGCCGGCCAGCAGCGCGAGCAGCGCCGAGAGGGCGATGAACCGTCCGGAGTCGCCCAGCGCCAGCGGGGCGATCGCGGCCGCCGAGTACGCCGCGATGGCCGAGCTCGGCCCGACGGTCAGCTCGCGACAGGTTCCGAGCGCCGCGTAGGCGAGGAGCGGCAGCAGCGCCGCGAACAGCCCGGTCTCGGGAGGCATGCCGGCGAGCGACGCGTAGGCCATGCCCTCGGGCACCAGCACGGCCCACACGGCCAGCGCCGCCACGAGGTCCGGCCGCAGCCACCGGCCTTTGTACCCGGGGAGCCAGTGGCGGATGGGCAGCGACGGTGGCTCCAGCCTGTACCACCGCACGATGCGCGTCGCCATGCCCCTACCTCCTCACAGGCCCCGCCGAGCGGCGGAGCCTCCTCGGCGGGATTCTACGCCGTTCAGGGTCAAGAGCGGGCGGCGCGGCGTGTGAGACCGCGACCCCGGCGCGGCCCCGCTACGACTGCCGCGCATCACCCCCGGCCGCGGCCTCTGCCCACCGGCGGACCATGCGCACGGCCGAGAGCGCGGCGACCTGCCCCTGGCCCACGGCCTTGGCCACCTGGTAGGGCCCGCCGGAGCAGTCGCCGGCGGCGAACACACCGGGGACGGAAGTCGCCAGGTACGGGTCCACGACCAGGTGCGGGCCGTCGGCCTCGAGGCCGTCGAGCAGCGCACGCGGCGCCACGGCCTCGCGATAGAAGAAGACGGCGTCGGCCACGAGCTCGTCGTCGTCGAGCACGACGTGCACGCCGTCGTCCCCGCGGCTCAGGCGCCGCGGCTGCGCGCCGGCGCGCAGCCGCACCCCGGCGCCGCCCAGCCGGTACTCTCCCTCGTACTGAGGCACATACGTGACGTCCGCGCCGAACGCGTCGGCGAGCTCGCTCGCCTCCTCCTCCCCGGGCGCGCCGAAGCTGATGAACGCGACGCGTCGGCCTGCGAACAACCGGCCGTCGCAGGTGACGCAGTAACTCACACCCTGGCCCACCAGGTCCTCCTCGCCCTCGATCGACGCGTCGAGCTGGACTCCGGTGGCGAGTACGACGGTGCGCGCCCGGTAGAGCTCGTGAGCGCCGAACAGCACGAATCCGCTGCCGTCGCCCCCGTCGCCGTCGCGCACGATCCTGGTCACCTTGTCGGGCGTGACGGGGACCTCGAACTGCTCGAGGTGCCGGCGGAACGCGGCCACGAGCTCGTCGCCGGTGGCGGCGGGGAACCCGGCGTAGTTGCCCACCTCGTGCTGCCCGTTGACGCGGCCGAACGGTACCTGGCCGGCGAGCAGGAGCGCGGTGCGGCCGCGGTTCTTCACGTTGATCGCGGCCGAGACTCCGGCCGGTCCGGCGCCGACCACGGCGACGTCGTACACGGCCGTCACACCTGGACTCTCGCTCATCGCTGATCCTCCGTCGCCGCGCTCGTCGTGCCGGCGGCATAGCACGGCGCCCGGCGCGCCCACTCGGGCCGGTACCCGGCAGGGCGAACGGGGAAACGGCCGGCTCGAGGCGTCCGCACCCGACAGGCCGGGTATGCGGACGGTGTGAGGCCACATCGATGTGGATGGAGAGTGCATCATGATCGCAGTCTGTCTGTGGTTCGACGACCAGGCCGAGGAGGCCGCGCAGCTGTACACCACAGTGCTGCGCGGCGGCGCGCTCGGCCGGGTCGAACGGTACGACGAGATCAGCTCGGGACCGTCGGGCAAGGAGCCGGGGTCGGTGATGACGGTCGAGTTCGAGGCCGAGGGGCAGAGCTTCATCGCGCTCAACGGCGGCCCGGTCTTCACGTTCAGCGAGGCGGTGTCGCTGGTCGTCTCCCGAGACACGCAGGAGGAGATCGACGAACTCTGGTCCGCCCTGACCGAGGGCGGCCAGGAGCAGCCGTGCGGCTGGCTCAAGGACCGCTACGGCGTCTCGTGGCAGGTGGTGCCGAGCGAGTGGCCATCGCTCGTGGACGCGGGCGACCCGACCGCCGCGAGGCGCGTCATGGAGGCGCTGTTCACGATGAAGAAGATCGACGTCGAGGCGCTGCGCCGCGCGAAGGCGGGCGAGTAGGGCCTGTGGCAGCGGCCGACGAGACCATAGACCACCTGTACGGGCTGCCGCTCGCCGAGTTCACGCAGGCGCGCAATGCGGCGGCGAGCGGACTGCGCAAGGCCGGGCAGCGTGATGCGGCTGCGCGGGTCAAGGCGCTACGCCGGCCGACGGTCGCCGCCGGCGCGGTGAACCGGCTCGTGCGGGAGCACCGCGCCGAGGTCGAGCAGTTCCTGCGCGCCGCAGCAGAGCTCCGCGACGCCCAGTTCTCGGGCGAGGGCGACCTCGCCGCCGCGGGAAGACAGGAGCGGGACGCGCTCGCGCGGCTGATCGGTATCGGCGGCGAGGCCGTGCGCCAGACGCTCCTCGCGGCCGCGGTGGACGACGAGGCAGCCGGCCAGCTGCTCGAGGCGCGCCTCGAGCGGGAACTCGAGCCGCGCGGCTTCGGCACGCTGCTCGCCCACGCGCCCCCCGCGCCCGCGAGACCGAGGCGCGCGGCCGCGACGCGAGTCGCACCGGCAGTGACCGCGCCGAAGGATCCCAAGACGAAGGCGCCGCAGACGAGTGCTCCCGAGAGCGCGCCGGCAAAGAGGAAGAAGCCGGACGACGGCGCGGCCCGGGCCAGGCTCGAGGACGCCGAGGACGCGCTCCGGGGGGCCGAGGCAGAGGAACGGCAGGCTCGGCGCCATTGGGACGAGACCAGGGGAGAGCTCGAGAAGGCGCGGGCGGCGGTCGAGCGGGCACGACACGATCTCGACCGCCTTCGCGAGGAGCACGAAGGGCGGTAGTATCCTCAGCCGGCACGCCCACGACGCCGGAGGAGAGAAGCACCATGAGACGACCCGCCATCGCGGAGAAATCCTGGGTGGTCGTCAACGGCGTGCGCCAAGGGATGCTCATCCGCGGCCACGAGCGCGCAGGCGGTGACCACGAGCGAGCCGCCGGCCACGCGGACGGGAGCGGCAAGCCCGTCCTGCTCTTCGTGCACGGCGGGCCGGGCATGCCCGAGTACTTCCTCGACAGGACCACGCACCCCACCGGCCTCGACCGGGACTTCGTCGTCTGCTGGTGGGAGCAGCGCGGCGCCGGGCTCTCGTACAGCCGCGCCGTCCCGCGCGCCTCCATGACCGTCGACCAGCTGGTGGACGACACCGTGGCGGTCGCCGAGCTCCTTCGGGCGCGCTTCTCGCAGGACAAGATCTACCTGCTGGTGCACTCCTGGGGGAGCTTCATCGGCATCCAGGCGGCGGCCCGGGCGCCGGAGCTCTTCCACGCCTACATCGGCATGGGGCAGGTGGCGCACCAGCAGCGCTCCGAGGTCCTCGCCTACGAGTACGAACTGCACGAGTACCGCCGGCGCGGCGACACGCGAATGGTCCGGGCGCTCGAGGCGGCGCCGGTGACCCTGGCCGCGCCGCCGCCCAAGGCTTACATGAGGATGCGCGACAAGGCGATGCACACCATCGGCGTCGGCACCACACGGGAGATGAAGTCGGTGGTGACCGGCGTGTTCGTCCCGGTGTGGCGCACGCCGGAGTACACGGTGCGCGAGAAGGTCGCCATCGGCCGCGGCAAGGCGTGGTCGCGAGGCATCCTGTGGGACGAGTTCCTCGCGACCGACCTGGCCGAGACGGTGCCGGAGCTGGAGGTGCCGGCGTACATCTGCCAGGGCCGGCACGACTACACGGCGAGCTACGAGCTGGCGCGCGCGTACTGCGCGCGTCTGCGCGCGCCCCTCAAGGGCTTCTACACCTTCGAGCGCTCGGCGCACAGCCCCGCGTTCGAGGAGCCGGAGCGGTTCCGCCGGATCCTCCGCGAGGACGTGCTCCGGGGGACGACGCGCCTGGCCGACGCGGGCGCGGACTCGCCCTGACGGCGCGGGCCGGCCGGTACGCCTCGCCTCAGCCGCGGCCGGCTTCCCTGTGGCGTCCACCGGCGGTGAGGCGCAGGCGGCGGCGCAGGCCGTCGATGATGATGTCGAGGCCCTCCTCGTAGGCGGCCTCGGAGAGCGCAGCCGGCATCCGCCCGGCGAGATCCTCGTCGGGCGGCGCGGGCGCGGGCGCGACCGTCGAGGCGCGCAGCAGGGCCTGCGTCTCGAGCAGCAGGAACCCCGTCTCGAACGCGTCGAGCACGCTCCAGACCTCCTCGAACGCGCCGGCCGGCACGCCGAGCCGGACGTAGAAGGCGCGCAACCGCCGGGCGAAGTCGAGCAGCGGCGGCTCGTCGCTCGGCGCGACGGCGACGAGCTCGAACGCGCGCGGGTGGCGCAGCGCCGCCGCGCGCAGCGAGCGCCCGACCTGCCTGGCGCCCTCCGGCCACGTCAGGCCGGGCGCCACGGAGAGGTCCATCTCGTCCACCACGAGGCCGACCACGTCGGCCACCACGGCCTCGCGCGACGGGATGTAGTGGTAGAGCGTCATCGCGGCGACGCCGAGCTCGGCCGCGAGCCGGCGCACGGTGAGCGCCGCCGCGCCCTCCCGGTCCACCAGGGCGAGCGCGGCGCGCGCGATCGCCGGTCTGTCCAGGTGCGGGTAGCGGTTCCCTCTGGGGTCCTTGGGCGTTGACACGGAGCAGAGCTTAGCAGACGATACTCTTACACTGTACGAGTCGCCTCGTCGACTCCGACACGAGGAGGGTCACGTGAAACGGGTCATCTCGACCATCACACTGATGCTGCTGCTGACGCTGGGAGTGGTCGCGCCGGCTCTCGCCGGTGAGCGCTCCGTCGTAGAGCGCCGCGCCACCCCGGCCGCCGAGCTGAGCGCGAGCATCCAGGAGGTCATGCAGACCGCCGACATGCCCATCCTCTCCATCCAGGCGGTGGTCGTGAGGGACGGCCGCGTGGTGTACGCGCGCAGCTTCGGCAAGCGCTACGTCGACGCGGCCGTCCCGGCCGACGACCTCAACACCGTCAACGACACCAAGTACCGCATCGCCTCCATCTCCAAGCTGGTCGCGGCGATCGGCGTGATGCAGCAGGTGGAGAGGGGCCGCATCGCCCTCGACGCCGACGTGAGCCGCTACCTGGGCTTCCGCTTCCGCAATCCGAACTTCCCCGATCAGAAGATCACCGCGCGGATGCTGCTCTCGCACACCTCGTCGCTGCGCGACGGCGACTACTACAGCTTCCCGGCCACGGACGCGCTCAAGGACTACGTCACCCCCTCCGGCAGCCACTTCGAGGGAGGCGCCCGCTGGGCCGGCCCGATCGCCGGTACCGACTCGAGCCCGGGCAAGTACTTCTCGTACCAGAACCTCAACTACGGCGTGCTGGCCACGATCCTCGAGGCCGTGACGCACCAGCGGTTCGACCGCTACATGCAGCGACGCGTCCTCGACCCGCTGCGCGTGCACGGGAGCTACGACGTGCGGCGCCTCTCCTCCGCCGACCTCGCCAAGGTGGGCGTGCTGTACCGCAAGATGGACGACCAGGGCACGTGGGACCTGAACGGCCCGTGGTACCCGCAGGTGGACGACTACCGCGGCGTGCGCCCGCCGGCGCCCGAGGGAGCCAAGGGCTACGTGCCCGGCACCAACGCCACCTGGCAGTCGCCGCAGGGCGGCCTGCGCATCTCGGCGCTCGACCTCTCCCGGGTGATGCGCATGTTCATGAACGGCGGCACGTTCCGCGGCGAGCGGCTGCTCAAGGCGTCGACCGTCCGCCTGATGTTCAAGCCCGCGTGGATCTACGACGCCGCGGCCCAGAACGGCGACACCCAGGCCTGGTGCGCGGAGTGGGGCCTGGGCCCGCAGATCCTCAAGAACGACCCCGAGGTGGGCGACCGCCTGCTGCCCGGCGACGACAGCCCGCACTGGAAGGGCCACCTCGGCGAGGCCTACGGCATGATCAGCAACATGCTGTTCGACCGCAAGACCGGCGACGGCTTCGTGTACTACTGTGCCGGCATGGGCGCCGACCCGTTCGAGCACTGGAGCGACTACGCGTGGGCGTTCTTCAGCTTCGACTCCGAGATCGTGCAGGCGATCTTCGAGAGCTACTTCGACCGCTGACAGATGAGTCGCGCGGGGCGGGCGGGCCTGGCGCCTGCCCGCCCCGCAGCTCTCACGCTGCTCGCCGCCCGATCACATCCGCCGGCGCGGAAGTCAACGGAGAATCCGTAGCGCCGTGACCGAGCGCCCGTCGTGCAACGCCGGATCCTGACGCGGGCCTCACCGGACCTGAACCGAAGCCCGTCACCCTGTGACGTGGTGTGGCGACCGCCGCCGCGCCCTGCCGTGCAGCGATGCGGAGGTGCCCGTGATGAGTGACCCGTACCGGCGTCTACCCTGCGACCCGGTGTGCGGCCGCGAGCTGAGCCAGGAGCAGGCGCTCCTGACCGCCGAGGTCCACGGCGACACCTACGTCTTCTGCTCGGAGCGCTGTCGCATGCTGTTCTCCATCCGGCCCGGCTGGTTCCTGGAGCGGACGGAGCCGCGCCCGGCGCGCAGGGCATCGTGACCGTGCGGCAGCGCAGGATCCTGGAACTGAGCGAGTGCGCGGCTTCGCTCTACAGCTGCTGGAGCTGCGGCGAGGGGTTCGACGTGACCGAGTGTGACGGGCTGACCGCCGACCTCGAGGTCGCGTGCCCCGAGTGCGGCAGCGACCTGGTCGCCGTGGACTTCGCGCTCAGCCGCCGGCGCGGCCCGCGTCCCGCCAGCGCAGCGTGACGCAGGCGCGGCGCGGCGAAGCTACCGGACGGTGACGTAGCGGCAGGCGGAGAGGCTGGCGCGGTGCTCGCCGCACTCATGGCTCGCCCGCAGCCTCCACTTGCCGCTGCTCGGCAGAGCGAGCTTCACGGAGTACCGCGAGTACGTGGAGTAGTCGCGGACCTTCGCGCGCACGGTCTTGCGCAGCTTCCACCGGCCCGACTCGCGCCGGTAGCACCTCAGCTTCACCGCCAGGCTCCCGGCGGCGTGGCGCGGCTTGAGGAAGCCGTGCACCGAGTACGCGCGGCCGCGCACCAGGACCGACTTCACCACAGGTGCCGTGACGGTCGCGGACGTGAGCGGCAGGTGACTCATGAACGTGGTGGTGTAGGCCACCTTGGCCGGCGTCACCCCGTCGCTGCGGAAGATGCCGCCGGACAGCGTGATCCGGAAGGAATCGCCGACCCGGTACGCGCCGACCGAGGCGGGATCGGGGCGGAAGATGAAGCAGTTCGCCACTCCGTAGCCGCCGGTGTCGAAGCGGAAGTAGCTGCCGGATCTGTCGGCGTCGGCGGCGCTGAGGGTCCAGGTGCGACCGTCCCGGACGCGCCGCATGGTCACCGTGTGACCGCCGGCGGTCCAGTCGTACCGATCCGGGTTCAGGGTGATCGACCAAGCCGTTCCCGCGGAGAACATCTCGACGGGGAACGGCCCCGCGCACGGCCACTTGACGGCGTCGTAGCCGACGGCGTCCGCCCGGCTCCAGTCGAAGACGAACGTGTCCGTGCGCGCTTCCGCATAGCCCATGCCGGTCTTCCGCAGCGGCGGATTCAGCAGCCAGCGACGGTGCCCCACCCGGTCGATGTTGGACGAGTCGCTGTCGCCCATGCAGGCGAAGTTGAAGCCCGCCAGCGTGCCGAAGCCCCAGCCGATGTTGCTGGAGTTCGTCGCCCCGTTGGCGACGTCGTAGAAGTCCTGGGCCATGTCCGCGGGCCTGGGCTGCGAGTGGGCGAACTGGCCCACCGCGAGCAGCACGGAGCCGTGCTGGGCGCGAGCGACGTAGGACGGATCCAGCGCGACGTCGTCCGGCAGTCCCGCGAGGTAGCGAGCGTAGTTGACGGCGTTGAGCCCATCCTGCAGGAAGCCCGGCGCGAGCGACCCGCACGCGTACGGCGCCACGAGCGCCGGCGCGACGGCGTACGGCGACCCGGAGTAGGTCGGCTCGAGCTGCGACCACCGGCGGCGGATGTCCGCGGCGGTTCGCGACGCCGTGTCGAGCCGCCGCGCGGCTGCGGCGACGGGCGGCGCCGCGGCGGGCCGGGGCGCCGGCATGAGCCGGGTCGCGGGGGCGGGCGCGGCGATGCCGGTCGCGCCCCGTGTCTGCTCGCCGTCGCGTGCAGCGCTCGGCGCCGGGAGGGCCGCCCCAAGCGCCGCCGCCAGCACGACCGAGAGTGGACCAGCCAGGCGGCTCTCCGTCCGGAACGGTGATCACGAGTCAATTCTGCCCCCTCCAGCCGACTGGTCGGTCCCCATACGGCGCGGCTCGCGCCTCGCGCGCCGGCCGCGCCTTGTCTGCCTATCGGCAGTGTGGCGGTGCTCGATGAGCGCCCGACGCGGGCGCCGGCCTCGACACGGCGACGACGGGCGGCAAGTGCGAGAGAATGGCCCCGGCAGAGCACGCGACGGCGAGTGACTGCGAGGTGTCCATGAAGGCGATCGTCTGCACGGCGTACGGCGGCCCGGACGTCCTCAGGCTCGAAGAGGTCGAGACGCCGCGTCCCAAGGCCGGCGAAGTGCTCGTCCGCGTCCACGCCACGACCGCCTCCAGGGCGGACTGTGAGATCCGCCGGTTCGAGTTCCCGGCGTGGGTCTGGCTCCCCGTCCGCCTGGCGTTCGGCGTCTTCAGGCCCCGGGTGCGCATCCTCGGCCAGGAGTTCGCCGGCGAGGTCGAGGCGCTCGGCGACGGGGCGACTGCCTTCGCGCCCGGTGACCGCGTCTACGGCACGACGGGGATCGGGCTCGGCGCCTACGCCGAGTACGTTCTTGCCGGCGGGCGCCGCACCGGCAGCGTCGTGGCGCCCATGCCGGCGGCCCTGAGCTACGCCGAGGCCGCCGCCGTGCCCTACGGCGCGATGGAGGCGCTCCGCTTTCTCCGCAAGGGCGGCGTCGCCGCCGGGCAGAGGATCCTCGTCATCGGCGCCGGCGGGAGCTTCGGCACCTACGCAGTCCAGCTGGCCAGGCAGGCCGGCGCCGAGGTGGTCGCCGTCGACAGCGGCGGCAAGCTCGAGATGCTCCGCGAGCTCGGCGCCGACCAGGTCGTCGACTACACCGCCGGCGACTTCACCGACGGCGTCGGGGACTTCGACATCGTCTTCGACGTCGTCGGCCGGGCGCCGTTCCGCCGGATCACCCGCCTGCTGCGTCCGGGCGGGCGGTACGTGGTCGCCAACCCGCACACGGCCCAGCTCATCCGCGGGCTCTGGGCCTCGCTGACCAGCGACAAGAAGCTGGTCTTCAGCTCCGGCGCCGTCAAGGACGAGCACCTGCGCGCCGTCACGGAGCTTCTCGACGCCGGCGAGCTCCGGCCCGTGGTCGACCGCCGCTATCCCCTCGAGCAGACGGCCGAGGCCCACCGGTACGCCGAGACGGAGCAGAAGCTGGGCAACATCGTCATCGTCGTCGGGGAGGAGTAGGGCCGGGACAGCCGGCAGACACCATGAAAAACAGTCCTCTATGGACGTATTTTCATGGTAGGTTCCTCGCATGGTCCCACGCCCCCGCCTCCTCTCGTCCATCCAGACGGCACTCGAGCGCAGCCCCTTGGTCGTCTTGACCGGACCCCGTCAGTGCGGCAAGACCACGCTGGCGCGTCTGCTCGTCCCTCCCGACTCCGTCAACTACTTCGACCTCGAGGATCCCGCGAGTCTGGCCCGCCTGGACGAGCCGATGACCGCGCTGAGGTCGCTCGAGGGACTCGTCGTCGTCGACGAGGTGCAGCGCCGCCCCGACCTTTTCCCCACGCTCAGGGTACTGGCGGACAGGTCTCCCTCCCCCGCTCGGTTCCTCATCGTGGGCAGCGCGTCGGGCGATCTGCTGCGCCAGACGTCCGAGAGTCTGGCCGGTCGTGCGGAACGTCTCGTGATGGGAGGGTTCACCCTCGACGAGACCGGCGCCGACGCGGCAGACATGCTGTGGCGCCGGGGAGGCCTCCCGCGGTCGTATCTCAGCCGCCACGAACCCGACAGCGCGACGTGGCGGGGGGAGTTCATCCAGCACCTCCTCGAGCGTGACCTGCCGCAATGGGGCGTCCGCGTGCCGGCGACGGCGCTGCGCCGCTTCTGGACCATCGCCGCCCACTACCACGCCCAGCCCTGGAGCGCCGCGGATGCTGCGTCGGCGCTGGGCCTGGGCACGAAGGCGGTGCGTCACTACCTCGACCTGCTCACGGACGCGTACATGGTCCGTCAGCTCCAGCCGTGGCACGCCGACCTGCGCAAGCGGCAGGTCAAGGCGCCCAAGGTGTACGTGCGCGACAGCGGGCTGCTGCACCGGCTCCTCGGCATCGGCACGGAGCGGCAACTGCTCACCCACCCCAAAGCGGGTGCGTCCTGGGAGGGCTTCGTCATCGATCAGGTCCTGGCGGTGGAGCCCCACGACGACGCCTACTTCTGGGCCACGCACCAGGGCGCCGAGATCGACCTCATCCTGCGCCGCGGGGAGCGGCTCCTCGGAGTGGAGTGCAAGCGTACCGACGCGCCCCGGATGACCCCGTCGATCAGGATCGCGCTGGACGACCTCGGGCTCGAGCGCGTCGCGGTGGTCTACCCGGGCGAGAGGCGCTACGCCGTCGCCGACAGCGTCGAGGCGGTCCCCCTGAGCGACCTGGCCACACCCGGGCGGCTGTTCGGCGACTGACGGGGACGGCCGTGAGCGCCGTCGACCTCTACTGGCTGCCGCTGGGGGCCGGCGGCCACGTGGTGCGGCTGAACGGCAAGGTCTACGAGCGCCTCGTCTCGCTGGCCGAGCGTCGACCGCCACTTGACCTCTATCACTCGGCGCTCGTGGTGTGCCTCCCCGAGAGCGACTACGCCATCGAGAGCACGCCCGTACCCGACAGCGAAGGGTGGCGGCGGGGAGTCGTCGCCGGCGGCCCCGTCGGGAGCAGGTGGGCCGGCCGACTGCGGGTCTTCCGCTACGAGGTCCGGTGCTGGCGGGGCGGCGTCATCCCCGATCTCGCGGAGGCGGTACAGAGCCCCTTCCGGCTGAGCGAGGACGAGACGGACGCGCGAAGGATCCTCGAGGTGGCGCCGGGCATGCCGGCGCCCGTTTGGGGACGCGACGAGCTGAGGGCCGGCGAGATGTGGAACTCGAACTCCATCATCTCGTGGCTGCTGGCGAGCGCCGGTTTCGACATGTCGGCGATCCGCCCTCCGGCGCATGGGCGCGCGCCGGGCTGGAATGCCGGCCTCGTCGTGGCACGACGTCAGGGCGTGCCGAGATAGGGGCGCAGAGTCGCCGCGCCCCCAAGAACCGCGACCGGAGGTGGACCATGCGCGAGACCGCGACGAGCAGCGAGACCAGACAGGCCCGGGAGCAGGGCATCGGGAGCTTCTTCACTCGCCTGACCGACGCGCAGTGCGAGCGGCTGCACGAGGCGACGCTGCACGTGCTCGAGAGGACCGGCCTCATCGTGGAAGACGAGGAGGCCCTCCGGCTTCTCGCCGCCGCCGGCGCCGAGGTGGACGGCACGCGCGTGCGCATCGGCCCCGAGATGGTGGAGCGTGCACTCGCCGTCGCGCCGCGCGAGGTGACCCTGTACGACAGACACGGCGAGCCGAAGCTCGTGCTCGCCGGCCGCCGGACCTACTACGGCACCGGCAGCGACTGCATGTACTGCCACGACCACCGCACCGGCGAGCGGCGCCGGGCCGTGCTCCGCGACGTCGTCGAGGCCATCACCGTGACGGATGCGTGCGAGAACATCGACTTCGCGATGTCGCTGTTCACGCCGAGCGACGTCGAGGCCGGCGTCGCCGACCGCTACCAGATGGCGGCGATGCTCGCCAACACCACCAAGCCCATCGTGTACATCACGATGGGCGACGAGACCGCCAACCTCGACGCCGTCGCCATGGCGGAGGCGGCGGTCGGCGGCGAGCAGCAGCTTCGCGAGCGGCCGTTCGTGGCCTGCTACAAGAACACGCTGTTCCCGCTGGTCCACAACCGCGAGGCGGTGCGCACGCTCCTCGACCTCGCCGGCAAGGGACTGCCGTGCATCTACAGCCCGGTCTCGACGGCGGGTACCGTCGCCCCCATGACCGTGGCCGGCTCGACGGTGGTCGTCAATGCCGGCGTGCTGGCCGGCCTGGTCATGGCCCAGCTCAAGCGCGAGGGCGCTCCGTACATCGCGATCGGCTGGGCCGGAGAGGCCATGGACATGCGCACCATGGTCGACGTCTTCGCGTGGCCAGATCACCGCGGCGTGTACTCGTCGCTCCTGCACTGGTACGGGCTGCCGCTGTGGACGCTCGGCGGCGTGACCGACTCCAAGCTGCCGGACCAGCAGGCGGCCGCCGAGACCGCGCTCACCCTCATGGCCGACGCGGTCACCGGCGGGCACATCAACCACAACATCGGCTTCATGGAATCCGCGTACACGGGGTCACTGACGCAGGTGGTCCTCGGTGACGACATCGTGGGGTGGATCAAGGCCTTCGTCTCGCCGGTGGACCTCAGCGACGAGGCACTCGGGCTCGACGTGATCGACGAGGTAGGGCCCGGCGGGCTGTTCCTCAAGCACAGGCACACGCGCGTGCACGCGCGAGACCGGTTCCAGCCGGCGATCTTCGACCGCAGCACCTACGAGGACTGGAGCCGGCGCGGCGGCAAGGACGCTACCGCCGTTGCCGCCGCACGCGTGGACGAGCTGCTCGCGACCCACCGGCCGGACCCGCTGCCGGCGAGCGCCCAGGCAGCCGTGGACGCCGTCGTCGCGCGCGCCCTGGATCGCGCCCGCCGCGCGTGAGAAGAGCCGGTGCGACTGTGAGAGCGCTTCCAGCGGCGGGCGCCGGCCCGCGCCATCACCCGACCCGCGTCATCCTCCGGCGGGCGGCTGATACCGGGCGAGCGCGAACGCGACGAAGCGCGACTGCACCTGCTCGCTCGCGAGCAGCTTCTGCGCCGGCGGCAGCGCAAGGATGGCCCCCAGGACGGCGTTGGCGAACGCCGGCCCTCGCCCCGCCGCGCCGTCCACGAGCAGGTCCGCCAGCTGCCCTCGCTCGAGCATCCGCCGAGTGAGGTACTCCACGGCGTTGAGCGGGACGTGGGGCGCCTGCGGGCGCCGCGCCATCGTCACGGCGCCCGGGGAGCACGCGCCGACGCAGACGCCGCAGCCGATGCAGCGGTCGAGGTCGACGCGGCCGACCAGCGGCGGCGCCGTCCCGCCTCCGTCGCTCCGCGGCGCGCCGTGGGCGACGAGCGACACGGCCTGTACGGGGCACACGCGGACGCAGTTGCCGCAGGCGGTGCACCGGTCATCGCAGACGGTGGGCTGAAAGGCGCTCGGCTGCATCACCGGCATGCCCTTCTGGGCTGAGCGGAGCTCGACGCAGCAACAGGCGCAGCAACTGCAGATGTAGTTCAGCTCCCGCTGCACGTTGTCGCCGATGTGCACGAGGCCGTGTTCCCGCGCGGCCTCGAGGAGCTCGCGCCCCTCCTCCCTGCCGATCTGCCGGGCGTGGCCTTGCCGAACGAGGTAGCGGGCCGCCGTCCCGAGACTCAGGCACGTCTCCAGGGGGTAGTCGCAGGCCGTGCCGAGGTGGGTCGCCACGTGGCGGCAGAAGCAGTTGGTGACGGCCAGAGCGTCGGCTTGCTTCACGTACGCGGTCGCTCTGTCCCAGTCGAGGACCTCCGAGGCGAGGTCGTCGTAGAGGGCGGTCTCCTGCACGAGGGTGCGGCTGATCAGCGTGGGGACGCCCGCGACCTCCTCGTCAAAGGTGCGGTCGTCGGCCATGTAGGCCTCGTAGGCCCGGGCCAAACGCTCCTTCGGCAGCCCGTCGCTCAGGCGCATCATGGAGAGCTCGAAGAACCCCACCACGGGAGGCGCGAGCATGTACGTCGTCGCGCCCGTCCGGGCGTCGTGCAGGTCGAGCACGAGGCCCTTGCCGGCCATCGCCTCGAGCCGGGCGCGGAGATCGGCCTCGCTCGCGCCGGTCCGCCGCGCGAGGTCCGCGAGGGTGGTGGGCACGACCGGCAGGCGCGCGGCCAGGGCGGCGTCGGCGGGAGAGAAGAGGATCTCCAGGATCTCCCGCCAGGCCCGCTTGGCCGCGGGGTCCCGCGGCTCCACCATGGCGACGGGCCCGCGCTGCAGCCGCTTCGCCAGATCCTGATGCGAGCCGCCCAGGCCCGTTGCGTGTCCTATGGTGCCTCCCTCTTCATGGCGTGCGTAGTGAACCGTGTCCGGTCAGTCTCAATCCTGACATGTGGCGCGAGGTCATCAAAGCGCCACGGGGCTGCCCCGGGGCATCGATGAGACCGTGATTGTAGTGAAGGACGTCAGGGAGCCGGCCCAGGACGGGTCCTCTTGGGGCGGACCGAGCCGCTGCTCGACTCAGCCCTCGCGTGCATCCTGTCCCGGCGATGCCTCCACGGGCTCGGTGAACGCCTCCACCACCCCAACCGCGGCTGCGGCCAGGACGCTGAAGCCTTGCGCGTCCTTGCGCAGCGGGATCTCGGGTGCCCGCCGCATGCGCAGCAGAAGCCCTGCCTCGAGCGCCTCGATCGCCCAGACGAGATCCTCGATCGAGCGTCCGTGACGCAGCCGGCGCCCCGAGTACTCCACGATCGCGGAGAGCAGCTCCACCGTCGCCGCCACGTAGCGCTCGTTGGCGCGCCGTTCGCCGGCTCTCACATCCGCGGGCGCTGCCAGCGCAGCCACGCCGATCATGAGGAACATCGCCGGCTCGTCGAACGACTCCGAGAAGTCCACCTCGATAGCTTCGGCCAGGACCTCCTGCCACGGGAGCTGACGGGCGAGTGCGCTCAGCGCGGTGCTGCGCACACGCTCGATGCCTGGAGTAGCAGCCTCGTCCAGCACGCGGGCCATGAGGTCCATCTGGAAGTCGGCCTGGGCAGGCCAGATGTTGTAGGCGGCTCCAGTGGTCATCTCGCGGGCGGCCGGGTCGACCGCGACAAGCACCCGGTTCGCCTCTTCAAGGACCTCTGTCACCAGCACGTCGGCGAGAGGGTTGACCGGAGATTCCGCATCCGCGGCCACTCTCTCCGACAGCAGCCGCATGGCGGCCTCCAGGAGGAGCTCCCTCGTCTCGTCCCTGGTGCGCCGGCGCCTTGCGCGCCCATCTGTTGACACGGAGGCCATAGTTGCGCAAGATTATCACACTGTGCGTAACTTCAATACGTAACCGTGACAAGGGTCCTGGGACGAGCAGTGCGCCGGCGAGGAAGGCCGGCGCATGGAGGAGGAGACATGAAGAGTTCACGCAAGGCCGGCCGGCGGGTGACGATGTTCACCGTCCTCGCGGCGCTGGTCCTCATCCTGGCGACCGTCGCCGGGTGCGGGGGAAGTTCGACCGAGACGAGCGGCTCGCCCGGCTCGACCGGCGGCGACCAGCCGGTGTACCGGCTGGGGACCGTGGGCATGGGCTACGACTCGCTCAACCCGTTCGTCGGCATGTACGCCCAGGACTACGCCGCCTGGATGCTGATGTACCCCAACCTGGCGCAGTACTCCAACGAGCTGCAGCCCCAGCCCGACTTCGCGGAATCCTGGTCCACCAGCGAGGATGGCCTGACGTGGACGTTCAAGCTCACGTCCGGCGCGGTGTGGACGGACGGCAAGCCGATCACCGCATCGGACGCCGCGTTCACCATCAACACCGTCGTGAAGCTGCAGACCGGCGCGGCTGCGGCGCTCAGCCCCTTCGTCCCCGGCATCGAGACCGCGACCGCGGTGGACGACACCACGCTCGAGGTCAAGCTGGCCGCGCCGTCCGCGGCGCTCCTCGCCAACCTGTTCCAGCTGCCGATCCTGCCCGAGCACTTCTGGGCCGAGTACGCAAAGGGCGACGGCGCCAAGCTCAAGACCGTCACCATGGACCCGGCCAAGGAGACGGTGGTCGCCTCCGGACCCTTCACCATCGAGAAGCTCGACATCAAGGGCACCACGATCTTCAAGCGCGTCGACACCTTCTACGGCCCCAAGCCGATGATCACGGGCTACGGGTTCCAGCTCTTCACCAACGCGGACGCCGCGATCCAGGCGCTCAAGGCCGGCGAGATCGACTGCGTGTACCAGCTGCCGCCCACGTCCTCGGACACGCTCAAGACCGACGCCAACCTGCAGATCGAGGGCTTCGGCGGCAGCATGCCGCAGACACTGCTCGTCAACGACTCCGAGAACAACAAGAAGCATCCGGAGCTCCGCAAGCTCGAGGTTCGGCAGGCGATCGACCTGGCCCTGGATCGCACGGCGATGATCGACACCGTCTACAACGGCTTCGCCGTGCCGGGCGGCTCGCTGCTGCTCCCGCTCTACGTGCCCGAGTTCCTGTCTGCCGACGTGCCGGTCACCGGGCGTGACGTCGCCAAGGCGAACCAGCTCCTGGACGACCTCGGCTACGCCAAGGGCAGCGACGGCATCCGCGTCGCGGACGGCGTCGAGATGCAGTACACGCTGCTGGTCGGCGCCATGAACCGGGCGATCGACTCGCGTATCGCGGATATGCTGACGCAGAACCTCGCGGAGGTCGGCATCGGCGTCGAGCAGAAGCTGGTCGACAACCAGGTACCGCTGATCATGACGCAGCCCAAGCCCTACACCGACTTCGACATGACGCTCATCATGTGGGGACTGACGCCCGACCCGGACTGGTCGACGCTCATCTCGACCAGCACCATGCTCGGCGCGTACAACCTCACCGGCTACTCGAACCCGGAGTACGACAAGCTATGGGGCCAGCAGACGAGCGAGATGGACGCAGCCAAGCGCACGGCGATCATCGACCAGCTCTCGACGAAGCTGGTGCAGGACGTCGTGTTCCATCCCATCGCCTACACCCAGATGGTGACGTCGTGGAACAAGAAGTGGCAGGGCGTTCCCGAGGGTGGCGCCCCCTTCGGCTATTACTCCTATCTGAACAAGATGCAGTTCAACGCACTCGAAGTGACCCAGTAACGGGCGACGGCCCGCACGACCGTGCCACCGAGACCCCGGTGAGGCGTTGAGCAAGCGCCAGAAGTTCATCCTGCGTCGCGCGGGGAGCGCGCTGGTGATCGCGTTCATCACGATCACGTTCAGCTTCGTGCTGTTCCGCGCGCTCCCCGGCGACGCAGCCTCGAACCTCTCGCGCGTGCCGAACATGCCGAAGGAGGCGCAGACGGCCCTCCGCGCCCAGTTCGGCATCGACAAGCCGCTCACGACGCAGTACGTGCTCTACCTCAAGGAGCTGGCGCGTGGCCATCTGGGAGTCTCGTTCCAGGACCAGCAGCCCGTGCTCGGCACCGTGCTGCGCACCGTCCGCAACACCGTCGTCATGGTCGGCATCGGCACCGTCGTTGCGATCCTCGTCGGCACGCTCATCGGCGTGACGGCCGCCTACCGGCAGGGCAGCGCCCGCGACAGGGTCATCACGGGCGCGGCCATGGTCATCTACTCGCTGCCGGTGCAGTGGGTCGGCCTGCTGCTGCTGGTCTGGTTCGCCGGCTGGCTGCCCACCTCGGGGATGAGCGATCCCTACCTGTTCGACGCGGGCTTCCTCGAGACGTTCGTCGACCGCGCCCGCCACATGATCCTGCCGGCGACGTGCGTCGCACTCATGCTCTTCGGCTCCTTCGCGCTCGTCGTGCGCAGCTCGCAGCTCGAAGCGCTCGGCGACGACCACGTGCTCACGGCTCGCGCCAAGGGCTACCGCAACCGGCGCGTGGTCTGGCGCGAGGCCTTCCGCTCGGCGATGCTGCCGCTCGTCACCCTCTCCACCCTCACGCTCGGCTGGGTGATCGCCGGCACCATCCTCGTCGAGTCCGTGTTCACCTGGCCCGGCGTGGGTCAAGCCACCGTGCAGGCCGTCGCGGCCCGCGACTACCCGCTGCTGCAGGGCATCTTCCTGCTCGTCACCATCTCGGTCGTGGGCTTCAACTTCCTCGGCGACGTGCTGCACTCCGTGCTCGACCCCAGGGTCGCGGAATGAGGCTGGCCCGCGCCCTGCTGCACCGTCCGACGATCGTCGCCGGCATCGTCATCGTCGTGCTGTTCACGGTGGTCGCGCTGCTGGCGCCGGCGCTCGAACCGTACTCGGTGGACCGCCCGAGCGGCGAGCCGTTCGAGCCGCCGTCGGCCGCCCACTGGCTCGGCACCGACGACGCCGGCGTCGACATGCTCAGCCTGGTCATCGCCGGCGCCCAGAACTCGATGCTCGTCGGCTTCGCCGCCGCGTTCGTCGCCGTCCTGATCGGCGGCACACTCGGCATCTTCGCAGGCTACAAGGGCAACTGGGGGGAGACCACGGTGACCGGCGTCACCGACTTCTTCCTCGTCATCCCGGCGCTGCCGCTGATGATCGTGCTCGCCGCGCTGTTCGGGCAGACGATCTACCACATCGTGCTCGTCATCGGCCTGCTGAGCTGGATGAGCGTGACGTACGTGGTGCGCGCGCAGGTGCACACACTCAAGGAGCGTGGCTTCGTGAGCCGCGCGCGGAGCCTGGGCGCCGGCGACTTCTACATCGTCCGCCGGCACATCCTGCCTCACGTGGCGCCGCTGCTCGTCGCCCAGACGGTGCTCACCGTGGCCAGCGCCGTCTTCTTCGAGGCGGCGCTGGCCTTCATCGGTCTGGGCGACCCGGCGCGCGTGAGCTGGGGCACGATCATCGAGAACGCGTTCCTGCACTCCGCGGTGTCCGCGGGCGCCTGGTGGGCGATCGTCCCGCCCGGCGTCTGCATCGCCCTCGTCGTTCTCGGGAGCTTCCTGGTCGGGCAGGGCGTGGAAGAGGCCATGAACCCGCGCCTCGGCAGCGCCCACGTCTCGCCCAAGAGCTTCAGCCTGCGTCGCGCGACGGCGGAGGACGAGGCGTGAGCGCCCCAGCCGTCCACTCCGCCGCACCCGCGGCCGGCGAGACGACGCGCAGCGTGCTCGAGGTCGCCGGCCTCCACGTGTGGTTCGACGCTCCCGACGGGCGCTCGGCGCACGCCGTGCGCGGCGTCGACCTGACGGTCGCCGCCGGAGAGCGTGTCGGCGTGCTCGGCGAGTCCGGGTGCGGCAAGACGACGATGATCCTCGCGGCCATGGGCCTGCTGCCCTCCTTCGCCTCTGTCGGGGGCAGCGTGTATCTGGACGGCATCGACGTGCTCGCCCGTGGCGAGCAGAGCGCCCGGGCGGTGCGCTGGACGCACGCCGCGATGGTCTTCCAGGGGGCGATGAGCGCGATGAACCCCGTGTACCGCGTGGGCAAGCAGATCGCCGATCCCATGGTGGTGCACGGGCAGCGCTCGAAGGCCCAGGCGCGGCAGCGCACCGCGGAGCTGCTCGAGCTGGTCGGCCTGCCGGCGTCGGTGGCACGGCGCTACCCACACGAACTGTCTGGAGGCATGCGCCAGCGCGCCGTCATCGCCATGGCGCTCGCGTGCGAGCCCCGCGTGCTCTTCGCCGACGAGCCCACCACGGCTCTCGACGTGGTCGTGCAGGCGCAGATCGGCGACCTGCTGGCGGAGCTCGCCGACACCCTCGGGCTGGCGCTCGTGATGGTCACCCACGACATCGGCATGATCGCCGAGACGAGTGCGCGAGCGGTGGTCATGTACGCCGGCGTCGTCGTCGAGGACGGCCCCACCATCGATGTGCTCACCGCGCCTCGCCACCCGTACACGCGGCTGCTGCTGGAGGCCACACCGGTCGTGAATCGCGACCGGCCGCTGGTGAGCATCCCGGGTACGCCTCCGCGGCTGGACGAGCCCATCAGCGGGTGCGCCTTCGCCGCCCGCTGCCCTCAGGCGTTCGACGCCTGCGCGGTGCGGCCGAGACTGACGGGCGACGGACATGTGGCCGCCTGTCACGCGCTGGAGCAGGGGAGGCCGGCGTGAGCGCGCTTCCTGATACGGCCGCGGCCCCGACGATCGCCTCGACGGACGCCGGCGAGCACCTCCTCGAGGTGCGCGACCTCGCCGTGCACTTCGCGCTGAAGCGCTCGTTCTCGGACCGCCTCGCGCGCCGGGGCGGGCAGGTGGCGCACGCCGTCGACGGGGTCTCCCTCACGCTCGACCGCGGCGAGCTGCTCGCCCTGGTCGGCGAGTCGGGCTCCGGCAAGACGACGACGGCCCTCGCCGCCCTGCGTCTGCTCCAGCCCACGGCGGGCACCGTGCTGCTCGAAGGCCGAGACATCACCAAGCTGCCGCACGGCGATCTGCGTCCGCTGCGGCGACGCGCCCAGCTCATCCACCAGGACCCCTACGCGGCTCTCGACCCTCGCCTGCGCACCCGCGACCTGATCGCCGAGGCGCTGCGCATCCACGGGCTCACCACCTCCAAGGAGGCCGAGCGGGCGGCCGTGAGCGACGCCCTGGAGAAGGTCGGCCTCACGCCGGTCGAGACCTTCGCGGAGCGGTACCCACACCAGCTCTCCGGCGGCCAGCGCCAGCGAGTGGCCATCGCCGGCAGCCTGGTGCTCGGCCCGTCGCTCCTCGTGGCCGACGAGCCCGTCTCGATGCTCGACGTCTCCGTGCGCGCCGGCATCCTCCAGCTCCTCGACGGGCTCCGCCGCGACGAGGGCGTGGGCATCCTCATGATCACCCACGACCTGGCGACGGCGGCGCACGTCTCTGACCGGGTGGCCGTCATGTACCACGGCAACCTCGTCGAGTTGGGCCCGGCGCGCACCGTGATCGACCAGCCCCAGCACCCGTACACGCAGGCGCTCATCTACGCGGTGCCGCGCGTGCACCGCGACGAGGAGCGCGTCCGCACCCTGCCCGGCGAGCCACCCGACGCGAGCCGCGTGCCGTCCGGCTGCCGCTTCCACCCGCGCTGCCCGCTCTGTGAGGAGCGCTGCCGGCGGGAGGTGCCGGTGCTGCTGCCGGCCGCCGGCGACCCGCGCGTTCTGGCGGCGTGCCATCTGGCGACGGCAGAAGGCGCCTTGACCACGACGAGGAAGGACTCATGAAGGTCTCCATCGGCGATATTGATCTCTGGTTCGACGTCCTGAACCCCGGGCTCGTCCCCGACGGCCCGGTCATGCGCGAGAAGCCCGTGCTGCTCGCGCTCCACGGGGGGCCCGGGTTCGACCACACCGACTTCATGGGCCTGATCGAACCGCTCTGCGACGTCGCGCAGGTCGTCGTCTACGACCACCGCGCCAACGGACGCAGCGACGACTGCGACAAGTCGCTCTGGAACCTCGAGCAGTGGGCCGACGACGTGCACTCCTTCTGCGCGGCGCTCGGCATCGAGCGGCCCTTCGTACTGGGCTGGAGCTTCGGCGGCATGGTCGCCCAGGTCTTTGCCGCCCGGTATCCCGACGAGCTCGCGGGCCTCGTGCTGCTCTCGACCGCCGCGCAGCTGCCTACCGAGCGCTCCGCGGCCGCCTTCGAGCGAGTCGGCGGCGCGGAGGCGAGGGACCTCTACCTCCGCACCATGGTCGAGCGGGATTCCACCGCCTTCGATGACTACCTGCGGGTCTGCATGCCGCTCTACACGGTCAAGCGGGACCCCGAGTACCTGAGTGTCCACGAGACGCGTCCGGTCGTCCGGCAGGAGGTGACCGAGCACTTCCTCTGGGGCGAGGGCGCGGTGATGGACCTGCGGCCGGAGCTCGAGCGGATCGTGTGCCCGACGCTCATCCTGAACGGCCGCCACGACCCGATCACGCCGCCCGAGTCCTCCGACGAGATGGAAGCGGCGCTGGTGAACGCGCCCGTGACGCACATCGTGGGCGAGCGGAGCGCGCACGACGTACCCGAGGACGAACCCGAGCTCTTCGCGGAGAGCGTTCGCGCCTTGATCTGCGACGTGTCTGGCGAGGAGTGACGATGTCTGATGACCCTCCGAGCATCCTGCTCCACGACGTCCGGGTGCTCGAAGAGGACGGCGGCTTCTCCGACGAGATCGACGTGCCTGGTAGAAGGGCGGCGTGGTGAGCGCCGTCGGAGCGGCGCTCGTGGCGCCGCCCGGCGCCCCCGTCTACGACTTCAGCGGCCTCTTGCTCATGCCGGGGGTGTTCGACTGCCACGCCCACGTCGCGGTGTCCACGATGAACGAGTCCGAGCCGCCGCGGGCGCCGCTCTGAGCTAGGGCGTCTTCGAGGCCGCTCGCAACCTGCGCGCGACGTCGACGCCGGCGTGACGCACCTGCGCGACGCGGGCGGCGCAGACGCGGGCGCGCGACGCGCCGTCGCGGAGGGGCTGGCGCCCGGGCCGCGCCTGCAGATCTGCGTCGAGCTGCTCAGCCAGACGGGCGGGCACGGCGACATGTACTCGGAGCGCCTCGGCGTGGAGCCGGACCCGGTCTTCCGCGACGTGCTGACCACCGCGGACGGCGTGGAAGGCGTCCGCCTCGCCGTCCGCCGCCTGCTCCGCGCCGGTGCTGACTGGATCAAGCTGGCCACCACCGGCGGCGTGTTGACGCCTCACGACACGGCCCACGATCCCGGCTTCACCAAAGAGGAGATCGAGGTGGCCGTGGCCGAGGCGGCGCGCCGCGGCAAGCCGGTGATGACGCACGCCCACGGCGGCGAAGGCATCGACCTGGCCGTCGCCGCCGGCGTGCGCTCGGTCGAGCACGGCACGCTGCTCGACGAGCGGCAGGCGGCCGCGATGGCGGCCGCCGGATGCTGGCTCGTCCCGACCCTGTCCATCGTCAGGGACCTCATTGACTCCACGCTCCCCGAGAACGACGAGAAGCCGGTGGCTCCGGCCTACGCGCTGGAGAAGGTCCTCGAGCTGCGCGACAGCTTCGGCGAGAGCGTGCGCATCGCGCGCGCGGCCGGCGTGCGCATCGCCCTCGGCACGGACTGGCTCTACCGGCGCCAGCACGGGCGCAACCTCGAGGAGATCGCGCTGCTGCACGAGGCCGGGATGACGCTCGAGAAGACGCTGCTCGCGGCAACGAGCGGCGGAGCCGAGCTCTGCGGCGTCGCCGACCTCTACGGGCGCGTCGCGCCCGGCTACGTCTTCGACGCCGTCGTCCTCGGCGAGGACCCCTCGGACGTCTCGGTCTTCCGGCGTCCGTCCGCCGTACTCGAGGTCTTCAAGGCCGGCGCCGGCCGCAAGACCGGGAGCACCCTCCTGGCCGAGCGGGGGCCGGCGCGGCGCGGGGTGGCCGAGTGAACCCCGCGCTGACGACGGCCGAGGCCACGGCCCCGGGTGATGCCGGAGCAGCGGCGGCCCCCGGAGTCACTCGGCTTCGTGTGAACGGCCGGGACCACGAGCTGATCGCCGGGCGCGACTACGACCCCGGCGACTCCCTGGCCACCGTCCTTCGCGAGCGCCTCGGGCTCACCGGAGTCAAGGTGGCCTGCGACCAGGGCGCCTGCGGCGCCTGCACGGTCGTCCTGGACGGACGGCCGGTGCTCAGCTGCATGACCCTGGCCGCCGAGGCCGACGGCTGCTCCGTGCTCACCGTCGAGGGACTGGGCGAGGACCACCCCCTGATCGTCGCCTTTGCGACCCAGGCGCAGCCGGGGCACGGCACGGCGTTGCAGTGCGGGTTCTGCACCCCCGGCATGGTGATGACGGCCAAGGCGCTGCTCCTGCGCACGCCGCAGCCGACCCGCGAGCAGGTGGTGGAGGGCATGGCCGGCAACATCTGCCGCTGCGGCTGCTACCCGGGGATCATCGAGGCCGTCGTGAGGGCGGGGCAGATGACCGGCAAACGGGCGGAGGGCTGAGCGGTGCACGAGAGCGACCCGGCCGCTGGCTCCGCCCGCTTCGTCGGCCCGTACGCACCGCGCATCGACGCCCTGGCGAAGACCGTCGGCCGCGCCGACTACCTGGCCGACCTCGCCACGGGCATGCGCGCGCAGGGTCTGCTGTACGCCAGTTGCCTGCGCAGCCCATATCCCGCCGCCCGCATCGTCTCCCTCGACACGAGCCGCGCCGAGGCCATGCCCGGGGTCGTCGCCGTACTCACCTGCGACGACGACGAGGTGCAGGGGCTGAAGCCCACCAACGCCAGCTGGACGCCCTTCTTCACCGCGTCCTACGAGCGCATGTCCTGGCCCTCCTACCGCGACCGGCGGGTGCTGGGCGACACGGCGCACTGGGCCGGGACGAGGTCGGGGTGGTCGTCGCCGCCGAGACCAAAGAGGCCGCCGACGCCGCGCTCGAGGCGCTCGACATCGAGTGGGAAGTGAAGCCGTCGTGCTGGACCTGTGGGAGGCCATGGAGCCCGGCGCCCCGCTGGTCCACCCCGAGATCAACCCGGATGGCAACACCTTCCCTCCGCCGCCGCCGCTCACCGGACCGACGTTCCTCGAGCGGGGTGACGTAGAGCAGGGGTTCGCGGAGTCCGACGTGCTGGTGGAGTTCGAGACCTCGAACCAGAACCCGACCACGGCTGCCTCGAGACGCGCGGCTGGATCATGCAGTGGGAGCGGGGACCGCCTGCTGGTGGATGAGCTACTATGCCGCCGACTAGCCGCGTATGTCGCTGGCGAACATGCTGGAGATGCCGCTGAACAAGGTGGGCGTGATGAACCCGTACATTGGCGGCAGCTTCGGGCGCGGCAACGAGGCGGACCAACCCTTCCTGGTGTTCACGGCGCTGCTGGCCAAGCGCAACCCGCCGGCGGCCGCCCGGTGCTGTATCGGATGGACCGGCGCCAGGACTTCCACGACACGCGCTCGCCTGTAATGTCACGGATGCGCGTGGGCGCGCGCCGACGGCACGATCCTCGCGCTGCACTCAAAGGCGTACAGCCGGGCCGGCGCCTACGCCGACGACACGATGGGCGCC
>CAVPXA010000020.1:0-24935 GCA_963709635.1 uncultured Thermoleophilia bacterium
GCGCCCGTGAAGCCATGTGCCAGCGACAGGTGTACGCCGCCGAAGGTCTCCTGCTCGCGACGCCGATCTACCACGAGAACATCTCCGGCCAGATGAAGACGTTCAAGGACCGCAACGCCACCCGCTAGTGCGGCGAACAGCATCTGGCCCCGAAGGCGGTCGGGCTCATCGCCGTCGCGGGGGAGTCGGACGCCGAGGACACAGGATCGCGGCGAGCCGTGTGGCATACTCCTCGCATGGCTGAGGACCGCCAACAGCAACTCGACCGCCTGGTGCGTCTCATCGTGGCTGAGGTGGATCCGCTGCGCGTAGTGCTGTTCGGATCCGCCGCGCGCGGCGAGAGCACGGAGACGAGCGACGTCGATCTGCTCGTCGTCGTGCCCGATGGCACGCCCCGGCGCGGAACTGCCATGCGCATCTACGGGAGCGTCACGGACGTGACGCTCCCCTTCGACATCGTCGTGACCACACCCGGCGATCTCGAGAAGTACGGGGAATCGCCAGGCCTGATCTACCATCACATCCCGCGCGACGGCCGCGAGCTCTATGCAGCTTGAGCCTGGCAGTGTCGGGCGCTGGCTCCAGTACGCCGCGGCGACATGGCCATGGCGGAGCAGCCCATATCCGCCGACGTACCGTACCTGCTGAGATGCTTCCACGCGCAGCAGGCGGCGGAGAAGAGCGTGAAGGCTGTGCTGCTCCGCTACGGTGTCGCGTTCCCCCCGACTCACAATCTCAGCGTCCTGTTCGCCTTGTTGCCCGAGGACGTCCCGCGCCCGCAGAATCTCGCCGGCATCGTCGGTCTCACCGTCTATGCGGTCTCCGCGCGCTACCCAGACGAGATCGACGAAGCGCCCGAGGCGGAGCATCGTGAGGCGGTGGCGCGCGCCCAGGCGGCACTACGGTGGGCCGAGTCGACTGTGGCCGCCGGCTGAGCCGTCGTCGGGGCGGGTGGCGCTGCGCCGCCCGCCCCGGCTCCCGCACAAGGAGAACAGGGTGCCGATCGTCGCTCGCGGGGGACATCGCCGTGCCCCAAAACCGCTGCAAGCCGAGACTGCAGGTCGGCATGCAGCGGTTTCTCGCGCGCGAGGCCGGTGATAGACTCCGGCCCGTGCCCGACGCATCCAGCATCAGCATCAGCACGATCAACCGCGCCTGCGGTCTCTAAGCTCCTCCGCCTCCGCGGACGGGCTTCTTCTGAGCACTACCGCGACTGCCCGCCCGTTGCCCGACTCACGTGACCTGTCGCCGACGGATCCTTGCGAGGTTGCCGCCATGACTTCCCGAATCAACCCCATCGCCCCCAAGCTCTGGTGGGACGTCCTCAGCGCCGCTGAGCTCGAGCGCATCCACGAGGCGACGCTCGACGTGCTCGAGACGGTCGGCATCCGCTTCCCGAGCGAGCGCGCCCTCGACGTCCTCGAGAAGAACGGCTGTGAGGTCGACCGCGCGACGCAGGTCGCCAAGCTGCCTCGCGCGGTCGTCATGGAGGCCGTCTCACTGGTCCATGACAGCTACGTGCTCGCCGGCCGCGACCCCGCCTGCGACATGCTCATCGACGGCAAGCACTGCTATCTGAGCAACGACGGCTCCGGCGTGTTCGTCTTCGACCACCAGACGGGCGAGAAGCGGCCGAGCACCAAGGCCGACGCGGCGACCAGCGCCCGCTTCGTCGACGCGCTGCCCAACATCAGCTACTACTGGGGCCCCGTCGTCACCAGCCAGGACGTGCCCCCGGCGACCAAGGCGCTGCACGACGCCGAAGCCGTGTTCACCAACACCAGCAAGCACTTCCAGACGGTGACCACCGTCGGCGAGAAGCCCGCCCGCTACCTCGTCGAGATGGCGGCCGCGATCGTCGGCGGCACGGACAAGCTGCGCGAGCGTCCGATCCTCAGCTTCATGCAGTGCGCCGTGGACCCGCTGGCGCACGACGGCCCCAATCTCGAGGCCAACCTCGTGGCCGCCGAGCACGGGCTGGCGAGCGGCTTCATGCCCATGCCGCTCGCGGCCGGGACCGGCCCGGCGACGCTGGCCGGCAACCTCGTCGTCCAGAACGCCGAGGCGCTCAGTGGCGTCGTGCTCCTCGAGCTGGCCTTCCCAGGCGTGCCGACGTTCTTCGCCGGAGCTCCGAGCGTCATCGACCTCAAGACCGGCGGCTACACCGGCGGCTCGCCCGAGGACTACCTCCTCGCCGGCGCCTCCACCCAGCTTGCCCACTTCTACGGCGTGCCGATGGCGATGGGCACCATGGCCACCGGCGCCAAGGAGCCCGACTGGCAGGCGGCCATCGACGACTCGCTCAGCACCTTCGCCAGCGTGATGACCAACGCCGACATGATGAACGGCGCCGGGTTGCTCAACGGCTCCAAGATCCTCAGCTACCCGCACATGGTCATGGAGACCGAGATCTACGGCATCGTGCAGAAGGTCGCCGACGGCATCGTCGTGGACGACGAGACGCTGGCGCTGGACGTGATCAAGAGCGTCGGGCCCAACGGCACGTACCTCTCGGAGAAACACACCCGCCGGCACATGAAGGAGATCTGGCGCCCCACCGTGTGGGACCGCACGCCCTACGACAGCTGGCTGCGCGAGGGCAAGAAGGGCGCCCTGGAGAAGGCGACGGAGATCGCCGACGACATCCTGGCGAACTACCGGCCGGAGCCGTTCCGGAGGACGTCGTCGCGGAGCTGCGCGCCATCGTCGCGCGCGCCGACAAGGAGCTGGCGGGGGCCTGAGGGCCCGCCAGTCCCGATGACGCGCCGATGAGCCGCGCGCGACCCGGAGCGCTGATGCCCGCCGCCCGCCTCATCGTCTGGGACGACGCCGCCTGCTGGCGCGTGCACGAGGCGACGCTCGGGTTGCTCGAGGAGACCGGCGTGGAGGTGCGTCACGCCGGCAGTCGTGAGCTGCTGGCGGAGGCGGGCGCGCGCGTCGAAGGGACGCGCGCCCGCATCCCGGCCGCTCTGGTGGACGCCGCCCTGCAGAGCGCGCCGCGCCACTTCAAGCTCAGGGAGCGCGGCGCCTCCGGCGGCGAGGGTCACGCGCGCCGCGGTGAGCTCGGCGGCCTCGAGCTCGAGGACGGCAGGAGCTACTTCGGCACTGGCTCGGACTGCGTCTACGTCACCGACCCGGACACCGGCGAGCGCCGCCAGAGCACCACCGCCGACGTGGAGGGCATGGCCGCGCTCGCCGAGAAGCTGGTCAACCTCGACTTCGTCATGAGCATGGGGCTGCCGAGCGATGTGCCGGCGGAGGTCGGCGACCTCGCACAGTTCGCGGCGATGCTGGCCGGCACGCGCAAGCCGCTGCTGACGACGGCGCACGACGCCGCATCCTTGCGCCGCATGAAGGACATGGCCGCCATGTGCGGCGAGGCTCGCAGCTTCGGCTGCTACGCGATGCCCAACCCGCCGCTCATCCACAGCGAGGAGGCGCTGGACAAGGTCCTCGCCTGCGCCGATCTCGACATCCCGCTCGTCTACGCGCCGGCGCCGGCGGCGGGCACCACGGCGCCGGCCTCCCTGACCGCGACCATCGTCATCGGCAACGCCGAGACGCTGAGCGGTCTGGTCGTCCACCAGCTGACCCGCGCCGGCGCACCGTTCGTGTACGGGGTCGGCTGCGGCGCCTTCGACATGCGCACCGCCGTCGACGTGTACGGCGCGCCCGAGCACTTCCTCGGCAACGCGGCCGCCACCGACCTCGCGCGGTTCTACGGGCTGCCGAGCTTCGCGTATGCGGCGGTCGCCGACGCCAAGTCGTTCGACGAACAGTGGGCGGCCGAGGCCGGCATCACCGCGGTGCTCGGCGCGCTCAGCCGCGCCACCCTGCTGCACGACGTCGGCTATCTGGAGAGCGGCCTGCAGAGCAGCTACGAGACCATCGTCCTCGGCGACGAGCTGGTGAGCTACGCCCGCGCGCTGCTCGTCGAGGTGGGCGTCGACGACGAGGCGCTGGCGCTGAACGAGATCGACGCCGTCGGCCCCGGCGGCAGTCACCTGGGCCGGGGCTACACGCGCAGGCATCACCGCGAGACGTGGCAGCCGCTGCTGTTCGACCGCGCCACGCACGATCGCTGGACCGCCGCGGGCGCGACCACGCTCAAGGAGCGCGTCGCGACGCGCACGCAGGAGTTGCGCGACGAGCCGCGCGCATTCGCACTCGAGCAGACGATCCGCGACCGGCTGCAGGCCGTGCTCGCCGAGGCAGAAGGGAGCAGCCGGTGACCGAGCAGACGACCGGCGCGACGGGGGCCGGCGCGGATGCGCCGGCCGCGCAGGCGCGCCCCATCCTCACCACCAAGGCGCGCCTCGCCCTGCGCGTGCTGAACGACGTTGACGTCGCAGCCGTGCACGCGGCTGCGCTGGAGCTGCTCGGCGCCGATGGCGCCGCGGCCGAGGCCGCGGCCCAGTCGGCGCCGTCCGCGTTCGTGTTGGCCGGCCGCGTGCCGGAGCATGACGTCGCGCTGGGCGACGGCCACGTGTGGCTGGCGGCAGGCGCCGCGACCGCCGGCGAGGCGGGCGTGCCCGAGCGCGTACGTCAGGCTCGCCGGCGGCGACTCCGTGCCCGCCACCGCCACCGACCTGGACGAGGCGATCCGGCTTGCCGACGCGCTCCCGGAAGTCGCGGTCCTCGCCGGCCCGCCGCTGCGCGCGGCCGGCGTGCCCGCCACCGCCGCGCTTGCGCACTGCCTGGCCGGCTCCAGCAAGCACGTGCTGGCCGGCCTGCTGACGTCGGTCGAGGACGCCGAGCTGGCCGTCGAGCTGGCGGCGGCCGTCGCCGGCTCAGCCGGCGAGGCTCGCCGCCGCCCGCCGCTCTCGCTCTGCGCCGCCGCCGCCGCGCTGGACGCGGCGCTCGTCTTCGCCCGCGCGGGACTGCCCGTCGGCCTGGTGCTCGCTCCGGCCGACGCCGCGGCAGGCGTCGCGGCTCCGCCCTCGACACCGGCGGCGACCGCGGAGACGGCGGCATCCGGCGCGCCGGACATCGGCCCCGCCCTCGTCCGTCACCACGCCGGCGTGCTCGCGGGCTGCGCGGCCGTGCAGGCCGCGGCTCCCGGCGCGCCGTTCTTCTACGTCGCCGACCCTATGGCCGCCGGGCTCCCCGCGGCCGGCCCGCAGGCGTCGCTCTTCCAGCTCGCCGCCGCACAGCTCGCGGCGCACGCGGGCCTGCCTCTCGTCGCCGGTGGTCTGCGCACCACCAGCCACGAGCCGGACTGGCAGGCCTGCCAGCAGGACGCCTTCGTCTCGATGACGACCACAGCGTCGGGCGCCGACGTGACCGGCGGAGCCGGTCTGCTCGGCGCCGCCGCGGCCTTCAGCCCGCAGCAGCTCGTGATGGACACCGAGATCTTCAGCTGGAACGCGTTCATCGCGTCCGGCATCGAGGTGGACGAAGAGACCATCGCCCTCGACGCGATCAAACAGGTCGGCAGCGGCGGCAACTACCTCGGGCAGCGCCACACCCGCCGCCACATGAAGGAGGTGTGGCGCCCGCGCCTGCTCGACCGCACCATGTGGGACGCCTGGGTCGCCTCCGGCCGCGAGGGCGCCTACGAGAAGGCGACCGTACTGGCGGAGCAGCTGCTCGCCGAGCACACTCCCGTGCCGCTCGGCGCCGAGGCCCGCGGCGTCATCGAGCGCATCATCGCGGGCCCCGGCCTGTAGGGAGCGCGTCGGCGGAGCGGCGCCGCCGTCGGCGCCGCTGTAAACTCCGTATACACGACTGCATCGTCGTCCCGACCACGTGGAGGCAGGGACGTCACAGAGCGAGTGAGCCGCGAGGGTCAGGGGCCTTGCGGAGAAGGAGCGTTCAGATGATCAGAGACCGCAAGGACATCCCGCGATTCAAAGACGTGAGCGACGCCGACTGGGGCGACTACAAGTGGCAGCTGCGTAACCGCCTCACGACCACCGAAGACTTCGAGAGCGTCCTCGACCTCACCGAGGCGCAGCGCAAGGACCTGGACGCCTGCATGGGCAAGTTCCGCGTCTCCGTGACGCCCTACTACGCGTCGCTCATGGACCCGGGCGACCCCACCGACCCCGTGCGCATGCAGGGCGTGCCGACGCCGGCCGAGCTCGTCATCCACTCCGAGGACCTCGAGGACGCCATCTCCGAGGACTTCGACTCCCCCACGCCGCGCATCACGCACCGCTACCCGGACCGTGTGCTCTTCGTCGTCACCGAGATGTGCAGCATGTACTGCCGCCACTGCACACGCCGGCGCCTGGTCGGCGGCAACGAGGACATCGTCGCGAAGGCGGAGATCGACAACGCCATCAAGTACATCGAGCGCGCCACCGAGGTCCGCGACGTGCTCATCAGCGGCGGCGACCCGCTGGTGCTCAGCGATGCCCAGCTCGAGAGCATCATCGCCCGGGTGCGCGCCATCGACCACGTGCAGATCATCCGCATCGGCTCGCGTATGCCGGTGGTCTGCCCGCAGCGCATCACGCCCGAACTGGTCGCGATGCTCAAGAAGTACCAGCCGCTCTACTTCAACACGCACTTCAACCACCCGCAGGAGTTCACCGCCGAGAGCAAGCAGGCCTGCGACCGCCTCAACGACGCCGGCATCCCCATGGGCAACCAGACCGTGCTCATGCGCGGCATCAACGACGACGCGCGCGTGATGAAGAAGCTCTCCCACAAGCTGCTCGAGTACCGCGTCAAGCCCTACTACTACTACCAGTGCGACCTCGCGCAGGGCACTGCCCACTTCCGCACCAGCGTCGCCAAGGGCATCGAGATCTACGAGAGCCTGAGAGGCCACACCACCGGCTTCGGCGTGCCGACCTACATCATCGACGCCATCGGCGGCGGCGGGAAGACGCCGGTGTTCCCCAACTACGTGATCAGCCAGGCGCCGGGCAAGGTCATCCTGCGCAACTACGAGGGCGTCGTCAGCCTGTACACCGAGCCCAAGGACTACGTGCCCGGCACCTGCCACTGCGAGGGCTGCGACGAGAGCCCGCGCCTGGGCGTGGCCGGCATGTTCGACGCGGGCCACGGACCGACGTTGAGCGAGGTGTGGGACGCGCGCATGCAGAAGGTCGTCGACCGCAAGAACCGCATGGCCGACATCTTCGGGGAGGCCAAGGCCTGAGTGGGCCGAGGTCTGAGCGCGCAGCCTGAGGGGTAGGACCGGGAGGACTTCGCCAGAGGAGAGTGGCTGGCGGGGCGGGCGGCCGGAAGCGGCGCCCGCCCGTCCTCACGGAACACAAGGAGAAACCGGTGCCAAAAGTCTTCGTCGAGCCTATCGGGCTCACCCTGACCATCGACGAGCAGGACAACCTGCTCGAGGGGCTCGTACGCGCCCAGATCGACATCCCGACGGACTGCGCCGGCCGCGGCACCTGCGGCAAGTGCCTCGTCCGGCTCGGCTCCGGCGAGCTCACGGCGCCGACGGAGCGAGAGCTCAAGCGCATCCCGGAGAAGCTGCGTGCCGAGGGCTGGCGCCTCGCCTGCCAGGCGTATCCGCGCTCGGCGCGCGTCAGCGTCGAGGTGCGCGGCACCGCGGGGCAGCGGCGGATCCTCACGACGTCGCAGCTGACGCACGGCGCCGCCAACCCGGCCGTCTGCACCCGGTCGGTGCAGCTCGAGCCGCCGACGCTGGCCGACAAGCGCTCGGACCTCGAGCGCTTCGACGACGGCCTCGGCGGCGTCGAGGTGCCGCTGCACGTGCTCGAGGAGCTCCCGGCCACACTGCGCGACGGCAAGTGGAGGGTCACCGCGACCTTGTACGGCAAGCGCGTCATCGACGTCCATCCCGGTGAGCGCGACTGCGAGTGTTACGGCGTGGCCGTGGACATCGGCACCTCCAAGGTCATCGCCTATCTCTTCGACCTGCGCAAAGGCGTGCTCATCGACCAGGAGGCGGTGGAGAACCCGCAGATGCGCTACGGCGAGGACGTCATCAGCCGCATCGCGCACGCCGCCCAGAACAACGAGACGGCACTGCTGGCGGCGGCCGTCCGCGAGGGCATCAACACCAATCTCAAGGCGCTGTACGAGCGCCAGGACGTCCACCCCAACCACGTCTGCGACATGACGGTGGTCGGCAACACCGCGATGCACCACCTGGCTCTCGGCCTCTCTCCCGTCGGCCTCGGCCAGGCGCCGTTCGCGCCCGCCGCCGCCGAGCCCATCACGCTCAAGGCGAGCGAGCTCGGCATCGACATGAACCCGGACGGCGGCGTGCACTTCCCGCCGCCCATCGCCGGGTTCGTCGGCTCCGACGCCCTCGCCGTGATCGCGGCCACCCACCTGGTGGACAAAAAGAAGCCGAGCATGGCCATCGACATCGGCACCAACACGGAGATCGCGCTGGCGCACGACGGGCGCGTGACCGTCACGAGCTGCGCCTCGGGCCCGGCGTTCGAGGGCTATCAGATCCGCAACGGCATGAAGGCCGTGGCCGGCGCCATCGAGCGCGTGAAGATCGACGAGAACGGCGACCCGGTCGAGATCGTCACCATCACCGGCGCAGAGCCCATCGGCATCTGCGGCTCGGGTGTGGTCGACCTGCTCGCCGGGCTCGTGCACGCCGGCGTCGTGGACAAGAGCGGCCGCATGAACGCCGAGCACCCGCGCGTGCGCAAGGGCGAAGAGGGCTGGGAGTACCTGCTCACCGAAGGACCGCACGGCGACATCGTCTTCACCCAGCACGACGTGCGCAGCCTGCAGCTCGCCAAGGGCGCCATCCATGCCGGGTGGGAGCTGCTCATGGAGAGTCTCGACGTGGACATCGAGCACCTCGACGCGGTGTACATCGCCGGGGCGTTCGGCAACTACCTGGACCTGGCCGCGGCGCAGTACCTCGGCCTCTTCCCGCCGGTAGAGACGGAGCGCGTCGCGTTCGTCGGCAACGCCGCCGGCGTCGGCGCGCAGATGGCGCTCGTCGACGTGAGGGCGAGGCGCCGCATGGCCAAGGAGCGGGACCGCATCGAGTTCCTCGACCTCGCCACGGACAAGCGCTTCCTGGATGTCTTCTCGCATCGATTGGGGTTCGCAGCCGATTGACGGATGACGGCACGTCGACGAGAGCTGCGCCGGGGGACGCGGCCCTCAGGGGAGCCGATCACCGGCTCCGCGGCTACGCGGAGATCGCCGCCGCGTCGTTGATCCTCGGCACCTCGGCGACCCTCATCCAGGTATCCACCATGCCGGCCAGCCTGCTCCTCGTCCTGAGGATGGGGCTGGCCGGCATCGCGCTGGCGGTCGTCTTCTTCCTCACCGGCGGGGTCGAGGAGGTGCGCCGGTCCGGGCGCCTCCGCCGCATCATCCTGCTCGGCTTCGTCGTGGCGCTCGAGATGATCTTCTACTTCGCCTCCATCCGCACGTCGAACGTCACGGTGGGCGTCTCGCTCGAGTACACGGCGCCGGTGTGGGTGGCCCTGCTGGCGCCGCTGCTGCTGCGCACGCGGCGCCGGCGCATCGACATGATCGCCGTCGCCGTCGCCGTCGCCGGCATGGTCGTACTGGTACTCCCCGCGGCGACCGCCGGCGAGGGCGACGTCACCATCGCCGGCGTCGTCTTCGGCCTGCTCGGCGGCCTCATGTTCGCCGCGGCCATGATGCTGGTGAGCAGCATGAGCGACGCCGGTGTGAGGGGGTCCACCTTCGCGCTGTTCTACTGCGCGGGGTCGGTCGTCCTCTTCACTCCGCTGGCGGTCTGGCAGGCCTCTGCGAGCCACTACTCCCCGACGTGGGCGGACTTCTGGATCGTCGTCGTCAGCGGTCTCGTGTACACCGCCCTCTGCTTCAGCCTCTTCACCGACGGTCTGCGCTACATACGCGTGGAGCACGCGGGATCCTCGGCTACCTGGAGCCCGTGACGGCCCCGCTGTGGGCGTTCGTGCTCATCGGCGAGGCGCCGCCGTGGACGACGTACGCCGGCGGCGCCATCATCGTGGCCGCCGGCATCCTGGTCATCGTCTTCGGCAAGGGCGAGGCCGAGCCGTTGCTGGAGCCGCTCACGTGAGCGGCTCCAGCGCAGCGTCCCCGGCCGACGGGTCCGCCACATGCGCCACGGTCGACCTGGAGCCGCCGGAGCGTCTGCGCGGCTATCTCGAGGTCGGGCTGGCCAGCCTGGCCAACGGCTCGATCGGCGTCATGGTCACCTACGCCGACATGCCGGCGACCATGCTCCTCTGCCTGCGCATGGCCTTCGCGGCGGTCGCGCTCGGCCTCGTCGTGGCCGCCACCGGCAGCTGGCGCGACCTGCTCAAGCGCGGGGCGCCGCTGCGCGTGCTCGGGATCAGCGTCGCGCTGGCGCTCAACCTGATCCTGTACTTCCTCGCCATCCGCTCCACGGGCGTCGCGGTGGCCATCTTCCTGAGCTACCTGGCGCCGGTGTACCTCGCCTTCGTGGCGCCCCGTGTCCTCAAGGAGAGGACGGAGCCGGTCGTGTACCTGGCACTGGCGGTCGGTCTGGCCGGCATGGCGCTGATCCTGGTGCCCGGCCTGCTGCTGGAGGGCGTCAAGCTCTCGGCCTCCGGGCTCTTCTACGCCTGGGGCGCCGGCGTGATGTACGCGGTGTACCTGCTGTTCGCCAAGAGTCTGCGCGGCCTCGCCGTGCGCAGCACCCCGGTCGTCTTCACCCAGAGTGCGTTCACCGCCGCCGTGATGCTCGTCCCGGGGCTGCTGGCCGTCGGCGCCGCCGACTACCGGTTCTCGGGCATCGACCTCCTGATGGCCGCGCTGCTCGGCCTCGTCACCACCGCCTTCAGCTTCAGCCTCTTCATGGACGGGCTGCACTACATCCGCGTGCAGCACGCCGGCATCATCGCCTACGTCGAGCCGGTGAGCGCACCGTTGTACGCACTCGTCTTCCTCGGCCAGGTGCCGAGTGGCTGGACGGTCGCCGGCGGTGCGCTCATCGTGGCCGCCGGCATCCTCGTGGTGCTGTACGCTCGTGGCGAGCCGGAACTGGAGCCACTGGGGTGACGTTGTCGGGGGGCATGGGGTGAGCGAGGGGGCGTCGCCGCGCAGGGGCAGGGGCCACGAGCCCGGCTCCCTGCCTCCGCGTCGCGGGGACCCGGCGGGGTACGCGCTCGTCATCGGGTCCTACATCCTGTTCAGCCTGACGCCGGTCCTCATCGCCTGGGTGAGCATGCCCGCCAGCCTCCTGCTCGTGGTCCGCTACTTCATCGCCGCGGGCATCCTGCTCCTCGTGTTCTGGCGCCGCCGGCCACTGAGGGGTGTGCTGTCGGCCGGGCGTGTGGCGGCGGTTCATCGTCATGGCCGCGCTGGACGCCTCGCAGGCGCTCGCCTACCTCTACGCCGTGCGCGTCCTCGGTGTGGCCGTCGCCACCTTCATCTACTACCTGCAGCCGCTCTGGGTGGCGCTGCTCGCGCCGCGCATCCTGCACGTGACCACGGAGCGCGTGGTGTACTTCGCCATGCCGGCGGCGTTCGTCGGGCTCGCGCTCGTGCTCGGGCCGTCGTTCTCGGGCACAGGGTCGCTGTCGGTGGCCGGCGTGACGGCGGCGCTGCTTCTCCGGCGTCGGCTTCGCCCTGTTCCAGATCGTCATCAAGAGGCAGACGCGGGAGGTCTCGAGCGTCTCGGTGGTCATCGTGATGTGCGCTTCTCGACGGGCTTCTTCCTCCTGCCGGTCGCGCTCCTCGCAGACGGGCGGCGGGTACGCCCTCACCGGCCAGGACCTGATCGCCGTGGTGCTCATCGGGGTGTTCACCACGGCGCTCGCGTTCACGATGTGGGTGGAGGGGGTGGCCGCGGGTCCGCGTGCAGCACAGCGCCATCCTCGGGCTGCTCAGCGCCGTCGCGTCACCGGTGTTCGCGTTCGTGCTCCTCCGCCAGGGGCTCTCCGCATGGACCGTCGCCGGCGGAGCGCTCATCCTCGCGGCCGGCGCCGCCGTGGTGCTGCGCGGCGCCGGCGAGCCGGAGCTGGAGCCGCCGCTGTGACCGTCCGCCCGCAGCCCGTGATCGCTCGCCCGCAGGCCGGCCGCGACCTGACAGGCTACGGCCTGGTCGCGGGCTGCTTCGTCCTCGTCGGGCTCAGCGGGGCCCTGGTCGCCTGGGCCGACGCGCCGGCCAGCGTACTGCTGGTGCTCCGGCTGGCGATCGCCGCCGTCGCGCTGGGGCTGGTCTTCGCGCGGCGGCGGGCGTTCCGCACGTTCCTCCGCCGCGACCTCTGGCTGCGCTTCCTGCTCATGGGGGTCCTCGACGGCGGGTCGCTGCTCGCGTACTTCTACGCCATCAGAGAGACCGGCGTGGCGGTCGCGACCTTCCTGTTGTTCGTCCAGCCGGTGTGGGTGGCCCTGCTGGCGCCGCGTCTGCTGAGGGCGCCCACCGAGCGGCTGGTCTACCTGGCGCTCGGCGTCGCTCTGGCCGGACTCGTCGTGATCATGGCGCCAGGATTCACCGGCGGCGAGGTGACGCTCTCCGCCGCCGGCGTAGCCGCGGGCCTCGCCGCCGGCGTGCTCTACGCGTTCTTCCAGCTCCTGGTCAAGGACCTAACGCGGCAGCTCCCCAGCACCACTATCGTGACGCTGGAGTGCACGCTCGACATGGTCGTCATCCTGCCGCTGGCCCTCTGGCAGTGGACGTCGCTGGGCGTCGTCCTCACCGGGCGCGACTGGGTCGCGGCCGTCGTCCTGGGGCTGGTGTGCACGGCCGTCGCCTACTCCATCTGGGTGGAGGGCGTCGGCCGGATCCCGGTCCAGCACAGCGCCATCCTCGGGTTTCTCACCCCGGTGGTCGCGCCGCTGTTCGCCTGGCTGCTGCTGAGGGAGGCGGTCACGCCGGCGACCGTCGTGGGAGGCGCCCTCATCCTGGTCGCCGGAGCGCTCGTGGTGTGGTGGGGCGGCCCGGAGGTGGAGCCGGAGCCGCCGCTGTGAGCGAGACCCGGCCATCGCCAGCTGCACCCGGCGGCCCGGCGGTCACGACGCTCCGCCGCCGCGATCCGCTCGGCTACGCGATCGTCATCGCGTCGTACCTCGGCATGGCGGGGAGCGCGCCGCTGGTCGCGTGGGCCGACGCGCCGGAGGCGATCATCCTGTGTCTGCGCATGGCCTTCGCGGCGCTGGCACTCGGGGTGGTGTTCCTGCGGCGCCCGATGCTCGCCGACTGGCGCCGGCCCGGCGCCGCCTGGCGGCTGCTGCTCATGGCGGCGATGTCGTCGCTCACGCTCCTGCTGTTCTTCTACGCGGTCCGCAACACCAGCGTGGCCATCGCCATGTTCATGCTGTTCCTGATGCCGGTCTGGGTGTCGCTCGCGGCGCCAAGGGTGTTCAAGACGCCGCGCGAGCCGCTCGTGTGGCCGGCCCTTGCCCTCGCGCTCACCGGCCTCGCCGTGATCCTCATTCCAGATCTGCTCGGCGAGGGGGTGCAGGTGTCCGTCGCCGGCATGCTGGCGGCCCTGTTCACCGGGTTCGGCTACGCGACGTACGCCGTGTCGGTGAAGGGCCTGACGAAGATCGTCAGCTCGTCGACCATCTCGATGGCGGAGGCCGCGATCGACACGCTGTTCGTCCTGCCGCTCGCACTGTGGCAATTCCACAGCACCAGCTACGAGCTCGACGGCAAGGCATGGATCGCCGCGGTGGTGATGGGCGTGTTCTGCACCGCGATCCCCTACACGCTCTGGATCGCGGGGACCAAGCGGGTGCGGGTCGAGCACGTCACGATCCTCGGCTACATCGAGCCGGTCGCGGGACCGCTGTACGCGGTGTTCCTGGTGGGGCAGTTGCCCACCGTGTGGACGGTGGCCGGCGGCGCCCTGATCCTGGCCGCCGGGCTCATCATCGTGATCTTCGGCCGCGGCGAGGGCGAGGAGTCGGCCGCCGCGGCCGTCGAGCCGGAGCCGCTGTGATGGGCGCGGCGACATGATGAGCCGCGCGGCGCGCGGCTACCTGCTGGTGGCCGGGGCGTTCCTCATCATGGGGCTGATCGGCGCGCTCGTGGAGTGGGCGACGGCGCCGGAGAGCGCACTGCTCGTACTGCGCTTCGCCACCGCCGGCATCGTGCTCGGCGTGGTCTTCGCCCGTCGCCGCCCGCTCGCCGGCGCGGCGGACCGGTCCGTCTGGCCGCGCCTGCTCCTGATGGCGGCGGTCGACTCCATCACGCTCCTGCTGTTCTTCGTCGCCATCCGCGACACGAGTGTCGCCATCGGCATGTTCCTCCAGTTCCTGGCGCCGGTGTGGGTGGCGCTCATCGCCCCACGGGTGTTCCGCGCCCGGACCGAGTGGATCGTCTACCCCGCGCTCGCCGTCGCCCTAGCCGGGCTCGCGGTGATCCTGACGCCGTCGCTGGTGGGCGAGGGCATCGAGCTGTCTCCCTGGGGAGTCACGGCGGGTCTCCTCGCCGGCGTGGGCTACGCCGCCTTCCAGCTGGTGGTCAAGGACCTGACCAAGCGTGTCTCGGCGGTGACGATCGTCTTCACGGAGGCGTGGCTAGACGCGCTCATCCTGCTGCCGCTCGCCCTGTGGCAGACCGTCGGCGCCGGCTACCGGATGACCACGCGCGACCTGGTCGCCGGCCTCATCCTGGGGGTGGTCTGCACCGCGCTCGCCTACCTGATGTGGACGTACGGCATGGGCATGATCAAGGTACAGCACAGCTCGATCCTCGGGTATCTCGAGCCGGTGTCGGCGCCCATCTACGCGTTGCTGCTGCTCGGCCAGGGCATCTCGGTCTGGACGATCGCCGGCGGCGCGCTGATCGTGGTCGCCGGCCTGCTCGTCGTGCTGCTCGGCGAGCACGAGGAGGAGGGCGCCGAGTCCCTGGAGCCGGCGCCGTGAGCGACGGGTCGCACCGCGCTGCGCGGGTACGCCATGGTCGGCAGCACGGCCGTCATGTTCGGCGCCACCGGCGTCTGGGTCGGCATGACCGACCTCCCGGCGAGCACCTTGCTCACCCTGCGCATGGCGCTGGCCGCCGCCATCGTGCTCGCGCTGGGCGGCGGCCGGCGCTGGCTGCGGCAGTCCCTGCAGCCGGGCGTCCTGCGCCGCCTGATCGTCCTCGGCGTCCTCGACGCCCTGCAGCTCTACACCTTCATTCTCGCGCTGCGCCAGCTCGACGTGGCGCTGGCCGTCTTCCTCTCCTACATGTCGCCCATCTACATCGCGCTGATCGCTCCCCGGCTGCTCAGGCAGCGCACCGAGGAGGTCGTGGTCGCCGCTCTGGTCCTGGCGGTCTCGGGCATCGTGGTCATGCTGGCGCCGGGCCTCCTGGACGCGGACCTCCGCGTGTCGTCGCTCGGGGTGGCGCTGGGACTGGCGTCGGGGCTGTTGCTCGCGGCCTTCTTCCTGGTGGCCAAGACGCTCAGCGGGGAGGTCGACGGCAGCACGATGCTCATCTCGGACGGGGTGATCGTCGCGGTGGTCATGCTTCCGCTCGGCCTCATCCAGTGGGCGGGCGCCGGCTTTGCGTTCGCGCTCACCGACCTGTGGGCGGTGCTGGGGCTCGCCGTCTTCAGCACCGCTCTCGGCGGCACCGTCTTCCTGCACGGGATGCGCTACATCCCGGTGCAGCACACCTCGATCGTCGGGCTGCTGGAGCCGGCCAGCGCGCCGGTCTTCGCGCTGGTCTTCCTGGCCGAGCGGCCGTCGGTCTGGACGCTGCTCGGCGGCGCCCTCATCCTCGTCGGCGCCGTGCTGGTCGTGCTGCTCGGGGCGGCCGAGGAGGGCCTCGCCGGCTCCCCGGAGGAGGCCGTGGGCGAGGCGGACGCGACATCCTCGTCCGGCGCCTTGGCGCAGCGAGAGGCCGCCTCCGGGCGCGGGGCGGGAGAGATCGTCGCCGGCGCGGAAGCCGGCGGGGCTCACGAGTCCGCCGGCCGGGACGCCCGCCCGGACGCTCGCCGGTGAGCAGAGCCGGTTGACGGCGAGCCGGGGGCGATGCTCGCCGCGGCGCCGGTGGTGAGGTAGCGCGTTCGGGAGGAGCACCACCAAACGTACGTGCAAACACCCCATGGGGCTTCTGGACGTGCGTTTGGTGGTGCTTGCCGGAAAACGCACATACCTTGTCCCTCGTGCTTGCGCAGCCCGGGAACTCCGCGCGCACTGCGTGCTGGACATGCTGGCGGCCCGCCGGACGCCTCACGCTCCCTCGCGCGCACGCGCGCAGGATGCCAAAACGCCGCGCATCAGATACGCTCCCGGAGTCGGCCGGAGGCGGTCCCCGCCGCCGGCCGAGCAGGCTCGGGAGGGAGCACGGCGTGACCATCCTTCTCATCTACAGCCGCCTCTGGCCGGACCCCGGGTGAGACCGGGTCCCAGTCGCCTGCCCTGAGCCGGTCACCCAGCTCGCGAGCTCACATCCGGACGGGTCGCTCCCGCGCACCCGTCCCGCCCCTCCCGGCCGAAAGGAGTCCCATGACGAAGACCGTCGAAAGCGCACCCAAGCTCGACCTCACCAGATCCATGGCCATGCTGGAGGACGCCCAGCGGCTCACTCCCGGCGGCGTCGGCGGCATCCGCCGGCCGTACAATTTCGTCGTCGGCGAGTACCCCGTGTTCATCACCCACGGCCACGGCGGCCACATCGTCGACGTGGACGGCAACGAGTACATCGACATGCTCTGCGCTTACGGGCCGATCATCCTCGGCTACGTGGAGGACGAGATCAACGACGCCGCCAAGGCGCAGATGGACAAGGGCTTCTGCTTCAGCCTCGTGCAGCCGCTCCAGAACGAACTCGAGGAGCGGCTCGCCGACATCATGCCGTGCGGCGAGCAGACGATCCTCGTCAAGACCGGCTCGGACGCGACCAACGCGGCCGTGCGCGCCATGCGCGCCTACACCGGCCGCGACAAGATCGCGCGCTGCGGCTACCACGGCTGGGGTGACTGGTGCGTCGAGCATCACGGCGGCGTGCCCAAGGCCGTCACCGACCTCACCGTCGAGTTCGAGTACGGAGCCATCGCCGACCTCGAGCGCGTCTTCGCCGAGAACCCCGGCGAGATCGGCGGCGTGATGATCACGCCGGTCGGCCACCCGATGGCTCTGCCCATCATCCCGCCGCCGGACGGGTACCTGCAGGCGGTCGTCGACCTCTGCCACAAGAACGACACGCCGGTGTGCTTCGACGAGATCCGCACCGGCTTCCGCGTCAGCATGGGCGGCGCGAGCGAGCGCTACGGCGTCACGCCGGACATCACCACCGTCGGCAAGGCGATGGCCAACGGCTACTCGATCGCCGCCCTCGTGGGCAGGCGCGAGATCCTCAGCGTCTACGTCAAGGACGCCTTCCTCAGCTCCACGTACTTCCCCAACAGCCTGGAGATGGCGGCCAGCATGAAGTGCCTCGAGATCCTCGAGCGCGAGAAGGTGCAGGACGCCATCTGGGAGCGCGGCACGCGGTTCCTCGACAAGCTCGGCGCGATCGTCGACGCCTCCGGCGTGCCGGTCACCAAGAGCGGCATCCCGCCGATGCCGTTCCTCACCTTCGACCATGTCGACGACAAGTACAAGGAGCGGCGGACGGAGTTCTACACGCAGTGCATCCGCCGTGGCGTGTTCGTGCAGCCGTACCACCACTGGTACATCTGCTACCGCCACACCGAGCACGACCTGCAGCGGGCGCTGGACGTGGTCGAGGAGAGCCTGGCGTTCGTGCACCAGCAGTTCCCGTACGAAGGGTAGCAAGGCCGGGGGAGGAGCCGATGGACAAGCTCATCATCACCGTGGCCGGCGTCGGCGCCGAGACCACCAAGGACGCGCAGCCCGGCTTGCCGGTGACGGCGGCGGAGATCGGCGCCGACGCGGCGCGCTGCCGCGAGGCCGGCGCCGCGATGTACCATCTGCACGTGCGCGACGCGCAGGCCAACCCGACGCAGGCCAAGGAGGTCTTCGCGGCGGCCATCGAGGAGATCCGCAAGCGCACCGACATCATCATCCAGACGAGCACCGGCGGCGCCATGGGCATGACCGCCGACGAGCGGCTGCAGCCGCTCGAGCTCGGCCCGGAGATGGCGTCGCTCACGACGGGCACGGCCAACTTCGGCGACGACGTGTTCTTCAACGACACGGCGCTGATGAGCGAGTTCTACCAGCGCATGCAGAAGAAGGGCGTGCGGCCGGAGTTCGAGATCTTCGAGGCCGGCCAGATCGACAACGCGCTCAAGCTGGTGAAGAAGTACGGGCCGGCCGGCCCGCTGCTGCACTGGGACTTCGTGCTCGGCGTGCCCGGCAGCATGAGCGGCGAGCCGCGCAACCTGAGCTTCCTGGTCGACCGCATCCCCGAGGGGTCGACCTGGACCTGCACCGGCATCGGCCGCTGGCACATGCCGGTGACGATGACGGCCCTCGCGCTGGGCGGCAACGTCCGCCTCGGGTTCGAGGACAACATCTTCCTGCACAAGGGCGTGCTCGCGAAGGAGAACGCCGAGCTCGTCGGCCGCGTCGCGCGCGTCGCGCAGGAGTGGGACCGGCCGTGCGCGAGCCCCGATGAGGCGCGTCGGATCCTCAAGCTCGGCGAGTACGCGCAGAGCTGACGGATGACGCGTGCGAGGGTCGCGCGCCGCTTCGCCGGCGCGACCCTCGCCCGCGTCTCCACCGGGTGACGTAGGCGCTTGTTCCCCTCAAGCAATCCCGCGGGCGTGCCGAAACGGGTTGACGTAGGCAAGGCGAGCGCCAGCCGTGTCGCGGGCACCCCACGGGCGTACCATGGTGGGTACCCTTACGACAGGGCGGCCGGTGGCCGGCGGGGGAACGATGGCTTTTCGGACCAGGAATCGCAAGGCGGATCGCGGTGAGGTGGAACTTCTCCGCGGTCTCATCAAGTTGGCCAACCAGCTGCAGTCCAGCCTCGCCCTGGATGCCATCGTCCACGTCATCGCCACTGCGTTGACGGAGACCTTCGGCTTCCGCGAGGCCAGCGTCTACCTCCGCGAGCCGGAAGGCGACTTCCTCGTCCACGCCACGGTCGGGGAGTTCCCCGAGTTCGACCGTCTCCTGTTCGAGCGGCCCGTCCCCAGACGCATCTGGGACCAGCTCTTCCTCGAGAAGCACCAGATCGGCTCGTCGTACTTCGTCGACCATCGTCGCCACCAGTGGAGCGATGAGCAGCTCCACTACCTGCCGGAGCTCGACCTGGGGCCGCGCCGGGAGGACGAGTGGGGCAGCAACGACGACCTCTTCGTGCCGCTCTACGACAAGGATCATGAGCTGATGGGCGTGCTGGACCTCTTCGACCCGGCCGACCGCCAGCACCCCACCCTGGAGCTCGTCAAGTCCCTCGAGGTGTTCGCCACGCACGCGGCGGTCGCCATCGAGAACGCGCGCCAGTACGAGGCGCTGGAGGAGGCCAGTGCGGCCGCGCAGGCCCAGCTGGCCCTCCGCCACGCCATCCTCGACGTCAGTGGCGCGCTCCTCGCGACGCTCGAGCCGCGGGAGGTCTTCGCCCGTATCGCGACGCTCCTCAAGGAGATCGTCGAGTACGACGCGCTCGAGGTCCGCCTCGTGGACGAGGAGGCCGGGGAGCTCTACAGCGGCTACTACGTGGACGAGGACGACGCCGACGGCGAGGAGATCCGCTCCTGGCGCAGCCCCATCGACGTCGGCGTGAGCGGCTGGGTGGTGGGCCACAACCAGGCCCAGCTCGTCAACGACATGCTGAACGACCCGCGCGGCGCGCTGGTGCCCGGCACGGAGTGGGAGCCGCAGGCGAGCCTCATCGCGCCGCTCGCGCTGGGCGACAAGGTGCTCGGCGTGCTCGCGCTCGACCGGCTGGACGAGCGCACCTTCGCCGAGCACGAGCTGGAGCCGGTCACGCTGTTCGCCAACCTCGCGGCGATCGCCATCCACAACGCTCGCCAGTACGGGGAGGCCGAGCGAGCCTCGAAGCAGCTTGCCGAGCAGCTCGCGCTCAGCCACGAGCTGCTCAGCGCCAGCGGGGCCGTGCTCTCGTCGCTCGAGCAGTCCGAGGTGCTCGAGCACATCGCCGACACGCTCAAGCAGATCGTCGACTACGACGACATGGACGTGCGCCTCGTCGACGCCGAGCACAATCAGCTGGTCACCATCTACGCCCGCGACGAGAACGACGAGGAGGAGCTCTTCGCCTTCCCGATCGCCATGGACGAGGGCATCAGCGGCTGGGTCGTGCGCCACAACGAGGCGCAGCTCGTCAACGACATGGCCAACGACCCGCGCGCCGTGCACATCCCGGGCACCGAGCAGGACGAGGTAGCAGGCGTGCATCCTCGTGCCGCTCTCCGTCGGCGACGAGGTCATCGGTATCATGACCATGGACCGCCTCGGCGGGCGCACCTTCGAGGCGCGCGAGCTCGAGCCCGCCCGCCTCTTTGCCAACCTCGCGGCCATCGCCATCCGCAACGCGCGCCAGTACGATGAGCTCGAGACGACGTCATCCCGACTCGAGAGCCAGCTCGACATGCAGCACGAGTTGATGAACCTCAGCACCCTGCTCCTCAGCTCTCTCGACCAGCGCGAGGTGTTCCCGCGCATCAGCGAGATGCTCAAGGACATCGTCGACTACGACTCCATGGACATCAGGCTGCTCGACGAGGGGTCGCGCGAGCTGGTGTGCATCTACTCGCGCGACAGCAACGCCGAGCTCAACGAGCAGTTCCGCATCTCCGTCGACGAGGGCCTCGCCGGCTGGGTCGTCCGGCACGACGAGGCTCAGCTCGTCAACGACATGCTGAACGACCCGCGCGGGGTGCACATCCCGGGCACGGGCGAGGACGTGCCGCAGGCGAGCATCGTCGTGCCGCTGCGTGTGCTCGGCAAGGTCACCGGAGCGCTCTGCCTCGACCGCCTCGGGGGGCGGACCTTCGCCGACGAGGACCTCGAGCCGGTGATCCTGTTCGCGAACCTGGCGGCCATCGCCATCCAGAACGCGCGCACCTACGAGGCGATGGAGCGGCAGGCCATCAGCGACGGCCTCACCGGTATCCACAACTACCGACACTTCCAGGAGTCGCTCAAGGCGGAGGTGAGCCGGGCCGCCCGGTACGACGAGAGCTTCTGCCTGCTGATGATGGACCTCGACCACTTCAAGACGGTCAACGACACCGTCGGTCACCAGAAGGGCGACGACGTGCTGCGCGCAGTCGCCAACGTCCTGCGCAACTGCTCGCGCGATTCGGACTACCTCGCTCGCTACGGCGGCGAGGAGTTCGTGATGATCCTGCCGAGGACGGGCCTGGACGAGGCACGACCATGGCGGAGCGCATCCGGACCTCGGTCGCCCGGCTGGACGCGGGTCACCCCGAGCTGCGCGTGACCATGTCGATCGGCGTCTCGGCGTTCCCCGACTCCGCGAAGGACAGCGACGGAGTGCTGGGGGCCGCCGACGCCGCGCTCCTGCGCGCCAAGAACGGCGGCCGCGATCGCGTTTGCCTCTACAGCGACGCGGTCGCGACCGCGACCGCCGAGTTCGAGGGCGACCTCGCGGCTCTCGGCCGTCGCTTCGCCGCCTTCATCGGGCTCAGCGAGGCGGAGACCGCCGGCTTGGTGACTGCTCTCGCCGTCCACGAGACCGGAGCGGCAGTGCAGGACGGCGTGCAGGCCGTCCTCGGCACGGGTGACGCCGGAGCCGCCGCGATCGGCGAGGTGCGCCAGAACGCCGTGGCAGCGCTGGTCTACGGCAACGAGCGCTGGGACGGCGGCGGGTACCCGGAGGGCCGCCGCGGGGCGGACATCCCTCGTGTGGCCCGCGCCTTCGCCGTCTGCCGGCGCTGGGACCCGGCCGCGCACAACGGCGACAGCGTCGCCGACCTTCGCGGCCGCGCCTCGCACGAGCTGGACCCGAGGATGGTCCAGCGCTTCGCCGCCATGCTGCGCGCCGACAAGGCCGTCCACAACTAGGCTTCGGCGACCCGGCGCGGCGCGCGAGCCTGACGGCGACCTGCCGGTCCATCGCTCGCGCGTTACGCGAGCGCTCGAATCTGCGATACTCATCGCATGGACAACGTCCGACCACTGCGCCCGAAGAAGCCATCGCCCAAGCCGCGGCGTGATCGCACCACGCGCAGGCGTATCGTCATCGCTGTCATCGCGGCCGTCGTCGTGCTGGTGCTCGCCTTCGGCAGCCGCATCCTCGGCTTCTACGTGGACTGGCTGTGGTTCGGCGAGGTCGGCTACCGCGGAGTGTTCTGGACGCGCTTCTGGGCCCAGTTGCTGCTCGGGCTCGCCGCGTTCGCCGCGTTCTTCGTCGTCATCTGGGTCAACGTGGAGCTGGCGCGGCGCCTGGCTCCGGACTTCCGCGCCGACGTCGACGGCACGCTCCTCGAGCCCCGCAGCCCCTTGGTGCGCAGGTGGGTGGGCATCGGCGCCGCCGCCGTCTGCGTGGTCGTCGCGTTCGTCGCCGGCGTCTCCACGTCGGGCTCCTGGCAGCAAGTGCTGCTGTACCTGAACCAGACACCGTGGGGCGAGAAGGACGCGCAGTTCGGTCGCGACATCGCCTTCTTCGTCTTCTCCATGCCGTTCTGGCAGGGCGTCCTGAGCTTCGCCCTGGCCGCCCTCATCACCGCGCTGGTGCTCGCCGCGATCGTCCACCTCATCATGGGCGGCATCGAGATCAAGCAGAAGCCGCCGAAGACCGCGGCCGCCGGCGAGGCGGGGTCCCTCGCCGTTCGCCCGTGGCCAGCAGGCGCCTCAGATCCCGCAGATCGACCTCAAGCTCGGCGGCCGCGCGGTGGCGCACCTCTCCGCGCTGCTGGCCGCGGTCTTCGTCGTCGTGGGCATCGGCCAGCTGTTCAAGGCCTGGGACCTCGTCTACTCCTCGGCCGGCGCCATCTACGGCGCCGCCTACACGGACGTCGTCGTCCGGCTGCCCATGGCGAGGGTGACCATGGTCATCGCCTTCGCTCCTCGCCGCCGTGCTGGTGTGGAACGTCTGGCGGCGGCGCCAGTGGTGGCCGCTCACCATCGCGGTCTGGGTCGTCGCGCTGATCCTCCTGCGCGGCGTCGTCCCGGCCGCCTACCAGTCGCTCGTCGTCAACCCGAACCAGCTGAGCAAGGAGCGGGACTACATCGCCCGCAACCTCGAGGCGACCCGGCAGGCGTTCGGCCTCGAAGAGATCGTGCAGCGGCCACTCGACACCAAGGAGGCGCTCACGCCCAAGAAGCTCAGCGAGAACCAGCCCACGTTGAGCAACATCCGCCTCTGGGATCCCAGCACTCTGGTCACGAGCTACCGGCAGCTCCAGGAACTGCGGCCCTACTACGTCTTCCTCGACGCGGACGTGGACCGCTACACGGTCGGCGGCACGTACCGGCAGACGATGCTCTCCGCGCGCGAGCTCAACATCGAGGGCCTGCCGCAGCAGGCGCAGACGTGGGTGAACCAGCACATCACCTACACCCACGGTTTCGGCGTCGCCATGAGCGCTGTGAACCAGGTCACCGCGGACGGGTCGCCCGACTTCCTGGTCCAGGACATCCCGCCGGTCAGTACCGCGCCCAACCTGGAGATCGATCAGCCGCGCATCTACTTCGGTGAGCGCGGCACCGAGTACAGCCTCGTCAACACCAAGGAGGCGGAGTTCGACTACCCGGGCGCCTCCGGTGACGTGTACACGGACGGCTACGGCGGCACCGGCGGGGTGCCCATCTCGCCGGTGCTCAACAGGCTCGCCTTCTCGGTCCGCTACGGGACCATCAAGTTCTTCACCACGTCGGCGCTCAAGGACGACAGCAAGATCATCTTCCGCAACGACATCCGCGAGCGTATCGAGGCCGCGGCGCCGTTCCTGGCGCTCGATCCGGACCCGTACATGGTCATCGCCGACGGCCGTCTGTGGTGGATCCAGGACGCCTACACGGTGACGAGCCGCTATCCGTACTCCACCCGAGGCCGGGCTCAACTACATCCGCAACTCCGTCAAGATCGTCGTCGACGCGTACAACGGCTCCATGACCTTCTACGCGTGGGACAAGGACGATCCGCTGCTCAAGGCGTATCGGGACATCTATCCGGACCTGTTCACGCCCAAGAGCGAGGTGCCGCAGCCGCTGCTCGAGCACGTGCGCTACCCGGAGGGCCTCTTCGACATCCAGGCGCAGGTCTGGACCACCTACCACGTGGACGGGCCTGAGATCCTCTACAACAAGGGCGACCAGTGGATGATCCCGGAGAACGTCTCACTCACCGGCACCGGGCCCATGCAGGCCTACTACGTCATCATGCGGCTGCCCGGCGAGGAGAAGGAGGAGTTCCTCCTCATGATCCCGTTCGTGCCCAACGGCAGGCAGAACATGATCGCCTGGCTCGGGGCGCGCAGCGACGTGCCCCAGTACGGCACAGCGCTCAACTACCTCTTCTCCAAGAGTACGACGGTGTTCGGCCCGAACCAGGTGGAGTCGGCGATCAACCAGGATCCGGAGATCTCGGCACAGCGCACACTCTGGGGCGAGCAAGGGCGCAGGTGATCCTCGGCAATCTGTTGGTGGTGCCCATCGAGGACTCGCTGCTCTACGTGCAGCCGCTCTACCTGCAGAGCGACACCACGCAGCTGCCGCAGCTTCAGCGAGTGATCGTGTTCTACCGGGCGCCGGCAATCGCCACGGCGGCGGCGGCGGCGCGGTCAAGCAGGTCGTCGCCATGGAGCCGACGCTGGGAGAAGCACTCGTCTCTGCCTTCGGGGAGAGTCTGGACCCGGGCACCGCGTCCGGAGGTGAGGGACACGGGCAGCGAGGACGGCAGCGGTGTGACCGGTGGCGGCACCGGCGACCGGGTCTGAGCGCCGAGGCGCGCGCGCTGGTCGCGCGCGCCAACCAGGAGTTCTCCGCCGCGCAGGAGGCGCTCAAGGCCGGCGACTTCGCCGAGTATGGCCGCCGCATCGACCTGCTGGAGCAGGCACCTACAGACCTCCAGCGCCTGCAGCAGCAGTAGCCGTCAACCCCGTCTAGACGGATGTCCCACGGTGCCCGGTGGGGCGCTGTCGTGCCGGCACGTCCCAGGGGACTCACAGCCGCGACCCAGCCTCGAAACGGTCCCG
>CAVPXA010000021.1:0-52895 GCA_963709635.1 uncultured Thermoleophilia bacterium
ATGGTCGACCTCGGCGTCACCGCCGTCTGCACCACGCCGTCCTACGGCCTGTACCTCGCCGAGAAGGCGCTGGAGCGCGGCATCGACCTGAGCAAGGATACGAAGCTGCGCATCGGCCTGTTCGGCGCCGAGCCGTGGCCCGAGGCCGGCCGCGAACGCCTGGCGGCCGCCATGGGTGTCGACGTCTTCAACGAGTACGGCATGGGCGAGTTCCTGGGACCGGGCATGGCGGCGGAGTGCCCGGTCAAGCAGGGCATGCACGTGTGGTCGGACCACATCTACGTGGAGTGCATCGACCCGCTGACGCTCGAGCCGGTCGCCGACGGCGAGCCCGGCGAGCTCGTGTGGACGTCGCTCACCAGCGACTCGACGGCCATGATCCGCTACCGCAGCCACGACATCAGCTCGCTCACCTGCGAGCCGTGTGCCTGCGGCCGCAGCCACCCGCGCATCGGCCGCATCACCGGCCGCAGCGACGACGCGGTGTCGGTCGGCGGCCTCGTCGTCTTCCCGAGCCAGATCGAGGAGGTGCTGCTCAAGTTCCCCGAGTTCGGCAGCAACTTCTGCATGGTCATCGAGAACGTGAGCAATCTCGACCGGCTGACGGTGCAGGTCGAGGTGTGCGACCTCGGGGAGACTGAGCGCGGACGCGCAGGCCGGTCTCGCCAAGGGCATCGCGACCGGCGTCAAGACCAGCGTCGGCGTGACCCCCAAGATCGAGCTGCACGAACCCTACGCGCTGCCGCGCGACACGACCGGACAGGGCAAGTCCGCCTGCCACCGGGTCGACGACCGGCGGGTGTGCTGAGAGGACGCCGACCGGCTCCGGCCGCGGCCTGATGCTCTCGCGCTGGATCGGCCGGAGCCCGCTTTGCGACCTCGGCGCCGCCGGCCGGCGCGACGCATGCGATTCCAGCATCGCGGCCCGTTCCGGTATCTCGGAATGAAATCGCGTCCAGCTTTCTGGACAGACGGCGGGCCGGGTTGAAGCTCCCGCGGGGCTGGCGCAGGCTGCGGGCAGAGAACGCGGGCGGAGGCCGGGAGTGCCGCCGCCCTTTTCCGACAACCCACCACGAAGCGAGGTCGGCATCGTGAGCACACAGACCAAGGCGGGACCCCGGCCGGTCCGCGCGCCGCGCGGCACCGAGATCAGCTGCAAGGGCTGGCAGCAGGAGGCCGCGCTGCGCATGCTCATGAACAACCTCGATCCGGAGGTCGCAGAGGATCCGGATAAGCTCATCGTGTACGGCGGCGCCGGCAAGGCCGCTCGCGACTGGAACAGCTTCGACGCGATCGTCCGCACGCTGCGCCGCCTCAAGGACGACGAGACGTTGCTGGTCCAGAGCGGCAAGCCCGTCGGCGTGTTCGAGACTCACGAGATGGCGCCTCGGGTGCTCATCGCCAACGCCAACCTGGTCGGTGACTGGGCCAACTGGGACGAGTTCCGTCGCCTGGATCACCTCGGGCTCACCATGTACGGCCAGATGACCGCCGGCTCGTGGATCTACATCGGCACCCAGGGCATCCTGCAGGGCACCTACCAGACGTTCGCCGCCGCGGGGCAGAAGCACTACGGCGCCGACCTGGCCGGCAAGCTGGTGCTCACGGCCGGCCTCGGCGGCATGGGCGGCGCGCAGCCGCTCGCCGTCACCATGGCCGGCGGCGTCGCCCTCTGCGTGGAGGTCGACCCGCACCGCATCGAGCGGCGTCTGGAGACCGCGTACGTCGACGTCGCCGCCGACAGTCTTGACGAAGCGCTCAAGCTGGCGGACGAGGCGATGGCGGCGCGCAAGCCGCTCTCCATCGCCCTGCTCGGCAACGCCGCGGACGTCTATCCCGAGCTCGTCCGCCGCGGCGTCATCCCGGACCTCGTCACCGACCAGACGTCGGCGCACGACGTGCTCAACGGCTACGTGCCCAACGGCATGACGCTCGACGAGGCGCTCGTGCTGCGGCGCGAGGACCCCGACGAGTACGTGCGCCGCGCCGTCGCCAGCATCGTCGTCCACGTCGAGGCCATGGTCGCGCTGCAGAAGGCCGGCGCCCACACCTTCGACTACGGCAACAACATCCGCGGTGTGGCGAAGGAGGCCGGCTACGCCGACGCCTTCGCCTTCCCCGGCTTCGTCCCGGCCTACATCCGCCCGCTCTTCTGCCGCGGCAACGGCCCGTTCCGCTGGGCGGCGCTCAGCGGCGACCCGCAGGACATCGCCGTCACCGACGCCGCCCTCCTCGAGGCGTTCCCGGACAACGAGATGGTCACCCGCTGGATCAAGATGGCCGGCGAGAAGGTCCAGTTCCAGGGCCTGCCCTGCCGCATCTGCTGGCTCGAGTACGGCGAGCGCGCCAAGGCCGGCGAGATCTTCAACGACCTGGTGCGCAGCGGCAAGGTCAAGGCGCCGCTCGTCATCGGCCGCGACCACCTCGACTCCGGCTCGGTCGCGAGCCCGTACCGCGAGACCGAGAGCATGATGGACGGCAGCGACGCCATCGCCGACTGGCCGATCCTCAACGCGCTGCTCAACACGGCCGCCGGCGCCAGCTGGGTGAGCTTCCACCACGGCGGCGGCGTGGGCATCGGCAAGAGCCTGCACTCCGGCATGGTCGTCGTCGCCGACGGCACCGACATGATGGGCGAGCGCCTGCGCCGCGTCCTCACCACCGACCCCGGCACCGGCGTCATGCGCCACGCCGACGCGGGCTATCCGGAGGCCATCGAGAAGGCGAAGGAGTCGGGTATCGACCTCCCCATGGTGGAGGCTGAGTGATGGACGAGCCGGTCCGGCTGGACATCTAGCTCTGCAAGGCCTGCGGCGTCTGCATCGATCTCTGCCCGGAGAAGGTCTTCGACCGCGACCGGCTCGGCGAGCCGGTGGTGGCGCGGCCGGAGGACTGCAGCGCAGTGCCTCATCTGCGAGCTGCACTGCCCCGACTTCGCCATCGAGGTGCGGCGGCGCGAGCGGAAGAGCAAGGGCGGCGCGGGCGCCGAAGGCGTCCCCGCGCTCACGCCGTGAGGACCTCGTCGCCGCGACAGCAGCGCGCGGCGGACGAGGCCGCGGCCACGATTGCGGAGGCTGACAACGGCGAGGAGGCGCTGAGATGGCCGCCGTCCTGCTCCAGGGCAACGAGGCGGTCGCCGAGGGCGCCATCGCCGCCGGCGCGCGCTTCTTCGCCGGCTACCCGATCACCCCGTCCACCGAGATCGCCGAGGTGCTCAGCCGCCGGCTCCCCGAGGTGGGCGGCACCTTCATCCAGATGGAGGACGAGATCGCCTCCATCGCCGCCGTCTGCGGCGCCTCGCTGGCCGGCGCCAAGGCGCTCACCGCCACCTCCGGCCCGGGCTTCAGCCTGATGCAGGAGATGCTCGGCTTCGCGACCATGGCGCAGATCCCGTGCGTGGTGGTCGACGTCATGCGCGGCGGGCCCGAGCACGGGCCTGCCGACCGAGCCCGCCCAGGGCGACGTGATGCAGGCGCGGTGGGGTACGCACGGCGAGCACTCCGTGATCGCCCTGGTGCCGAGCAGCGTCGAGGAGTGCTACACGCTCACCATCGAGGCGTTCAACCTCAGCGAGCAGTACCGCACACCGGTCATCATCCTCTCGGACGCGCTCATCGGGCACATGCGCGAGGCGGTCACGCTCCCCGACCCGGCCACGCTACGCATCGCCGAGCGCGGCCTGCCCGACGTCGAGCCAGACGACTACGACACCGTGGCGAGCACGCTCGACGACATCCTGCCGCGGCCGCCGCTCGGCTCGCCCTTCAAGGTCCACGTCACCGGCCTCGTCTACAACCGCCGCAGCGGCTCGCCCGACACGGCGGATCCGGCCGCCGCCGCCGACCTCGGCCGCTATCTGCGCGAGAAGATCTATCACCACCGCGACGCGATCGTGCGCGTCGAGGAGACGGAGATGGACGGCGCCGAGGTCGCGATCTTCGCCTACGGCTCGGTGGCGCGCTCGGCCAAGGCCGTGGTCAAGCAGGCGCGCGCCATGGGCGCGCGCGTCGGCCTGGTGCGGCCGATCACGCTCTGGCCGTTCCCCACGGCGGCCGTCGAGCGCATGGCCGAGCAGGTGCGCACGGTCATCGTCCCGGAGATGAACATCCGCCAGATGAGCTGGGAGGTCCAGGCGGCGGTCAAGGGGCCGCGCCAAGGTCGTGGACTACGGGCGCGTGGACGGCAAGCTGATCACGCCTGAGGAGATCTTCGAGCTGGTGAGACCGGAGTTCTACTACCACCGCTGGGAGGATGCATGAGCGCCCTGGTCGACGAGCACAGGCTCGAGGCGCAGCCGACCGGCGACCCCAAGCTGCCGCGCATCAAGCCGCACACCACGACGGAGATCAAGGCGCACCTGCGCTCGGCCAAGACGCTCTGGTGCCCGGGCTGCTCCAACGGCACCATCACCCGGGCGCTCATCGACGCCGTCCTCGGCCTCGAGCTCGACCCCCAGAAGGTCGTCGTCGTGGCCGGCATCGGCTGCAGCGGACGCATCAGCGCCTATCTCGACTACTCCACCGTGCACACGGCGCACGGGCGGGCGCTCGCGGTGGCGACCGGTGTCAAGGCGGCCGATCCGTCGCTCGAGGTGATCGTCGCGATGGGCGACGGCGACTGCTCCGCCATCGGCGGCAACCACTTCATCCATGCGGCGCGGCGCAACGTGGACCTCACCGCGCTGGTCTTCAACAACTCCATCTACGGCATGACCGGCGGCCAGATGAGCCCGACGACGCACATGGGCGACAAGTCGACGACCAGCGTGTACGGCAACGTGGAGCCGGCGTTCGACCTCTGCGAGCTGGCGCATGCCGCGGGAGCCACCTACGTCGCCCGCGGCACGTCCTGGGGCTACCAGCAGCTCGTCAACGTCATCGCCGGAGGCATCGCCCACCGCGGCTTCTCGATGGTCGAGGCCATGGCCACCTGCCCCACCTACTACGGCCGGTTCAACCTCACGGCCGACCCGGCCGGGTTCCTGCTCAGCCAGAAGGAGCACGCGGTGCCGGCCGCAAAGTACGACGAGGGCGAGACGCGCAGCCACGACCAGTACCCGGTGGGGCTGCTGCACCACCGCGAGCGCGAGGAGTACGTCACCGCGCTGCTCGGGCTGCGGGAGCGGGCGCAGGAGCAGGGCGATGACTGAGCCGCAGGCGTCCGAGCGCGTCGAGATCCGCTGCAGCGGCTCCGGAGGGCAGGGCATCCTGCTGGCCGCGGCCATCATCGCGGAGGCGGCCGCGGCTCTCGGCAAGCACGTGGTGCAGACGCAGAGCTACGGGCCCGAGGCCCGGGGCGGAGCCTCCAAGGCCGAGGTCATCGTCGCCGACGAGGCGATCGACTACCCGGAGGTGCGGCGGCCGGACGTGAGCCTGGTGCTCTCGCAGGCCGCCTACGACAAGTACGCGGGAGACACGCGGCCCGGAGGTCTGCTCATCTACGACTCCGGGCTGGTCGAGGTCGACCCCGAGGACCGGTCGGTGGTGCGCTGCGGCCTGCCGTTCACCCAGGTGGCGACCGACGAGCTGGGCAAGAAAGTGGTCACCAACATCGTCGCCGTCGGCGCCCTGGCGCAGCTCAGCGCCGTGCTGCCCAACGAAGCGGTGCGCGACGCGGTGCTCAGCCGGGTCCCGCCACGATTCAAGCGACCTCAACGCGCAGGCGTTCGACTTCGGGCTGCGGCTGGCCGAGGAGGCGCAGGCGATGCTGGCCACGCCCTCCGCAGAGACCGCGTAGACTGGCTGCATGGACCTCCTCGAACACGAAGGCAAGGGCCTCTTCGCCGCCGCCGGGCTGCCGGTGCTGCCGTCGTTCGTGGCGGCGACGCCGGAGGAGGCTCGCCGCGCGGCCGAGCGGCTCGGCCCGCACGTGTGCGTCAAGGCGCAGGCCAAGACCGGCGGCCGCGGCAAGGCCGGCGGCATCCGCGTGTGCGGCTCCGCCGGCGAGGTGGAGGCCGCGGCCGCGGACATCCTGGCGATGACCATCCGCGGCCACAAGGTCGAGTCGGTGCTGGTCGAGCGGGCCGTCGACATCGCGCGCGAGCTGTACCTCGGCATCACCGTCTCGCGCGAGGTGCGCAGCCCGCTGCTCATCTTCGCCCGCGAGGGCGGCATGGACATCGAGGAGCTCGCCAGCCCGCGACCCCACGCGATCCTGCGCCGCCCCATCGACCCGTTGCTCGGGCTGCTCGAGTACCAGGTGCGCGACGTGGTGGACGCGGCGCAGTTCGGCCCGGACCAGCCGGGCGGGACGGGCGTGGGCGCCGCGCTCGCCGAGGTCTGCCGGGACGCTGTGGAAGCTGTACCACGACCACGATGCGACGCTGGTCGAGGTCAACCCACTGGTGCTCACGGCCGCCGGAGAGCTCGTCTGCCTCGACAGCAAGGTGACGATCGACGACAACGCGCTGTTCCGGCACCGGGAGATGGTGCCGGAGCCGCCGGAGGACGAGCGCGAGGCCAAGGCCCGCGCGGCGGGCCTCGCGTTCGTCCCGCTCAGCGGCGACATCGGCGTCATCGGCAACGGCGCCGGCCTCGTCATGAGCACCATCGACCAGATCGAGGCCGCCGGCGGCAAGGCCGCCGACTTCTGCGACATCGGCGGCGGCGCCCGCTCCGAGGTCGCGCAGGCGGCCCTGGAGGCGATGTTCGCAGGGCCGCCCGTCGCCGCCGTGCTGGTCAACATCTTCGGCGGCATCACGCGCTGCGAGGACGTCGCCAAGGGGCTCGTCGAGGCCATCACCACCGTCGGCGTGGACGCACCCGTCGTGGTGCGACTCGACGGGAACGCCGCGGAGGAGGGCCACGCCGTGATCGAGGCGGCGGCTCTGCCCAACGTGACACTCGCGCTGGATCCGGACGAGGCGGTGCGGCTCGTCGTGGACATCGCCGGCGCGCGCCGGACGGCCGTCGAGCAGGGGGACGGGGCAGAGTGAGCATCCTCGTCGACAACGCCTCGCGCATCCTGGTCCAAGGCGTCACCGGCCGCGAGGGCGCCTTCCACACCGGCCGGATGCTGACCTCCGGGACCAACGTCGTCGCCGGCGTCACGCCCGGCCACGGCGGCCGCACCATCCACGGGGTGCCCGTCTACGACAGTGTGCACGAGGCGATGGCTCACATCCGCGCCGAGCTCTCTGTCATCTTCGTGCCGGCGCCCCGCGCTCGCGACGCCCTGTTCGAGGCGGCCGACGCCGGCATCAAGCTCATCGTCTGCATCACCGAGGGCATCCCCGTGCGTGACATGGCCGAGGTCATGGCGCATCTGCCTCGCCGCGGCACCAAGCTCATCGGTCCCAACTGCCCAGGGCTCATCACGCCGGCGCGCTGCAGCGCCGGCATCATGCCGAGCGAGATCTTCACGCCGGGCGCGGCCGGGGTCGTCTCGCGGTCGGGCACGCTCACCTACGAGGTGGTGCACGAGCTCACCCAGGCCGGCATCGGCCAGAGCACCGCGGTCGGCATGGGCGGCGACGCGGTGCACGGCATCGGCTTCATCGAGTGCCTGCAGCTCTTCGAGGCCGACCGCGAGACCGAGGGCGTCGCGCTCATCGGCGAGATCGGCGGCGACGACGAGGAGCGCGCGGCGGTCTACATCCAGGAGCACATGACGAAGCCGGTGGTCGCGTACGTGGCCGGCCACAGCGCGCCGCCCGGCCGGCGCATGGGCCACGCCGGCGCCATCGTCGAGGGCAACGCCGGCACGGCGGCCGGCAAGCAGGCCGCTCTGGAGGCCGCCGGCATCCCCGTGGCGAGCTCCCCGTCGGAGCTCGCCCGCCTGCTTGGGGACGCCATCAAGAGGAGAAGGAGCACATGACACAGGTCGTGATCGGCGAAGCGGCGCTCACCATCGACGAGGTCATCGCCGTCGCGCGCGGTGGGGCCGAGGTCTCACTCGGCGCGGCCGCGCGCGAGCGCATCGAGGCGGCCCACGACGGTCGTCGCCGACGTCATCGCACGCGAGCAGGTCGCCTACGGCGTGACCACCGGCTTCGGCCTGCTGGCGACGACGCACATCCCGGTCGACAAGGTGCAGGAACTGCAGCAGAACCTGGTCCGCAGCCACGCGGTCGGGCTCGGCGCGCCGCTCTCGCGCGAGGTCGTGCGCGCCGCCATGACCATCCGCCTGAACACGATGGCGCGCGGCCACTCGGGCGTCAGGCTCTCGGTGGCCGAGCACCTGGCCGCGTGCATCAATGCCGACATCGTCCCGTGGGTGCCGTCGCGGGGCTCGCTGGGCGCCTCCGGCGACCTCGCGCCGTCCGCGCACCTCGTGCTGGCGATGATGGGCGAGGGCGAGCTGCTGACGGAGGACGGGAGGCGCGAGCCGAGCGGGCCTGCCCTGCAGGCGGCCGGGCTCGCGCCCGTCACGCTCGAGGCCAAGGAAGGCCTCAGCCTGCTGAACGGCACCCAGTTCATGGCCGCCATCGGCTGCATGCTGGTGGCCGACGGCGAGGCGCTCCTGGACTCCGCCGACCTGATCGGCGCGATGAGCCTGGAGGGCCTGCGCGCCTCCGTCGGCCCCTTCGAGGAGCGCATCCAGGCGCTGCGCCCCATCCCCGGCCAGCTGGTCACGGCGGCCCACGTGCGCCGCGCCACGGCCGGGAGCGCCATCATGCAGAGCCACCTCAACTGCGACAAGGTGCAGGACGCCTACTCGCTGCGCTGCATCCCGCAGGTGCACGGCGCCTGCCGCGACGCGCTCGAGTGGCTGCGGCGCGTCGTCACCGTCGAGGTCGACTCGGTCACCGACAACCCGCTCATCTTCCCGGACTCGGGCGAGATCATCTCGGCCGGCAACTTCCACGGCGAGCCGATCGCGCTGGCGCTGGACCTCGCGGCGATGAGCCTCGCGGAGATCGCCTCCATCAGCGAGCGGCGGACCTTCCGGATGCTCACCAGCTCGCTCAGCGAGCTTCCGCCCTTCCTGACCAGGGACAGCGGGCTGAACAACGGCTACATGATCGCGCAGTACACCGCGGCTGCGCTGGTCAGCGAGAACAAGGTGCTGTGCCACCCTGCGAGCGTCGACTCGATCCCCAGTTCGGGGGACCAGGAGGACCACGTGAGCATGGGTATGACGGCGGCGCTCAAGGCGCTGGACGTGCTCGGCAACGCGCAGAAGGTGCTCGGCATCGAGGCGGTGTGCGCGGCGCAGGCGATCGACCTGCTGGCGCCGCTGGAGCCCGGCCCCGGTACCGGCGCCGGGCGGGCCGTGATCCGCGAGTTCGCGCCGACGCTGGAGCGCGACCGCTACCTCGCGCCGGAGCTCGAGGCGGCGGCGGAGGCCGTCGCTGCCGGGCGGTTCGCGGCGATCGTGCGGGAGGCGCGAGCGCCGGCGAAGGATCCCCGGACGCAAGCGTGCGCTGCGACATCCTGGTGCGCGGCGCGAGCGAGGTCGTGACGATGGGCGCGGCCGGCGTGATCCCGCGCGGTGCGGTCGCGGCGCGCGACGGCCGGGTCGTCTGGACCGGCACGGAGGCGGAGATCGCGAGCGCCCTCGAGGTGCCCGGCGACGCCGTCGTCGTGGACGTCGAGGGCGCCGCCGTCATCCCCGGCTTCGTCGACGCCCACACGCACCTCACGTGGGCGGGCGACCGCGCCGCCGAGTACGGCGCCCGGCTGGCCGGCGCCACCTACCTGGAGATCCAGGCGGCCGGCGGCGGCATCAACAGCACGGTGCGCGCGACCAGGGCGGCGACGGAGGAGCAGCTCGCCGCCCTCGCCGCGCGCCGCCTCGACTCGTTCCTGCGGTACGGCACCACCACGCTCGAGGCCAAGACCGGCTACGGACTCACCCTCGAGGACGAGCGCAAGCAGCTGGCCGCCGCCAAGGTGCCGCACCCGGTGCGCCGCGTGCACACCGCCCTCGCGGCGCACCTGACGCCCGAGGAGTACGCCGGCCGCGACGACGAGTACATCGCCCTGGTCTGCGACGAGATCCTCCCGGCCCTGGCGGGGCAGGCCGAGTTCGCCGACGTGTTCTGCGACGAGGGCGCGTTCACCGTCGAGCAGTCGCGGCGCGTGCTCGAGGCCGGCCGCGCCCTGGGCTACCGCCTCAAGATCCACGCCGAGGAGCTGGCGCACACCGGGGGGACGGCGCTGGCCGCTTCGCTCGGCGCCGTCTCCGCCGACCACCTCATCCACATCACCGGCGAGGACATCGCGCTGCTCAAGGACGCCGGCACCGTCGCCGTCCTGCTGCCGGGCACCAGCTACACGCTGCACACCACGTACGCGCCGATGAAGGAGCTCCTGGCCGCCGGCGTCACGGTGGCGCTGGCCACCGACTTCAACCCCGGCAGCTGCTACAGCGAGAACCTGCAGATGGCCGTCTCGCTGGCCTGCCAGGAGGCCCGCGTCACGCCGGCCGAGGCCCTCCGCGCCGCCACCCTCGGCGGCGCGGCCGCGCTCGGCCTCCAGCACGAGGTCGGCAGCCTCGAGCCGGGCAAGTACTGCGACCTGCTCGTGCTCGACGCCGCCACGCACCAGGAGCTGCCGTACCACTGGGGCGTCAACCTCGTGACCGGCGTCCTCGTCGGCGGAGAGGTCGTCGTGCGCGACCGGCAGGTCGTCAATCGAGCTGACGGAGGTCCCGCGTGACCCTCATCGAGTGCATCCCCAACTTCAGTGAGGGCCGCCGGCCCGAGGTGATCGAGCAGATCGCGGACGCTGTCAGGAGCGTCGACGGCGTCAGCCTCCTCGACGTGCAGAGCGACGCGACCCACAACCGCTGCGTCGTCACCTTCGTCGGCCACGAGGGCCCCATCGCCGAGGCGGCGTTCCGGGCCGTCAAGAAGGCAGCCGAGGTCATCGACCTCAACCAGCACGAGGGCGCGCACCCGCGGTTCGGCGCCACGGACGTCTGCCCGTTCGTGCCGCTGCGCTCCGAGGAGATGCCGGTCTGCATCGAGACGGCACAGGCGCTCGCGAAGCGCGTCGCGGACGAGCTCGCGATCCCCGCGTTCCTCTACGAGGACGCGGCGCGCACGCCCGAGCACAAGAACCTCGCCGTCGTGCGCGGCAAGGGGTTCGAGGAGATGCGCGACGCGATCGGCAGCGCACCCGCCAAGACGCCGGATGAGGGTGAGGCGCGCGTGCACGCGACCGCCGGGGCGGTCGCCATCGGCGCGCGCTTCCCGCTCATCGCCTTCAACGTCAACCTCGACTCGGACGACGTGGACCTGGCCAGGCGCATCGCCGTCGAGATCCGCGAGAAGGACGGCGGCATGAAGTGCGTCAAGGCCATGGGACTGCAGCTGGAGGACGGCACCGCGCAGGTGTCGATGAACCTCACCGACTATCGCGTCACCTCGCCGTCCGACGTGGTCGCCGCCATCGGCGAGCGCGCGGGGGCGGCGGGCGTCGCCATCCGCGAGAGCGAGGTGGTCGGCCTGCTGCCGCAGGACGTGCTGGTGCGTCTGGCGCAGGCGGCGCTGCACGCCAAGGACTTCACGCGCGACCAGGTGCTCGAGGCCCAGGTCCTGGACACGCTGCTGTGATCGGGCGACGGCTTCGCTGCCGGCGCTGTGGCCGGCGCCGACGTCCGCGCCGGCCGCATCCTCATCACCGGCGTCCGCCTCACGCCGCTCTTCCTGACCTTCAAGGAGCCATACCACTGGGCGGGGCGCGTGGACCACGGTTCGCCGGTCGTGCTGGTGGAGGTCGAGACCGACGCGGGCATCACGGGGATCGGCGAGTCCGTCTCGTCGCTCGCCGCGGAGATGACGACCGCCGCGTTCCGTGCGGTCGAGCCGCTCCTGCTCGGCCAGCCGATCCACGATGTGGCGCGGCTGGTGCACGAGGCGCGCCACCTCGGGACCTTCAATCACATGCCCTGGTTCGCCGACTTCGTGCTGGCCGGGTTCGAGATGGCGCTGTGGGACGCGATCGGCAAGGCCGCCGGCCAGCCGGTGTACCGGCTCCTCGGCGGCGCCGTGCGCGACCAGGTCGACTACTTCGGCTTCGTCCAGGGCGACACCACCGAACAACTCGTCGCGCACGCGCGCGACCTCGCCGCGGCCGGGTACGGCGTCATCTACCTCAAGGTCGGTCGCGGCGACGAAGCGGACGTGAGGAACACGGCGGCCGTGCGCGAAGCCATCGGCGGCCGCCGTCTGCGCGTGGACCCCAACTGCGCCTGGAGCGTGCCCGAAGCGATCCGCATGATCCACGCGCTCGAGCCCTTCGGCATCGACTGGGTCGAGCAGCCGACGACGCTACTCAGCGTCACGGCGCTGCGCCAGGTCCGCGAGGCCGTGCACGTGCCCATCGCCGCCGACCAGGCGGTGCTCACCGAGTACGACGTCTACGACTTCGTGCGCCAGCGCGCCTGCGACGCCATCTGCCTGTCGACGCACGAGGCCGGCGGCCTGCTGGCCTTCGGCCGGGCCGCCGCCATCGCCGGCGCGGCCGGCGTGCCCATCTGCCTCCACGGCCAGAGCGTCAGCGGCATCACCGACGCGGCGCAGCACCACCTCGGCCTCAGCACGCCCAACCTCACCGACGGCAACCAGATCATGCACCAGCTGCTGGTGGAGGACATCGTGACGGCTCCCGATCTGACGCCGAAGGAGGGCAAGATCGGGCTCATCGACGCGCCGGGCCTCGGCGTGGAGCTCGACCGCGACGCGGTCGCGCGGGCCGCCGAGCGCTACCAGAAGGGGGACGCAGGATGAAGGTCCTGATCGCCGACCAGAAGCTGGTCACCGAGATCTACCCGATGGAAGAGGCGATCCCGACCATGCGCAGGGCGCTGACGATGCTCGCCGGCGGCGACGTCGTCATGCCGCTGCGGACGATGCTCCCGCTGCCCCAGGGCGACGCCGTCATGGGCCTCATGCCGTCGTACATGGGCGGGCTTGAGGCCGTGGGCGTCAAGGTCATCGCCGCGTTCCCCGCCAACTTCGGCAGCGAGTTCGACACGCACCAGGGCGTCGTCCTCTTCTTCGACACCGAGCGCGGCTTGCTCCGCGCCATCGTGGACGCGACCTCGATCACCGCGATCCGCACCGCCGCGGTCAGCGGGCTCGTCACCGACCTGCTGGCGAACCCGGATGCCGGCGACCTCGCGATCATCGGCGCCGGCACGCAGGCGCACACGCACCTGCAGGCCATGCGGGCCGTGCGGCCCGTGCGCAAGGTGCGGGTGTACAGCGTGCCGTCCGAGAGCGCCGAGGAGTTCGCGGAGCGCGAGGCGCGCCTGACGGGACTGCCCGTCGAGGCGGTCGCGACGGCGGAGGAGGCCGTCGCCGGCGCGGACCTCATCTGCACGACGACGACGGCCTCCGAGCCGGTGGTGCGCGGCGCCTGGGTCTCCCCCGGCGCGCACATCAACGCCGTCGGCGCCTACACGCCGGCCACCCGCGAGCTCGACTCCGAGCTCGTCGCCAAGTCCCGGCTCTACGCCGACAAGCGCGAGTCACTGCTCAGCGAGGCCGGCGAGTTCCTCATCCCCAAGGAGCGAAGGCCTCATCGGCGACGACCACCTCGTCGGCGAGATCGGCGAGGTGCTCACCGGCAAGGCCGAGGCTCGCACCTCGCCGGACGAGATCACCCTGTTCAAGTCGCTCGGCATCGCCATCGAAGACCTGGCCTCGGCGCACCGCATCCACGAGATCTGCAAGGAGCGCGAGCTGGGGACATGGGTCGACATCGGTGGTCTGCACTTCGGGAAAGCCGTGGAGGGATCACAGTGACGGTCGCGCCCTACCCCGAGTTCTTCAACGACGTCTTCGGACCGGTCATGCAGCCGGGTTCCAGCTCGCACACGGCCGGCCCCTGCCGGCTCGGCTACCTGGCCGGCTGCCTGCTCGGCGAGCCGGTCGCGAAGATGCGCGTCGAGCTCGACAAGGAGGGCTCGTTCGCCGGCACCTTCGGCATCATGGCCGAGGACCGGGCGATGGTCGCCGGCGTCCTCGGCTACCTGCCCGACGACGCCCGGCTGTTCCGCAGCTTCGAGCTGGCGGAGGAGGCCGGGGCGGAGGTCGAGTTCGCGTTCACCGAGATCGCCGAGAGCCGGCATCCCAACGCGGTGAAGTTCGTGCTCACCGGGCGCGACGGCCTGATGGTCACTCTCGTCGGGGACTCGACCGGCGGCGGCATGGTGGAGACGGTGACGCTGGACGGGTTCCCGTACCGGAGCATCGGCGACGCCTGGGTGCTGCTGGTGCAGGACCCGATGGAGGCCCTGAGCTCAGAGGATCTCGAGCGGCTCAGGGCCGGGCTCCCCAGCGTGCTCGGCGCGCAGACGGTGCGCGCGGAGGGCCGCGGCGCCCTGCACGTGCTCGAGCTGCCGGCGGAGCCGGACCTCGCCGGTCTCGAGGATCTGCTGGCCGGCGTGCCGGTCCACCGGCTGGCGCTGCTCCGGCCGCTCCTGCCGGTCGTCAGCCAGCCGAGGCCGCAAGCCGCAGCTCTTCGACACCATGTCGGAGTGGCGGCGGCTCATGGCCGAGCTGGATCTCCCGCTCTGGGAGGTCGCCGTCCGCTACGAGACGGACGCGTCCGGGTGGCCGCGCGCGCTCGTCACCTCGCACATGCGCGAGCTCGCCCAGGTCATGCGGCGCCAGACCCGTGCGGTGTACGAGGAAGACGTCGCCGTCATCGACACCGAGTTCAAGCCGGACTTCGCCGGCCGCTGGATGAAGCACGCGGAGACGCCGGCGCGGGTCAGCGACGGCGTCACGGCGCAGACCATCAAGTACGCCTACGGCGCCGGCGCCGGCATCCCCGGGAGTGGAGAACGTGCCGGGACCCATGGGCGGCGGGGCGGGCTACATCTACGCCGCCCTCAGCGCCGTGCAGGAGGCCCGCGGCCTCACGGAAGACGACCTGCTCCGCGGGCTGTTCGTCGCCGCCGGCGTCGGCGCGATCGCCTACACGCGCACCGCGCCGACCGGCGAAGTGCTAGGCTGTACGGGCGAATCAGGCGTCTGCGGCGCGATGGCCGCGGCCGCGATCGCGGAGATGGTCGGCGGTACCCCCGAGACTGTTGAGGCGGCGGCATCGCTTGCTCTGCAGGCCTTCATGGGCCTGCCCTGCGACCCGATGCCCGGCGGCCTCAGCCAGCCGTGCCGCAGCCGCATCATGGCGGCCACCTGCACGGCGCACGTGTTCGCCGACCTCGCGCTCGCCGGCCACGAGGCCGTGCTGCCGCTGCACGAGGCGCTGGACGTGGCCGACCGCATCGGCCGCGCCCTGCCGCCCGAGCTCAAGTGCACCAGCGAGGGCGGATGCTGTACGGCGCCGGCGGCGCAGGCCCGCAGGGCCATGTACCGGCGCTGGTTCGAGGAGAGCCGCCCGGAGGACAGGCCGCCGGGCAACCTGATCTGACGGCAGACGGGACGAGCGAGAGGAGAGCGACAGCGTTGACCGAGGACCTGCAGTACGTCGGGGGCAACTACCCCGTCCATGACGTGGCCCAGAAGGTGACGGGGGAACTCGTCTACGGCAGCGACTTCAGCGTGCCGGGCATGCTCCACGCCAAGCTCATCCTCAGCACCATCCCGCACGGCAACGTCAAGCGGATCGACGCCTCGCGCGCCGAGGCGCTCCCGGGCGTCGTCAAGGTGTTCTCGCACGAGAACTCGCCCATGGACACGTTCTGCCGGGCGCGTATCCACCCGGGACAGGACCTCGCCATGCACGACGAGACGCTGTTCAGCGAGCGCGTCCGCTTCGTCGGCGACAGGGTGGCGGCCGTGGTGGCGACGAGCCGGGCGACCGCCGAGGCGGCCGCGGCGCTCGTCGAGGTGGAGTACGAGGAGCTGCCGCCGATGCTCACGATCGACGACGCGCTGGCCCCCGGACGCACTCCCCATCCACCCGATCGGCAACGTCGTCTACGAGCACGAGATCGACAAGGGCGCGCGTCCGGATCTCGAGGGCGCGCTGGTCGTGTCGACGACCACCACCACGCCGCGCGTGCATCACGCGGCCCTGGAGCCTCACGTCTGCATCGCCCAGGGTCACAGCACCGGCGGCATGACCGTCTGGACCACGAGCCAGGGTGTGTACGCAGCGAGGACCGTCATCGCGGAGCTTCTCCACATGGAGTACCACCGCCTGCGCGTCATCAAGGTGCCCATGGGCGGGTCGTTCGGGGGCAAGACCGAGTACATCATCGAGCCCGTGTGCGCCTTCCTGGCGCACGCCACCCGCCGTCCCGTGAAGCTCCTCCTCGACCGCGAGGAGTGCATGGTGGCGACCATGGTCCGGCCGGCCACCGCCACGACTATCCGCACCGCCTGTACTCTCGAGGGTGACCTGCTCGACTTCGAGGCCGCGTCCACGCTGGACTCCGGCGCCTACGCGTCGAGCACGCCGGACTACTCCGTCCACATGTGCAAGAAGGTCACCAAGGTCTACCGGGTGCCGCACTACCAGCACCAGAGCCGCGCCGTGCTCACCAACACGCCGGTCGGGGGCGCCGCTCGCGGGTGGGGCGCCCCGGAGATGGCGGCGGCCACGGAGATCCACATGGACCGGGTGGCGGCCGCGCTGCGGCTCGACCCGGTCGAGTTCCGCCTCAAGAACATGGTCGAGCCCTTCGACACCGACCTCGTCACCGGCCTGCCGCTCGGCGACGCGCGCGTGCGCGAGTGCCTCGAGCGCGGCGTCGGTGGCCTTCGACTGGGCCATGCGCCGGGCCCGCCCTGCCGGGCGGGGCCGCATCCGGCGCGGCGTCGGCGTCGCCGCCGGCGCGCACAAGAACGGCATGTTCGGCGCGTTCCCCGAGGCGAGCCGGATGGGCCTCAAGATGAACGAGGACGGTACGTTCGAGATCAACGCCAGCCTGCACGAGGTCGGTTGCGGCATCGTGACCACGATGCGCATCATCGTCGCCGAGGTCCTCGGCGTGCATCCGGACCTCATCGCCGCCGGCGAAGCCGACACGGCCACGACGCCGTTCGACTACGGCACCTACGGCAGCCGCGTCACCTACGTGGTCGGCGCCTGCGCCCGCGAGGTCGCGGAGAAGGTCAAGGGAGCGGCTTCTCGAGGCCGCCTCCGAGCTGCTCAAGGAGCCGGTCGTGCATCTGTTCACGCGGGACGGAGCCGTGCGCATCAAGCACGACTCGAAGCGCGCGATCGCCTACCGCGACATCGCGCGCCTCAGCGAGATGCGCCACGTGCCGTCCATCGCCGCGTCGACGACGTACTACGCGGTCTCCAACCCCGCCTCGTACTCGGTGCAGTTCGCCGAGGTGGAGGTCGACTGCGCCACGGGCCTCACGGCGGTCACCGACTTCCTCGCCGTCGCCGACGTCGGCCGCGCCATCAACCGCGGCATGGTCGAGGCGCAGTACCAGGGCGCGGTGCAGATGGGCATCGGCTACGCCCTGTACGAGCACCTGGACGTGGACGATCGCAGGGCGCAGCGGCATCGACGGCTTCAAGAACTACCACATCGTCAACGCACCCGACATGCCCGACATCCAGGTGCTCCTGGTAGAGCACGAGGGCGACGACGGCCCCTTCAGCGCCAAGAGCGTCGGGGAGATCGCGACCGTCCCCACGGCGGGCGCGGTCGTCAACGCCGTCAACAACGCGCTCGGCACCGAGCTCTCCGACCTGCCGCTCATCCCCGAGCGGATCGTCGCGGCGCTCCACGGAGAGGAGGTGGAGGCATGCAGCTCGTGCTGACCGTGAACGGGATGGTGTACGAGGTCGAGGCGCGCCCCACCGCCCGCCTGCTCGACGTGCTGCGCGACCAGCTCGGCCTCACCGGCACCAAGGAAGGCTGCGCGGAAGGCGAGTGCGGCGCCTGCACCGTCATCGTCGACGGCAGGGCGGTCAACTCGTGCGTGATGCTCGCCGTGCAGGCGCGAGGCAAGGAGATCCTGACGGTCGAGGGCCTCGCGCAGGACGGCGAGCTCGACTACCTGCAGCAGAAGTTCGTCGAGTACGGGGCCGTGCAGTGCGGCTACTGCACTCCCGGCATGCTCATGTCGGCCAAGGCTCTGCTGATGGGCAACCCGGTGCCCTCCGAGCAGGACATCCGCATCGCCCTCGCCGGCAACCTCTGCCGCTGTACCGGCTACGCGGCCATCGTCGCGGCGGTCAAGGCGGCGAGCGGGCAGGAGGCCAAGCCGCTCATGGAGCTGCCCGCCGTCCCCGAGGAGCTCGCCGCCGAGGTGACCACCGACCCCGAGACGCTCGCCGCCGCCTGCGAGGTCGTGCAGGCGGACGCGGACGCACCACTCGGCGAACCGTGCGGCCCCGACCCGGCCGGACCGGGCCCCTCGCCGGCCGACTACGAAAGGGGTGAGTGACGTGGCCCAGACCGAGGTGCTGACTCCGACCGGCGTGGACGAGCTCGTGGCGGCGCTCGCGCAGGCCACGCCGCAGACGCGGCTTCTGGCCGGCGGCACCGATCTGGTGCGCGCCATCCGCCGGCCCGGCAGCGAGCCCGACCTGCTCATCGAGCTCACCGGGGTCGCCGAGCTCGCGGCCGTCCACCTCGAGGGCGAGACGCTGCGCGTCGGCGCCCTGTGCACGTTCACGCAGCTGCAGTGGGACCCGCTGGTGCGCGCGCACGCGCTGTGCCTCAGTCTCGCCGCCGGCGCAGGTGGGCTCCGCGCAGATCCGCAACGCCGGGACCATCGGCGGCAACATCGCCAACGCCTCGCCCTGCGCCGACGGCGCGACGGCGCTCACGGCGCTCGGCGCCGAGGTGACGACGGTCGACGGCGCCGGCGCGACCAGGACGCGGCCCATCGCGGAGGTGCTGCTCGGGCCGAATCGCACGAGCCTCGCGCACGACGAGGCGATCACGGAGTTCTCGTTCCCGGCGCTCGGGCCCGAGTACCGCTCGGCGTTCGCCAAGATCGGCTCACGGACGGCGGTGAGCGTGGCGCGGCTGAGCGCGGCGCTGGCCGTCCGCTTCGACGCGCCGTCGGGCACGATCGCCGACGCGCAGATCGCTCTCGGCGCGGTCGGCGAGGTCGCGTTCCGCGCCCAGGAGCTCGAGCGGGCGCTCGAGGGCCTGCCCGCCGACGAGGAGACGGCCCGCCTGTTCGCGGAGGGTTGCGTGGCGGCGGTGCAGGGGTCCATCCCCGGGCGCTATTCGTTGCCCTACAAGCAGCACGCCGCCGTGGGACTGGCGTACGACGCCTGGAACATGCTGGCGCTGAGCGCTCCGTGCGAGCCCGCCTGGGCGTAGAGCAAGAGGGCGCGCGCCCCGGACAGAGGCCGCCCGACGACCGCGACGCGCCCGCCGCTGTCGTCGTCAGGCTGTTGGCGCGGCTTCCTGCGGCTCGGGCGCCGGTGCGCCCGCCTGCTGCAGCGCGAGCAGCTCGTCCGGCGGGATGTGGCACTTGTACGTGTGCCCGTCGCCGGCGTCCATCGCCGGTGGCATCCTGCTGCACGCAGATGTCGCCGAGGAACCGGTGACAGCGCGTGTGGAAGCGGCAGCCCGACGGCGGGTCGGTGAGGCTCGGCATGCTGCCGCGCAGTGGGATGCGGTCCTGCTGCTTCTCGAAGTCGAGGCGCGGGATGGAGCTGAGGAGGGCCTCGGTGTACGGGTGGTGCGGCGCGTTGAACACGTCCGCCGACGCCCCCACCTCGATGAGGTCGGCGAGGTACATCACGCCGATGCGGTCCGAGATGTAGCGCACCACGGCGAGATCGTGGCTGATGAACACGTAGGACGTCCGCTCCTTGGTCTGCAGCTCGACGAGCAGGTTGAGGATGCTCGCCTGCACGGAGACGTCGAGAGCCGACGCCGGCTCGTCGCAGATGACCAGGTGCGGGTCGCCGGCGAACGCGCGGGCGATCGCGACGCGCTGCTTCTGGCCGCCGGAGAGCTCGGTCGGCCTCTGGAAGAGGAACCTCGGCTCGACGCGCACGTCGGCGGAGAGCTTGTCGACCTTGGCGCGCACGGAGCCTTCCTTGGCGCCGCCCAGCTTGCGCACGGCGCGCGTGAGGATCTGGCGCGTGCTCCAGGCCGGGTTGAGCGTGGAGTCCGGGTTCTGGAAGACCATCTGGATGGCGCGGAGGGCGTCCTGCGAGCGGCTTCCGGCCTTGGCCTTGAGCACGCCGCCCTCGAAGGTGATGGTGCCGGAGTCGGGAGGGAGCAGGCCGGTGACGCACTTGGCGAGCGTCGTCTTGCCGCTGCCCGACTCGCCGACCAGGCCGAAGGTCTCGCCCTTCTGCAGGCTGAGGGAGACGTCGGCGACGGCCGTGAGCTGCTTGCGCCCGTCCTTGAACGTGCGCACGACGCTGTCGATGTCGAGGACGTCGCTCTCGCCGCCGCGCTCCTCCAGGCTGGTCGCCAGGACGGGGGTCGTGTGCGGCATGCCCGGCGTCTCGGCGCAGAAGTAGCAGCGCGCGTGCCGGTCGGAGTCGCCCAGCGGCTCGGCGTGGTGCGGCGAGTAGGCGGCCGGGTCCGGCGGCATGGCCTCGGCCTCGGCCCGGCCCTTGACGGCATCGTCGCCGGGCCACGCGAAGAAGTCCGGCTCGCGGCGCTTGCACACCGGCTGCGCCATGGGACAACGCGCCGAGTAGACGCAGCCCTCAAGGGGATCTCCGAGCGCCGGAAGGGTGCCGGGGATCGTCTGCAGGGCCGCATCCGTCTTGTTCATCCCGAAGCGCGGCACGCAGCGCAGGAGCCCCATGGTGTACGGGTGCCGCGGGTCGGTGAAGACCTCCTTGGCCGGTCCCTCTTCGACGAGCCGGCCGGCGTACAGGACGCCGACGCGCTCGCAGAGACGCACGACCAGTCCGAGGTTGTGCGTGATCAGCAGGATGGCGGCGTTGATGCGCCCGCGCAGCTCCTCGATGAGGTCGAGGATCTCGGCCTCCACGGTGGCGTCGAGGCCGGTGGTCGGCTCGTCGAGGATGAGCAGCTGCGGGTTCACGGCGAGCGCCATGGCGATGACCACGCGCTGCTGCTGGCCGCCGGAGAGCTCGAACGGATAGCGGCTGCAGCGTCCCGTCCGGGTCGGGGATGGCGACACGGCGCAGGCTCTCTCGCGCCTTCTCGAGCGCCGCCTTCTTGTCCAGACCCTCGTGATAGTGGAACACCTCGGCGAGCTGGTCGCCGATGCGCATCGCGGGACTCAGCGCCTGGGTCGGGTCCTGGTAGACCATGGAGACCTTGCCGCCGCGCCACTTGCGCAGCGCCTCCTCGCTGAGCTCGCTGACGTCCTGGCCGTCGACCAGCACGCGACCGTTGTCGAGCGTGCCGTTGGCGGCGAGGTAGCGCATGGCGGCCATGGCGAGCGTGGTCTTGCCGCAGCCCGACTCGCCGACCAGCCCGTAGGCCTCGCCGCGCTTGATCTTCAGGGTGACGCCCTTGAGCACCGGCAGCCTGCGGCCGCGGCGGTGGAACGTGACCTCGAGGTCGCTCACGTCGAGGGCGGCGGCGTCGGCCATGGCCGGCTGCTGATTCTCCAGGCTGCTCATTTGGAGAACGTCCTCCCCAGTCCGTCGGTGATGAGGTTCACGGCCACGACGAGAGACGCCAGGGCGGCTGCGGGGAACATCACGGTCCACGGCGCGATCTGCAGGAAGATGCGCTGGTTGGCGATGGTGAGGCCCCAGTCAGGCGACGGCGGCACCAGGCCGAATCCCAGGAACGACAGCGTGGCGGCGGTGAACACCGCGTAGCCGAGCCGGATGGTGCCCTCGACGATGATCGGCTGCGTGATGTTGGGCAGGATCTCGCGGCCCATGACGAACCCCGAACGCTCGCCGCGCAGACGCGCCGCCATCACGTACTCGCGCTCGCGCTCGCCGATGACCGCCGCCCTGACGGTGCGGGAGACCACGGGAGTGAAGAGCGCGCCGATGGCGATGATGATGATCGCCGTCCCCTTGCCGAACAGCGAGAGGATGAGGATCGACGTGATGATGATCGGCAGCGCGAGGAGCACGTCGATGGCGCGCATGATGATCTCGTCGGTGATGCCGCGGTAGAAGCCGGAGACGAGGCCGATGATGCCGCCCCAGAGCAGGGCGAGCACCGTGGCCAGCGGCGCGATGATGAGCACCGACCGCGCGCCGGCCATCGTGCGCGCGAACACGTCGCGTCCGAGGTCGTCGGTGCCGAACCAGTGGGCCGAGCTCGGCGGCTGCAGAGAGTTCGCGGCGTCCTGCGCGGTGAAGCTCTGCGTGACGGACGTGGAGAACAGCGCCATGAACACCCAGAACAGCACGATGACGAGGCCGATCATGAACGTCGGGCTGCGCAGCAGCGCCTTGACGAGGTAGCGGCGCTGCCGCTTCTGCTCCGCCGCCGCCGCGGCGTCGGCCTGGAGCTCGCCCTGCCGGCCGGGGCCGGGGCTGTCCCCGGGCAGGTCCGGCTTCTCTGCGCGCCGCGGCCGCCTCTGCGCGGAGCTCGATCATCTCGGGGTCGGCGCCGAGCTCCATGGTCTCTGCGCGCAGGTCGGGATCGGGCCCGAACGGAGTCTCGCGTTCGTCGTTCACGTCAGCCGCCCATCCGGATGCGTGGGTTGAGGAGCGCGACGACGATGTCGGCGATCAGGTTGGCCAGCATGTAGACGATGGCCACCAGGAGGATCGAGGCCTCGAGCAGCGGGACGTCGTGCGAGAGGGCGGCGTCGACCATGAGCTTGCCGATGCCGGGGTAGACGAACAGGACCTCGATGACGACCAGGCCGCCGATCAGCCAGCCGACCTGGCTGCCGATGACGGTGACCGTGGGCACCATGGCGTTGCGCAGCACGTGGCCGAAGATGACTCGCTTGCGCGGCAGCGCCCTTGAGGACGGCGGTGCGGATGTACGGCATGGACAGCACCTGCACGGTCCCCACGCGGGCCATGCGCGCGATGTAGCCCAGCTCGAGGAACATGAGCGGGATGGCCGGCAGGATGAGGTAGTACAGACGCTCGTAGAACGGCGAGCCCTCCGGCGGCATCGCCGTGACGGGCAGCCACTTGAGCCACACCGCGAAGACGTAGAGGAGCACGACCCCGCTGACGAACTCGGGGATGACCGTCATCGACAGCGAGGAGACCGTGATCGTCCGGTCCAGGACGCTGTCTCTTCGGAGGCCGGCGAACACGCCGAGCGCGATGGATATGGGAACGATGAGGACGAGTGCGAAGCCGGCGAGGAGGAGGGAGTTCCAGAAGGCGTCGAGGACCAGTGGCCGCACCGGCACCTCCAGCAGCGCCGATTCGCCCCAATCGCCGGTGACGAAGCCGCCGGCCCACGCCACGTAGCGCACGACCAGGGGCCGGTCGGCACCGAGCTTCTCGTTGAGCAGCTGGACCTGTTCTTCAGTGGCGTAGGGCCCCAGGATGGAGCGTCCCACGTCGCCGGGCAGCACCTCCGCAAGCGCGAAGATCAGCATCGACGCCAAGATCAGCGTCGGGATCATGAGGAGGAGCCGGCGTCCGATGAGTCGCAGCATCCCGGGGCCCTTACTTCAGTTCGTTTCCGTTATCCGCCTACCTCACGCGGTGGCCACGAAGCACATGCTCAGGTCGCAGTAGAACGAGCCTGGGCCCTGGACGCCGTACACGTTCTTCTTCTGCGTGCGCAGCTGCGTGATGTAGAAGGGCACCATGATCGGCGTGTCGTCCTGCTGGAGCTGTGACAGCTTCTCCGCGAGCGGCATGCGCGTCGCCTCATCGACGGTGGCCTGATACTCGTCGAAGGTGGAGACGAAGTCCTGGTTGTCCCAGTGCGACGAGCTCCAGACGGCGTCCGGCAGCAGCATGGCGGCCGCATAGATGCCCGGGGCGGGACGGCTGCCCCACTCGGTGATGGTCATGGCGGCGTTGAGCCACGGCGTGGTGCCGTAGTAGTCGGCGTCGTCGCCGGCGTAGTACGCGTCGTAGCTGAGCTGGTCGAGCTCGACGGTGATGCCGGCCGGCTTGCACTGCTCCTGGATGAGCTGGGCGAGCTGCGGGTTCTCGAGGTACTTGGCGAAGGTGAGCTTGATCTTCATGCCGTCGGCCATGCCGGCCTCGGAGAGCAGCGCCTTGGCCTTCTCGTAGTCCTGGGCGCGCTCCTCGGGCACGGGCGGGCTGCCGGCGAACACCGTCGGATCCCAGAAGGTGTCGAAGCCGAGGTTGCTGCGGCCGTCGTACAGGGCCTGGTTGATGGCCACGCGGTCGAGGCTGAAGGCGACGGCCTGACGGAGCTGCTTGCCGTTGGCGCCGTTCCACGGCTCGACCTTGGTGTTGAAGGCGACCTCGCGGATGCCGGTGCCGGGATAGATGTCCACGCGCAGGTTGGGATCCTGGAACAGGGCCTGAGCGCCCTGGAACACGGTCTGCGGCTGGAGGTCCTGGGCGCCCGACTGCAGCTGCAGGTTCTGGGCGGAGTTGTCCTCGACCATGGTGTACTCGGTGGTGTCCAGGTACGGCAGCTGGCGCCCCTGCTCGTCCTTGCCCCAGTAGGTCGGGTTCTTCTTGAACGTGGCCTTCTGCTTGGGCGTGTACTGGTCGAGCATGAACGGGCCGGTGCCGACCGGGTTCTTGATGATGTCGCCCGTGTAGGTGCGCGGCAGGATGGCGGTGTTGTAGTTGCCGGAGGACACCATGTACGGGAAGTCGGCGTACGGCTTGTCGAGGTTGAACTCGACGGTGAGGTCGTCGACGGCCTTGGCGCCGCCGGGCGAGAGCACGCCGTTGAGCTGCGAGAGGGCGCCGGAGCCGCTGTCCGGATCGAGGACGCGCTCCATGCTCGTGACCACGTCCTCGGCGCCGAAGGGGCTGCCGTCGTTGAACGTGACGCCGGAACGCAGCTTGAAGGTCCAGACGTCGACCGTGTCGTTCGGCGTCCAGCTCTCGGCGAGCTTGGGCCGCAGCGAGTTGTCGTTGTTGAGGTCGATGAGGTACTCGAGGAACTGGTACACGAGGACGATGCCGCCCTGGTCGTAGATGGTGACCGGGTCGGGATCGGTGATCGGCGCCGGGCCGATCCACTTGAGGTTGCCGCCCATGACGGGCTCGGGCGCGCCGGACGCGCTCGGCGAGGCGGTGTCGGTGGACTCGCCGCCGCACGCCGCGAGCAGCTGACCGGCGGCCGTGAGCGACAGGCCGAACACCGACGCACGCACCAGCAACTGGCGCCTGGTCATCTTGCCCTTGAGGACCTGCTCGACCAGGTGCTGGCTGTACTCCCTCTCGAACTTCGCGCTAGCCATATCGATCTTCCCCCTACGCTGAGACTTGAGTGCAAACCGCGGATACTGGCGATGCCCCCGCTGCCGGGACTGCCCCCGATACTCCGCGTCACAATACACACGGCTCGCCAGAAGGCAAGACGGAATTGACCGGTCAGTTAGTCGCTGGACCCCCTCGCCGATCGTTCAGAAGTTCACTTGACGGCATATGGACGGCATTATCTGCGCTGCCCCAGGCGAGGCGACTGTCACATGTGCGCCACATCCTCCCCGGACACGTCGTCCGACTGCGAGCGCTTGGCAGAGTCGTGGTATGTACCACGATGCCTATGGTACGCTTGATCCGGCCGACCGGCAATGCCGAAGCTGCCGTTCGGAATGACGACTCGAGCTGCCTGTCCAGGGGGTGACGGTGGGGAGCACGCGGCGCACGCCGGAGCGGACGAGCCCGCTGTATCTGTGGCTGGCCCAGCTCCTCCGCGAGCAGATCGAGGCCGGGCAGCTCGGCGCGCACAACCCCGTCCCTTCGGAGCGCGTGCTCGGCGAGCGGTACGACGTCAGCCGCATGACCGCTCGTCACGCACTCGAGACGCTGACGCTCGAGGGCTACCTCTACCGTCACCCGCGCCGCGGCACCTACGTCGCAGAGCCGCGGCTGCGCTTCAGCGTCGGCAGCTTCACGCGCAACATGACCGACGCCGCCCGGACGCCGGGCACCGAGGTCCTCTCGGCGGCGACCGTGGACGCGGACCCCGTGGTCGCCGAGCAGCTCGGCGTACCGGCCGGCGGGCGCGTGCACGTGTTGCAGCGTCTGCGCTCGGCGATGGGCGAGCCGGTCGCGATCGAGCACATCCAGCTCTCGGCGGAGCGGTTCCCCGACCTGCTCGAGCACGACCTCGCCGGCTCGCTCTGGGTGCTGCTGCGCGAGCGGTACGGCGTGCGCCCCGCAAAGGCCGACGCGCGCGTCGTGGCCGTGACGCTGGACCGGTTCGAGGCGGAGGCGCTGGGCGTCAAGGCCGGGAGCCCGGCGCTCGTGCTCACGCGGACCGTCTACGACGGCGAGGGCGGTGTGGTGGAGCTCGCGCGCGACGTCTATCGCGGCGACCGCACCGAGTTCGAGGTCACCGCGCCGGTGGAGGGCGACGAGGTCTGAGCCGGCCGCCGCAGGGCCGCCGGCACCGCGGGAGAGAGTGCGTCCCGCGCTCCCCGCTCCGTCAGTCCAGCCGTACCGCCTGGCGGCGCAGCTCGGCCTGCAGGCCGGCGATGTCGAGTGCGCCTGTCGTGCGGCCGTCTCGCAGCGAGATCGCGGCAGCGGCGCCGGCCGCCTGTCCTGTGACGGCGCAGCACATCTGGTTGCGTGTCGCGGCGTGGGAGACCTTGTCCCCCGCGACGCAGCGGCCGGCGACCAGCAGGTTGTCGACGTCCTGCGGGACGAGGATCCCGTAGGGCACCTGGAAGTACCGGCCGGTGGTGGGCAGGACGAGGAGCCCGTAGCCGTCGATGAACTCGGGGAAGATGCCGACCGAGTCGGGGAACCGGGCCTCGCCGCGCACGTCGTCGCCGGTGAGCTCGTAGCGGCCCGCGATCTTCCGCGAGTCGCGCGTGCCCAGCGTGGAGCCGAACGTCACGCAGGGTGGCGCGCTCGAACCCGGGCGTGTAGCGGCGCAGCGCCTCGATCGCCAGGAGCGCCTGGCGGCGGCCCTCGATCTCGGCGTCCGTGAGCTGCCGCACGTCGGTGCAGTCGTACCCGGCCATGACGACCAGGTTCAGGGCCGTCGCCTCGCCGGCGTCGGTGAGGCGGCCCCAGGTGCCGCCGATGCTGCGGATCCCCTTGGGGATCAGCCCGTCGGCGCGGGCCCGGTCGAACGGCTCCTGCAGGTACGGGCTGAAGAGGCCGTCCTCCTTGCCGTACGTCTTGACGTGCCAGCACTTGCCCCAGTCGCCGTAGGTGGGCGCGCTCTGCGCGACGTGGTCCAGGAAGCGCGCCTTGTCGACGCCCGAGCAGGAGAACATCACGGTGACGCCCATGGCCGTGCCGCGCGGGCGGGTGTGGCAGGGAGCCCCGGCGCGGAACGCGACGTCGGCGTCGCCGGTCGCGTCGATCACGCGCTCGGCGAGGATCGCCTGCCGGCCCGACTTGCTCTCGGTGATGACGCCCTTGACCAGGCCGTCCTCGACGATCGGCTCCGTGACGAGGCAGTGCAGCAGCGGCTCCACGCCGGCCTCCAGGACGAGCCGGTCGGCGACGACCTTGAACAGCTCGGAGTCGAGCGCCAGGCTGTCCGACTGCACGTCGGGCGTCGCCGCGCCGAACTCCTCGGCGCGGCGCTCGAACTCGCGGCCGATGCCCTCGAGGTCCACGGTCTCCTCGTGGCGGTACCAGGCGACGGTGTCGACGCCGACCTGGGTGATGACGCCGCCGAAGCAGCCGTAGCGATCGAGCAGTGTCGTCCGCGCGCCCGCGCGGGCGGCGGCGAGGGCGGCGGCGAGGCCACCGGGCCCGCCGCCCACCACCAGTACCTCGGTCTCGTGGAAGACCGGGGTCGTCCTTGCCGCCTCCGCGATGTGCCTCATGAATCTCTCCCGTGGCGCGCGGGGGCGCCATACCGTGCTCTCTGCGGGCGCGCGACGGCGCGTGCCCGGCTCTGCCTTGACAGAGTATGGCACAGGGTTCATGGTACATACCAGACGACTGGTACATACCAAGATGACGAGGAGCGCTGACCGATGCATGACGACGACGGCACGAGCGAGCCGGGACGACCTGCAGGTCGCCGTGGGACGCCCGCGGCCGCCAACTCGAGCGGCTGGCCGCCGAGGTGTTCGACGTGCTCGTGGTCGGCGGCGGCGTCACGGGTTGCGGCATCGCGCTCGACGCCGCCAGCCGCGGCCTCTCCGTGGCGCTCATCGAGAAACGCGACTTCGCCGCCGGCACGTCCAGCCGCTCCAGCAAGCTGATCCACGGCGGTCTGCGCTACCTGGAGCGCTTCGACCTCGGCCTCGTCCGCGAAGCGCTGCACGAGCGGGCGCTGCTCGCGCAGCGCCTGGCGCCGCACCTCGTCCACCCCACCCCGTTCCTGCTGCCGCTCGAGCACGGGCTCAGGGACCACGCGTACTTCGGAGCCGGCCTCACGCTGTACGACGCTCTGGCCGGCCTGCATCCGCAGGTGCCGCGGCACCGGCACCTCTCGCACGCGGCCTGCCTGCGCGAGGTGCCGTCGCTCAAGCCGGACGTGATCAGCGGCGGCATCAGCTACTACGACGCGCAGGTCGACGACGCGCGCTTCGCCGTCACGCTGGCGGGGACCGCCTCGGCCCAGGGCGCCTGCTGCGTCCCCGCCGTCGAGGTCACGGACTTCCTCCATGGAGGGGCCCGCGGTCGCCGGAGTCAGCGCACGCGACCTCGAGGGCGAGCTCGACTTCGACATCAGGGCGCGCGTCACCGTCAACGCGACCGGGGTCTGGACCACCGAGATGGAGCGGCTCGCCGGCGTGGCGTCGCCGCTGCCGGTCCACCCGTCCAAGGGCGTGCACATCGTCGTCCCGCGCGACCGCATCGACTCGCGACTGGCGCTGATCCTCCCCACCGAGAAGAGCGTGCTGTTCGTGCTTCCGTGGGGTTCCCACTGGATCATCGGCACCACGGACACGCCGTGGGAGTTCGGGCTGGACCACCCGGCGGCGAGCCGCACCGACATCGAGTACCTGCTCGGGCACGCCAACGCGGTGCTGCGCACGCCGCTCGGCGAGGACGACATCACCGCCGTGTTCGTCGGGCTGCGGCCGCTGGTGGCCCAGGAGGCGGGCGACACCGCCGCCGTCTCGCGCGAGCACGTCGTGCGGCGGAGCAAGCCGGGGCTCGTCAGCATCGCCGGCGGCAAGTACACGACCTACCGCATCATGGCGCGCGACGCCGTGGACGTCGCCGCGCGCGACCTGCCGTTCGCCGTGCCTCCGAGCCGCACGGAGGACCTCCCGCTGCTCGGTGCGGTCGGCTCGGCTCAGGCGGCGCAGCGCGCGCAGCTGCATCCGGGCGCTGCCGGGCTGGCGCCGCGCCAGGTGGAACACCTCGCGCGGCGGTACGGCACGCTGGCCCTGCGCGTCCTCGACCTCGTGGTCGAGGATCCGGCGCTCGGCGCGCCGCTCGCCGGGTCGGAGACGTACCTCGGCGCCGAAGTCCGCTTCGCCGTGCTCAACGAGGCGGCGCTGCACGTGGACGACGTCCTCACGCGGCGCACGCACATCTCCTTCGAGGCGGCGGACCGCGGCCGCCGCGCCGTGGAGGATGTGGCGCGGCTCATGGCTGTCCCGCTCGACTGGGACGAGGCGACGGTGCTGCACGAGGTGGAGCACTACCTCTCGCGGCTCGACGCGGAGTCGGCGGCGCAGGCGATGCTGGACGACGCCGCGGCCGACGCGGCGCGCGCGCCGGTGCGCGACGTGCGCCTCGAGCACGAGCGCGGGAACGGCGCGGGTTCGCGCTAGCCTGCGCGGGGCGGCACGAGCACGTAGCTGCCGACGTGCCGCTTCTCGAGGAACTCCGTCTGGGCCTCGGCGATGTGCTCGAGCGGGAACGTCGCGGCGACGCGAGGCCGGAGCTCGGCGCAGGCGAGCCGTGCGAGAAGTGACGGGAACACCGCCTCGGCCCAGGCGGTGCAGCCGCGCAGGGTGAGGTCGCGAAGATACAGCGTGCGCTTGTCCAGGGTCACCTGCGGCCCCGCGATGGCGCCGGAGGTGACGTAGACGCCGCCGCGACGGAGCAGCGAGAGCAGTCCGTCGAGCCCCGGCCCCGAGACGTTGTCCACGACGACGTCGGCGGACTGCTCGCCGAGCGCCGCGACCACGTCGCCGCCGCGGTCCACCACGCGCGCTGCGCCCAGGTCGAGCACGGCGGCGCTCTTGTCCGCGGTGGTGACGGCCGTGACCTCCGCGCCGCGCAGCGCCGCGAGCTGCACGGCCGCCGACCCCACGCCGCCGGACGCCCCGGTGACGATCACGTGCTGACCGGGGCGGACCCCGGCGTGCAGGAGCATGTTCTCGGCCGTGCCGTAGGAGCAGGGCACGGCCCCGAGCTCGGCGTCGCTCAGCGGGCTGCTGACGACGAAGACCTCGGACGCCGGCGCGAGCGCGTACTGGGCGAACGCGCCGTCGAAGTCGGAGCCGAACCACAGGGTCTCCGCCGAGCCGAACCCGTGCGGGCGCATGCACGGGCGCACGAGCACGCGCCGTCCGAGCAGGGACTCGTCGACTCCCGCGCCGGCCTGCTCGACGATGCCGCAGCAGTCGGTGCCCTGGATGAAGGGGAAGGGGGACGGCGAGCTCCAGCCGCCGTCCTCGTACCAGCCCACCCGGGTGTTGACGTCCGTGGCGTTGACGCCGGCGGCCAGGACCCGGACGAGCACCTCGCCCTCGTCCGGCTGCGGCCGCCGCACCTCGCGCCAGTCGAGCATGCCTGAGGTCGCCGTTCCCGGTGGTGACCACGGCGAGCATCGTCGCGTCGCCGGGCGCTGCCTCGAAGCGCTCCGGGCCGCGTCCGGCCTGTCTGCGGATGACCTCGCCGGCGGATGCCATCGCTCCCCTCCCCTGTCCGGTGCGCCGCCTCGAGAGCCGGCGCGCCGGGCCTAGATTCGCACGTCGACCGAGAGACGCGCGAGCGTTTCCTCCTCGGGGACGCCGTCCGCGTCCCATCCGCGCAGCCGGTAGTACTCGTCGAGGGCGGCGCGGAACTCCTCGCGCGTGATCGCCTTGCCCGCCGCCGCGCCGTCCGGATGCGGGACGTCCAGGATGTCCGGCAGCCGGTCGTCCGCGCGCGACAGGCCCTCGCGGAGGTTGAGGAGGCGGCCCAGGTTCCAGATCCTGGCGCCCACGGTCATGAGCTCCTCGTGAGAGGTCTCCCTCCCCCAGAGGTGCCGGAAGTGCACGCCGAGGAAGTCCGTGTCGACCGCCATGTTGGCGCACCAGACACCGGTCCAGGCGAGGGCGCTGAAGTCCTGCTGCTCGACGGTGAGCGCCGGCTTGCCCTCCAGCGAGTCGGCCGGCGCTTCGCCGCCGAGGATGTCGTCGCCGGCGGTGAAGGCGCGCATGTGGCAGGCGCCCGCGGTCGGAGGTGGCGTAGCCGAGGCCCATGCCGAAGGTGCCGCGGGGATCGTAGGCCGGCAGCTCGAGCCCCTTGATGTGCGGGGCGAGGTCCGGCCGGCCCTTGAGCGCGGCGAGGTCGCGTGTGCCGAGCGCCAGCTCGGCGCCCCAGCCCTCTCGCCGCGCGATCATCCCCGGCGCCGCGAGGTAGCCGGCGGTGTCGCCGAAGGCGAGGCCGTAGTCGGCGGCGCCCCGTTCGCACAAGTCCATGGCGAGGGCCACGACGGCGCCCGTCGACATCGTGTCCAGCCCCAGCTCGTCGCACGCCTCGTTGAAGGAGGCGACGGTGGCGAGGTCGCCGATGCCGCAGTTGGCGCCGCAGAGGCCGAGGGTCTCGAACTCCGGGCCCTCGCACACGTGGTCGCCGAACCGGTGCACCTGGCGGCAGGCCAGAGGGCACTGGGTGCAGGCGCGGATCTTGGTGCGCACGCGCTGCAGCTCCTCGGACTGGAGCGCGGCCGCCTGGTCGAACTGCCCCGAGCGCCAGTTGCGCGTGGGCAGGGCGCCGGCCGCGTTGACCAGCTCGACGAGGTACGGCGTGCCCTCCTCCCAGGTCCAGGCGTTGTCGGGGGTGAGGACACGCTCCTCCTGCAGGGCCAGGATGTCGCGCGAGAAGGCCTTGTGGTCGCCGACGGTGACGGCGCCGGTGCCGCGCACGACGACCGCCTTGAGGTTCTTGCTGCCCATCACGGCTCCCGCGCCGCCGCGTCCGGCCTTGTGGTACTGGTCGGTCGAGAGGCAGGCGAAGGGGACGAGCCGTTCGCCGGCGGGGCCCGTGGAGAGGACCTTGTGCCACGGGCCCATCTCGTCCCGGACCTTCTGCTCGAGGGCCGCCGTCTCCAGACCCCAGAAGCGGCCCTCGGCCGGCAGGAACTCCACCCGGTCGTCCTCGATCAGCACGAGCACCGGGTGCGGCGCCTTGCCGGTGACGACCACCAGGTCGTACCCGGCGAACTTGAGCTCCGGGGCGAACGACCCGCCGACGTAGGAGTCGAGCAGCGTGCCGGTGGCCGGGCTCTTGCAGCCGACGGCGAGGCGCGAGCACGTCGCCACCGTGGTGCCGGCGAACGGGCCGGTCGCGAGGATGAGCGGGTTGCCGGGCGAGAGTGCATCGGTGCCCGGCGCGAGCTCGTCGAAGAGGTAGCGGAGCAGGAGGCCCTTGCCGCCGACGTACAGGCGGGCCCAGTCCTCCGGGAGGGGCTCGACGGTCGCCGCCTGGGCGGTCAGGTCGAGCCGCAACACACGTCCGGTGTGGAAGTCCACGGTCCTCCTCGGGCAAGAGGGCCCGGGCATAGTGGCGCTCCGGGCCCCGTGCTACACTGTCGCATCGCTAATCGACCGGTCAATCAGTGATTGCACCGTGACTGGAGCGGCGTGTCAAGCCGGTCCCCGTCGACGGACCGGTCACCAGGGGAGGTGAGGGGGGCATGGCACCACCGCCGGGGGGCTGGAGCGTCGACGTGGATGGTCACGTGCGCCTCACCGGCCACCTCTCCTTCAAGTTCGAAGACCCCTTGTCCTCGCTTCCCGAGACCGCGCGCAACCTGCTGATCGCCGCCAAGGAGATCGTCGCCGAAGAGGGGTTCGAGGCGCTGACGCTCAAGGCCGTCAGCGAGCGCGCCGGTGAGAACAAGGCGATGGTCTCCTACTACTTCGACAACAAGGCGGGCCTCATCGCCGCCGTGCTCGACTCCGTCATCCACGACGAGTACCTCGACTCACTCGACCGGATGAAGGACGTCGCCCGCGGGGAGCGCATCCCGCGCCTGGTCGAGGAGATGCAGCGCATGGCCGCGTGGGCCGACGACTTCCAGGTCTTCTACGAGCTCCTGCCCCACGTGCTCCGGGACGAGGCCCTCCGTCGCCGGATGGCCATGCTCTACCGCTGGTACTGGAAGATGAAGCTCGAGTGGCTGGGGATGCGGGACGGCGCCGCCGGACTTGCCGACCCCGACCTGCTCGGGCTGGCCCAGCTGCTCAGCGCCGTGATCGACGGCCTCGCCATCCAGACGGCCGTCGACCCGGAGATGGACCTCGCCAACCCGTACCGTGTCCTCGCGCAGATGCTCGAGTGCTTCAAGATCGCCCGGCCGGGCGCGAGCGCCTGACCCCGGCGGCGCGCCGCCTCGAGCGTCAGCCGAGGCAGTAGGCGTCGAGCTGCCGCCGGACCACCGGGTCGAGGTCGTCCGGCGGATCGTACGAACCCAGCAGCTCCGTGACGCGCGCCGCCGCCGCGGCCGCCAGGTCGTGACCGCCCTGGGCCCGCCAGGTCTCGTAGGGCGCGCGGTTCATGATCGTCCGCCGGATGCCGTCGCGCGCGTGCCTGCGCGTGTGCGCGTGGCCGAGCACCGTGCCGCCCGGTCCCGCCGCCTCGACGACGTCGAGCGCGAGCGTCTCGTCGTCGACCTCGATGGGCCGCCGGGCGACGCGGATGCCGCTCAGCACCTCGTCGTCGATGACGAACTTCTCCGGCGAGAAGCAGTTGAAGGACGAGAGGATGCCGGCGGCGTGCAGCACGTACTGGGCGCCGGTGCGCAGGACGGTGTCCACGGCCAGCGCCGACTCGATGCCGGCCTGGGCGTCGGGCAGGTGCGCGTCGGTGACGGAGCCGCCGGCGCGCACCGGGACGCCCAGCCAGTGGCCGAGGCGCACCGTGGCCTCCATGAGCGCCCAGTACGCCGGCGCGCCGATCATGAGCGCGCCGCTCTGCATGGACGAGAGCGACGAGGTGCCGCCGTACAGGAACGGCGTGCCCGGGTTGGCGAGCTGCGTGAGCACCAGGCCGACCAGCAGTTCGGCGTGCTGCACGGCGAGGAGGCCGGCCAGCGTGATGGGCGCGGTGGTGCCGCCCATGGCGCAGACCGCGACCAGGACGGGCTGGCCCAGGCGCGCGAGGCGCAGCACGACCTGCGCGCCCTCCGCCGAGAACTGCAGCGGCGACGTGGTGTTGACCACCGACCAGAGGCGCGGGCGTGCGTGCCACTCCGCGCCGTACAGGATCTCGAGGACGTCCGTGGCCACCCGCAGCTCTTCGAGCGAGGTGACCGTGAACCGGGCGTTCTTGTCGCTCGACGTCGCGTGGAGGTGGGCGACCACCTTGGGCCGCACCTCCTCCGGCACGTCGTTCGGCTCCACGCTGTAGCCCAGCACGTCGATGTTGGGAGAGAGGTGCGCGAGGCGCACCGCGGTCGTGAGGTCGGCCAGGGTCCCCGGCCGCTGCACGCCGTCTGCGAGGACGAACGGCGGGCCGGAGGCGCTGGCCAGCACGGCCGGCTCGCCGAGCCCGACGTGCAGGTCGAGCTCCGGACGCCGGCCCGCGACGACGTAGCGCGCCGGCGCGGTGGCCCGCGCCTTCTCGACGAGGGCCTCGCCGAAGCGGACCCGGTCGCCGTCCACGCTCGCGCCGTGCTGCCTTGAGCAGCGCGAGCGCCTCGGGGTCGAGCACGGCGCAGCCGACCTGCTCGAGGAGCTGGAGCGCCGCCTCGTGGATCTTGCGGCAGCTGCGTTCGTCGAGCACGCTACAGGCTGGTCCGGTCAAGTCGTCTCCTCAGGGTGCTGGGCGGAAGGGGCAGGTCACAGGGGAAGCCGCACGCCGGCGCCGCGCTCCAGAGCGCGTTCGTAGAGGACTCTCGCGGTGACCATGTCGTCCACGGCGATCCCCATGTTCATCGAGAAGATACGCTCGTCGTCCGTCTCGCGCCCCGGCCGGGTCCCGGCGGCCAGGTCGCCGAGGTCGGCGTGGATGGCCTCCGGGATGCCGGCGAAGTACACGCCGTGGCCCCTGGTCGCGAGGAGCTGCGCCACGTCGTCGGCGCAGAACTTGTCGCACTCGCGCATCGCCGAGCTCGTCCAGGCGGAGTCGTAGTCGAGCGAGACCGCGAGCCCGCCCGGTTTGAGCATGCCGGCGTCGAGGTCGGGCTCCGGATCCACGACGATTGGGATCGCCGTGACCGCTACATCGGCGGGCCGCACGGCGTCGGCGGCGCTGCCGCACGTCACGAAGCGCAGGGCGGGGAACGCCGCCGCCGTCTCGGCGATGAACGCCTCCGTGGCGGCCGCGAGCAGGTCGTAGCAGCGCACCTCTTGGAGCGCCGGGAGTTCCTCCACCAGCGCCATGACGCTGGTACGCGCCTGGACGCCACAACCGACGATCGCCGCGACCTCGCTGTCGCCGCGCGCCAGGTAGCGCGCGGAGATCCCGGCGCTCGCCCCTGTGCGCATCGCCGTGACCCAGGAGCAGTCCATCACCGCCAGCGGCACGCCTGTCTCTGGATCGTTGAGCACGAGGAGACCTGTGATGTACGGCAGGCCCTTGTCGGTGTTGGAGGGGTACCCGGAGACCCACTTGAGGCCGGCGACCTCGGGGTCCTTGACGTACGCGGGCATGGCGTGGATGAAGCTGTCGGGTCGCGTGTGGATGCCGGGCTTGGGCGGCATCTCCGTCTCGCCCCGTCCCTTGGCCGCGAACCCGAGGTCGAGCGCCTCGATGATCTCGCGCATGGACAGGCCGAGGCTCTCGACGTCGGCTCTGCTCAGATAGGCGAGTTCCACGGGCGTGCCTCCGGTGCGGGTGGAGAAAGGGGCGGCGGCACGCCGGCCGCCGCCCCTTCGTGGTCCCCTTGCCGCGAGTCCTTACTTGCCGGCCGCGACGTACGCGCCGACCAGCTCGTCCATGGCCTGCTTCTGCTCGGGCTTGAGCGGCTCGGGCGTGTGGTTGGCCATGATGTCGAGCAGCTTCTCGTGGGCCTTCTCGTGGCCGTCTTGGAGCCGGCGGCCTCCCAGTTCTTCTGCGTGTCGCGGTTGAGCAGCGTGGGCTTCCACTGCAGGCCGCGGACGAACTTCTTGGTGTGGCGGGCGCGCAGGAAGTCGCCGCCGTGGCCGGCCTCCTGGATGACGTCCAGGCCGAGGGTCTCGTCGGTGACCTCGATGCCCTCGAGCACGCGGCGGTTCATCGAGATGACCTCGTCCTCCATGACGACCAGCTCGCCGGCGCCGGTGAGGCCGAAGTCCAGGTAGCCGATGTCGTGGTTGAGGTTGGAGCCGGCCTGCATGGAGATGAGCGTGAGCTCGGTGATGTCGATGCCGGCGTTGATGTCCACGCACTGCGAGTCGCTGGTACCCGCGTAGCCCCAGTTGGGGATGTCCATCCACTTGGCCATCTCGGTGATGCCCATGATGGTGGGGTAGTACTCGGCGGAGTTGTAGAGCGCCTGGACCGTGTTCATGTCGAGCTTGACCGGGCCCATGCCGGTGAGCAGCGGGGCGCCGGGGACGCGCAGCTGGTGCAGCACGGCGCCGAAGAGCGACTCGGCCACGGCCTGCACGATGTGTCCGGCGATGGTGATGGGCGCCGTGGCGCCGGCGATCGGGGCCGGCGAGTAGATGAGCGGGATGCCCTTGTCGGCGCAGAAGAGCAGCTTGTCGAGCACCTCGGGAGCGTGCTGCAGCGGGCTGACCGGCTCGCCGTACTGGATGAAGTACGGCTTCTCGCGGAGCTCGTCCTCGCCGCCGCGGAAGGCGGCGGCGATCTTCTGCATGACCTCGAGGTCCTCGACGCCCGCCGCGGTCATTACCATCGGCTTGGTGGTGTTGCTCACCATCTGGCGGAAGCACTCGAGGTACGACGCGTACGCCTCGATGTCGTGCGGGTGCGCGGCCGACATGATGAAGTCGATGTTCGGGAGGCCGTCGCAGAGATGCGCCATGCGCGCCGTGTCGGCGAGCACGCTGGGACGGCGCACACCGGTCTCGAAGTCGTAGATGCTCATCAGGTCCGAGCCGGTGCCGAAGAACGAGTTGGTGCCGCCGAGCTGCATGGCGAGCTCGCCGTTGCGGTCGTACACGTGGATCATCTCGGGGATCGTGTCGCGGGCGGCGGCGACGGCGTCACGCGGGATCTTGACGACGTCGTTGGCCTCGACCGTGGCGCCGGCGCCGCCGACGAGCATCTCGCGGGCCTCGGCGTGCGGCACCGTCATGCCGATCTCGGCGATGATCGTGAGGGCGGCGTCGTAGATGCGCTGGCACTTCTCGTCCGAGAGCATGCGGAGGCGGCTCTCGATGCCGACGACGGGCAGGTCTTTCATGGTGACGACTCCTTCAGGGGGACTCAGGAACCTGCGGGCTCGGTTGTCTCGAGGAAGGCCTTGAACGCGCCGAGGCCCTCCTCGATCTGTGCTGTCGTGACGCCTGAATAGGCCAGGCGGAGATGGTAGCGGTTCTCGTCCGGCAGCGCCTTCCCGAAGTGCTGCCGGGTGCAGAACGACACGCCGGTGGTGTCGAGGAGGAGGCGCCGGAAGTCCTCGTGACCGGCGCAGCCGGTCAGGCGGACGGCGTCCGTGACGTCCGGGTACAGGTAGAAGGTGGACTCCGGCGTGTGGCAGCGGACGCCCGGCGTCTCGTTCAGGATGCGGAGTGCGGCGTCTCGGCGACCCTTGAGCCGGGCCATCATCTCGCGGGGCCCGGCCTGGTCGCCGGTCAGCGCCTCGAGCGCACCGTACTGGGCGAAGTGGTTGGGGCACGACTCCACGTTCACGTTCATGCGCGTGATGATGTCGATGATCGGCTTGGGCCCGACTGCGGCGCCCAGACGCCAGCCGGTCATCGCGAACTTCTTGCTGAACGTGTACAGGATGACGGTGCGCTCGGCCATGCCCGGGCGGGAGACGATCGACTCGCTCTCGCCCTGGAAACGCACGTCGAAGTACGCCTCGTCGCTGAGCACGAGCAGGTCGTGCCGGAGCGCGATCTCGGCGATGCGGTCGAGCTCCTCGGAGGTGCACTCGGCGGCCGTGGGGTTGTGCAGGTCGTTGAGGATGATCAGGCGCGTCTTCGGTGTGATGCGCCGCTCGATCGCGTCGATGTCGATCGTGTACCGGTCCCCTTCGTCCACGTAGCCGTACGGCACCGCGACGCCGCCGACGAACTCGATGAACGAGCTGTAGATGGGGAACCCGGGATTGGGATAGAGCACTTCGTCGCCCATGTTCATGGCGGCCATGAGCCACTTGCCGATGACGGGCTTGCCGCCCGGCTGCACCGACACGTTGTCGGCGGTGTAGGTGACGCCGCGGGCGGCGCCGACGTCGGCCGCGAGCGCCTCGCGCAGCGGCGCGACGCCGGCGTTGGCGCAGTACGTCGTCTTGCCGTCGCGGATGGCGCGGATCATCGCCTCGACGATGGGCTCCGCCGTCGGGATGTTGAGGTCGCCCAGGTGGAACGGGTAGATCGTCCGACCCTGGGCGGCGAGCGCGGCCGCCTCGGCCGAGACGGCGAACACCGTCTCGGTCCCGAGCCGCGCGACGCGGTCGGCCGGCACGAACCCGTGCTCCGGCCGGCTGGTGGGGTCTTCGGCGAGTGCGTGCATCAGTGGTCCCTCCGCCTCGCTCGTCTCACTTGCCCTCGGCCCACGCCGCGAACCTGTCCTGCTCGCCCTCGAGCATGCGGTAGCAGTGCTGCTCCTCGGGGAACGCGCCGCCGCGCACGTCGGAGACGTACTCGCCGAGCGCGGCGGTCGAGACCGCGGCGAGGTCGGCGTACTTCTTCACGAACTTGGGCGTGAACGCCGCGAACGTGCCGAGCACGTCGCTGACGATGAGCAGCTGGCCGTCGACGTCCGAGCCGGCGCCGATGCCGAGCACCGGGATCGGGAGCTCGGCGCGGATGAAGCCGGCGACCTCCGGCGGCACCGCCTCGACGAGCAGGAGCTGGACGCCCGCCTCGTAGAGGGCGCGGGCGTCCTCGACCACGAGCTTGGCGCTCTCGAGCGTGCGCCCCTGCGCCTTGTGGCCGCCGAGCTGGCCCGAGCTCTGCGGCGTGAGGCCGATGTGCCCGCAGACGGCCACGCCGGCGTCGAGGATCGCGCGCACGCGGCTGACGGTGCGCACGCCGCCCTCGAGCTTGATGGCGTCGACGTTGGCCTGCTTGAGGAAGCGGATGGCGTTGGTCACGGCGTCCTCGTCGGAGGCCTGGTAGCTGCCCAGCGGCATGTCGCCGACGATGAAGGTGTTGGGCGCGCCGCGGCGCACGGCCTCCGAGTGGACGATGCACTGGTCCATGGTGACCGGCACGGTGCCGGGGTAGCCGTAGACGCACATGCCGAGCGAGTCGCCGACGAGGATCATGTCGATCCCGGCCGCCTCCTCGAAGCTCGCCGTGGGGTAGTCGTAAGCGGTGAGCCACGCGATCTGCTCGCCGGCGCGCTTCATCTCGTGCAGGTCGAAGAGACCTTTCTTCGCCATGGGAGGACCTCCTGTGGGGACTGATTGCGTCGCGGCGACTGCGCCGCGGGCTACTTCTCGGTGACGGCGGGCCAGCCGTCGTCTGCTACGGACTCCGCGAGGACGAGCATGGTCTCGAGGTTCATGACGCCGGGGATGCGGGCGATGTCCACGCGGATCAGCTGCCCGAGGTGGTCGAGGTCGCGCAGGGCGAGCTCCACGACCATGTCGAACTGCCCGGTGACGTGGTAACACGCGCGGACGCCGGGCACCGCCTTGATGCCCTTCTCGAACTCGCGGATGGACTTTTCGCTGTGCTCGTGCAGGCGGGCGACGACCAGCGCGCGGACGGTGATGTCGAGGGCGGCCGGGTCGATGACGGCGCGGTAGCCGCGGATGGCGCCGCTCTTCTCGAGGCGGCGGACGCGGCCGAGCATGGCGGACGGGGAGAGCCCGAGCTTGCGCGCGAGCGCGAGGTTGGACATGCGTCCGTCCTCCTGCAGCGCAAGGAGGACTTCTCGGTCGAGTTGGTCCACGCTTCCCCCTCCGGAAGTTGGGTCGTCGGGACCGAGTATTCAGTCTGATGTTCGCTCAGTCAAGCGCGGAAGTGAACATTCTTCCGTAGAGAGGTGAGAAAACGATTCGGATTGTGCGTCGCAGAGCGGTCGATCGCAGGGACTCACCCCGAGAACCAGCGCCCCCAATCGATGCGAACGCCGAACAGCCGAGCCAGAGGAAGACGCCTCCGAACTGCGTCAGCCGCCTGCGAGGATGGCCAGCGGAAACGCGGCGACCGCGGCCACCCCTCCAGTGACGATCAGCGCGAGTAACGCGGACACGTGAGACCAGGAACTGCCCGAAGAACTGGGACGCCTGCAGGGTCGCGGTCGCCGCGGAAGAAGGGCTCGATGGACCTCGTGACGTTAGTCCGTGGTGGGACGAGGTCGGCGAGGGCCTCGAGGACGGCAACGGCGTCGCCGGTGACGAAGGCGTCTGCTTCGCCGGCGATGGGCGCGTGGTCGTCGGTGTCGACGGCGGCGATGAAGCCGGCGCGCTCAACGCCCCAGATGAAGGCCGGGGCGCCGGAGGCCCCGGCGACGATGCACACGGCCGGGGCCGCGCGCGTGCCGGAGACGCCGACCTGGCGGTCGGGACTCGGCCCAGGCGCTCATCACGACCGGCCGTGTGACGCCGAAGGCGGCGCCCATGCGCGCGGCGGCGGCGGCGAGGCGGTCCACGCCGCCGCGGCTCCCGGCGCCGCGGCCGGCGACGACGAGGAAACGCGCCGTCTCCAGGTCGCCGGTCCGTGGCGGCTCCAGACGCTCGATCTCGAGGAGCGGCAGCGGCACGGAGACGTCGTCTTCGAGGAGCTCCGCTTCCGCCTGGACGGCGTGCTCTTCCGGCGGCTCCACCCGGGCGTCGGCCCAGCGCGCCTCGAGCGTGACGCACCAGGGACGCGGGCCCAGCTCGAACTCGCCGGTGAGGTGCCCGGCATACGCGGTGCGGCGGCAGGTCAGGCGATCGTCCGCGGCGGCGGCCGAGAGGACGTCCGTGAGCACCGATCCGCCGGTGCGCGCGGCGACGACGCGCGGCGAGCTCCCTGCCGGCGGGGCCGGCGGGGAAGACGAAGAGGTCGGCGCCGCCGCCGGTCTGGAAGGCGGCGAGGGCGGCGGTGACGATGTCGGGGCGGTGCGGCGGCACGTGGACGAGCCGCACCTCTCTGGTGGGCGCCGCGAGGACGTGGTCGGCGCCCGCGTCCCGGGCGCAGAACAGGTGGGTGACGGCGGCGGGTGTGGCGCCGCCGGTGACCACCAGCCCGTCGCGGAGGAAGCCGCCGAGCGCCGGCGCGTGCCGCTCGGCGGCCGCTCCGGTGGCGTCGAGGACGGCCGCGACGCGGAGTGTGGCGGCGGCCGTCACAGCTTCTCCAGACGCGCGCGCAGGTGCTGCTCGTACAGCGCGCGCGCCTTGTCCGCCGGCGTGCGCGCCGGGCACGACGACGCCGGCGCGCCCGCGGTCGATCGTCTCGAGCCCCGCAAGTGCAGGCGCTCCGCCGTGGAGTGCGGCTGCGAGATCCACGCCGAGGTCGGCGGCTGTGAACTCGGCGACCGGCCTGCCGCGCGCGGCCAGCCGGTCCTTGAGCGTCGGCACGCGGAGCATGGAGACCACGACGTTGCCGACGGCCATCACGCACGGAGGGACGGCGACGGCGCGGACCGGCCCGTCGTCGGCCGTGAAGGTCACGCGAAGCCGACCGTCGCCGGCCGGCTGCACTCCCGTGACGCCGGTCACGCAAGGGCGGCCGAGCGCCTCGGCGGCGAGGAGCGGCACTGTGCCGCTGCCGCCCGGGCTGCCGCGCTCGCCCAGCAACAGGACGTCGGCGCCCAGGTTCTGTGCGCAGGCGGCGACCAGCGCGGCCGTCGCGGCCGGCGCGAAGTCGAGGCCGCCGGCGGCAAGGCCGCCGGCGGGCGGAGCCGGCCCGGCGGGGTCCACCCGCGCGCACTCGAACCCCAGCGCCTGCAGGGTGGCCAGGAACGGGTCGGCCTCGCGGCCGCCGACGGTGAACGCCGCGAGGCTGGTCTCGAGGCCGTGGTCGGCGCGTGCGTCGCGCAGCCGGAGCGCGAGCTCCAGCGCAGCCTCGTCGAACACGCCGAGCACGCGGCGCACGTAGCGGGCGGCCTCGGCGCGGCCCTCCGGGCCCTCCGCCGCGGCTACCCGCGCCCAGTCCGCGGCGCGCAGCGCCTCCCAGTCCGGCGTGACCTTGAAGCCGACCGCGATCCGCATCCACGCTCCTCGTAGCCTCAGACCGGGAAGATCGTCCCCGTGTTCATGACGCCCTCGGGGTCGAACGCCTGCTTCAGGGTCTCGAGCATGTAGTAGCTCGAACCGTACTCGTCCTTGACCCACGGCGCACGGGCCTTGCCCATGCCGTGGTGGTGGACGATCGACCCGCCGCGCTTGAGCGTCTCCTCGCAGATGATGCCGATGATCGGCAGGTAGTACTTCTCGGTCTCTTCTTCGGGCCCGACGCCGACCACGTTGAAGAAGTAGTTGAAGTACATGTTGGTGCCGTTGATGTAGCTGTGCGAGGAGTGGCCGCCCATCATCGTGATGTCGGGGATCTCGTCGATGATGCGCGCCTTGGCCGCCTGGTAGATGTCGTTGATCGAGCTCCAGTCGGCGCTGATCTCCGTGGTGCGGTTCACGTTGTGCGTCTGGCGGATGCGCTCGTCCTCCGCTGTGATCTTGCTCGCGTCCCAGCAGAGGTCGTTGAACCAGGTCTCGATGTACTCGCTCGGCACCTGCGTGCACTCGGGGTGCTTGTCGACGATGGCCTGGATGCCGTCGGCCGTCGCCTTGGCGATGCCCGCCGCGCCCTCGGCCATGAACAGCAGCACGCAGTCGTCTTCGGCGGCGAAGTGCGAGAAGTGGAGGCCGGCGTCGCCGGGGTCGTAGACCCGCGCCACCGACGGCTTGTAGCCGTTCACCATGACCTCGCGCAGCACCGCGAAGCCGGTCGCCATGTCTTTGAGCGTCCAGCCGAGGAACGCGTTGTTCTCGGGGAAGTACGGGAACAGCTTGACCGTCACCTCGGTGATGAAGCAGAGCGCGCCTTCGTTGCCGATGACGATGTGACGGATGTCGGGGCCGGCGGCGCGCCGCGGCACGTTCTTGATGCGGCAGACCTCGCCGGTGGGGAACACGGCCTCGAGGCCGACGACCATGTCCTCGATGCCGCCGTACAGAGTGGAGAACTGGCCGATGCTGCGCGTGGCCACGAGGCCGCCCATGTGGGCGACCGGCTTGGACTGCGGCGAGTGGCCGGTGGTGAGCCCGTGCTCGCGCACGCTGTCCTCGAGCGCCTGCAGCGGCACGCCGCACTGGGCGGTGGCCTGCATGTTGTACGGGTCGACGCTGATGACCTTGTTCATCGCCGACCCGTCGACGATGACGGAGTCGGGCACGGCGCTCTCGAGCCCGCCCTCAGTCGCCGTGGCGCCCGTGCGCGGGATGACGTTGACGCCGTTCTCGTTCGCCCAGGTCAGGAGCTCGGCGACCTGGGCCGTGTCGGCCGGCAGCACTACGGCGGCCGGCACCGGCATCGTGTGCACGTCGAAGATGTTCTGCAGCTTGCGGAAGTTGTCGACGCTGCTCTCGACGAGCACGCGCTCGTCGGTGACGACGGCGTCCGGACCCACGATGCCGCGAAGGCCCTCGACGATGGCTTCTCTGCTCAGTGACATGTCGCGTTTCCTTTGCGTGTCCGTGGCCGGTCTGCGGTCAGTGGAAGATGGTGAAGGACTGCTCGAGGATGGGGTCGGTGGCGTTGTGGATGGCGCGGTACACGCCCTCGTTCATGCGCCGGTAGACATCGTGGTTCTCGAGCCCCGGGGCGAACGACTCGCGGCTGCTCCTCATGGCGCAGGAGGCGGCCTCGAAGTCGGGGTAGGCGCCGGTCGCGACCGCGGCGCAGATGGCGGCGCCGAGGCTGGCGCCGCTGCTGCCGATGTTGCGCGACGCCGGCACCCCGAACACGTCGGCGAAGATGTGCATGAAGAGCGCGCTGTTGGCGCCGCCGCCGGACACGACGATCTCGCGCAGCTCAATGCCCAGCTCGGAGCACATGGCATCCACGTTCTGCTTCATCGTCAGCGCGATCGCCTCGAGGATCGACCGGTACACATGGGCGCGGGTGTGCCGCGCGTCGAAGCCGATGATCTCGCCCTTGCGGAAGGGCTTGTCCGTCGGGGCGAGCCAGTCCAGGACCGTCATGAGGCCGCAGCTCCCGGCGGGAACCAGCTCGGCCTCGCGCTCCAGGTACTCCTCGCGCGAGATCTCCTGAGCCGCCGCGGACGCCGCGAACTCAGGTCCGAGCAGGTCGAGGAACCAGCTGAGCGTCCACATGCCGCGGCGCACGCCGCCGCTCTCGTAGAGGTACCGGCTCGGGACGCAGGCGAAGTTCGTCCAGAACTCGCCCGCGTCCTGCCGGTTCTCGCGCCCGTGCACCATGGAGGCGATGTAGGTGCCCAGGGAGATGAGCGCCGTGCGCTCGTCGAGCGAGCCGGACCCGAGCGCCTCGACGGCCTTGTCGTTGGCGGTGGTGATCACCGGCAGGCCCTCCGGGATGCCGGTCGCGGCCGCCGCTTCCGCGGTGACGTAGCCGGCGACGTCTCCCGGCATCTGCAGCTCGACCAGCAGCTCCGGGCGCATGTTGAACTCCGGGAACAGCGCCGGGTCCCACTGCCACGTGTCGGTGTCGATGGGCCACTGCAGGATGATGTTGTTGGCGGCGCTGTCGCGGAACTCTCCGGTGAACCGGTGGGTCATGTAGCCGGACGAGGTGGTGGCGTAGGCGAGCTCGGGATCGTCCGGGAGCCAGGGCTGGTAGGCGCGCGTGTCCATCCAGCTCATGACGGGTTCGAGCAGGCTGCCATCCGCCTTGAGGAACGCCTTGCAGCAGCGGATGGTGCAGAGGCCGACGCCCAGGATGTCCGCCGGGTCGCCGGCGAACTGCGTCATCACCTCACGGCTGGCCGCGACGATGGACTCCCAGAGGTCGTCGTCGGGGTGGACCGCGTACCCCGGCTCGGGGTGCTCCATGGGGAGGAGAGTGCGCCTGGCCTCGCAGACCACGTCGCCGGCGAGGTCGTAGATGACCACCTTGGTGCTCTGGGTGCCGTTGTCGATGCCAATGAGGTACTTGCCGGCCATCATGAGGTTCCTTCCCGCCCTAGCGGACGAGGTAGCCGCCGTCGACCACGAGGACGTGGCCGCTGACGTAGTCGGAGGCCTTGCTCGCCAGGAACACGGTGGCGCCCATGAGGTCCGCGGGGTCGCCCCAGCGCGCAGCCGGGATGTGGTCCAGCACGCGCTGGTTGGTCACCGGGTCGCTGCGCGTGGCCGTGGTGATCTCGGTCGCGTAGTAGCCGGGGGCGATGCCGTTGACCTGGATGCCGGACTCGGCCAGCTCGTCGGCGTAGGCCTTGGTGAAGCCGGCCAGGCCGTGCTTGGTGGCCGCGTACGCGGACGACCAGCGACCGCCCAGGTACGAGAACAGCGAGCAGATGTTGACGATCTTGCCGGAGCCTTGCGGGATCATGACCTTGGCGGACTCGTAGGCCATCTCGAACGCGGCCGTGAGGTTCACGGCCACGGTGGCGTCCCACTGCTCGCGGCCGAACTCGAGCACGCTCGCCAGCGGGCAGATGCCGGCGCTGTTCACGAGGATGTCGAGGGAGCCGAGCCGGTCGACGCAGGCGGCGACGATCTCGGCCGGCACGCCCGGCTTGGTCACGTCGGCCTTCATGAACTCGTAGCGGCCGCCGCGCTCCTCGACCAGGGGGCCGGTGGTGCCGTCGTCGTCCATGATGCTGGGCACGAAGAGGTCGGCGCCGGCGGCCGCGAGCGCCACGGCGAACGCCTGGCCGAGACCCGTGTTGCCGCCGGTGACGATGGCGCTCTTCCCCTTGAGGGAGAAGTAGTCCAGCGCGAAGTCGCTGATCTCAGTGAGCGGTGCCCCTTCGGCGCCCCGCTCGAAAGCTTCGCTACGGTAGGCTTTTCACGGGTCTCTCCTTTGGTGCGGTCCGCAGGCTCTCGGGCCCGCAGTATTCGGCCGGTTGTTCGTCAAGTCAAGCCGCCCGGAGAACATCATGTCGCCGGGCGGCCTGTTCGCCGCATTTCTGGCTGGTCCATGCGGGCGGCGATCACTGCGCTGTGCACCTGCGGCGCCCCCCACGGTGATGAGACTTCGTTGATCACTCGGGCTCGAGCTCCGCCGGGAACCCGGGGGCACGCAGGTCGGTTCCCACGGCCTCCTCGAGCATCTTGACGACCATCGGCGACTGCGCGCCGCCGCCGTACATCGCCCGGGCGCGCGCGAAGATCTGCTCGGTGAGGCCGGCCAGCTCGAGCGGCACGCCGAACTCGCGGCCCATCTGGTGGGCGAAGAAGAGATCCTTGCGCGCCAGGTCCATGGTGAAGTTGATGTTGTAGCTGCCGTTCAGGATCAGCTGGCCCTCGGTCTCGTGCACGAAGCTGTTACCGGAGCTCGCCTTGATCACGTCCCAGGCGAGCTTGAGGTCGACGCCGCCCTTCTTGGCGAGCATCAGCGCCTCGCCGTCGGCGACGAGATGGATGAAGGCCAGCATGTTGGTGATCACCTTGATCACCGAGGCCTGGCCCAGCTCGCCGATGTAGAACACCCGCCCGCCCATCGCGTCGAAGGCGGGCCGATGCTTCTCGAAGACCTCCGGCTTGCCGCCGACGAGGACGGTGATCATGCCGGCGGCGGCGCGGTGCACGCCGCCGGTGACCGGCGCCTCGAGCGTGTCGATGCCCCTGGCGGCGGCGAGCGTCGCGAGGCGCTGCAGCTCGTGCGAGTCGTTGGTGCTCATGTCGATCCAGGTGCCGCCGGGGGCGAGCGCCTCGAGCACGCCACCCTCTTCGGCGACGACGGACGCCACGGCTTCAGGTGACGGCAGGCAGGTGATGATCGTGTCGGACGCGCGCGCGGTCTCCTGGATGGAGCCGGCGCAGGTGGCGCCCGCCTTGCCGAGGTCGACGGAGCAGCTCGCGTCTACGTCGTACACGGTGAGCGGGAAGCCGGCGCGCAGCAGGCTGCCGGCCAGGTGCCTGCCGAGGGCGCCGAGCCCGATGTAGCCGATCCTGAGCGTCATGAGTCCTCCGTTCGGGTGCTTCGTCTGGGTGAGCGCCGCGCCGTCAGTCCCGGCGGGCGCGGCGCACGCTTGCTTCGTCGACGCCGCAGACGGCGGCGAGCTCGTCGATCTGGTCTGCCGCGAGGCAGGTCTTCTCTGCGTGCCTGGCGAGAAGACGCTCGACCTCCGCCTCCGCGACGTCGTTCTCTGTGACGCCGTCCTCGACCCACTTCTCGTAGGAGAACCGGTTCGAGACCGACGGCAGGTAGTGCTCGCCGGCGCGGATGCGCTTCGCCGTCTCGCGCTCGGACAGGTAGCTGCCGCCGGGGCCGACCCTTGCGATCGATCCGGCTGCCAGGGTCGCGTCCGAGACCTCCACCGGACTCTGCAGGCGCCGGACCATCGCGGCGATCTCGTTGTCGACCACCGACTGCGGCAGATACATCGTGTTGTGCGAGTCGAGCAGGCCCCATCCGGAGACGAGGTCGGGGTGGGCGGCGCAGACAGTCGCCGTCTTCAGCGCCTTCTCGTAGCCGGCCTGCAGCCCGGGCTGCTTGCTGTCGGTCGAGAATCCCGGGTTCAGGGTCGGCACGCCGAGGTAGTGGCCGACCTCGGTGGCCATGGCGCCCATCTGGGCGCTCTCGACGTTGCCCATCGAGAAGGTGGTGCGCAGCATGTCGAGGACCCCGGAGCCGAAGCAGAAGACGAGCCGGGCGCCGGGCGCCGCGATCTGCAGCGCCGTCGCGGCGCCGAGGAACTCCGCCACGCCCTGGACCACGGAGCCCGCCAGCGTGACCGGTGAGGTCGCGCCGGCGATGGACATCGTGTAGGCGTGCACCGGCACGCCGTGCCGGGCGAGGGCGACGTGGATGTCGAGCGCAGGCCCGTCGATCTGCAGCGGGGAGGCCGCGGTGAGCACCGTCGAGATGCGCGGCCGCTCGCGGAAGTGCTCCAGGTCGCCGGCGAGCAGCTCGCAGATGCGGCCGACGGCGACCGGGTCGTCCGGCGGATCGACGAAGGTCACGTGTTTGGTCGTCTCGGTGAGCAGCGCGAAGTACTCCACGAGCTCGCGCTGCTCGACGGGCACGTCCGACGCGCTCACCTGGGTCCACATGACGTCGAGCTGCGGGAGCTCGTCGTTGAGGCCGGTGGTCTCGCGCAGGTCCTGCAGCGTGCTGGCGCGCCGCACGCCGGTGCGGAAGTCGAGCGTCTTGGCGACGCAGCCGCTGGGAGCGAAGTGAAGGGGCTCGCCATCGTCGAGGACGACGTCGTCGTCCGGCGTCGCCCCCGCGAAGACGACCCGGCGCGGGCACTGCGCGAGCGCCCATTCGACCAGCTCGCGCGGCAGGCGCGCGATGCCGGTCTCCGCGTCCACGCGCGCCCCGCGGGCCGCGAGCTCGGGCAGTACGGCCGAGCCGGCGAAGCGCATGCCGACGCCGGCGAGCAACTCCATCGCCTGGTCGGCGATCCGGCTCTTCTCGGCCTCTGACAACCATGCCGTGCTCGCTCTCATGACCACACACCTCCAGGCGACACTGCTCGTTGCGCGCCGGTGGCTCGCCGACGCTTCCGGCGCACCCTTTCACCGGCAGAAAGCGATGTCAAGACGAGGCGTCGTGTTCATCGCGATTCTCGCTCATCTTCATGCGTTCCTAACGCAATCGCTTGCTTTCGCTTTCGAAAACGCAAATCATGAGCGACACACGACGACCTCGGGGAGGCGGGATGGTCAGGACCGGAGAGACGCCGTTCGGCACCGTGGAGATGGACGAGCTCGACCGCCGCATCATGAAGCTGCTGCGGCCCAACTCCAGGCGCTCCTACGCGAGCATCGCGCGCGATGTAGGCGTCTCGGAGCCGACGGTGCGCAATCGCGTCGACCGTCTCATCAGCAAGGGCGCCATCTTCCCGATGGCCAGGGTCAACCCGGCGGCGATCGGCTTCCCTGTCGACGCCATGGTCGGCATCCGCGTGAACCGCGGCTACGCCAAGGGTGTCGGCCAGCGTCTCGCGGCCATGGAGAACGTCGCCTATGTGGGCTACACGACCGGCTCGTTCGACATCCTCATCGAGGCCCACCTGCCCGACAACGAAGGCCTCTACAAGTTCCTCAACGAGGACCTCGAGGAGATCGAAGGCATCGCCCACACCGAGACCTGGCATATCCTGCGCACCGACAAGACCAACTTCGAGTGGGAAGGCGAGAACGTCGGCAGGGAGCCGCTGGACGACGTGCCGGAGGTGCCATGAGGATCGGCTGTATCGGCTTGGGACACATCGGCCACCATCTCGCCGCCAATCTGCTCGCCGCCGGCCATGTGGTCACAGTGCATGACCTCGACCGTGGCGCGGCGGACGAGCTCGTCGCGGCCGGCGCGGCCTGGGCCGTTTCGCCCGCCGCGGTCGCGCGTGTCTCCGACGCCGTCATCACCTGCCTGCCGTCTGTCGCGGCGGCGACCGAGGTGGTCGCCGGCGCAGACGGCCTGCTGGAGGGATTCGCACCGGGTGCTTTGTGGATCGAGATGGGTACGAACGACCCGCGAGAGCTCGTCCGCCTCGCCGGGCTGCTCGCCGAGCGCGGCGTGGACACCCTGGAGGCGCCTGTGACCGGCGGCGTGCACAACGCCTCCTCGGGGACGATCACCATCCTCGTCGGCGGCGACGAAGAGGTCTTCCGCTCGCACGAGAGCGTGTTTCGCACGCTTGGTGGCAGGGTCTTCTTCGTCGGGGCGCTGGGCAAGGCCTCGAGCATCAAGGTCGTGTCCAACATGCTGGCGTTCATCCACATCGCGGCGTCGGCGGAGGCGTTCATGCTGTGCAAGCGCAGCGGCGTCGACCTGCGTCTCGCGTGGGAGATCCTTCGTGCGAGCTCCGGCGACAGCTTCATCCTCGGGACCGAGAGCACGACCATCCTGAGCGGCAGCTACGACGTCGGCTTTTCGTTCGATCTCTGTCTCAAGGACCTGGGCATGGCGATGGCGCTGGGTCGCGATCTCGACGTGCCGCTGGACATCGCCGGCACCGTCGAGCAACTCTTCGTGCGCGGCCGCGCCCGCTACGGCGGCGCGACCGAGTACGCCCAGGTCGCGAAGCTCCTGGAGGAGGCCTGTGGCACCGATCTCAGGGCGCCCGGCTTCCCCGAGACACTCAAGGAGTATCTTGCGACGATGCCGCGGGCCACGCCGGAGGTGGACGCGTGAGCCCGCTTGACATCGCTTGGCCACTGCGGTGTAGTGGCCGCTAATTGACCGGTTGATTAGTGCGGGCGCCGCAGCTCGGCGCGCCCGCTCCAGGGGAGGGCTGCATGACGAACGAGACCAGGGTGCCGACCCGCATGGGCGACGGCACCTTCGTACAGCTGACCCGCGCGGAGATCAGAGCCGATCTCGAAGCGGGTTCGGAGGCGGCGGCCAAGAGGGCCAAGGTGCCGCCGCTCACCGGCGACGAGATCGACCACCTGCTCGACATCTATGCCTCGCCGGCGCGCTTCACCGGAGTCGATGTGGGTGACGAGATCGTGCTGAGCTGCGACGGCACGGGCATGAAGACGCACGCGACGCGCATCCAGGACCTGCAGTCCTACGAGCAGTGGATGGGCGCCGACCTGCTGGAGCTCTGCGTCGGCGACTACTCGCTCAAGGTCGTGCGCACGATCCTGGCGTATGAGGCCCAGTACATGCACGACGCCCAGCTGTGCACGATCGCCCCGCTGCAGTACGGCGTCATGCCCAACCTGGGCCTCTACTCCAAGCCGGACGGCCCGTGCGACAACTGGAACGAGCTCCTCCCGCTCGGCAAGATCGCCGAGGCGCGCGCCGCCCAGGAGGAGGCGGTCGAGATGGCCGTGACCGATATGGTCAAGCTCGCCGACTCGCAGTGGGAAGCCGGCGCCGACGCGATCGACTGGGACACCACCGGCGCCTCCGGCGATCCTGAGTTCCTCGCCGCGCTCAAGGCGACGAAGATCATTCGCGAGAAGTACCCGGACATGGGCGTGCAGCTCGGCATGGCCGGCGAGTTCGTGCTCGGCATGCACGGGCAGCTCGAGTGGGACGGCGTACGCCTCGCCGGCCTGTGGCCCAAGGACCAGCTGCTGCTGGCCCAGAAGGCCGGCGCCACGATGTTCGGGCCGGTGGTCAACGTCAACACCGGCAAGTCCCTCGCCTGGAACATGGCCCGCTCCATCGCGCTGATCAAGCCGTGCATGGACGTGGCCACGATCCCGGTCCACCCGAACGCCGGCATGGGTGTCGGCGCGGTGCCGATGTTCGTCCACCCGCTGGCGGACGCTGTCTGCAGGTCGGCCAAGTCGTTCGTCGACCTGCTGCACGTCGACGGGTTGTAGGTGGGCTCGGGCGACCCTCACGGGATGCACAACGCCCACGCGCAAGCCGCAAGCATCGGCGGTATACGAGCAGCCGGAGACCTGGTGGCTCGGATGCAGATGACTCGCGGTATGCGCCTCAAAGAAGCAAAGCAGTACGTGGCCGACAAGCTCGGCGTCACGCCGTTCGACCTGTCCGACCCGGCCGTCATGACCGACATCCGCGCCGAGCTCGGCTTCGGCGGCATCCACAGCTACGCCATCAGCCAGCCCCGCCTGGCCAACCAGATCGAGGCGAAGTTCAACATCGCCCGGGTGCTGGACGTGCCGATCAACAGCGTCGAGCGGTTCAAGGAACGCACTTCCGGAGCGTCATGAAAGACCAGCTCAAGCAAGCCGTCATCGACGGCAACGAGAGCGTCGCCCTCGCCATGACCTCCGCGCTGCTCGCCACCGGCGCCTCGGCCCGCGAGATCCTCGACGAGGCGCTCCTGCCCGGCATGGACGTGGTCGGGGCGCGCATGCGCGAGGGCGAGTGCTTCATCCCCGAGGTGCTGCTCTCCGCGCGGGTCATGCAGGCCTGCCTCGACCTGCTGCGCCCGCACATGGCGGCCGGCGACGAGGCCGGCGGCGGCACCGTCGTGATCGGCACCGTCGAGGGCGACCTGCACGACATCGGCAAGAACCTCGTCGGCATGCTCCTGCAGGGCGCCGGCTTCACGGTCGTCAACCTGGGCACCGGGGTGAGCGCCGCCGACTTCGTCAGCGCGGTGAGGGAGCACGCCCCGCAGATCATCGGCATGAGCGCCCTGCTCACGACCACGCTGCCGCACATGAGCGAGACGATCGCCGCGCTCAAGGACGCCGGCCTGCGCGACTCCGTCAAGGTGATGGTCGGCGGCGCCCCGGTCACGGCCGCCTACGCCGCCGAGATCGGCGCCGACGGCTACGGCGCCAACGCCGGCATGGCGGTCGAGCGCGCGAAGGAGCTGGTGGGGTAGCGCGAGATCGCTCCAACAGAAGATCCCGTCCGCGCCGGCCAGCGTGGGCGGGCGGCGAGCGTGCGTAGCCGCACTCGCCTTCAGGAGACCGCCGGCCGGCGAGACTGTGTCCCTTTGCTGAGCCGGCCGGCGGTCATTCGATCGAGATGGTCGCGCGACGTTCGGCGACCGCGATCGGACGGGCTGCCGAGCCACGATGTGGCGGCGGCAAACGGGTGAGGAGGTCGAGGTGAGAAGGAATCCGCGTGCGGGAGCGCGCAAGAGCGGCGGCTTCAGGCTCGAGGTGTTCACGGAGGACGAGCTGCGGGAGATCCACGGCGCGACGCTCGAAGTGCTGTCGCGCACGGGAGTCTTCGTCGAAGACGACGAGGCCCGTGAGATCTTCGCGGCGGCGGGCGCCGACGTCGACCTCGAGACGCACGTGGTGCGTCTGCCGGCGCACCTCGTGGAGGACGCGGTCCGCTC
>CAVPXA010000022.1:0-44471 GCA_963709635.1 uncultured Thermoleophilia bacterium
GCGTCGGCGGCCGGCAGATCGTCGGCTGGGGGAGCGGGCTGCTGAGGGGGGACTGGTGGTTCCTCAGCAGCCTCTTCGTGCTCCCCGAGGCGCAGGGCCTCGGGGTCGGCGCGCGGCTGTTCGAGCTGGCCGGGACGGGCGCGCCGCCGGGAGCGGTGCGCGCCACCGTCACCGACTCGCTCCAGCCCGTCTCCAACAAGCTGTACGCGCGCCGGGGGCTGCTCCCTCGAGAGGTGCTCATCGGGTTCGACGGCCGGCCGAGCGAGCGCGACGCGTCCCCGCGCCTGGGCACGCTCGCGCCCGAGCCTCTCACGCTCGCGTCGATCCCCGAGCTCCGCGAGATCGACGCCGCCGCGGCCGGCGTCGACCGCTCTGTGGACCACGAGTTCTACCTGACCGGCGGCGGCCGGTACGGGTATCTCTTCCGCCGCCGGGGACGCGCGGCGGGCTACGCGTGCTGCGCCGCGACGGCTGGGTCGGCCCGGTCGCGGCGGTGCGCGCGCGGGATGTGGAGGCGATCACCGCCTACGGCATCGCCGACCTCGAGGCGCGCGGCTTCGCGGAGCAGGTCCGCGCCGGCGTCACCGGCCGCTGCGAGGGGGCGCAGCGGGCGTTCTGGGGGGCCGGGCTCAGGTTCTCCAGCACGCCCGGCCTGCTCCTCTCCTCCCGTCCCTTCGGGCGCCTCGACCGGTACGTCGCCGCCTCGTACGGGCTCTTCTGACTCGTGCGCGTGCCTCGCGCGCGAGCGCGGGCGGCTCCCGTCATCCGGCCCCCCCGTGATACGGTTCGTTGACCTGAGGAGCCACCCCGGGAGGCACGTGAGTCACGCCGACGAGGTCATCACCGACGTCAACAGGCGCCGCGTGCTTGCGCGCGCCCACGAGGACAGCTTCACCGTCGCCTGGGACTACCCCGGTCGCACCTTGCTCGAGGTCCGCATCCTGCGGTCCTGCGAGTGGCCGGCGGCCTCTGCCGACGACGGCTCGGCCGAGGGCCAGGAACTGGTCTACGAGGACGTGACCGGCTCGTTCCGCGACGCGGCCTCCGGCCGGACGTGCCCTACTTCTACACGGTGTTCGCTCGGCATCCGGGGCAGGAGTGGGTGCGCTGGGGAGAGTACGCCGCCGGCCGGGAGAGGGGGCGGCGTGAGGCGGCTCGCACTCTGGCTCCTGCTCGTCACCGCCGGCTCTCGCTCTGCGCCGGCCGCCGCTGGCCTCCGGCGACGACGCGACCAAGGACGCAGACAAGCAGCCGACCCAGCCGGCCGCGGCGACCGCCGCCGCCGCCGCGGCCGAGGCCGACCCGACAGTCGCCGCCGTCCTCGAGGGGACCGGCGCGACCATCGCCAGGACCACGCCGTGGGGCGGATCCGCCGGCGAGCCGGCCGGCTACCGCCTCGAGTACCACTGGCCGGAGGCGCAGGCCAAGGACGTCAACGAAGTCTGGTCGCTCCTCCGTTCGGACGGCGGGCTCCCGCAGCCGCCCTACGACTCCGCCGAGTACCGCATCCGCGCGAGCGAGGTCAGCGCGCTCCAGGTGGACGTCCTCCTTGACGGCCCCGCGTGATCCAGGTGATGCCGGTGAACGGCGAGACGGAGTTCGTGCTGCAGGAGCAGACGTGGGCGCCGTTCAGCTGGTTCCCCTGGTTCACGTCCAACCCCTGGATCCTCGCGCCCGTGTTCATCGCGATCGCCGTCATCCTCATGGTGCGTGCGTGGCTGCGCTCCCGCGCCTGGAACCGGCGGCTGCCGTCGATGACCCGCCACGACCGCCAATTCCTCGGCCGTCTGGCGGTGCTTCTGTTCCTGGGCGCCGGGTTCGCGTGGCAGTTCTACGAGGGCTGGTACGCGGCCACCGGGCCCAGTGTGGATTCCAGCGCCACGTCGGCCAGCTCGCTCGCGGCGCTGCCGCTGCTGCTCATCCCGCCGGGGCTCTTCGTCGCCGGCCTCGTCCTCGAGCTCAGCGCCGGTCCTCACCGTGGGTCGTGGGCACTGCTCGCCTTGCTCGCGGGAGCGGCCAGCGCCTACGAGCTCGCCTCCGCGATGACCGGCGCCACGACCAACCTCAACCTCAGCTACTTCATCCTGCTCGCCGTGCTCTGCCTCATCTCCATCCCGCGCGCGTTCTCGGCCGGCAAGATGGGGTGGAGTCGCAGCGCCGCGCCGCGCTACGGCTGACCCGGCCGACCCGGGCGGTGACGAAGCAGTCGCCGCCCGGCCCTCGTCACCTCCGCCGCCGGCACCTCCGCCGCCGAGCCGGCCTCAGCGCTGGATCAGCTCGATCGAGTTGCCGTCCGGGTCGTCGATGAACGCGAGCCGCGGGCCGTCGCCCTCCAGCATGTACGGCATGCGGGTGACCCGTGCCCCCGAACAGCTCGAGCACCGGCAACACCGCGTCGATGTCCTCGGTCTCGAAGGCGAAGTGGCCGAATCTCTCGCCGCCGGGGTAGTCGTCGTCCTTGCCCCAGTTGTAGACGAGCTCGATGGCGAAGTTGTCGGCCTCCGGGGCCATGAAGACCAGCGTCGCCTTGCCCTTCGTCGAGCTCGCTGCGCTTCTTCTCCGTCAGGCCCAGCTGTTCGTAGAACTTGATCGCTGCTTCGAGGTCCTTGGTCCTGGTCGCGACGTGCACGAACTTCATGTGGTCCTCCTCCGGCGAGCTCCGGTATGCTCGCTGCATGTCCATCAGTGCGTTCAGCGACAAGGTACCCCAGTTCTGCGCCCGGCGTCTTCGTGCACCCCGACGCCACGCTCATCGGCGACGTCGTGCTCGAGACCGGCGTCACGGTGTGGCCCCAGGCGGTGCTGCGCGGCGACATCGAACGGATCTCGGTCGCCGCCGAGACGAGCATCCAGGACGGGGTCGTGATCCACACGGAGCCGGGCGCGCCGGTCGTGATCGGCCGCGGCTGCGCCGTCGGCCACGGGGCCATCGTCCACGGCGCCGTGATCGGCGACGGCAGCCTCATCGGCATGCACGCCACGCTGCTCGATGGGGCCGAGATCGGCGAGCAGAGCATCGTCGGTGCGAACGCGCTCGTGCTGGGGCGCCGGGCATACCCGCGCCGCAGCCTGCTCATCGGGACGCCGGCGAAGGTGGTGCGCGAGCTGACGGACGAGGAGATCGAGCGCATCACCTGGGTGCGCGGCCGCTACACCGCCCGCGGCAAGCTGTACACCGAGCAGGGGCTCGCCGCAGATCTCTCGCAGTTCCGCGGCTGAGCCTCACTCCACTCGCTCGTCCTCGCAGGTCGTCCTCCACCCACTCGTCTTTTGCTCACCACGGGAAGCCGCGGGGCGCGAACTTGACGAGTGAGCGCTCACTCACATACAGTGGGTGAGCGATCACTCACGTCAGGTGGAGGTTCTCAGTGTCCGTCATCAGTACCGACAAGCTCACTCGCCGCTTCGGCGACATCGTGGCGGTGCGAGAGCTCGATCTCGAGATCACCGGCGGGTGGGGTGGTCGGGCTCGTCGGGCCCAACGGCTCCGGCAAGTCCACGCTCATCCGCCTGCTCCTTGGCCTCATCAGACCCAGCAGCGGCTCCGCCCGGGTCTTCGATTCGAGCCATCTCGCACCCGCGCGTCTACGCCTCGCGCATCGGCGCGCTGATCGAGAGCCCCGCCTTCGTGCCGTCGCTCACGGCGCGCACCAACCTGCGCTCGCTCGCCCGCCTGCGCGGCATCACCAACGCGCGGGTCGACGAGGTGCTGGAGATCGTGGGGCTGCGTGATCGCAGCAGGGAGCCGGCGAAGCGATTCTCGCTCGGGATGAAGCAGCGGCTCGGCATCGCCGCGGCGCTGCTCCCCGATCCGGAGCTCCTCGTGCTCGACGAGCCCACCAACGGTCTCGACCCGGCCGGCGTCTTCGAGATCCGCCAGCTGATCCGGTCGCTCGGCGATCAGGGACGCACCGTCGTCGTCTCGTCCCACCTCCTCAGCGAGATCGAGGCGGCGTGCGACACGCTGGCCGTGATCCGCTACGGTGAACTCCTGTTCTCGGGTCCGCTCGACGAGCTCGTCGGCCAGGCCGGTGAGTGCATCGAGACCGTGCCCGAGTTCCCCGGCGACGTCGGTCGCCTCGGCGAGATCCTCGCGTCGAGGGGCTGGAAGACGACGGTCCACGACGAGGACGTGCGCGTGAACGCCCCCGCCTCGCAGGCGGCGGACGTCAACCGCGCGGCCACTGAGGCCGGCATCACGCTGAGCGCCCTGCGGCCGCACTCGGCCAGCCTGGAGGAGGTCTTCCTGCGCATGACCGGCGAGGACTCGGGCGACAACGGCCGTCCCGCAGACGCACTCGATCCGCAGAAGCCGGAGGTCCGGTCATGATCCGCGCGATACGCAGCGAGCTCACCCGGCTGTTGAACCCGACCTTCATCCTCGGCGGCATGGGTCTGATGGTGTTCTTCGGCCTCCTCTCGACGACCGTCCTCTTCTACACCGTCGGCAGCGGCTCCACCGCCCTTCCGAACACGGGGGGGATCACGCTGGCCGCACTCGAGGCCTCCGACGGCATGTTCGCCGGCATGCAGAACTTCGTCGGCATGCTTGGCGTGATCACGCTCGTCGTCTGGGCGATGGGCGCCACCACCGACTACTCGAGCGGGCTCATCCGACTGCTCGTCCAGGCCGAGCCCAGCCGCTGGCGCCTGCTCCTCGGCAAGGTCGTGGCGCTGACCGCGTTCACCTGCGTGTCCATGCTGGTGACGGTCATGGTCGTCATGCCGCTGGCGCCTGCCATCGCCGACATGACCGGCGTCTCCACCGACGCCTGGAACTCCGGCATGCTCGGCACCGTGGTCGCGGGCTATCTCCAGCTGACCCTCTCCGTGCTCCTGTGGGGCGTCGTCGGCCTGTTCGTCGGCATGGTCACGAAGAGCAGCGGTATCGCGATCGGCATCGGGATCGGCTACCTCATGTTGTTCGAGGGCCTTGCCGGGATGCTGCTCGAGAGCGCTGCGAAGTGGCTGCCCGGGGAGGTGTTCGGGGCGATCGCCTCGGGAGGGAGCGCCGACATGAGCTACACCACGGCGCTGATCATTGGCGCAGGGTATGCTGTGGCGGCGCTCGCGGCCTCCGTCATCATGTCCCGCCGCGACGTCACGGCGTGACACTGCCGCAGGCGCACAGGAGGGCCGATGGGTACTGAGCCACCGCGCAGGACCGACACGCGCCAGGCGCTGCATCGACGCGGCGCTGGAGGTCTTCCTGCGACACGGCTTCGCGCGCGCGACCACCAGGGAGATCGCCCAGACCGCCGGCGTGGCCGAGGGGACGATCTACCGGCACTTCGCCGACAAGTACGCGCTGTTCCACGAGGTGTTCCTGTCGCTCACGGTCGAGGTCGTGGCCGAGCTCCAGCGCTTCCGTGAGAGAGCCGGCAAGGCACGGTCCGCGACAATCTGGCGGCCCTCTTCGCGCTGGTCGGCGGCATCCAGGAGCAGCTGTCGTCGCTCATGGCGTCGATGTGGGCGGATCCGGAGCTGGCCAGGAACATCGGCGCCCGCGCGCGGGAGATGGCCCCCGAGGGTTTCGTGCCGCCCGAGCCGGTGGCGATGGTCGCCGAGTACATCCGGGCGGAGCAGGAGCTGGGCAGGATCAGGAGCGACGTCGATGCGACGGAGGCCGCGGCGGTCGTGGTCTCGGTGCCGTTCGCGGCCGGGATGGAGCGCGCGCTCAGCACGCATCCCATCGCGACCGGCGAGTTCCCCGTGCCGGATGGCTTCCCGATCCCGGCGGCCGGCGCTCTCGACATCCTGGCGCGCGGGCTGGAGCCGAGCGGCTGACCGCGGCGCTGCCGCCGCCTCGCCGCGACTGACTCGCCCGCCAGCGGGGTAGCTTGCCGCCATGGCCGTCATCGCCGACGCGACAGGTTGTTCGTGGAGGACCGCGCCGCGTGGCGCGAGTGGCTCGCGGCGCATCACCGGGCGCGCACGCAGGTCTGGCTCCTGCTGCACAAGAAGCACGTGCAGGAGCCCAGCGTGCGCTACGACGAGGCCGTCGAGGAGGCCCTGTGCTGGGGCTGGATCGACGGCCTGACCAACGCGTGGGACGAGCGCAGCTACGCAGTGCGCTTCACGCCGCGCAAGCCCGGCAGCGTGTGGAGCGAGAGCAACGTCGCGCGCGTCGGGCGCATGATCGCCGAGGGGCGCATGACGCCGGCCGGCATGGCGCTCGTCGAGGAGGCGAAGCGCCGCGGGACGTGGGACCAGGCGGCGTCCGGCACGCTCGACGTGACGCCGCCCGATCTGGAGGCCGCGCTGGCCGGCGTGCCTGCGGCGGCCGCCCGCTGGGAGGAGTGGCCGGCCTCGCCGCGCCGCCAGTACGTGTACTGGGTGCTGGACGCGAAGCGGCCGGAGACGCGGGCGCGGCGCATCGCCGACGTCGTGCGCCGCGCCGCCGCCGGCCTGCGGCCGGGCGAACGCGCCTGACGTCCGCGCCCGGCCACCGCGGGTCGGTCAGGCTCGTCCATCGCCATCCTGACGAGGGGGCGGGAGGCTCGGGGGGGCGAGTTGCGGGGGTACTCTCTTCGGGATCGGTACCGTCGGACGTACATCCAAGCGCACGACTGTGCTTGTGAACGTACGTCCGGACGTGCGTGCCGTACGCCACTCTCCCCCGTGTCGGAGGGCGCGCGGCTGACGCGGGCTCGGGCCGTCACGCCGAGGTGCGCGCGGACGGCGAGCACGAGCCGGGCAGCACCTCGCCGCCGGCTCCCCGCAGGAAGAGCGTCGCAGCTCCGCGCCGCCGTCACGCTCCGGATTGACGTCGATCACCTGGCGCTGGCCTCCGTGGCGCTCGCGGCGCGCGCCGCCGGCGGGTAGACGACGCCGGCTACACGCGCTTCGTGACGCCGCCGCAGCTCGCGTTCGTGGGCGCGCTGCTGCTGGCGGCCTTCGCCGTGCTGCTGGCGTGCGGGCTCCTGCTGCTCTTCCGGCGGCGCACGGCGGTGGCCTGGCTGCCGCTGCTGCTGGTCGCCGCCGGCCTGACCGCGGGCGCGGTGTGGGCCGGCGTCAGTGGCGGCATCCACCCGCTGGTCTGGGTCCTCCTGTTCTTCGGCCTCGCCTACGTCACCGTGATCTCGCTGGTGAAGGTGCTGCAGGTGACGAGGGCGGAGCGCCGTGACAGAATCGACCAGCCATGAGCACCAGCATCTTCGTCGGGCACGCCAAGCCGCCGTCCAACACCGTGAGCGGCCAGATGTACACGATCCTCAGCGTCGTGTGCGAGGTCGACATGGACACGGGCGTGATCGTCGCCGCGGAGTTCACGGTGGCGACCGAGCTGGCCAAGGACTACCTCAACCGGCTGCTGGCGGGGCGCAACCTGAGCACGGACGAGGACGCCATCGTCGCCGAGCTGGAGAAGTGCTACTTCTCGGGCACGCAGAAGGCGCTCATCCAGTGCTTCCGCGACATGGCCAAGCGGTACCGCGCCCAGGTGGGCGCCGGCCGGCCGGATACGCCGGCCCAGCCGGCCGGCTGAGTACTCGCGCTCCGGACCGACAGCCGTCCGCGGCATCCGCCACCCTCCTCGTCGCGGAGTCCGCGCAGCTGGTATAGTCCAGTCCATTGCTGGTATAGTCCAGCGGTCAAGCACACGCGGAACCAGGAGGCGCGCGGCTATGCCAGGAGTCCAGGAGATCACATCGTTCGAGCCGCCGCGCCGCGTGCTCATGGGCCCCGGGCCGTCGGACGTGCACCAGCGCGTGCTCGACGCCATGGCCCGGCCCACCATCGGCCACCTTGACCCCGAGTTCGTGCGCATGATGGACGAGCTCAAGGAGCTCCTCCGCTACGCGTTCCAGACCGAGAACCAGGTGACGTTCCCGGTCTCCGGGCCCGGCTCGGTCGGCATGGAGACCTGCTTCGTGAATCTCGTCGAGCCCGGCGACAAGGTGATCGTCTGCCGCAACGGCGCGTTCGGCGGGCGGCAGCTTGAGAACATCGAGCGCACGGGCGGCGTGCCGGTGGTCGTCGACGACGACTGGGGCACGCCCGTCTCCCTCGACAGGCTCGAAGACGCGCTCGCCGCGAACCCGGACGTCAGGATCGTCTCGTTCGTCCACGCGGAGACGTCCACCGGCGTCGGCAGCAACGCCGAGGCCATCGCGGCGATGGCCCACGCGCACGGCGCGCTCGTCATCGCCGACACCGTCACCTCGCTCGGCGGCATCCCCGTGATGGTCGACGAGTGGGGGCTCGACGCCGTCTACTCGGGCAGCCAGAAGTGCCTGAGCTGCACGCCGGGACTCTCGCCGGTCACCTTCGGTGAGGCCGCGCTCGAGAAGGTCAAGGCGCGCCAGACGAAGTGCCAGAGCTGGTTCATGGACCTGAACCTCGTGCTTCCCTACTGGGAGGGCGGCGCGCGGACGTACCACCACACCGCACCGATCAACCCGCTCTATGGGCTGCACGAGTCGCTGGTCATGCTGGTCGAAGAGGGGCTGGAGGCGGCGTGGGAGCGGCATGCGACGCTGCACGACGCTCTGGTCGAAGGACTTGAAAGCCTCGGCCTGAGCATGTTCGTCGAGGCCCCGTACCGTCTGCCGCAGCTCAACCTCGTGAGCGTCCCCGACGGCGTCGACGACGCCTGGGTCCGCGCCGAGGCGTTGAAGCGCTACGACCTCGAGCTCGGCAACGGCCTCGGCGTGCTGGCCGGCAGGGTCTGGCGCGTCGGCCTCATGGGCACATCGTGCTCGCAGGCCAACGTCGACCTGTGCCTCGACGCGCTGGGCGCCCTGATGGCGGAGGCCGCCGCGAAGTAGGTCGCGGGGCCCGCCGGCGGGACGGCACTCGCGCGGCGCGGCACGAACACGGTGTGCGGCCACTCTGAATCCGGGTACCCGACGGGTACCCGAAAGCACGTGGGATCCCTGCCGCCGGCCAGTAGCGGGTACCCGCCGGGTCCCCCGTTTTCGAGGGCCCCTGCGCCACTCACCCCGCGCCTTCCCTGGGGCCGGCTCGCCGCCGCCGCGGCGCCTGAGCACACGCTCCGGAGCGCCGTTGGCGTTGTGGCCCGAGCGGTCGTTTGCTAGCGTTCATCTGTTCGCGCCTTCGCGCGCGGTTCCGGGGGGATCCGCAAGCGACCCGGCGGGCCTGTCCCCACCGCCCGCCCCAAGGAGGGTTACATGACCGACGAGACCGCCAAGGGCCCCGAACCCACCGTCGAGGAGCTCAAGGCCAAGGCGTACCAGCCCATGGAAGACGCCATGAAGCTCCACCCGTTCTACCGCGGCAAGATCGAGACCACCCTCAAGTGCTGCGTGCGCGACTTCCAGGACTTCGGCATCTGGTACACGCCCGGCGTCTCCGCTCCCTGTCTCGACATCCAGAAGGATCCCGAGAAGGTCTACGAGTACACCAACAAGGCCAACACCGTGGCCGTGATCAGCGACGGCACGCGCGTGCTCGGCATGGGCGACATCGGCCCCAAGGCCGGCATGCCGGTGATGGAGGGCAAGAGCCTGCTCTTCAAGTACCTCGGCGGCGTCGACGGCTTCCCGCTCATGGTCGACACGAAGGACCCGGACAGGTTCATCGAGTTCGTCAAGCTCGTGCAGCCGGGGCTGGGCGGCATCAACCTCGAGGACATCGCCCAGCCCAAGTGCTTCCGCATCCTCGACACGCTGCGCGAGGAGTGCGAGATCCCCGTGTGGCACGACGACCAGCAGGGCACGGCGTGCGTCACGCTCGCCGGCCTCATCAACGCGCTCAAGGTCGTCGGCCGGCGCATCGACGACGTCGAGATCGCCTTCATCGGCTCCGGCGCCGCCAACGTCGCCATCAGCCGGCTGATCTTCTCCTACGGCGCCGACCCCGAGAAGTGCCGCATCGTCGACTCCAAGGGCATCCTGCACAAGGGCCGCTCGGACGTCGAGGCGGTCAAGGACGAGTGGGTCGACAAGTGGAAGTACTGCAACATCACCAACGCCGAGCAGCGCACCGGCACGATCGAGGACGCGCTCAGGGGCGCTCACGTCTGCATCGCGCTCAGCAAGCAGGGCCCGGACACCATCCTGCCCGAGTGGATCAAGGGCATGGCGCGCGACCCCGTGGTCTTCCTCTGCGCCAACCCCATCCCCGAGATGTGGCCGTGGGACGCCAAGGCGGCGGGCGCGGCAGTGGTCGCCACCGGCCGCAGCGACTTCCCCAACCAGGTGAACAACTCGGTCGGCTTCCCCGGCATCTTCCGCGGCACGCTCGACGTGCGCGCCAAGACGATCACCGACGAGATGTGCATCGCCGCGGCCGAGGAGCTCGCCAAGGTCGCCGAGGACAAGGGCCTCTCCGCCGACTACATCATGCCGACGATGGACGACTGGGAGGTGTTCCCGCGTGAGGCCGCGGCGGTGGCGATGAAGGCCATCGAGCAGGGCATCGCGCTGCGCACCGACCTCACCTTCGAGCAGGAGGTGGCGGACGCCACGGCGATCATCGCCCGGGCCCGCGGCCTGGTGCAGGACCAGATGGCCCTCGGCTACATCCCCATGCCCGAGGGCAGCCGCGCGCCGGCGCCGACCAAGGCGGCGACCAAGGCGGCCGCCAAGTACGCCGGCGACTACGCCGGCGAGCTCGCCGACAAGGCCGTGGACAAGATCGGTCCGGCCGCGGACAAGATCGCGGCGGCGACCAGGGCCGCGATCGACAAGGCCACAGAGGCGTTCTCCAAGGCCACGGCCGGCATGAAGAAGGACGACGGCGTCGAGGACGCCGAGGTGGTCTCCGAGGAGCCGCCGGCGTGGACGCCGCCGGCCGCCGAACCGGAGCCTCCGGCCGCCGAGGGTGACGCCGAAAAGGACGAGTAGGGTGGGTGACATCCGGGAGGTCGACGTCGCCGAGGTCACGGCGGCGGTCAAGGACCTCTGCATCACCGCCAACTACGACCTGCCGGTCGACGTGTACGACGCGCTCGTCGCGGCGCAGCAGGCCGAGGAGTCGCCGGTCGGCCGCGAGGTGCTGGCGCAGCTCGTGGAGAACGCCGACATCGCCGCGGCCGACCGCGTGCCGATCTGCCAGGACACCGGGTTCGCGGTGATCTTCGCCGAGGTGGGGCAGGACGTGCACCTCGCCGGCGGCGACTTCGAGGAGGCCGTCCACGAGGGCGTGCGGCAGGGCTACGGCGACGGCTACCTGCGCAAGTCCGTCGCCGAGGAGCCGGGTCACGCGCGGCGGAACACGAAGGACAACACGCCCGCCATCATCCACACCAGCATCGTGCCGGGCGACAGGGTCTGCCTCACGATGATGGCCAAGGGCGGCGGCGCCGAGAACATGAGCTCGCTCAACATGCTCAAGCCGGCGCAGGGCTGGGCGGGCATGGTGGACGCGGTGGTCGAGACCGTGAGCCGCGCCGGCTCCAACCCGTGCCCGCCGGTGATCATCGGCGTGGGCATCGGCGGCACCATCGAGAAGGTCACCCTGCTCGCCAAGAAGGCGTTGCTCCGCGACGTCGGGTCCACTCACCCGGACCCGCGCATCGCGGCCATGGAGGACGAGCTGCTCGAGAAGATCAACGCGCTCGGCATCGGCCCGCAGGGCCTCGGCGGGCGCACCACGGCCCTCGACGTGTTCATCGAGGAGATGCCGTGCCACATCGCCAGCATGCCGATGGCCGTCAACGTCCAGTGCCACGCGCAGCGGCACAAGACCGTCACGCTCTGAGGGAGGGGATCATGGCTGCGAAGAAGATCACGACCCCTCTCACGGACGAGGTCGTCAAGGGCCTGCGCGCCGGTGACGCGGTGGAGATCACCGGCGTCGTCTACCAGGCGCGCGACGCGGCGCACAAGCGGCTCGTCGCGCTCATCGAGGCCGGCGAGGACGCTGCCGTTCGAGCTCGCCGGCGCCGTCGTCTACTACATGGGGCCGAGCCCGGCCAAGCCCGGCAACGTCATCGGCTCCGCCGGGCCCACGACCGCGGGCAGGATGGACGCCTACGCGCCGCTGCTCATGCGGCACGGCCTCAAGGGCATGATCGGCAAGGGGCTGCGCACTGCCGAGGTCAAGCAGGCCATGCAGGACGAGGGCGCCGTCTACTTCGCCGCCACCGGCGGGGCCGGCGCCCTGCTCGCCAAGCGCATCGTCGGCAACGAGGTCATCGCCTACCCCGAGCTCGGCGCCGAGGCGATCGCGCGCCTCGAGGTCGTCGACTTCCCGGCCATCGTCGTGATGGACTGCCACGGCGGCGACCTGTACGCGGAGGGCCGCGCGGAGTACGCGCGCGAGGTCTGAGGCGACGCTCGCGCACGGCGGCTCAGCCGGGGCGCAGGCGCATCCGGCCGCGGCGGGGTGACGAAGGATCATCGTCACCCCGCCGCGGCCTCCGTCATCCTGTCGCCGAGCGTGCTCGGAGCGTCAGACTCGGGCCATGATACCCGTCCTCAGAGCCTCATGTCGTCGGCCCGGCCGCATCCCCTCACTCACCCCGATGTGTTGCAGATTGCAACCACACCGGGTACGTTGAGAGAGAAGGGAGGTCCGCAATGGCCACACTCCACGTGCGCAACGTGCCCGACGAGCTGTATCAGCGGCTGAAGTCGCTGGCAGAGGAAGACCGCAGATCGCTCTCTGCGGAGGTCATCTGGCTCCTTCGGGAAGCAGCGGTTGCCGGCTCTCGCCGACGGCGCATGCTATCGGCGCTCCGATACCCTCGACCGGATCGCGCTCGAGAACGGGCCGGTGACCCGCATGGTACTGCGGCCGAGATGATCCGGGAGGTCAGGGACGAGGAGTCATGATGCTGGACGGCGATTCGTGCTCGATGCCAGCTGCGCTCGCGCGCTCGTGCTCAAGGAGTACCCATCGGCTCTGCGGTGCGCTCAGTGGTCATCGGGCTGCGGAGCAGGGCCATCGCTGCCTCTGCCGGACTGTTTGACGCCGAGTGCGCGTCCGGGATCGCCAAGGCTGTGCGACAGGGACGACTCGGCGACGACTTGTCGGGCCGAGGCGTGGGCGGCGGTTGCGGACCTGGAACTGGAGCGCAGGCCATCCCAGCTAGATCGGCCTGATGCGCTCTGCGGATCGCTCTGGACCATGCCATGTCGACCTACGATGCATGTACGTGGCGCTGTCGCTGTGGAGCGGGTTGCCGCTCTTCACAGCCGATGACCAGCTCGTGCGCGCGTTGAGTGGTACGTGGCTGCGAGCTCATGCTGCTGGAGACATCGAGACGAGCTGAGTCGGCCCGGCGCGCGGGTCACGGCCGTGCCCGATCGCCGGTCGTCGCTTGTCCGCAGCCAGTCGCGGACCATCTCGGCGAGCACGGCGAAGGTCGCATCGAGGTCGACCGAGTCCGGGTCGGTCGCGACCTGCAGCGACAGGCCGTCGATGGTCGCGACGATGAGGCTGGCCAGGGAGTGCAGGCGCGCGGCGTCGGCCGGACTGGACGACGTGCCGCCGACGGGTCGGCGCGGCGGATACCGGCCGCCGCGGCTCATCGAGCTCCGCGAGCTCGAGCCAGCCGCGGCGCGCCAGGTCGTAGTCGAAGGCGAACTTCTGGCGGAGGATCGGGTCGCGGACGCCGTGGGCCAGGGCCTCGGTGAGGCCCACGCCGGAGTCCGCGGTGTAGATCAGGCGGCCGAGGCCGCGCACGCAGGCCTCCAGGCGCGCGGCCGGGGGCTCGATGTCCTTGACCTCCGCCACGAGCTTCTCCCACTGCTCGGCCTCGAGGCGGCTGAAGATCGCGTGCAGCAGGCCCGCCTTGCTGACGAACAGGCGTCTCACGGTCGGCGGGCTGACGTTGGCCTCGTGCGCGACGCGCTCGATGGTGACGGCCTCGTACCCGTCCTCGACGAGCACGCGGCGGCCGGCCTCGACGACGTGGATGGCCGTGGGCGAGAGGCCGTCGATCCACTCGTCCAGCGGGCCCTGCGGGTCGGCGCCGGCGCGGGGACGGCCGCGGCGCCTCGGGCTGTCGGGGGCGGCCGTCATGCGCGGCTGTGGCGGCCGGCGGCGCCGCCGCCGCTCGCGGCAGTCGTCGAATTCATGTTCTTGACAGATGTGCTGTGACCCATACGGTCCGGATTGTACTGCCCGGCGGCGCGCTCTTGGGGTGTGGCCGCGCCGCCCGACCAGGGGGAGATCATGAATCGCACAGTGTTCCGTCCGAGGCCGCGGCTCGCGCTCGCGCTGCTGGCCGCGCTGCTGGTCTGCGGTCTGGCCTTCGGCGCCGTGTCCGCCGCGGCCGAAGACCCGGCGTCTCCGGCCGCCTCGCCGGCCGCCGCGACCGTGCTGCACGTCGGCTGGACCGCCGAGCCCGACAACCTCAACCCCATGATCGGGTACGAGACCTCGGCGCTCGAGATCTTCCACCTCAACTACGACTACCTCGTGGGGTTCAGAGCGAGCGACCTGCAGCCCATGCCGGAGCTCGCGACCAGCTGGACGCACTCGCCGGACGGCAAGGTCTGGACCTTCAAGCTCCGCGAGGGCGTCAAGTGGCAGGACGGCGAGCCGTTCACCGCCGACGACGTGGTGTTCACCTTCCAGACCATCATCGAGGACGAGGTGAGCAACTACGTCGGCTACACCGAGTTCATCGAGACGGTCAAGGCGATCGACCCGCTGACCGTCGAGTTCGCCTGCAGCAAGCCCAAGACGAACATGCTCGGGATGCCGATCCCCATCCTGCCCGAGCACATCTGGAGCAAGCTGAGCGCCGCGCAGATCACCAACACGTATCCCAACGATCCGCCCATGATCGGCACCGGCCCCTTCCAGGTCGTCGAGTGGAAGCGCGGAGAGTACGTGCGCGCCGTGGCCAACAAGAGCTACTGGCGCGGCGCGCCCAAGGCCGACGAGGTCATCTGGAGCCTGTACAAGAACCAGGACACCATGGCCGCCGACCTCAAGTCGGGCGCCATCCAGGTGGCCTGGGACATCCCGCAAGCGCAGTTCGACCGCGCTGGACTCCGACGCGAACCTGGCGGCCATCGGCGGCGTGCTCAATGGCTTCAACCACATGGGCTTCAACTGCTACGCGGGCAAAGCCTCTCTCGGGAACCCCGTCCTCAAGGACGCCGCCTTCCGCCGCGCGCTCAACTGGGCGATCGACAAGCAGAAGGTCGTCGAGATCGGCTACTTCGGGCACGCGCAGCCGGCGACGACCATCATCCGCTCCAAGTACTACAAGGCGCCGCTCGACTTCCATTGGCAGCCGGCCGAGGGCGAGGTCTACACCTTCGACCCCGCCAGGGCCGGCTCCGAACTCGACGCCGCCGGCTACCAGGACACGGACGGCGACGGCGTCCGCGAGGACAAGGCCGGCAAGCCGATCGAGCTGCGCCTGTTCGCGCGCTCCCAGTCGGCCACCGACCAGCGTGTCGGCAAGCTCATCACCGGCTGGCTCGAGGCGGTCGGCGTCAAGATCGACCTTCAGGTCATCGACGAAGAGTGCGATGAGCGACAAGATCTACAACTTCAAGGGCGACACGTTCGCCCCCGACTACGACCTCTTCCTCTGGTACTGGTACAGCGACCCCGACCCGAACTTCATCCTCTCCGTGCTGACGGAGGCGCAGATCGGCTCGTGGAGCGACACGCAGTGGAGCGACGCCGAGTACGACAGGCTGTACGCGCAGCAGCAGACGACCCTCGACACCGAGGCACGCAAGGAGCTCGTCTGGAAGATGCAGCAGATCGCCTACGACCAGAGCCCGTACATCACGCTCACGTACCCGGAGTGGCTCGAGGCGTACAACGACACGCAGTGGACGGGCTGGGTCAGGACGCCGTCGGGCGACGGCCCTGTGATCTACACGCAGTACAACATCGACAGCTACCTGTTCGCCGAGCCGAAGCCCGCGGTGGAGCAGACGGCGAGCGGCGGGAGCGGGTCGACCGGCGTGATCGTCGCGGTCGTGGCGGCGGTCGTGGTCGTCGCCATCGTGACCGTGGTGGTCGTGCGCCGGCGCAAGCGCGCCGTCGAGGAGTGAGGTGATCGCATGAGGACGCTCAGCTGGCTGGAGGTAGAGGACATCCTGGCGGGAGCCACCGCGCTGGGGTGTGGCGGCGGTGGCGACTACGCGGAGGGCCGCGAGCTGATGCGGCGCGCCTACGACGAGGGGCGCGCCGTGCGCCTCGCGGCCCCGGACGAGCTCGCGGACGACGCCGTCGTCTGCGTGCCCTACGGCGTCGGCGGCCTCACGGTCGGCGACGAGGCCGTGTACGCCGGCCTGGAGCCGCCGGCCGAGCACCCGTCGGTGCTCGCGGTGCGCGCCCTGGGCGAGCACCTCGGCGTCGAGTTCGGCGCGCTCATGACCGGCGAGCTCGGCGGGACGAGCATCTCGGACGCGTTCTTCCCCGCGGCGATGCTCGGCCTGCCGGTGGTGGACGCCGACCCCGTCGGGCGCGCCGTGCCCGAGCTCGAGCACTCGCTGTTCAAGGTGCACGGCCTGCCCATCGCGCCCGAGGCCGTGGTCAACGAGATCGGCGACACCGTGATCGTCACCCGGGTCGCCGGGGACGCGCGCGCCGAGGCGCTGGTGCGCGCGCTCGCCGTCGCCAGCCGCAACCTCGTGTGGGTCGCCGACCACGCGCTGCCGTGGGGCGACCTCCGCGACGTGGCCATTCTCGGCGCGATCGGTCTCGCGCAGCACGTGGGCGAGGCGCTGCGTGTCGCCCGCGAGAGCGGGCAGGACGCGGCCGCGGCGGTCGCGGCCGCCTCCGGCGGCCGCGTCGTCTTCCGCGGCCGCGTCACGATCGTTCGAGTGGGAGGAGCGCGACGGCTTCACCTGGGGCGAGCTCGAGCTGGCCGGCGAGGCTGCGGACGCCGGCTCCTCCTGCCGCATCTGGTCCAAGAACGAGAACCTGCTCGCCTGGCGCGACGGCGTGCCGGACGTGATGGCGCCGGACCTCATCTGCTGCTTCTCGGCCGAGACCGGTGAGCCGGTCACCAACCCGCACCACGAGCCGGGCGCGGCCGTGACCGTCGTCGGCATCCCGGCCGCGCCGCAGTGGCGCACCCCGGCGGGGATCGCCACGCTCGGCCCGCGGCACTTCGGCTTCGACCTCGACTTCGTGCCCCTGGAGGAGCGCGCCCGGCCGGCCTGACCCTCCGCCGGAGCTCTGCCCCGGGCCTCCGCGCAGCGCGTCGTCGCGCCGCGCCGCGTCGCGTCGTCGGCCCGCGCCGCGTCATCGCACTGCGCGGCCGACGCCTCCCGGCGCGCGGGGTATGTCGTCGTCGCGGCGGTCGGAGCCTCGTCCGGCACCGCTCCGCACCTCCGGGGCCTCTCCGGCACGCGTCGTCCGGCGCCGCTCCGGAGCCTCTTCCGGCACCTCATCCGGCACCACATCCGGCGCCGCATCAGGCTCCGGCCCCGGAATGCACATACTCCCTCCCCGCCGGCGCGGCGGCTGCCTCCCGCGCCCGGGCGCGGCCGCCGCTTCGCACGGGTACAATCGAACGATGGAGGAAGCGTCGTGACCGCCTGGCTCCTCGCCATCGGCAGGATGCTCGGGCTCGGCTCTATCGCCGGCATCCGGCCGTCACTCACGCTCGCCGTCATCGGGGTCGTCAGCTACTTCGACTGGGGCATCGAGACCAACTCCACCTTCTCCTGGCTCACCCACTGGCTCGCGATCGGCATCTTCGTGGTGCTGGCCATCCTGGAGTCCACGTTCGACAAGATCTCCAAGCTCGACCGGCTGCAGGACAGGCTGATCATGCCCTACCGCCTGGTCATCGGCGGGATCGCCGGCGCGTCGACCATCCCCTTCGGCTGGAAGGGCATCGTGGTGGGGGCCGCGGTCGGCGCCGGGGCTGCCTGGTTCGCGCAGTACACCAAGCACCTCTCGCGGCCCAAGAGCGTGCCGAGCGAGGCCGTACGCGCGCTCATCAGCGCCGCCGAGGACCTCGGCGCGTTCCTCGGGAGTGTGCTCGTGCTGGCGGTGCCGTACTTCGGGTACGCGTGCGTCGGCGTCACGGGGTTCGTCTACTGGCGTTTGCGTGACCGGCGCCGGTCCAAGTACAGGCAGATGCGCCGGGCCGTGCCGCGCGCCGGCAGCCGGACGGACCTCCCCGCCTGGAGCGGAAGGCGACTCCCGGGCGGTGCCTCCCGAGGCAGGGGTGGAGCGCGCACGCCGCGGACGCCGAGCGAGGCGAAGATGAGCGCTGACGCCTCCGACTGCGGCGTCCGCCGCCTGCGGATGGTCGAGGAGCAGCTCGTGCGCCGCGGCCTGCGTGACCAGGACGTGCTCGCGGCGATGCGCTCGGTGCCGCGGCACCTCTTCGTGCCGGACGAGGGATCCGCGGAGGCCTATGCGGACACTCCGCTGCCCATCGGCCTCGGCCAGACGATCTCGCAGCCGTACATGGTCGCGCTCATGACGGCGCTGCTGGAGGTCGACGTGCGCTCCAGGGTGCTGGAGATCGGCGCGGGGAGCGGCTACCAGACGGCGGTCCTGGCGGAGGTGGCCGGCGAGGTCTACGCGGTCGAGCGCCTCGCGCCGCTCGCCGAGCGCGCGCGCGCGACGCTCGGCCGCCTCGGCTACGCCAACGTGCACCTCGCCATCGGCGACGGCGCCCGGGGCTGGCACGAGCAGGCGCCGTTCCAGGGCATCCTGGTCGCGGCGGCGGCCGACGAGGTGCCTCCCGAGCTGCTCGGGCAGCTCGCCGACGGCGGCCGGCTCGTGGTCCCGGTCGGCAGGCGCCGGGGTGACCAGGTGCTGACCGTGGTCGAGCGCAGGGGAGAGGCGTTCGAGGAGCGCTACGACACGCGCTGCCGGTTCGTGCCCCTCGTCCGCGACGCGAGTCCGGACGAGCGCCGCACGGCCGCCCTGCCGGGCGGCGAGGCGGACGCGGGCTCCGGCTGGGCCCGGCTCGGCGGCGAGGACGCCCGCGGCGACAGCACCTACCCCCAGGAGGAGGCCGGCATGAAGTCCGTCGACGTCCGTGTGAGCGGTGTCGTGCAGGGCGTGTACTATCGCGCCACGGCTCGCCGCGAGGGCGCGCTCCGCGGCCTGCGCGGCTGGGTGCGCAACGAGAGCGACGGGTCCGTGCGCTTGCGTCTGCAAGGAGCCCCCGATGCCGTCGACGCGATGCTCGACTGGTGCCGCGTCGGGCCTCCGGCGGCGCGGGTCTCGCGGGTCACGGTCCTGGACGTCCCTGCCGACGGGACCCTGCACGACTTCGAGGTGAAGTAGTGGCGGAGAGCGACGAGACGCGAGCCGGCCTGCCGGTGACGCTGGAAGACGTGCGCCGCGACCACGAGGTCCGGGTGTTCGTGCGCAAGGCCGACGAGAACCTCGGCGTGCTCGGCTACACGGAGCACGGGCCGCGGCACTGCGGCATCGTCGCCGGCACCGCCAAGAACGTGCTGCTGCGCCTCGGCTACCCGCCGCGCACGGCCGAGCTCGCCGCGATCGCCGGCTACCTGCACGACGTGGGCAACGGCATCAACAGGCTCGATCACGGGATCGCCTCGGCGCTCCTCAGCCGGCACATACTGGAGCGACTCGGCATGGGGCCGGACGAGTACGCCGAGGTCATGTGCGCCATCGGCAACCACGAGGAGGAGTACGGCCAGGCCGTCAGCCCGCTGGCCGCGGCGGTCATCTTCGGCGACAAGAGCGACGTGCATCGCAGTCGCGTGCGCGTCATCGACCCCGAGACCGACGACATCCACGACCGCGTCAACATGGCGACCACGCGGTCGTATCTCGCCGTCGATGCGGAGGAGCACACCATCACCCTGGAGCTGGAGATCGACACCGGCATCATCCAGGTGATGCAGTACTTCGAGATCTTCCTCGACCGCATGGTCATGTGCCGCCGGGCGGCCGAGTTCCTGGGGTGCCGGTTCGGCATCGTGATCAACGGGACGCGCGTGCTCTGACCGGCGGTGTACTCTACGCGAAGCAACTGAACTACCGGGAGGTGGACGGTGGGAGTACTGAAGGGTGGGTTCCTGGCCGGCGCTGTCGCCGGCGTCGTCGCAGGCTTGCTGCTGGCGCCCAGGAGCGGCCGGGAGACCCGCGAGCAGCTCTTGGGCCAGGCCGGCATCGGCGGCCAGGTCGACCGCATCAAGGGCGCCATCGGCGCCGGCAAGGACTCGGCGGCCGACCAGAACGAGGCGCTGCGCCGCAAGATCGAGGAGACGCGCGCGCGCTTGCGCAGCCAGATGGACGCGGGCGGCAACGGCGCAGGCGGCGAGGACGCCTACGGCGGCCCTGCCGGCACGGCGCCGGACGACGTCAGCTGAGCGCTCCCGTGCGCTGCGGGCTGGGGGCGGCGGCCGCGGCCACGGGGGCCGCCGCCCTCGGCCTCGCCTACCTGCTGCACGAGGCCCAGTGGGTGCGCCGCGTGGACCGGCGCCTGGCGGCGCCGGACGCCGGCGCGGCGCTCGACGGCCTCACCGTGGTGCAGCTCTCGGACTTCCACGCGGGGTTCACGCCGAGTCTCAACCCGCGAGCCACTCGCAAGGCCGTCGATCTCGCGCTCGCGGCGCGGCCCGACCTCGTCGTCGTCACCGGCGACTTCGCCGGCGGCCGCGCACGGCTGGACGAGCTCCGCCGGCAGCTCCTGCGGCTGCACCCCCGGCTCGGCGTGTTCGGCGTGCTCGGCAACCACGACCACGGCGACAGCAAGGCGCCGTTCGTGCGCCCGACAGACCCGGCGTTCATCGCCTCGTGCGGCGTGCGGCTGCTCACCAACGAGGCGGTGACGGTGGACGCGGGCGGGGCGGCCGTGCAGGTGGCCGGGGTCGACGACACCGACGGCGGCCACGACGACCTGCCCGCGGTGCTGGCGCAGCTGGACCGCCGTCCCGGCGTGCTGCGCCTGCTGCTCACCCACCACGCCGCGGTGGTCAGGGGCTCCGCGCCCGGCGACTTCCACATGACGTTCGCCGGCGACACGCACGGCGGCCAGATCTGCCTGCCGCTGCCGGGCACGCCGCGTCATGCTCAGCGACCTGCGTGCGGAGTTCGCCGAGGGCGCCTACGACGTCGGCGGCCGTCCCCTCTACGTCACGCGGGGCGTGGGCACCAGCATGCTCCCCTTCCGCGCCTTCTGCCGTCCGGAGGTCGTCGTGTTCCACGTGGAGGCCGGCCGATGAGCCGCCGCCCCGGCCGGCTCCTGCTCGCCGTCGTCCTCGCGGCGCTGCTCCTGCCGCTGGTCCTGGCGGCGTGCGGCAACGCGGACCCCTTCGTGGGGCTCTACTGGGAGCCGTCCAGCGGGCGCCGTATCGAGATCCGTCAGGAGGGCGACGCCTACAAGCTTTACTACGGTCGCGACCTCCGCGCACACGCCGCGAAGCGCGAGGGCGACGAGCTCGTCATCACCGATCCCATGGGGGGCAAGACGGTGATCCGGCTCACCGAGGCGGAGGGCTCACTCCAGCTGGTGACCGGCGGTCAGACGACCTCGCTGGAACGGCTGCAGCAACACCAGTAGCGGCGGCGGGTCAGCTCCCGCGGGAGAAGAGGCGCACGAGCAGCGGCGAGACGTTGTCGATGGCCGCCGTGGGGCAGACCTCCGTGCACGCGAAGCAGCGCACGCAGGCCGCGTCGTCGTAGTCCGGGAGCGGGTCCATGGCGATGGCCCGCGTGCCGCAGATCGCCGCGCACTCGTTGCAGACGATGCACGCGCCCGGGTCGACCAGTCGCGGGCGCGCCGTGATGAGGTTCCGCGTGACCCGGTGCAGCGACGGCGGCAGGAGCTCCTGCATGTCGCGCCGGACCGGCTTGAAGGTGGGGTCCGGCTCGATGGGGTCGCCGGCGAGGATGTACGGGTCGTCGAGGTCGACGAGGCCGCGCCGCGCCGAGGCTGCGATGGTGTGCACGGCGCGCCGCTCGTGGGCCGTGCGGTCGGCCAGCGCCACGTCCAGCGCCACGGCGTCGTGGGCCGCGAACAGCGAGCCCAGCTCCTTGGGCTCTCCGCTGCCGGGACCCTGCCCCTCCATGGCGATGATTCCGTCGATGATGGTGAACCGCGGGCGCACCGCCAGGTGGAGGTCGAGCAGCATGTCGGCGAAGTCCTCCCGCCGCTGCGCCTTGACGTGCAGGTGCGCCTTGGCGAGGCCGGGCACGACGCCGTAGGTGAGTTTGACCCCGCCGGTGAGGCGCATGAGCTGGTGGGTCTTGAGCACGCCGACCTGGACGATGGCGTCGGCGTCCAGGAACGCCTTGCCGGCCGGGAACGACCGGTACAGCCGCCCGGCCGGAGCCTGGAGCACGTCCCGGTCGTCCTCGATGTCGACGATCTGCACCGCTCGGCCGCGCACACGTCGGCGATGCCGCTCATCTTGTACGCGCGCGCGACCTTGGCGGGGCCGTTTGGGCCGCCGGGGCTGTCGGCGACGAACGGCTCGGCCCCGGCGGCCTTGACGGCGCGCAGCACGCACGCGAGCGTCTCGGGGTGCGTGGTGACGGCCTTCTCCGGCGGGGCCCCGCGCAGCAGGTTGACCTTGACGGCGATGCGCTCACCGGGCGCGACGATGGCGGCCCAGCCGCCGAAGGGCTCGACGAGGCGCGCGAGAGCAGCGTCGAGCCCCGGTCCGTGGACGGCCTTGACGTGGGAGACGAGCGAGGGACCCGTCGGCGGCGGGTCGGACTTCTCGCTCACGCGCCGGCCCGGACCCGCTACTTGACGCAGCGGGCGTACTTGAGGAAGGCCTCCAGGGCTTTCTCGACGGCCTCCGGGGAGGCGACCTCGTCGCCGGCCTCTTCGTTGAGGCACTCGCGCATCTTCAGAGGAGATGAGCAGCACACCCACGCGGTCGAGCGCCGCCTTGGTGGCGGCGAGCTGGGTGAAGATCTCCTCGCAGGGACGGCCTTGCTCGATCATCCGCTGCAGGCCGCGGGACTGGCCCTCGACCCGGCGCAGGCGGTTGATCAGCCGCCCGGCCTCATCCTGATCCATGTACTCCTCCACGCAAGCGACTATACCCCCCGGGGGGATGCCCGACAATAGAGTCAAGACCTGAGCCTGACCCCGCGGGTACCCGGCCCCCGTAGGGGTATGCGGACGCGGGAGGTCGTACGACTTACAACGTTTTGCGCCGGGACGTGTGCGGGCCGCGGCCGGACCGGCCGCGGGGGTCTCAGCGCAGGCGCTGCAGCTGGTCCTCGGCGACGCAACGCAGGTCGGTCAGCACGTGGTCCGGGACGGGGTCGCCACCGGAGCCCACGCCGAGCCGCGCCTTGGGCTTGACCGTGCCGTGGTAGTCCGAGCCGCCGGTGGGCACGAGCGCGTACTTGCGCGCGATACCGAGGCAGCGGGCCACGGTCTCCTCGTCGTGGAGCGGGTAGTAGCACTCGATGCCGGCCATGCCGTCGCGGGCCGCGTCGCGCACGATGCGCTTGAGGCCGGCGGGGTCGGTGCGGATGATGCCCGGGTGCGCCAGCACAGGCAGCGCGCCCGACGAGCGGAGCAGCTTGAGGGCGTGGCCCAGGGCGAGCCGCCTGCGGTCGACCCAGGCGGGGGCGCCGCGGCGGAGGTAGAGCTCGAACGCCTCGCTGATCGAGCTCACGTACCCGCGGCGCATCATCGCCTCGCCGATGTGCGGGCGGCCCACGGCGCCGTTCTCCGCGGCGGCCTCCAGGGCGCTCTCGTCCAGCGGCAGGCCGAGCTCGGCGAGGCGCTCGAGCATGCGCCGGTTCCGCTCCGTCCGGTACGCGCGCAGCTCGGCGAGCTCCTCTTGGAGCTCCGCGGTGGGCATGCCGGCGAGGAAGTAGCCGAGCATGTCCATCGTCACCCGGTCGTGCTCGAGGTTGAGCTCGACCCCGGGCACGACCTCGATGCCGAGTCGCTCCCCGGCCTCCAGCGCCTCCTCGAGCCCGTCCACGGTGTCGTGGTCGGTGATCGCGACCGCGGAGAGCCCGAGCGCCGCCGCCTCCTCCACGACCTGGGTGGGGGTCTGCGAGCCGTCCGAGAACGTCGTGTGCGTGTGCAAGTCGATCATGCTCCTAAGCCTACCCCGGACCACACCTCGGCCGTGCCGGCGCGCGGACGCATCGGCCGGGTGGCTGCGCGGAGCCGCCGGGTAAGATGAGAGCAGAGCGCGGAGCTGCAGCTTCGCCGCGCTCTTCACAAGGCTTCGTCCCTCGTCTGGAGGTCCGCCGATGCGCATCGGGATGATCGCTCCGCCCTGGTTCCCTCTGCCGCCGCAGCGGTACGGCGGCATCGAGTTCGTCGTCAGCCTCCTCACGGAGGGTCTTGTCGCGCGCGGTCACGACGTCACCCTGTTCGCCAGCGGCGACTCGGAGACGCAGGCGCGGCTGAGCTACATCTTCTCCCGCGCCCCCTTCGAGCAGATCGAGAAGGGCGCCCACCTCGAGGTCATGCACAGCCTCGAGGCCTACAAGCGGGCGGCCGAGTTCGACGTCATCCACGACCACGACGGCCTCGCCAGCCGCGCGATGGGCGCGCTGGTCCACGAGCTCACCGGCACGCCGGTGGTGGCCACGCTGCACGGCCCGGCCGACGCGATCACGCAGGAGCTTCTGGGATCGCTGCGCAAGGACCTGCAGTTCATCGCCATCAGCGAGTACCAGCGGCGGGGCTTCCCCGACCTGCGCTTCGTCGGGACCATCCCCAACGCCATCGACGTGGAGCACATGCCGTACAGCGCCGAGAAGGACGACTACCTGCTGTACATCGGCCGCATGACGGCCGACAAGGGCGCGCACACGGCCATCGACGTCGCCAGACGCCTGGGCTCGCGCCTCATCATGGCCGGCAAGGTCAACGAGGGCCCGGAGCGCGAGTTCTTCGCCGCGGAGGTCGAGCCGTACCTCTCGGACGACATCCACTACCGCGGCGAGGTCGACCACGACACCAAGGTCGAGCTGTACAAGCGCGCCCGCTGCACGCTGTTCCCCATCCAGTGGCCCGAGCCGTTCGGCCTCGTCATGATCGAGTCGCTCGCCTGCGGCACCCCCGTCATCGCGATGCGCCAGGGCTCGGTGCCGGAGGTGATCGAGCACGGGCGCAGCGGGTTCATCGTCGAGACCGCCGACGAGATGGTCGAGGCGGTGGCGCACATCGACGAGATCGACCCGGCGGAGTGCCGGCGCGCGGTCGAGGAGCGGTTCGGCAGCGAGGCCTTCGTGGCCGCGCACGAGGCGGCCTACGCGCGGCTGCTCTCGCCGGAGCCGCCTAATTGAGCTCCAGGACGCCGGCGAAGCTGCCGAGGCGGCTGGCGCGCCGCTCCGTCTCCCGGGACGCGAACGGGTAGTCGGCCAGGAAGACGTCCACCACGCGCGGGTCGAACTGGCTCCCAGCGTGGCGCGCGAGCTCCCGCAGGGCGGCGTCCACCGGCAGGGCGGCGCGGTACGGCCGGTCGGTGGTCATGGCGTCGAAGGCGTCGCAGACGAGCAGGATGCGCGACGCCAGCGGGATCTCGTCGCCCTTGAAGCCGTCCGGGTAGCCGGCGCCGTCCCAGCGCTCGTGCGCCGAGCGGATGATGCGGGCGATCGGCACCAGGTAGTCGATGCGCGAGATGATGCGCTCGCCGATGATCGTGTGCTGCGCCATGGTCTCGAACTCGTCCCGGGTGAGCGCGGCGGGCTTGTTGAGGATGTTGCCGGGGATCCCGATCTTGCCGATGTCGTGCAGCACCGCGGCGTACTGCAGCATGCGGAGCTCCCCGTCGGAGAGGCCCATGCGGCCGCCGACGGCGACGGCCATGGCCGCCAGGGAGTCGGCGTGCGAGGCGGTGTACTGGTCCTTGGCCTCCATCGCCGCGGCGAGGGCCGTCACGGTCTCGAGGTACATGCGGTCGAGCTTCTCGTAGGCCTCGGCGTTCTGCAGCGCGATCGCGATCTGGCCGCCGATGGTGGTGAGCAGGGGGAGCTCCTCGGGCCCGAACTCATGTGTCTCACAGAAACCGACGGTGAGGGCGCCCACCACGCCCTCCTGGCGCGCGAGCGGCACCACGAGGAATCCCCGCAGCTGGTTGGTGGCGCGCGCCAGCGCGCTCAGGTGCTCGTCGGTCTCCGCGTCGTGCACCTCGAGGCCGCGCCCGGAGCTCACGGCCCAGGCGGCGAGCTCGTCGGCGGCCGGGGAGGGCACGGGGCAGCGCTGGCCGCCGCTGAAGGCGGCGCGCGTGGTGTGCCCCTCGTACACGAGAAAGACGCTCGCGGTGTCGGCGTCCAGCATGGCGCGGATCATGTCGGCCAGGCGCCGCAGTTCCGCGTGCGGGTCCGGCGTCTGGGCCAGGGTGGCGCCGAACGCGCTCAGGTTGCTGATCTCGAGGGCGAGGGTCTGGGTCTTCTCGGAGAGCCCGTCGATGCGCGCGGCGACGTGCGCCGACATGGTGTTGAACGCCTGGGCGAGGCTGCCGATCTCGTCATGACGCTGCGTCGGCAGCTCCTGGTGCAGGTCGCCGTGGGCGATCGCGGCGGCGGCGGCCGCGAGCCGGCGCAGCGGCTTGCTGATGGTCTGCGCCACGACCAGGCCGATGACCACGGCGAGCACCAGCGCGAGCAGGAACGCGCCGACGGTGATGGCGTCGATCTCGTCGAGCGCCGCGGCGAACGCGTCACGGCGCACGGACACCTTGAGCTGCGCGACAGTCTCTCCCGAGTCGTCGTGCAGCGGCACCAGCTTGCTCGTGTAGGCGCCCTCGGTGAACGCCTCGCCGGCCGTCGCCGGGCCGGCTCCCGCTACGGGAGACGGGCTGCTCGCGGACGGGTTCGTCGCGGCCGAGAGGCCGCCGTCGGTGTACACCGCGAGGCGGCCCTGGCCGCCGGTGAACCGGTTGACGCCCTGCAGGACGGCGTCGGTGATGCCCTGACCGAACACCACCACCCCCGCGGGGCGGGAGGGGTGGGTCTGGGCGATGACCGGGGCCGCCGCCACGACGTACAGGCGGCCGTCCAGGCTTGCGAGGTCCACGACCGTCTCGCCGCGGCGGGCGGCCTGTACCAGTGCGCTCGGCCAGAGCGGCGTCGTGACGTCGTCCCCGCCGCTCGCCACCTCGTCGCCGTCGTTGTCGAACACCTTGACGACGTTGGTGTCGCCGTTGGTCGGTACCCAGTCGGCGACGTTGTCGTCGATCCACCCGGCGTCGCCCGTGCGCACGGCGGTGTGGAATTCGTCCCACACCGCGTAGTCCTTGATGTGGACGCGCTCCTCGAGCATGCGCTGGCGCAGGACTTCCCTGGCGCCGCCTGCCTGGGCGGCGATCTGCTGCTGCTCCACCTCGTTCAGCGCCCGGGCCGTGCGCGAGTAGACGAGGCCGCCGAACACGAGCAGCGGAGCCACGGCGACCAGCACGAACGCGACCATGAACCGGCTGCGCACGTTCCAGTGCAGGGCTCTGCTCATTGTCCTGTCCCCCCCATGGGGCCCTTATCGGCAGCCGTAGGGGGCGCTTGAACGCCCCGGTGTGGCTGTCGCGTGGCCCAGGCAGGCCATATCGGCCTGCGTCTTGACGATTTGCGCGACTGCTCGGAGGGGTGGTGCGAGGTAACCTCATCAAACCTCCCCATAGGCAGCGATACCCAGGCCTTCTGGGCACCCGTCCCTAGACGGATGTACCAGCCCGCCACGCCGGCCGGACGCATCGGCCGGCCGCCATCCTTGTCCCAGTCCGGGGGCGACGGTAGGCTGGGTCGCATGAAGCTCCCTTACGAGGACGTCCATCTCATCGCCGACCCGCTGTACGGGTACCTGCGCATCACGCTCTCCCGGTCCGGCGAGATCGCGGAGCCGGACGTCATCGACAACCCGTGGGTGCAGCGGCTCAAGCGCATCCACCAGCTGCAGAGCTCCTGGTGGGTGTTCCCCACCGCCGAGCACAGCCGGTTCGCCCACAGCCTGGGCACCATGCACCTCGCCGGTGAGCTGGCGCGCCAGGTGTACCCCACGCTGGCCGAGGTCGAGGCCGGTACGCCGTCGCTCCCGCTGGTGGAGGAGACCCTGCGCATGGCCGGCCTGCTGCACGACCTCGGCCACGGCCCGTTCAGCCACTTCTGCGACGAGGAGTACCTGCTGCCGGTGTTCGGCGTCGACCACGAGCAGATCTCGCAGCAGCTCATCGTCGGGGAGCTCGGGTCGCTGCTCGCCGAGCTGCGGCGAAGCCCCGCAGGGCCCTTCGCCGCCGGCGAGACCGTCGACCCGTGGCACGTCGCGTTCCTGGTGCGGGCGGAGGAGCAGGAGACGGGCGCCGCCGCCGGCGACCCCATCCCGCGCTGGGTCCGCCTGCTGCACCGCGCGCTCTCCGGCGCAGTCACCGTGGACAACCTCGACTACGTGCGCCGCGACGCGCGCATGTGCGGCGTCGGGCTCGGCCCCATCGACGTGGACCGGCTCATCTACTACACGTTCTGCACCGCGGACGGCCTCACGTTCCACAAGCGCGCGCTCAGCTCGCTCCGCGCCTTTCTCAACGCGCGCTTCTACATGTACGAGAACGTGTACTTCCACCGCATCGGGCACGCCATCGACCTGCACCTGGCCGAGATCTTCCGCCCCACGATGGAGATCATCCTGCCGGAGAGCCCGCTCGACGACCCGGGCACGTACCGGCGGCTCTCGGAGTGGTCGCTGTTCACCACCGTCGAGGCCTGGCTGGACGAGCCGCTGCACAGCGAGCGGCGCGAGCTCGCGGAGGAGTGGCAGAGCATCATCCACCGCCACATCAAGTACAGCATGGTGTACGAGCACCACGTGGAGCGGCAGCAGCCGCTGCCGGCGGCGCGCGACCTCACGCGCGAGGAGTTCCACGCCGCCATCGTCCGGCGCCTGCCGCCGGCGCTTCGCGACCTCGAGTTCGTGGTGGACATCGCCTCGCAGGACCCGCGGCCGCTCAACCCGTTCGTCGGGCCCAAGCGGCTGCCGGTGTACGACCCGGCCACTGACCGCATCGAGGAGCAGCTCCTCGGCGGCATCCTCGAGTTCGTGCCGGCCAAGGCGCACCTCTACCGGGTGTTCGCCGTGGGCCGCGACCACGAGCGCGAGCTCGCCCTGGCGGCCCAGGCGGCGCTCGAAGAGGTGGAGCCGCCGAGCCTCATCAACCTCTGACCACCCGGGGCAGCGTCAGAACACGAACTGGTTGAGCAGCAGGAACACCGCCACCAGCATCAGCGCGATCACCACGAGCAGCGCGATGATGAGCGTGTTCAGCATGCTGCCGCCGGAGCCGGCCGGGCCCGGGGAGCTCTGGCGGGCCGCGCTCTTGCGGGGCGCCGCCTTGCGTGCCTTCTTGGCCGGCGCCTTGCGCCCTTGCGTCTTGCGCGCCGCCGTCCGTGAGGCGCGGCGGCGGTCCGGGCGGGAGGAGGAGGTCACGTGAGCGGGCGCGTCATGTCCTCGGGGCGCACCCAGGCGTCGAACTCCTCGGCCGTGACGTAGCCGAGCCGGACCGCGGCCTCTTTGAGCGTGAGGCTCTCATGGTGCGCGGTCTGGGCGATCGCCGGCCGCCTTCTCGTAGCCGATGTGCGGCGTGAGCGCCGTCACCAGCATGAGCGAGGCGTCGAGGTGACGGTGGATCACCTCGAGGTCGGGCTCGATGCCGCGCGCGCAGAACGCGTCGAACGCGCGCGCCGCCTGCGCCAGCAATTGCGCCGACTCGAGCAGCGCGTGCAGCATCACCGGCTTGTAGACGTTGAGCTGGAAGTTGCCCTGCGAGCCGGCGAACGCCACGGTCGCGTCGTTGCCGAACACGCGCACCGCGACCTGGGTGAGCGCCTCGGCCTGGGTGGGGTTCACCTTGCCGGGCATGATGCTCGACCCCGGCTCGTTCTCGGGGATGCGCAGCTCGCCGATGCCGTCGCGCGGGCCGGAGGCGTACCAGCGCACGTCGTTGGCGAGCTTCATGAGCGCGCCGGCCAGCGTGCGCAGCGCCGCGCTCGCGTTCACGACGGCGTCGTGCGCCGAGAGCGCGGCGAAGAAGTTGCCGGCCGGGTGGAACGGCTTGCCGGTGAGCTCGCTGATGTGCTCCGCGGCGGTCTCCGCGAAGCGCGCGTCGGTGTTCAGCCCGGTGCCGACCGCGGTGCCGCCGAGCGCCAGCTCGTGCAGACCGGGCAGCGTGCCGCGCACCGTCTCGAGCGCCTGGTCGAGCTGGGCCACCCAGCCGGAGATGACCTGGCCCAGCGTCACCGGCGTCGCGTCCTGCAGGTGCGTGCGTCCCACCATGACGACGCCGTCGTACTCCGCCTGCTTGGCGGCGAGGGTGTCGCGCAGCTCTCCGATCGCCGGCATGAGCTCGTCCTCGAGCTCCACGGCGGCGGCGATGTGCATCACCGCCGGGAAGGTGTCGTTGCTCGACTGCCCCAGGTTGACGTCGTCGTTGGGGTGGACCGGCGTCCCGGCGCCTCGACCCGTGCCGGCAAGCTCGTCGGCGCGGTTCGCGATCACCTCGTTGGCGTTCATGTTGCTCTGCGTGCCGCTGCCGGTCTGGAAGACGACCAGCGGGAACTCGGCGTCCAGCGCGCCGTCCATGACCTCGGCGGCGGCGCGCTCGATGAGCTCGGCCTTGTCCCGCGGCAGCCGGCCGAGCTCTTCGTTGGCCCGCGCGGCCGCGAGCTTGAGCACGCCGAGCGCCCAGACCACGCGGCGTCCCCAGCGGAAGTTCTCCGTGCCGATGGGGAAGTGCTCGATCGAGCGCTGCGTCTGCGCGCCCCAGTAGTGCTCCGCCGGCACGCGCACGTCGCCCATGCTGTCGTGCTCGATGCGCCACTCGTCGCTCATGGCCGTAAGACTACCCCTTCGCGGCGCAAAGGTGGGCCCGTGGACAACGAGGAAAAGGGGAGTATCGTGGGAGACGCGCTGGGCTTGGAGTGGGCTCCTGGAGGGAGGACCGATGAAGGCCCTGCACCTTGTGGCAGGCACCGATCCGGATGCACAGGCGTGGGCACGCTGGCTGACGGATGTGATGACGTCGTGGCCGATGCAGCTTGCCATCCTGCTGCTCTGGACCGGCCTGTGTGTGCTCCTCGCGGCGCACGCCCGCCGCGAGTGGGAGAACGGCCTGCGCAACAAGTACCTCGTCGCAGGCCTCTCCGTGGCCGGTGTCTTCTTCGTCCTCCAGTTCCTCTTCGCCAGTTCGCTCGTCGGCGGAGTGAGCTGGCCGGCCTGGCCGTTCGTGGTCGAGGCCATCGCGCTGCTCGCGCTCTGGCTGTACGCGTTCGTGCGCTTCATGACCCGGCAGCGGAGCGGGGAGGGCGACGACGAGTCCCGGGAGCGCGGGGCGGCGCTGGACGACTTCATCGAGCACGAGGGCGGGCCCGCGTGAGCATCTTCACCAAAGCCTTCAACAAGCTGGGGTACGACAGCCTCTCCCAGAGGTTCCCCGGCGCGACCGAGCCTCAGGGCGAGCGCTGGGAGAACCGCTGCGTGCAGTTCGGGTCGATGCGCTACGACTGGTGCGTGACCGTCATCGCGGCCCAGGACGGGCTGTGGCTGCAGGCGCGGCCGCCGCTGCAGGGCACGCAGCAGGCCATCCTGGTGCCCTGGGCCGAGATCCGCGACGTCAAGTCCACGCTGCTCTACTGGCGGCGGGCGATGCGGCTCACGTGCGGCGAGCCCGTCGCCGGCACCGTCATCGTGTGGCAGCCCGTCTGGGACGTCGCGGGGCCGCTGTGGCAGGCGGCGCGGGCCGGCGGAGCGCCCGCCGCGCCGCCGCCGGGAGCCGCCGCCGCCGGAGCGCCGCCGGCCTGACCAGGGTCAATGCGGCGCGTTCCGCATTGCGGCATCATGGTGCGGTGGCCGAGCAGGCACCCAGACCGCCGCGCCGACTTGCGCGCGAGGACAAGACCGTCGCGGCGATGGTCGCCCTGTACTGCCGCGACCACCACGCGACCACGGCCGCTGACTCCGGCGATGGGCTGTGCCCCGAGTGCGCCGAGCTCCTCGCCTACGCCCGCGTCCGGCTGGAGAAGTGCCGCTACGGCGTGGAGAAGCCGACCTGCGCCAATTGCGAGACGCACTGCTACAAGCCGGCGATGCGCGAGCGCGTGCGCGAGGTCATGCGCTACAGCGGCCCCCGGATGCTGAGGCGCCACCCTGTGCTGGCGGTGGCGCACCTCGTGGACGGTCGCAGGACGCCGGAGGAGTGACCCACCGCGGCCGCCCCGGCCACCCCCGACGGGCCGGCGGGGTATGTGCGTTCGGGGGTCGGAGCCTCTTCCGGAGCCTCTTCCGGTGCCACATCCGGTGCCACATCCGGCGCCACATCCGGCGCCGGATAAGGCTCCGACCCCCAGACGACATACACCCCGCCCCGCACCCGGCATCGGAGCCCCGGCAGTCGCGGGCCTCCTACTTGACGATCCGCCCCTCCGCGTCTTCCTTGACGTGCTTGGGTCGCCCGTACTTGCGCGCGGCGAGAAGGTAGGCGACCGCGCCGGTCGGGATCGGCAGCCAGTAGCTCGCGAGGCGGTAGACGAGCGTCGCCAGCAGGGCCTGGTCGGTGCCGATGCCGGCGAGGCTCAGGGTGCCGACCAGGCCGGCCTCCACGAAGCCCAGGCCGCCCGGCGTGATGGGGATCATGCCGAGGAACGCGGCCACCACGTAGGCGAGCAGCACCACGGACGCTCGCGGCTCCGCTCCGACGGCCGCGAGCGCGACGAGCAGCGCCGTGAGGTCGAGCAGCCAGTTGCCGGCGCTGTAGATGAGCGCCTTCCACCAGCCGGACCCGAGCACCCGGCGGATGAGGTCGCGCTCGTCGACGAGGCGGTCGGCGAGGCCCTCCAGGGGCGCGCGCCTGCGCAGGATGCGGTTGCGCGCTCGCTGGAGCACCTCGCCGACCCAGAGCAGCGGGCCGTTGGCGAAGAGCAGGACGGCGCCGCCGGCGAGCAGCCCGAGGCACACGACGACGGCGATGGAGCCGACGCGGAAGAGGTTGCGCTCCACGGAGGCGCCGGTGATCAGGATGGAGACGATGCTGATCACCGGCAGGCCGAACAGCGTAGCCGTCGAGATGAGCGAGACGGCCGTGACGCCGGTGGCCGCCCAGGTGGTGCCGATGCCGGCCTGGCGGAGCATGTCGAACTGCATGGCGCCGCCGGCGGCGGCGCCCCCGGGGACGATGCGGCTGAAGGCGTTGCCGGTCAGCTGTGCCGTCGCCACCGGGAACCAGGGCTTGACGTCGAGGGCGAGCCGCAGCAGCGCCCACATGCAGGCGAAGCTGGCGATCTCGGCGAGCACGATCGGGATGCCCCACAGGGGGTTGACCGTCCTGAGCTGCGGGCCGGACGAGAAGACCGCCGCGAGGCTCGGCCACACCACATAGAGGCCGAGCGCCGTCAGGCCGAGGACGACGGCGCGCTTGATCCAGACGGCCGTGCCGTTGGCGGGCCTGCCCTTGACCACCGCTACGGAGGTGGCCTGCGGTTCGGGGTCGGGTCTACCCGTGGGGGCCTCCTCGGCCGGCGGGTCAGAGGACGTTCGAGAACAGGCGGGCGGCCTGGTTGCGGAACCTCTTCAGGCCGCCGACGGCGTCCAGGTCCTCGAGCGTCACCTCGTGGCAGTGCTTCATGTCCTCGGTGAACGCATCCACCACCTGCTCGGTGAACCCCTTGTCGAACACCCAGACCATCAGCTCCTTGTGCAGCTTGAGGCTCCGCTGGTCCATGTTCATCGTGCCGACGGCGCTGACCATGTGGTCGACGACGATCGTCTTGGCGTGCAGGAAGCCTGCTTCGTAGAGAAAGACGCGCGCTCCGGCCTCGATGAGCTTGCGGTAGTACGTCTGCGCCGCCCACAGGGCGATGGGCTTGTCCGGGATGCCGGTCATCATGAAGCGCACGTCGACGCCGCTGAGCGCCGCATTGATCATCACGTCGTAGACGCTGTAGTCCGGGACGAAGTACGGCGACTGGATCCACACGGACTCCTCGGCCTGGCCGATGGCGACCATGTGGGCCCGCCGCGCCGCGCTCCAGGGGTCTTCGACCCCTTGCGCGGCGATCCCGACCAGCGTTCCCGTCTCGACCGCCGTCGGGATCCGGCGCCGGCATGAACTCGGCGCCGAACAGGTTCTCGTGGTCCTTCTTGTGCTCGAACCAGCGGGAGGCGTACAGCTTCTCGAGCCCCGCCACCGCCTGGCCGGTCATGCGCAGGTGCGTGTCGCGCCAGGTGGCGAAGCGCTCGCCGCCGTCGATGTACTCCTGGCCGACGTTCATGCCGCCGGTGTAGCCGATCTCGCCGTCGATCACCACGATCTTGCGGTGGTTGCGGTAGTTGATGCGCAGGAGGTCGGTGACGTCGGCGCGGACCTTGGCGCCCGCCCTGGCGAGCTGCTTGAGCTCGCTCTTCTTGAACGTGATGCATCCCATCCAGTCGTACATGATGCGGACCTCGACGCCGGCCGCGAGCCGGTCGAGCAGGATCGGGACGATCTCGGCGCTGAGTCGGTCCTGCTCCCAGATGAAGTACTGCAGGTGGATGAAGCGCTGGGCGGCGGCCAGGTCCTCCTTGAGCCGCCGGAACTTGGTGGCGCCGTCGTTGTAGAGCTCGAGGGACGACGCCGGCAGCACCCGGGAGACGTTCTCGGCGGCGATCGCGCGCATGATCGGCTCCGCGATCGCGTCGCCCCACTCCTCGTAGAAGCGCGCCGTGGCCTGCACGTTGCGCGTGTAGATGGGCGCCATCTCCTCCTTCTCCACGCGAGCCAGCGTCTGGATCCAGCCCTTGCGCCGCGCCACGACCTTCCAGTCGCGGCCGAAGAAGATGTAGAAGAACACGCCGATGAACGGCACGAAGATGAGGATGAAGAGCCAGGCGATGGTGATGGCGGGCTCGCGGTCGTCCATGATCAGGAGGACGATCGTCACCATCCAGTAGATCAGGAAGACGAACTCCAGCCAGCCCGGCAGCAAGTTGACGAAGTCGAACATGAGCGCACGCTATCCGATGGCTCGAGGGCTGTCACTCCGGGCCGGAGCGCCGCCGCGCATCAGAACGGCCCGCGTACGTTCTTGGGCCGGAACGCGCCGGCCAGCACCTCGCCGCTGAACTCACCGGTCTCGCCGCCGACCGCGTACTGGTACAGGGCGGCGGAGTAGATGCCGCGCAGCGTGGCGCTCAGCATGGCCACCACGACGACGGCGAGGATGGTCACGACGATGACGGCCACGCCGGCCGCCGTGACGCCGGCGTTGATGATCAGGGCGCCCAGCGCGATCCCGACGACGGCGATCGCGAGCCCGATGAGCCCGAAGATCAGGCCGATCCCGGCGGTGCCGATGATCTGCTCGCCCCACGTCTTCTTGAGCAGCGAGGCGCTGCGCTTGATGGCTGCGATGGGGCCGACGCCCTCGACCACCAGGACCGGGACGACGAGGAACGTGATGATGTTCCAGGCGAGGCCCCCGAGCGCGGCGACGATGGCTCCCGCGATCCCGCCGCGCTCGCGCAGCGCCTGCAGCAGCAGGCCGACGGTGGCGGAGATGGCCGCCCAGCCGAGGATGGAGCCGATGTGGCTCCAGGCGCCGCGCAGGCCGTCGCCGAGCGTCGGGTCGCCGCCCTTGAGGCGGACCATCGCGGCGCTCACCAGCGCCGCGTTGAAGAAGATGATCACCAGGTACTGCACCAGATAGAAGAGCACGAGCAGGACCCAGCCGCTCACCGGGACGCCTCCGTCGCCGGTGAACGCCTCCCAGTAGCCCGTGAAGACGCCCGGGACGATGAACGTCGCCGTCACGATCACCACGGCGACGGCGGAGACGATGGGGAAGACCACCAGTTCCTTGTCCTGCCGGAGCACGCCCCAGCACATCTTGACCAGCTCCACGCTGCGACCCCAGCGGCCCATGCTTCCTCCTCGTCTCCACGTTCGCGCTGCCCGCGGCGTCCGTCCCGCCGGCTCGCAGGGGGGTTCGCCACTCTGGATATCGACCCTGCCCCGCCGCGGCTGAAGCTACGCCCGTCCGCGGCCGTCGAGACCCGCCGCGGGTCGCGTCGGGCACGCGCGGCCGCTCTGGCCAGGACCTCCTGGCCGCGCCCAGCGGGTAGAGTGACCGTGGGCGACCCCGGGAGGACACCATGGCGCACGACCCCGTGCATCTGTTCATCGGCCTGTACGACGGCGAAGCGGCCGCCGGACGGGACTTCGACAACGTCGTCTCGCTGCACCGTCAGGGGCTGGTGGCGGCCTACGACGCCGCGCTGCTCGAGCGCGGGGAGGACGGCGAGCTGCGCGTGGCGCACAAGAAGCGCAGCGGGCACCACATCCTCACGGGCGTCGGGCTGGGCGCCCTGCTCGGCGTGCTCACGCCGTTCATCGTCGTGCCGTTCGCCCTCATCGGCGCCGGAGGCGGCGCGCTCGTCCGGCACGCCGAGGGCAGCCTGCCGAAGAAGGACGCCGACGAGCTGGGCGAGTCGCTGCAGCAGTACGCGGCGGCTGTGGCGGTGGTCAGCAACAGGACGGACGTGGACCGCGTGGAGCAGATGCTCCCGGAGGCCACGCGGCGCGTCGCCAAGGTCCTGGACGTGGAGAAGGACGAGTTCGCCGAGGCGCTGCGCGCGGCGGTGGAAGAGGGGTGAGAGACGAGGCCGGGCGGCGCAGCGCCACCCGGCCTCGCGTCAGTCTTCGGGCGGCCGATGCTCGAGGAGCACCGGCCGCCCGGTCACGTCTTCAGAGCGAGAGTGCGGCTGCGGTCACGTGCCGCACGACCATCCAGCGGATGGTGAAGACGGGCAGCGACGGGACGCTCCTGTCGGCGCTGCCCTGCGCGGACACGCGGTCGCCGACGACCACATCGGCGAGCGCCGCCTTCTGCGGCCAGCCGTTCTTCATCACCCACAGCTTGGCGCCCGGGGCGACCTGGAACGTGCACGTGCCGTGATAGTAGGGGCTGAGCGCGCGGCTCACCTTGGCCATCTTCGCGGTCAGGGTGCCGGCCGCGGCGTCGACCGCCGTCACCTGGCCGCGGAAGGCGAAGCGCCGGATCTCGTTGATCGGCAGCCGGCGCATCACCAGGCGCTTGCCCACGTAGCGCCGCCGTGCCCGACGAGTAGTCCACGCGCCCTTCGACGCGCAGCTTCTCGCCGACCACGAGGTCGCCGAGGGCGATCGGCGTGTACACGGCTCCGGCGGCCTTGAAGACCTTCGCGTCGGAGGCGACGGTCACCAGGAGGTCCTCTCCGATGAAATCGGCGACCGCCCGTGAGGCCAGGTGGACGCGGACGGTCGCGGTGCCGGCCGCGGTGTCCACGGCCTGGATCTTGCCGACGCACGTGAAGTGGTCCACGGGCTCCCACCACGGCAGGGAGACCGGCCAGGCCGATGCCGGCGCTGCCACGACCAGCGCGGCGACGGCGACCAGGGCCACGATCAGAAGCTTCCTCATCTTGTTCCTCCTCGGGAGTACGGCGGGGACCGCTCGTGTCGTTCGCCGCAGCAACGCCCGCGGGGCGGCGCACCCTAACGCCGGCGCCATGGCGGCGCCGTCGACCGGTGACCGGGGACCCGGGGCGGTGTTAGGCTCAGGGGTACGCCAAGACGTTCTTCGGCAGAGGTGGGTCGCCGGAGGCGGCCGCCTCCGGGGATCGGGGAGGCCCGTGGGCAAGGTCTGGAGGTCGGCACAGCACGAGGACGACGCGCGCGGTGACGTGGCGCGCCCGGGCGAGGCGCGCCTGGTCGACGGGCTGCGCCGCCGCGCCCCCGAGGCGCTGGCCGGACTCCACGAGGAGTACGCCGCCGGGATCTACAACCTCGCGCTCCGCGTGGTCCGCCACCCCTCCGACGCCGAGGACATCACGCAGGACGTGCTGATCCGCGCGTTCGAGCGCCTGCCTAAGGACCGGGAGGTGCTGCTCCGCCCCTGGCTCTACCGGCTCACGCTCAACCGCTGCTACGACTACCTCCGTGTGGCCGCGCGGCGGCCGCTCGCCGCGGCGCCGGAGCAGGAGGCGCCGTCGCCGCACGACCTCTTCGACCAGTCGGAGCTGCAGCGGCTGCTCGAGGCCAGTCTCGGCGACCTCACCCGCCGCCAGCGCGCGGCGCTCCTCCTCAAGGACGTCCACGGCCTCACGCTGGTGGAGGTGGGCGCCTGCCTCGACCTCACGCCGGGGTCGGTCGAGGTGCTGCTCGCCCGCGCACGCAGGGCGTTCCGGGCGAGCTTCGAAGGCCGCTGTGTCGCGGCCGGCCGCCCCGTGCCTCGCTCGGCCGGCGCCCTCGTCGGCCTGCCGCTGCTGCCGCTGCCCGCCGCGCTGGGGGCGCCCCCGCTCGCGCCGCTGTTCGCGCCGCCGGTCGCGGCGCCCACCCCGGCGCCGTTCGTGCCCATCGGGCCGGCCGTCGGCGCGCCGCTCACCGCCGCCACCGCCACCGGCGGCGGCATCGGCGCGCTGCTCGGCCTGCCTGCGTCCGTCAAGACCGCGGTGCTGGTCGCCGCAGCCGCCGCGTCCCTCGGCTCGGCGGAGCTGGTCGCCACGCGCGCCGATCAGCGGCCCCCTCGTCCCGAGGCGCGCGCCGCGGTCGAGTCGGCCGCCGTGACGCACGCAGTGACGGCGACGGCCGCCGGCCCGCGTGAGGGGGCTGCCTCGAGCGTCGTGGAAGCGGCCGCGAAGTCCTCCTCGCCGTCTCCCGCCCCCCTCACGCCTTCGGCCACCGCCACCGCCACTGCCACCGCCGAGCCGTCGCCGCAAGGCAGTCCGCTGGCGATCCCCACTCCGGTGACGACGCCCGACGGGTCCCCGTCGCCCACGCCTGACGCCCACGCGACGACTTCGGCGTCGCCCTCCCCGTACCCCTTCGCCGTCAGCCACCCCGACCGACACACCGAGTGCGGACCCGAGCCCGTCGCCCTCGCTCTGACGGCTCCCCGGCGCCCGCGCCTTCCGCCATTCTCTGACCCGCTCGGAGGGCACGCGCCGCGGACGCCGCCCGCTCGCCACTGCCCTGCCTCGCCGACGGTATCGACGCCTGCCATCTGGGTACGATGAGCTTCGGCCGGCCACGTGACCAGGAGGTAACCCGTGCCTCTCCAGCATCCCCGGAACCCCATCGCCCACAGCAGGCTCGCCGCGGCCGCCGACGAGGTGTTCACGAGCGAGACCGCGCGCGTGCCGAAGCATGCACTCCCCGCCGGGGAGATGCGCGGCGAGGTGGCGTACCAGATCGTCCACGACGAGCTGATGCTCGACGGCAACGCGCGGCTCAACCTCGCCACGTTCGTCACCACCTACATGGACCCGTACGCCGACAAGCTCATGGCGGAGACGTTCGACAAGAACATGATCGACAAGGACGAGTACCCGCAGACGGCCGCCATGGAGATGCGCTGCGTCAACATGCTGAGCCGTCTCTTCAACTCCCCCGAGCCGCACAAGGCGACCGGCTGCTCGACGACGGGCTCGAGCGAGGCGGCCATGCTCGGCGGCCTCGCGCTCAAGAGGAAGTGGCAGCAGAGGCGCAAGGCCGAGGGCAAGCCCACCGACAAGCCCAACCTCGTCACCGGCATCAACGTCCAGGTGTGCTGGGACAAGTTCGCCAACTACTGGGACGTCGAGATGCGCCTGGTGCCGATGGAGGGCGACCGCTACCACCTCTCGCCCGAGGAGGCGGTCAAGCTGTGCGACGAGAACACCATCGGCGTCGTGGTGGTGATGGGCTCGACGTTCGACGGCAGCTACGAGGACGTCAAGAAGATGTCGGAGCTGCTCGACGACCTGCAGAAGCGCACAGGTCTCGACATCCCGATCCACGTGGACGGCGCGTCCGGCGGGTTCATCGCGCCGTTCCTCGATCCGGACCTCGAGTGGGACTTCCGTGTGCCCCGCGTGCAGTCCATCAACGTCTCGGGGCACAAGTACGGCCTGGTGTACCCGGGCGTCGGCTGGGCGATCTGGCGCGACGCCGCCGCCCTCCCCGAGGACCTCATCTTCTGGGTCAACTACCTGGGCGACGAGATGCCGACGTTCGCGCTCAACTTCTCGCGGCCCGGCTCGCAGGTCGTCGCCCAGTACTACAACTTCCTGCGCCTCGGCTTCGCGGGCTACAAGCGGGTGCAGGGGTACGCGCGCGACGTGGCCATGTACACCGCCGAGGCCGATCGAGGAGATGGGCCCGTTCGAGCTGATCACGCGCGGCGACCAGCTGCCGGTGTTCGCGTTCAAGGTGAAGGACGACGTGAAGAACTTCACCGCGTTCGACGTCTCGGCGGCGCTGCGCGAGCGGGGCTGGCAGGTGCCGGCCTACACGTTCCCCAAGAACCGGGAGGACCTCGCGGCGCTGCGCGTCGTGGTGCGCCGCGGATTCACGTTCGACGTCGCCGACATGCTGCTCGCCGACCTGGAGACGCAGGTGAAGCGGCTGGAGAAGCTGGCCGCGCCGATGATGCGCGGGGACGAGGGGTCCAGCTTCCATCATTGAGCCGCGGGCCTCCGCCCGCCGACGGCCCGCCGAGGTCCGCCCGCCGAGGCTCGATGGCCGGGCGGGCCGGTATGTGTGCTCCGGACGAGCACCACCAAGCGTACGCCCAGGTAGCCCCATGGGGTCTTTGCATGTACGTTTGGTGGTGCTTCTCCGCAGCGCACTACCTCTCGCGCCCTGAGCATCCTCGCCGAGCTTCGGCCGGCCGCCCGTCCTCCGCGGGGTGGCGGCGACGTGCGGCGATGCGGTAGAATCCGCGCGCCCGTCGTCGCCTCTCTGAACAGGAGCACCCTGCGCCATGTGGACCATCCTCATCTTCATCGTCATCGGCATGGTGGCCGGCTGGTCGGCCAGCCTGCTCATCCGCCGCGAGAAGTACCCCACCGACTGGGGCGTCCTCTTCATCATCGGGATCTCCGGCTCGCTGATCGCCGGCATCATCGTCAACCTCATCATGGGCGACGGCTTCCGGATCGCGCCCGGCGGGATCATCGGGTCCATCGCCGTCGCGTGCCTCCTGCTGTGGCTGTACACGCGGGCGCAGAACCGCCAGGCCGGCAAGGCGCAGACGCACCGGAGCACCAAGTCCGACGGCACGCACCGCGAGCGCAAGGGCGGGCAGAAGCACCACACGAAGCGCTGACGGTCGCGGGCAGGGGCCGTCCGGCAGGGCTGCGGCCGCCGGCGGCGAAGCCTCTCCGGCGAGCGGCACACGGTGCCGGCGGACCGACCCGGAGGCGGTGGGATGACGTTCACGGAAGCCATGGAGTGGACCTCCCGCGCGTTCGAGGTCGCGGCGTCGCGGTGCTCGTCGCCGGGTTCTGCGCGGGCGTGGTCGAAAGCTGCGCGCGCCCGCTTCGGCAGGCCGCAAGAGGAGTCCTACGTCGTCCTGCGCCGCTACTTCGGGCGCAGCATCCTCCTCGGCCTGGAGATCCTCGTCGCCGCCGACCTCATCAGGACCGTCGCCGTCGACCAGACCTGGGAGAACGTCCTGTCCCTCGGCCTGATCGTCCTGATCCGGACCTTCCTGAGCTTCTCCCTCGAAGTGGAGATGGACGGCGTGTGGCCGTGGCGCCGCTGGTGGCTCGGCAAGGCTCGGAAGCGCCGGGCAAGGGCAGGATACCGGTCTAGCATGCGACGGGCGGGCGGCCGGAAGGGACGCCGGCTCGATCTGAGCATCTCGCCGGCGCCGGGCTTGGACCGGCGCCGGCGCTCGCCGCCTCGTGGCGGCCGGCGCTCAGCGCATCGCCGAGAAGACCACCTCGGCGATCGCGGTGTTGTCGAGGTACTTGCCGCGCATCGGGTCGTTACCCTCTGGCGGCGGCGCGGAGCTGCCGAGCGCCCTCGCCCTTGGCGAAGAACGGGATGAGCGAGTTGGTGTGGTCGCCGCTGTTGAACTGCATGGCGGGCATGGCGTCCTCACCGTTGTTGACGAGCGGCACCCAGGTGCCCTGGCCGGTCGCGCGGCGCCGGTGCCGGGGCCCCACAGGTAGCCGGTCTCATGGTCGCCGGTCACGATGACCAGCGTCTCGTCCCAGCTGCTGTTGCGGCGACCCAGCGGCAGACGGCCGCGACGGCGTCGTTGAAGTCGACCTGCTCCTCGATGGTGCGGCCGGGCTGGTTGGCGTGACCCGCCCAGTCGACGGCGCCGCCCTCGACCATGAGGAAGAAGCCCTTGCGGTTGGCGTCGAGCACGTTGAGCGCGCCCTTGTCATGGTCGCGAGGTCGGGGACGTTGGCGTTCATCGGCACCGTGTACGGGGCGGCCATGGTGTTGCCGGCGCGCGACTGCTGCAGGGTGGTGGCGGAGCGGGCGGTGCCGCAGACGCGGGCCGGCGTCTTGGCGGCATAGGCGAGGCGCTTGAACTGGAGCTTGGACTGGATGAGCTTCAACGGGTCGGCGTCGCCGTCACCGTCGGCGTCGCCGCCGGCCGTGCCGTTGACGAGCGCGTTCCAGGTGTCCACGCCGCCGACGTACTTGTACTGGCTCGGGGTCGCGACGGGGGCGCCGTTGTCGTCGAAGAGCGGGCTGCCGGCGCCCATGATCACGTCGGTGCCGGAGTCGTTGATCATCTCGGCTGGCGATCGCCGCGTAGTTGTTGCGGCTGGCGTTGTGGGCGACGAACCCGCCGGGGTCGCGTGGCTCCACTCGACGGAGGTGACGACGCCGGTCGACTTCTTAAGCACCTCGGCCCGCTGGGCGACGTGGTAGAGCGGCTTGCCGTTGACGTCGACGCCGATGACGCCGTCCTGGTTCTTGACGCCGGTCGACATCGCGGTGGCCGCGGAGGCGGAGTCGGTCGGCGCGTTCTTGGCGTAGTCGAAGAGCCCCCAGGCCGCGAGCGGGTCGTACGAGCCGTAGACGGAGTACGTGCTCATGGCGGTGCGCACCGGGAACTGCTGGTAGGCCTGCTCGCCGGTGGCGCCGTACTGGAAGTAGTCGCCGGCGAGCATCTGGTTGTAGCCCATGCCGTCGCTGATCATGACGATGACGTTCTTGGCTTGCCCGGCTTGCAGGCCTTGGCGGCGCTCGCGTCGTCGGCGCTGTAGGCCACGGCGGTGGCGGCCAGCGCGAGGCCGGCGAGGATGACGCCGAGCCGACGGCGACGGCCGGTCGTCAGGCGCGTGCCGCGCGGGCGCTCCGAGGTGGCGCTGCGTGTGTGCATGTGGGCTCCCCTTCTTCGTTCACGACCGGTCGGGCGACCGGTGCGGCCAGTGTGGCCGGGGCGCGTTCGGCGGGCGTGGCCGTGGTGTTAGGAGGAGGCTCGGCGTACGGCAACGGGGCGTTCGCGGGGTATCATCGCGGCATGAGCGACGCCGGAAGCAGCCCCAGGCCGGCGCGTCCTGCTGGTCGTCGCCAACCGGGAGCAGTTCCCGGAGCCGGCGTTCCCCGTCGGCGCGCTGTACGTGGCGCGGGGCCGTGGAGGCCGCCGGCGGCCGGGCCCGCGTCTTCGACGCGGGCCTCTACCGGCGGCCTCTCGCTGCCCTGCGGGCCGAGCTGACGGAGTGGCGGCCCGACGTGGTCGGGCTCTCGCTGCGCAACGCCGACAACGCCGCCTGGCCGCACACGCAACACCTACACGGAGTGGTACGCGCGCGTGGCGGACACGGTGCGTGCGGCCGCAGCCGGAGCGCAGCATCGTCCTCGGCGGCCCGGCGTTCTCCATCTTCCCGCGCGAGATCCGCCGCGCGCTGCTGGTCGCGGACGGCGTGGTCGGGCGACGGCGAGCCGGCGGCGCTTCGGCTCGGCGCACGACGAGCTGCCCGGCGGCATCGTCGAGCGGCTGCTCGCGGACCTCGGCGACGTCGCCTGCCCGGCGACCTCGCCGCCGTCTTCCCCGGCGCCGGGCGGTACCGCACCGCCGGCGTGCAGACGGCGCGCGGCTGCCCGCACCGCTGCGTGTACTGCACCTACCCCCGGCTCGAGGGCACGCGGCTGCGGCGGCGCCCTCCGGAGGCCGTCGCCGACGAGATGGAGCGGCTGCGCCGCGACCTCGGCACCACCGAGCAGTTCGTCGTCGACTCGTCGTTCAACGCGGAAGAGGGGCACATGAGCGGCCGTCTGCGAGGAGCTGCTGCCGGCGCCGCAGCCGGACCGGGCGCCCCGCTCGCGGACGTCTGCTTCTCCTGTTACCTGCAGCCGCGCGTGAGCGACCCGGACGTGTTCCGGCTGCTGCGCGGCGGCCGGCTGCACCTCCGTGGACTTCGGCATCGACACGGCTGCCGAGGAGCTGCTGGCCGGGTTCGGCAAGTCGTTCACGATCGGGGACCTGCGCGCGTCTACCGCCGCGGCGAAGGCGGCCGGCCTCGACGTGTGCCACTCGTTGCTCTTCGGCGGTCCGGGCGAGACGCCGGCGACGGTCGCCGAGACGGTGCGCGTGACCGACGAGGTGGCGCCGACGGCCGTCGTCGCCATGGTGGGTCTGCGGATCTACCCGGGGACGGCGCTCGCCCGAGCTGGCCCGCTACGCGGGAGTCATCGGCGAGCGCCAGCCGCTGCTGGAGCCGCGCTTCTACGCGGCCGGCCGGCGGCCGGGGACCCGCGCGAGCGTGGCTGCCGCGGCAGGTGCGCGCGGCGGCGGCCGGCCGGCGCAGCTGGTTCCTCCCCGGCGCGCGGGACTGGAGTGCCGCCTGGGGGCCTCGGCTGCTGCGCCGCCTCGGCAAGCCCGGGCCGCTGTGGCGCAACTTCCCGCGGCCCCGCTGGTACCGCTAC